>DPJB01000033.1 GCA_003543245.1 Moraxellaceae bacterium | reverse complement strand
CCGAGCAGCGCCATGTCGCGTTCCACATTCTGGATCTGCCGGTCACAACGGCGGCCGCCAATGCCGCCGGACGTGAAATATGGGGCTTCCCCAAGTTTGTGACAGACATTCCCTTTCGCCTGGACGGGCGCGAGATGGCATGTCAGGTGATGGTGCCCGGGTCATCGGTGCCGGTGATGACTCTTGCCGGCACTATGGGCGGGTCGGTTCCTGCCGGTCCGCTCAGTCTGGCACTGCTCTCCAGCCGGGAGGGGCATCTCTGCCGGTCTACCGTCAATGCGCGCGGAGCGACACGGTTGGCATTGCCGGGCTCGGTGCGGCTTGTCGTGAATGACGGTGATCACGCCATGGGTGGGCGACTGCGGGCGCTGGGGCTGGAAAATGCTGCACCACTGGCGCTGATGTGGACACATGCGTTCCAGTCGCGCCTGAATGAAGGTGTTGATCTCGACTAGGAATGAATCCTTTCCTGATCCTGCAAATAAAAAAGGCCCGTTGATGGGCCTTTTTTATTTGCAGGATCAGCACAACGATCGAAGTCAGCCGATGCTGCGCGTCAGCAGTGTGCGCCTGATAAAACGGAACCATGTGCCCGTATCAAAGTGCTTCCTGTTTTCGGGTTTATTTTTTCAACAGAATTTCGGTCGATCTTTCAGCAAACTCAGGGATTACCCCATAAAGCCCGGATAGTGCTTTGAGTCTCTTGATCATTTCCGGTCGGTTTTCCTGAGGAACTGAAGCCATTTCAAGCAGTGATGTGGTGTACTGGCCCGGTGTTGATGTCAGTTCGGCGACTATTTGTGCATAGCCCATCACAATAAAATTCACTATTTTCTGCGACTCATTCAGCGAAGCCCCACCAGGAAGGGGAGTGACGTCATCGGGCTGCAGGGTGACCATGTATTGGCCTGGTGCGTACTGGAACGCAGCACCGCTCAGCCCGTCAGTTGTAGAGCCCAGTAATCCTCCGGTAATAATGTTTCCGAGAAACCATGGGTTTAATGTGGTTGTGAGAGGCATCTCGTAGTCTTTGAAGCCGTCTTTACTGAACTTGATTGTTTGCGCTCCACCCTGACGCTTGAGTGGTACTGTTACCGGCGTTTTTCCAATCTGTGCCCCATTCAGGGTGACGATTGCAGAGTCGGGGTTGGATGAAAAAGATACACTTTGAGTGTTGCCATCAACAATTGATGCGCAACCCGAAGACAGTAATATGGCTCCCGTCATAGCGACAATAGCGACAATCCGCATTATTGGTTCCTTTATGTAGTGTGTGATTCTTATTGTTTGGGCTTAAGCATTTCTGGCTGGCGGAATATAACGGGTTTTGATTTTGCTTTGTAAGGTTTTGGCTCCGTCTGTCCGCGCTTTGGCCGGTCTTCGGCAGGTTTGATTTCCGGGTTGCTGGTTGGGTGTCCCAAATTCCTCCAGTTCTTGCGATTGCCTATGGTTGTACCCGGACTGAGATCGGGCGAAAAAAAGCCCAGAAGCCATTTTGGGGCTTCCGGGCTTCCTGGAACGCGGAAATTGGTGGCTACACCGGGACTTGAACCTGGGACATCAGCATTATGAATGCTGCGCTCTAACCAACTGAGCTATGTAGCCGTCTCTAAAAGAGGCGCGCATTTTGGCCAGCGCTACCGGCCTTGTCAAGAGGCGGGGGCCATCTGTAGATATGCCGGGGACGCCGGATCGGCGTGGCCGGCCGCTTGCACCAATCCGCCAAAACAGCCAGCATCGCCGGCGTTTCCGGGGCCCGAGCGGGGTCCTGACAGATTCGGCCTTGCCAGAGACCCTCATGAACGATACTGCCTGTCTGCCTGCCTGTTCCGTCCTGCTGCTGTCCGGGGGGCGTGGCAGCCGCATGGGGGGGCAGGACAAGGGACTGGTCGAGTGGCAGGGCCGCCCCATGATCGCCTGGCTGCACGATCTGGTGCGCCCCCTTACCGACGACCTGATCATCTCCTGTAATCGCAATGGCGAGCGCTATGCGGATTTTGCGGACTGGTTGGTGCAGGACGATGACCATGAGTTTCAGGGGCCGCTGGCGGGTATTCGTGCCGGGCTGGCCGTGGCACGTCATTCCTGCCTGCTGGTGCTGCCCTGTGATGCGCCATTGCTGGACGAGGCATTGCTGGTGTCGTTGCTGCGGATGGCTGGCAGCGATCCGGCACATCCGGTGATGGTGCAAAGAGGTCTGCAATGGGAGCCCCTGTTCTGCTGCATTCCACGTGCCTGCGCCCCGGCCATTGAGGCTGCATGGGCGACGGGCGAGCGCAGTCCGCGCCGGCTCTTGCTGTCACTGGGGGTGGTGCCGCTGCCTTGCGAGGAGGATGACCCGCGACTGGCCAACCTGAATACGCCGGCCTTGCTGTTAACAATGCCGGTTCGACAGGACTGACGACTTTTGCCTGGCAGAACATGCCAGTGTTCGGGTTTGAAATCATTCTTGCGATTGCAGCTCACAAAGACCGCAACGGCAATATTGCCGGCTTCATGCCTCCACTTTCCTGAGATTTGCTTTTACCCAGTTGCTGGCCTGGGTGCGATTACGCACGCTGATTTTACGGAAGATGTTGTAGATGTGCGTCTTGACGGTGTGCTCGCTGATCGACAGGGAAAAAGCAATCTGCGCATTGGTTGAGGCCATGTCGATGTGCCACAGGATCTGGCATTCCCTGTCGGTAAGTTCGGGCAGGTTCTGCGTCAAAATTGGCGGCACCATCGTGTTGCGCTGGCGTTCCAGCCAATCGTCAAGGATGCGGCGGGGAAACCAGTTCTCTCCCGCCAGCATCAGGGCGATGCCCTTGATCAGGTGATCATTGTTGCATTCGCCGGGAAAAATTCCCTTTACCATCGGCCAGCTCACCAGTTGCTCGTAGCCGCTGCGCGCCGGGACGCCGTACAGGGCAATGGATTGCACGGTATCGCCGTTATAAATGCCTGAAAGGAAATGTTGTGCCCAGGCAAGTGTCACATGCCGGCAGTCAATGATGACAATCTGGCAGTTGCCGGGGGTGTCTGCCTGCACATGGGTCAGGGTATAGCCATGCCGTGAAAGCACATCAATCATGTGCGACGGTGAGCCATCGGTGCCTGCAAGCCAGCCGATGGATGGCCTGGCAGGGCCGGAAATGGTTGGCCGGTGTGAAAGGTGCTTTTCCATGGCGAAGTCCTGAATCCTTTTCAGTCGCTTCCTTTGCGTGCGGGATTGTAGTTGCGTCAGCAGCCGCAAAACAATATCGAAACAGGATTACCTTTAAATGAAACCTTTTAAGGCGGTTTTCATTTGTTTTGATACGAAATTAGTATTAGATGCAGGCGTAATTTGACGGTCTTTTGCTTTGGGTGAGGCGATTGAACAGCAAACGGCTGCGCAAGCCAGCAGTTTCTGGATACATGATTGGCCCTGTTTTTATGCATATCCGGCCATTATGTTTTTTTGGGGCAGGCAGGGGATGGTCGGCCTGGTCCTGCTGGCATGAAGCCTGAAACTGAAATATGGTTGTCAAGGGTGGCGCATGAAAACAGGAGAAAGTGTTGTGTTGACGCATCTTGATGCAGACGGGCATGCCACCATGGTGGATGTGACCGAGAAGTCCGTGACGACACGTGAGGCAATCGCCGAGGCACGTGTGCGCATGTTGCCCAATACCCTGCAGATGATTCAGTCCGGAGGACATCCAAAGGGGGATGTGTTTGCGGTCGCCCGCATTGCCGGCATCATGGCAGCGAAGAAAACACACGAACTGATTCCGCTCTGCCATCCCTTGCTGTTGACCAGTGTCAAGGTGGAGCTGGTGGCCGAAGGTGATGATGTGGTGCATATCGTGTCGCGTTGCAAACTGGCGGGGCAGACCGGCGTGGAAATGGAGGCGCTGACTGCCGCCAGCGTTGCTGCCCTGACGATTTACGACATGTGCAAGGCCGTGGACAAGGGCATGACGATTGAGTCCGTGCGCCTGCTGGAAAAAACCGGCGGCAAGAGCGGTCGTTACCACTACGAAAAGGTTTCTTCATGATCCGGGTGCAGACCGCGACCTTTGATGCGGGCATCGAGCTGAATGCCTTGCATGCCGCCAATCAGGGCGTGGGGGCTGTGGTCAGCTTTGTGGGTTATGTGCGTGACTACAACGACGGCGCCGAGGTGGCCGGCATGTTCCTGGAGCACTATCCGGGCATGACGGAAAATGCGCTGGAAAAGATCGTGGAAGAAGCGGGGCAGCGCTGGCCTTTGCTGAATGCAAACGTCATCCATCGTGTGGGTGAGCTGGCACCGGGTGAGCCGATTGTGTTTGTCGGTATTGCCAGTGCGCATCGGCAGGCCGCATTTGATGCCTGCAGTTTCATCATGGATTACCTGAAAACACGTGCTCCCTTCTGGAAGCGCGAAGCAACCCCTGAGGGCGAACGCTGGGTGGATGAGCGCGAAGGCGATCACTCGGCAGCCGAACGCTGGACGCATGATCCGTCCTGACGTGTTCCTGCACGTCGGGTGTCAGGTGTTTGTGTTGCTTGCGTGGTTTTTCTCCAGCATTGCACGGATTTCATCAAACAGCAGGTCTGCATCTTCTGGACGACAATCCTCGCCATAACGTTTGCGCAAGCCGTAGTCATTCAGCGTCAGATGAATGTTCGCCGTGACGCCCTGCTGTGACAGGCAGCTTTTGGTGCAATGCAGCGGGCAGCCATCCAGTGCGATGATGCGTCGGCCGGATTGTGCTTTTTTCACCAGGGCCGGCACGTTTCCACCTACACCGGCAATGCAGCTCATTTCGGCCAGCTTTGCGCGATCCAGTCGCAAGGCGAGGGTGTTGGCCAGTTGTGCCACATTGGAGCAGCCGGAGCAGGCGTACACCAGTGGCGGCAGGGAAGAGCTCATGGATGTGTACCGTGTTGCTTTGTCGTTACTGTCTCGTTGCAGGGGGGGGCAGATGCCCAGCCTGTCGGCCCCGGCGTGAAGCAGGGTATAGTTCTGGCTCATGTGCTCAGGCCGGCACCGGAACATTGAGGTTGGTCTGGTCGTCAGCGGTGATGCGAGCAGTGGCGATGGTTGCTGATGACGTATGACAATACACCGTATAACGGTATGTGATCATGGTGCATCACGCCGTTTCATTCGCACTTGACGCGCATCAATTCCGACCTATCCCTTCGGGAGTAGCGCAGGCGCCCACAAGGGGTATTTATCTGGCTGGCAGGTAGTGGCAGTGTGGTTGGCATGAAGAAGGGTTGGTTGCAGCCGGACATTGCCCCACAGATTGCACCGCCGGTGGCAGCAAGACAGGAGAAGGTTTCATGAGCAGTGCCGTTCGCGAGTTTGTTCCATTGAAAATTGCCGTACTGACGGTGAGCGATACCCGTGGTTTTTCCGAGGATTCTTCAGGGCAGCTGCTGGTTGACAGCTTGACGGAGGCTGGCCATGTACTGGCTGATCGTGCGCTGGTGCGCGATGACATCTACCAGATTCGTGGTGTGGTTTCACAATGGATTGCGGATGCAAATGTGCAGGTGGTGCTGATTACCGGCGGCACGGGCTTCACCACGCGCGACAGCACACCGGAAGCTGTCCTGCCGCTGTTCGACAAGGAAGTGCACGGGTTTGGCGAGTTGTTCCGGCAGATTTCCTACGAAGAGATTGGCACTTCCACCATGCAAAGCCGTGCGCTGGCGGGGCTGGCCAATTTCACGCTGGTGTGCTGTGTGCCGGGTTCGACCAATGCCTGTCGTACGGCGTGGACGCGCATGATTGCCAATCAGCTGGATGCACGTCAGCGTCCGTGTAATTTTGTTGGCCTGCTGCAGCAGAAAAAAGTGGAACCGGCCGGCGTGCGTCGTCTGGATAATTGCGGCACGCGTGAGGGTTCTCCTGAGGGGGCCGCATGAGCACCGGTTGTGGTTGCGAGCGCGGCAATCTGGCAACGCTGGACGAAGTGCTCGGACACCTGCGCAAAGAGGCGCTGAGCCTGCCTGGTGTGGATGCGATTCGTCTGCCGTTGTGTCAAGCGCGGGGAATGGTGCTGGTCGAGTCGGTCAGCTCCACCATTCAGGTGCCGCCGGCAGACAACAGTGCCATGGATGGGTATGCCTTGCGCGCAGCAGATGCTGCAACTGGTGCCGTGCTGGAGGTGAGTCAGCGCATTCCGGCTGGTGTGGCACCGCAGCCGCTGACGCCAGGTACCTGTGCACGCATCTTCACAGGAGCTGAAATCCCGCCCGGTGCAGATGCGGTGGTTATGCAGGAGGACACAGAAATATTGCCCGACAACCGTGTCCGGTTGCCCCCCGTCAATGCGGGCGAAAATGTGCGCCGCGCGGGTCAGGACATTGCGGTAGGGACGCAGCTGTTTGCGCCCGGGCGGCGATTGCAGGCAGCGGATATCGGGTTGCTGGCATCCATTGGTGTGGCTAGCGTGCTGGTGGCGCGACGGCTGCGGGTGGCAGTGCTGTCGAGCGGTGACGAGCTGGTGCAGCCAGGAGAGCCGCTGGCTGCCGGTCAGCTCTACAACAGCAATCAGTACACCATTGTCAGTACGCTCGAAGAAATGGGATTTGACGTTCATGACGCCGGTACGTTGCCGGATGATCTGGTGGCGACGCGGTTGCGCCTGACCGAACTGGCGACGACAGCCGATGTGATTGTCAGTAGTGGCGGCGTCTCTGTTGGCGAAGAGGATCATCTCAAGGCGGCGGTCGAGGCTGAGGGCCGGCTGGTGCTCTGGAAGCTCGGGATCAAGCCGGGCAAGCCACTGGCATTCGGTTATGTGAACGAGACCCCTTTTATTGGCCTGCCGGGTAATCCCGTAGCGGTCTGGGTCACCTTGCTGGTGGCGGCCCTGCCGTGGCTGCGCTGGCGCCAGGGTGAGAGCTATGTGCCACCAGTGCCGAATCCGGTGCCATGTGCATTCACGCGCAAGGCCGGCAAGCGGCGTGAGTATCTGCGCGTGCAACGACAGCAGGTGCAGGATGGTGTGCAGCTGGTGGCTTATCCCAACCAGAGTTCCGGTGTGCTGAGCTCGGTGTGCTGGTCGCATGGACTGGCCTGGCAAGAGCCAGGGCAATCGGTAGCGGAAGGGGATGCATTGCCTTTCATCAGTTATGCCGACTGGCTGGCCTGACTGCTGCCGTATTTCTCCAGGATATTTGCTGTGGGCATGGTTATGCAAATCAGGGGGCTGCTCGATAACAACAAGTTGTGGTCAACGCGCATGCAGGCGCGTGACCCCGGGTTTTTCAAGCGTCTGGCAGCACAACAGCAGCCGGAGTTTCTCTGGATAGGTTGCTCTGACAGCCGTGTGCCAGCCAATGACATTGTCGGGCTGATGCCGGGTGAACTGTTTGTTCACCGCAATGTCGCCAACATGGTGGTTGCCACTGACATGAATTTCCTGTCGGTGCTGCAGTACGCGGTGGACGTGCTGAAAGTGAAACAGATCATTGTCTGCGGGCATCATGGTTGTGGCGGTGTGCGTGCAGCGCTCGGGCACCAGGAACTGGGACTGATTGATAACTGGCTGCGCGCCATCAAGGCGCTTTATCACCAGAACATGGCCTTGCTGGAAGAGCTGGAAGGTGAAGCGCGCGTCAACATGCTGTGCGAGCTGAATGTGAAGCGGCAGGTGCGCAATGTCTGTCATACCACGATTGTGCAGAACGCCTGGATGCGCGGGCAGGAACTTGCCGTGCATGGCTGGATTTACGGTCTGGAAGACGGATTGATCAAGGATCTGGAAACCAGTATCGATAATCCGCAGCAGCTGGATGAGACCTTTCTGTACGACTCGGGCTGCTGGCTCGGCGAATAGCCGGTACTCGCAGGGAGCGGGTCAGTTCTTCATGTGTGCGAGTGCCCACACGGCGGCCTCGACTCGCGAGCGCAAGCCGAGTTTGTGCAAAAGGTTTTTCACATGAACTTTCACTGTGCCTTCAGTGATGCCGAGTTTCTGTGCAATAATCTTGTTGCTGCTGCCGGTGGCAATGCTTTTCAATACCTGGCGCTCGCGGTCGGTTAGCTCGAACTCGGTGGTGGATGCCGGCGCACGCAATGCCTGTGCGAGAACGCGCGTGAGGGCCGGGCTCACCACAATCACGCCATTCAGCGCATCCCGTATCTGCACGATGAGAAGGTCAGGATCCATGTCCTTGAGCAGATAGCCATCGGCGCCATGCCGCATGGCGTCGCGAACTTCATTCTCTGCATCGGATACCGTAAAAATAAGGATCGTGCCGCGATAACCGCTTTGGCGCAGTCGCTTGAGAGTTTCTATGCCGTTCAGTTGTGGCATGTTGTTGTCGAGCAGTATCAGGTCTGGCTGCAGCTCAGGCACGCATAGCAGCGCTTCTTCGCCATTGCTGGCTTCACCGATTACGTTGAAGTCGTCCTGAAGTTCCAGAAGCTGGCGCATGCCGCGTCGCATGAGGGGATGGTCGTCAACCAGAAGGATGGAGTGTTTGACCGATTCGCTCATGAAATGTGTTCCCCGGTGTGGCTGATCAGAAACTCCGGGCGGAACTGAAGGACAACCCGGGTGCCTCGTGGCAGGCGTGGTTCGATACGGATGCTGCCATGAAGGCTGCGTGTGCGCTCTTCCATGATGCCAAGGCCGTGATGCTGGCGGGTATCAAAATCGGACGAGATACCACAACCATCGTCCTCGATGTGCAGTTCGATCTGCTCGCCTTGCTGCAGAAGATGCACGTTAACCTGCTGGGCGTGGGCGTGTCTTGCACAGTTGGACAGGGCTTCACGGGCAATCTGCAGCAAGTGGATCTGTTCACTGGCGGAAAGGCTCACCGCCAGTGGTTCGGACTGCAGCAGTACCTGGAATCCGCCGCGCTCGGAGAACTCCCGCACTGTGTCATCCAGCGCCTGGTCCAGTCCGCCATCATGTATTTTCAGACGGAATGTGGTGAGCAGTTCGCGCAGTTGACGGTAGGCATTATTAAGCCCCTCACGAAGTTCGTCACTGACAGAGAGAAGTTTTTCGGCACTTTCGCCGCGCTGTATCAGGGTATGCAGGCGCGTTACCTGCAGCTTCATGTAGGTCAGTGCCTGTGCCAGTGAATCATGCAGTTCGCGGGCAATGATGGTGCGTTCATCCAGCAGCAGCAGCCGATGATCCTGTTCGCGCTGGCGCTCCAGTGACAATGCCGTGCCGATGAGATCAGCCAGTGCCTGGATCATGCCGACTTCCCAGCCTGCGGCAGGGCGACCATCAGTGAAGTGCGCACGCAATTCGCCCAGCTGGTTTCCCTGGTTGCTGACAGGAAAGCTCTCGAGGTTGTGCTGGTGCAGGCGCTCGCAGCCGGCACAGTCGTTGCGCGAACAGATTTCCCTGGACTCACTGCCATGCAGTGCCAGTCGCGGCTCGGCGGGCTTCTCCGGATTGTTGCTGAGGCAGAGTGTCAGGCGCAGGCCCGGCAACAGCGTCTGGAAGCGGCCAATCAGCTGGTCAAGCTGTTCTGCGCTGGCCTGACTGGTCGCCAGGTTGCGGCTGCTGTTGTAGAGCAGTTCCAGGGTGTCGTTGGCGCGGGCGAGGCTTTCGGTTTTTTGTGCCACCCGGCTTTCCAGCGTGCGATGCGACTCCTCGATGGCATCTGCCATGGAATTGAAACTGAGGGCCATCTGTCCCAGTTCGTCTTCGGAGCGGAAGCTGACACGTGCCGAGAGGTCACCTGAGCGAAAACGCTCAGCCACACTGCCCAGTTCTTCCAGCGGTGCAATCACGCTGTTTTGTAGTTCGTACATGCCTATGACCAGAATGATCATCGTGATGAACAGTGCGGTGCCCTGAATGCCTTGCTGCCAGATCTGCTTGCGCTCGCTGTGATGCTGCAGCTGCAGGACAAACTGGTCCAGCTGAATGACAAAACCGTCAGCGCGACTGAGGAATGATGAGTAATCCTGTTTATGCAGTGCCGGCCTGAGCTCCGCTTGCCAGCGGGACTTAAGGTTTTCGTATGCCTGGTTGAGCTTGGCATCCTGGTTGCCCTCCAGAACGCGCGTGAGCTCATTGCTGTAAAGGCGGCGCTCCAGTTCGTCGCCAAGTGCGTTGATGCGCTCTGGCGCAAGGCGAGCTTCCATTGCCCAGCTGGTCTGGTAAGTCTTCATGCGCAGCGAGCCGGCAGTGTTGATGGCCGAGGCGTCGTCCTCGCTGAACCAGGCGAT
This sequence comes from Moraxellaceae bacterium, assembly GCA_003543245.1. Classification (GTDB taxonomy): domain Bacteria; phylum Pseudomonadota; class Gammaproteobacteria; order Pseudomonadales; family Moraxellaceae; genus UBA2031. Next base: position 3,631 of record DPJB01000033.1, on the reverse strand, counting down.
CAGGCCGGCACTCAGTGAGCTGGCGAGTGCAAGGATGGCGATAAGGATAACGGCAAGGCCGGCACGTGCCGGCAGCGAGCTGCGCATCCATTGCCAGAGTTTCATGGTACCAGCCTCATCACTACCCCCAAATAGTTGGATATGTGGCCAAGCATAATCCTCAATCCGATGTTTTTATCAACGCATTGTTATTTCAGGAAAAAAAATAATCAGACACTACTCCTTTGGAGGTAGTTGATGAGTTTTTGTGACTGACCGGGGTTGGTGTCATTTGATACAGGTCAAGGTTCAATGCACGCATTCACCTAGTGTTCGCTCAATGGTGTTTGGTGAGGAGCAGGTAATGACAAGTCACAAGGTTCAGCAGGGGCTGGTGTTGGGGATGAGTACCTTGGCATTCACCGTCTGTTTCATGGTCTGGATGATGTTTGCCATCCTGGGTGTTCCCATCAAGGATTTGCTGCAGCTGAACGAAACCCAGTTCGGGCTACTGGTGGCAACGCCGGTATTGACCGGTTCGCTGATCCGCTTGCCGCTTGGCATGCTGACCGACAAGTTTGGTGGCCGCATCGTGTTCTTCGTGCTGATGCTGGTATGTGTGCTACCCATCTACTTCATCAGCCATGCCACGCTGTACTGGCATTTTCTGGTGCTCGGCCTGTTCGTCGGCATGGCGGGTGGATCTTTCTCGGTCGGCATCGCCTATGTGGCCAAGTGGTTCGACAAGAAGAACCAGGGTTTTGCCATGGGCATCTTTGGTGCTGGTAATGCTGGTGCAGCCGTTACCAAGTTTGTGGCGCCCGCCATTATTGCAGCCTCAAGCTGGCAGATGGTGCCCAAGGTTTACTCGGCGATCATGTTCATTACTGCGGTGCTTTTCTGGTTTTTCACCAGCGAGGAAAAAGGTCATCGCGTGTCTACATCCGTGACAATGACGCAGCAGTTGCAGGCGCTCAAGGATCCGGCCGTGTGGCGTTACTGTCAGTACTACTCGATCGTGTTCGGTGGCTACGTCGCACTGTCGCTGTGGATGACCAAGTACTACGTGAACGAATACGGTTTCAGTTTGCAGACAGCCGCATTCCTGGCGGCTGCGTTTTCCTTGCCGGGTGGCGTGCTGCGCGCCATCGGTGGCTGGATGTCGGACAAGTGGGGTGCACAGTCGGTGACATGGTGGGTGATGTGGGTCAGCTGGATCTGCCTGTTCATCCTTTCTTATCCGCAAACCGATTTCACCATTGCGACCGTCACAGGTCCGCAGACCTTTCACATTGGCCTTAACGCCTACGTATTTACTGCATTGCTGTTTGTCATGGGTGTTGCATTCGCCTTCGGCAAGGCATCGGTCTTCAAGTACATCTCCGACGAGTATCCCGAAAACATGGGTGTGGTGTCAGGAATCGTCGGTCTTGCCGGTGGTCTTGGCGGATTTGTGCTGCCCATCATGTTTGGCGCCCTGGTAGATATTACCGGCATACGCTCGTCGGCATTCATGCTCATGTATGGCGTGGTGTGGGTATCCCTCATCTGGATGTACCTCAGTGAGGTCAGAAAAATTCCGATGATGGGCAAGGGATCAGCGAGTCCCCTGTCTTCATCCACCAACTGATTTTTTACGGAGAAATGATATGTCAGCACAGTCAGGCAAGGCCGGTGCAGGAGCTCCTGCAAAGCAGGGGCCGGTGATTCAGGACTGGCGCCCGGAAGACAGCGAATTCTGGGAGTCGACCGGCAAGAAAATTGCTGCACGCAATCTCTGGATATCAATTCCGAATCTGCTTCTGGCATTCTCGGTGTGGATGGTCTGGTCTATGGTGACGGTAAAGCTGAATGATATCGGCTTCAATTTCACCAAGGATCAGCTGTTCATGCTGACCGCCCTGCCACCACTTGCTGGTGCCACCCTGCGTATTTTCTACTCGTTCATGATTCCGATTGTCGGTGGCCGGCGCTGGACGGCAATTACCACGGCGTCGCTGATCATTCCGGCGGTGTGGATGGGTTTTGCTGTGCAGAATCCGGAAACCTCGTACGGTACCTTTGTCCTGATTGCGTTGTTGTGCGGTTTTGGTGGTGGCAACTTTAGTTCATCCATGTCGAATATCTCGTTCTTCTATCCCAAGGCACAGCAGGGTACGGCCCTGGGGCTGAATGCAGGGCTCGGTAATCTGGGTGTCTCGGTCATGCAGTTCCTGGTGCCGCTGGTCATCACCATGGGTGTTTTTGGTGCCATGGGTGGCGAGCCGCAGACACTGATGAAAGACGGTGTCGAGCAGAAGGTCTGGATGCAGAACGCCGGCTTTGTCTGGGTGCCGTTTCTGGTCGTGTGCCTCTTGGCAGCATGGTTCGGTATGAATGATCTCGCCACGGCACGCAGTTCGTTCAAGGACCAGTCCGTTATTTTTGGCCAGAAACATACCTGGTTGATGTGCTGGCTTTACATTGGCACCTTCGGCTCCTTCATCGGGTTTTCTGCCGGTTTCGCGATGCTGATGAAAACACAATTCCCCGGTATTGATCCGATGAAGTTTGCGTTCCTCGGACCTCTGGTCGGTGCCGTGATTCGTCCGGTAGGTGGCTGGCTCTCCGACAAGATTGGTGGCGCCAAGGTGACGTTCTGGAACTTCATCGTGATGACCGCGGCTGTATTCGGGGTGCTGAACTTTCTGCCCAGCAATGGCGGGGCAGGTAATTTCTGGGGCTTCTTTGCCATGTTCATGGTGCTGTTTGTTTCCACCGGCATTGGTAACGGTTCCACTTTTCGCATGATTCCGGTGATTTTCCGTACCCAGAATGATCGTGCCAATGCCGGCAAGGGCAAGGAAGCTCAAGAAGCTTCCGTCAGGAAGTCGCAGATGGAGTCGGCTGCCGTGCTCGGTTTCTCGGGCGCCATCGGCGCTTACGGCGGTTTCTTCATTCCCAAGTCATTCGGTACTTCCATGGCGCTCACCGGTGGGCCTCATGCGGCGCTTTATCTGTTCATCGCATTTTACGTGAGCTGCATTTTTGTCACGTGGTGGTGGTATTCCCGCAAGAATGCCGAGATGCCCTGCTGATTCCCGATATTTGAACCACGGTTTTGCGACAGGACGGGGTTGGCGCCCCGTCCCAGCCAAAGAGGAAAAAATAATGAGCCATCTGCTTGATCAATTGCGCTTCTTCAAACGGAAACAGGGCGAGTTTGCCGACGGTCACGGTGAGACCCGCAATGAATCCCGTGACTGGGAAAATGTCTATCGTGCCCGCTGGCAGTACGACAAGATTGTGCGCTCGACCCATGGCGTGAACTGCACCGGTTCCTGTTCATGGAAGATTTATGTGAAGAACGGCCTGATCACCTGGGAAACCCAGCAGACCGATTACCCGCGTACGCGTCCGGATCTGCCCAATCACGAACCGCGCGGCTGTCCGCGTGGTGCCAGCTACAGCTGGTACATCTACAGCGCCAACCGCCTCAAGTACCCCAAGGTGCGTAAACCCCTTCTCAAACTCTGGCGCGAGGCGCGGGCGACCCTGAATCCGGTCGAGGCCTGGGCGAGCATAGTCACGGACCCGGTCAAGGCCGAGTCCTACAAGAGCAAGCGCGGCATGGGCGGCTTCATCCGCTCCAGCTGGGACGAAGTCAACGAGA
>DPJB01000018.1 GCA_003543245.1 Moraxellaceae bacterium | reverse complement strand
CGTAACTCGGTGTCCGGCACCTACGGTTATTTCAAGGAGCACGCCCTGTGCAAGGGTGACTTCAAGAACAACGTGAACGAGCAGCCGGGTTCTGCCTCGGTCGTGCAGTCGGTCGCTACCTCGATCAACGGTATTGGCTACTCAGGTATCGGCTACAAGACTTCTGGCGTGCGTGCGGTGCCTCTGAAGGGTTCGGATGGCGAGTTTTACGAAGCCAACGAGAAGAATGCCCTGGGCGGCAAGTACCCGCTGGCACGCTTCCTCTATGTTTATGTAAACAAGGCACCGAACAAGCCGCTGCGCCCGGTTGATGCCGAGTTCCTGAGGCTGGTGCTGTCCAGGCAGGGCCAGGAAATTGTGGAGAAAGACGGCTATATTCCACTGCCGGCCTCGGAAGTGAAGAAGATCCGTACCAAGCTGGGCCTGTAAGGCTGGCGAGGTCGGGAGAAAAGGGGCTCACGCCCCTTTTTTCTCGGCCCTTTTTTTCGGTCTAGCGCTGTCACATTTCGGTCACAAATGCGACAGCACTGGGTCGGCAAGAGCGGCTGAACGCTGTGCGATTTCTGAACTGAATTTTTACAGGACACTGTCCATGTCACACAACATTGAATCGGTCATGCCCTCTGCCAAGGAAATGGCAAAGATGGCACGTCGTCGTCAGATCAAGGATCGCCTGGCCAATATCACCATTGGCTTTGGTGGCGTGTTTGTGATTGTCGCCATCGCGCTCATCTTCTTTTATCTGCTGTTCGAAGTCTGGCCTTTGTTTGACCAGGGCAAGTTCGAGCAGGCCCGTCGCTACGAAGCGACCGAGCCAAAGGCGGCGTGGGTGGACATGGATGAATACAACACCACCGGCATGCGTCTGTTGCCAACAGCCGAGTTGCAGTTTTTCAAGGTCAGTGACGGCAGTGAAATCCGTCGGCAGGCCCTGCCGGTGCCTGCTGGTGTGACCGTGGTGAGTGTGCAGCGCGCGGCAGTCACCACTGGTCTTGTTGGTCTGGGCCTGTCCAATGGTCAGGTGCTGGTGCTGGCTCCGGACTATGGCGTGGAATACGGCGCCAATGATGCGCGTACCATTGTGCCCGGTGTCCGCTTTCCGTATGGCGAAACCCCGGTGGTGGTGGATGACAGCGGCCAGCCTGCCCTGCATTTTGCCTTGCGTGGTGGCGATGACGCGCTGAAGGTGCTTGGCATCAACACCGGGCGTCTGGTGTGGTCCGGCTACGAGAAAAAGATTGAAGAGGGTGCGGAAGGTGAGGTTGCGTTTGGCCTGACCAGTGAGGCAGAGGAAGACAGCGGCCCAAAGGTGTTTGTCCGCACCTCGGAAACGTTGGTTGATGTGCCGTCCGCATCAGTGCGTGATGTGATCATTGGCCAGGATGCACGCTGGGCGTATGTGCTGTCGGGCAACAGCCAGATGACTGTCCTCAGCATGAAAGACGAAGGGCCGGCGGTGTATCAGCAGTTGCCGCTGACACGCAGCAGCGAACAGGTAACGGCACTGGCAGCACTGCAGGGCAACATTTCCCTGCTGGTGGGCGACAACCATGGTCGTGTTGCACAGTGGTTTCTGGTGCGCGACAAGCATGCCGAGGTTGATGCCTTCAGCCTGCAGAAAATTCGCGAGTTCACGCTGGGCGATGCGCCCGTCACTGCCATCGTGGCGGAAGCCAAGCGCAAGGGCTTTGTTGCTGGCGATGAAAAAGGCCGTGTCGGTTATTTCTTCACCACCTCCGAGCGCAGCCTGGGCGTGCATCAGGCTGCCGATGCACCCATCCGTTCGCTGGCGGTGTCGGCACGTTCCGAAGGCGTTTATGTGCAAAGCGACAAGGGTGCCAGCTTCTGGAGCATGCATGCCGAGCACCCCGACATTTCCATGAAGTCGGCGTGGGGCAAGGTGTGGTACGAGTCATACGAGGAACCCGGCTACACTTGGCAGTCCACCTCGGGCAATTCCGATTTCGAAGGCAAGATGTCGCTGGTGCCGTTGACGTTCGGTACGCTCAAGGCAGCGTTTTATGCCATGTTGCTGGCAGCACCACTGGCCATCTGTGGCGCCATGTATACCGCCGTGTTCATGGCGCCGGGCCTGCGCCGCAAGGTGAAACCGGCTGTCGAGCTGATGCAGGCGCTGCCCACCGTTATTCTCGGCTTTCTCGCCGGTCTGTGGCTGGCGCCAACCATTGAAGGCAGCCTGCCCGGTATTTTCAGCCTGCTCATTGTCACGCCGCTCATTATTCTTGGCTGTGGTTTTGCCTGGTCGCAGTTGTCCATTGAAAAGCGCAGCATCCTGCCGGATGGCTGGGCACCGATTGTGCTGGTGGTGCCGGTGCTTCTGGGCGGCTGGCTTTCATTCGAGCTTTCGCGGCCAATGGAAATTGCCTTCTTTGGGGGCGACATCCGGCACTGGCTGCAGGCAGAAACCGGTCTTGGCTTTGATCAGCGCAATGCCCTCATCGTCGGACTCACCATGGGCTTTGCCGTGATTGCGCCGATTTTCTCGATTGCAGAAGACGCGCTGTTCGCCGTGCCGCGTCATCTCACCAATGGCTCACTGGCACTGGGCGCCACGCAATGGCAGACACTCACTCGCGTGGTGTTGCCAACGGCATCGCCCGGCATTTTTTCGGCACTCATGATCGGCTTTGGCCGTGCCGTGGGTGAGACCATGATTGTGCTGATGGCCACCGGTAACACGGCCGTCATGGAATGGAATATTTTCGAGGGCATGCGCACGCTGTCGGCCAACGTGGCNNCTGTCGGCGCTGGTGCTGTTCGTGCTGACCTTTGTCCTCAATACTGCTGCTGAAGTCGTGCGCAATCGCTTGCGCAAGAAATACGGCTCGCTCTGAGCAGATCACGGAGAACTGACTGATGAAATTGCGCGAATACTTCAAGTCCGGTGATGCGTGGGTCTGGTTGAATGCCGGGACGGTCACGATATCCCTGATCATGGTGGTCGGCATTCTGGGCTTGATTGCCGTGCGTGGTCTGGGTCATTTCTGGCCGGCAGACGTGATGCAGGCCAGCTATACGGAAATGGACGGCAGCAAGAAGATCCTGATTGCCGAGCTTTATGATGAAAAAATCGATACGGCGGCGCGTCTGCGCGAGTCCGGTGTCGAGATACCGGCTGCGGTACAGACCGTGACGCGTTACTCGCTCAAGGTGGGTAACCGCGACCTGGGCGGCGCTGACTTCAAGTGGGTGTTTGCCGATCGTCTGGCGGACATCCGGTATCCGGCCGATATCGTGGCACTGGAGCGCTATGAATGGGGCAGCTTTTTTGGGCGCCTGAAGGAAGTCCGCCAGTCCGGTGAAGTGGTGGCGACAGGTGACAAGGCATGGGATGCCTTGCAGGATCGTATTGATCGTGCCGGTGAGCTGCGCGAACAGGCCGCCGAACTGGAGAAAGGTGATGTCGGCCGTATCAATTACGCACTGGACGAGCTGCGCCTTGAAGAGCGCCGCCTGGTGCTGCGTCATGCGCTGACCGAGGCAGATACGGCGCGTATTGCATCGGCCAAGGCCGTGCATGAAAAAGAATATGAAGGTGTTCGTCTCAAGCTGGAAGCGCTGGTGACCGATGCGGCACGCGACTCGGCTGTATTTGTGGCGGCTGACGGCACTGAAAAAGAAATCACGCTCGACAAGATTGTGGCGGCCAACAAGCCCAACGACATGGGTGTCATCAGCAAGCTGGGCACCTATTTCCATAATGTCTGGATGTTTCTCTCCGGCGACCCGCGTGAAGCAAATACGGAAGGCGGTGTGTTCCCGGCCATTTTCGGCACCGTGCTCATGGTGCTGATGATGACCGTGCTGGTGACGCCGCTGGGTGTGATCGCCGCCATCTACCTGCGCGAGTATGCCAATCAGGGGCTGGTCACGCAGATCGTGCGCATTGCCGTGAACAATCTGGCCGGCGTGCCATCGATTGTGTATGGCGTCTTCGGTCTGGGCTTCTTTGTGTATTTTGTCGGTGGTGCCATGGACCGGGCACTTTATCCGGAAGCGGCACCCTCGCCGGTGTTCGGTACGCCCGGCCTGCTGTGGGCCTCCATTACGCTGGCGCTGCTGACGTTGCCGGTGGTGATTGTGGCCACGGAAGAGGGCCTGGCCCGCATTCCGCGCGCACTCAAGGAAGGCTCGCTGGCGCTGGGCGCCACCAAGGCCGAAACCTTGTGGCGCGTGGTGTTGCCGATGGCAACGCCGTCCATCATGACCGGTGTGATTCTGGCGATTGCCCGTGCCGCGGGTGAAGTGGCGCCGCTGATGCTGGTGGGCGTGGTAAAGCTGGCGCCCAACCTGCCGCTCGACCTGAATGCGCCGTTCCTGCATCTGGAGCGCAAGTTCATGCACCTGGGCTTTCATATCTATGACGTCGGCTTTCAGAGCCCCAACGTCGAGGCAGCACGTCCGCTGGTTTATGCCACGGCCTTCCTGCTGGTCCTGGTGGTGGCGGCCCTGAACCTTTCAGCGGTAGGCCTGCGCAATCGCCTGCGCGAAAAGTACAAGTCACTGGAGTCCTGATGCCTGTCGATTGGACAGACGTCAGGAAGCCGAACAGAATCGAGACATTACTATGAGCTTCGACATGGAAACTACAGCCGTGAACGAATCAGGAAAGACCACTGCGGTGGCAGAAGAACACCACTCCCACGGCGTGAACATGAGCACGCTGGGTCGGGCAGACCGTCATCACAAGCTCGATGAAGAGCCGGTCTGTCTGGAGGCAAAAAACCTGCAGCTGTTCTACAGCGAAAAGCAGGCGCTGTTTGACATCAACATGAAGATCCCGCGCAACCGTGCGACGGCATTCATCGGCCCGTCCGGTTGCGGCAAGTCGACCCTGCTGCGTACCTTCAACCGCATGAACGACCTGATTGATGGTTGCCGTGTGGAAGGCGAGATCGAACTGGACGGCAAGAACATCTTCGACCGGAGCGTGGACATTACCAATCTGCGTCGCCGTGTCGGCATGGTGTTCCAGAAGCCGAACCCGTTCCCGAAATCGATTTATGAAAACGTGGCTTATGGCTTGCGTCTGCAGGGCGTGAACAACAAGCGCGTGCTGGATGACGTGGTTGAGGCATCGCTGAAGGGCGCGGCGCTGTGGAATGAAGCCAAGGACCGCCTGCATGATTCTGCGCTGGGCCTCTCGGGTGGCCAGCAACAGCGTTTGTGCATTGCGCGTGCCATTGCGGTGCAGCCGGAAGTGCTGTTGCTCGACGAGCCCTGCTCTGCGCTGGACCCGATTTCCACGCTCAAGATTGAAGAGCTGATTCATGAGCTGAAGGAGCGCTTCACCATCGTGATCGTGACGCACAACATGCAGCAGGCGGCACGCGTGTCCGACTACACGGCATTCATGTATCTGGGCAAGCTGATCGAGTATGGCGACACCGATACCCTGTTCACGAATCCTGGCAACAAGCAGACGGAAGATTACATTACCGGCCGCTACGGTTGAGTTATTAACCCGGATGCCACCGGGCGGCGTTCTCTTCCGCTACGGGTTTGTTTGATTGGTTTTGAAAAAGATTCTGGCAGGCGAAGGAGCCGGCAACATGGTCAAGAAAGACGATTATACCCAGCACATTTCGGCACAGTTCAATACCGAGCTGGAAGACATACGCAGCAACTTCCTGGCCATGGGTGGCATGGTGGAAAAGCAGGTGGTGGATGCCATCACGTCATTGCTGGAGGCCGATTCTCGCCTGGCAGAAAAAGTGCAGGCGGCGGACAAGCAGATCAACCAGATGGAACGCCAGATTGACGAAGAGCTGGTGCGCATTCTGGCACGCCGGCAGCCTGCTGCTTCTGATCTTCGTTTCATCATCGCCATCGGCAAGTCCATTACCGATCTTGAGCGCATTGGCGACGAGGCGGCCAAGGTGGCGCGTTATGCGCTGGCACTGGCCGAGGAGGGCGAATCGCCACGCGGTTATGTCGAGTCGCGCCACATCGGTAACCAGGTGCGTGCCATGGTGCATGATGCACTGGATGCCTTTGCGCGGTTTGACGCCGATCTGGCGTTTCGCGTGATGCAGGATGACAGTGCCATTGATACGGAATACAAGACCTCCCTGCGTGCACTGATGACCTACATGATGGAAGATCCGCGCTCCATTTCGCGCGTGCTGAATGTGATGTGGGTGCTGCGTTCACTCGAACGTATCGGCGATCACGCCCGCAACATCTCCGAGCAGCTGATCTTTCTGGTCAAGGGATCTGATGTGCGCCACACCAGCTATGAGGAAATCGAGCGCAAGCTGCAGCAGGACAATTGATGTTCCCGGCCGCGAGCGCCCAATAAAAAACCGCGCATCTGCGCGGTTTTTTATTGCCATCTGACAGGCTTAGCCCATCAGGTGATTCGCATACTGCTCGCGCAGTGGCACCTTGTGCAGCTTACCGGTGGCGGTGTGCGGCAGGTCGGCCACAAAGATCACGTCATCCGGCGTCCAGAACTTGGCGATGTGCTGGCCGACATAGGCAAGCACGTCTTCCTTGGTGGCGGATGCGCCTTCCTTCAGCACGATCAGCAGCAACGGACGTTCATCCCACTTCGGATGTGGAACCCCGATCACGCAGGCTTCCTTCACGGCAGGATGCCCCACGGCGATGTTTTCAAGATCGATCGAGCTGATCCATTCGCCGCCTGACTTGATCACATCCTTGCGGCGGTCAACGATCTGCATGGTGTTGATCTCGTCCAGTGTGGCGACATCACCGGTATCAAACCAGCCGTCGACAAACGCCGAGCGGTCGTCGTTCCTGTAATAGCCGCTGGTGATCCAGGGGCCGCGCACCAGCAGGCGGCCATAGGCCTTGCCATCACGCGGCAGTTCCTTGCCGTCGTCATCAATGATTTTCAGTTCCACCCCGTACACCGGGCGGCCCTGCTTGAGCTGGCGCTTGTAGCGCTCTTCCTTCGGCAGTGCCAGCAGTTCGCGCGTCGGACCATTGACGGTGCCGAGCGGGCTCATTTCGGTCATGCCCCAGGCATGGATCAGGAAGGCATCGTGCTTTTCGTCGAAGGCACGGATCATGGCGAGCGGGGCGGCAGAGCCGCCGACCACCACGTGCTGCACGCTGTCCATTTTGGCGCTGATGCTGTCGAGGTAGTTGAGCAGGCCCAGCCAGACGGTGGGCACACCGAGCAGCAGCGTGGCCTGTTCACCATCAATCAGCTCGTGCAGGTTCTTGCCATCCATGCCGGCACCGGGCAGGACCAGCTTGGCGCCGGACATGGCGGCGCTGTACGGCGTGCCCCAGGCATTCACATGAAACATCGGGACGACCGGCAGGATGACGCTGTCACGGCCAATGTCGAGGGCGCCACTGTGCAGGGTGCCCAGTGCATGCAGCACGGTGGAGCGGTGCGTATACAGCACGCCCTTGGGGTGGCCGGTGGTACCGGAGGTGTAGCACATGGAGGCGGCGGTGCGCTCGTCCAGCGCAGGCCAGGCAAAGCTGCCGGCTTCCGGCGCCAGCAGGTCTTCATAGCAGACCAGGTCATCGCGTCCGGCCGGCATGGCGGCCTTGTCGGCCAGCACGATGACTTTTTCCACGCTGGTGAGCTGGCTGCGGACGGCATCCACCAGCGGCAGGAAGGTGAGGTCGACAAACAGGAAGCGGTCTTCGGCGTGATTGGCAATCCAGATCACCTGTTCCGGGAACAGGCGCGGGTTGATGGTGTGCAGCACGGCACCCATGCCGGATACCCCGAAATACAGCTCGAGGTGACGGTAGGTATTCCACGCCAGCGAGCCGACGCGGTCGCCGGTTTTNNAGCAGGGGTCTGTCCATCATTTGGCCGATCATGGCGGTATCTCCGTCTGACGCAGGCTGGGCCGGTCTGATCTGTTGCGGGAGCTGCCCCGGCGGGCGCCGGGGCAAAAGGCCTTCGATCATACGACTACAGGGTCAAAGTGAGAAGGCGCATAACGGTGCAGAAGTGGCCACCCGTTATGCACTGCACGGACCGTGGCCATTAACGAAAACGGGCCACCTCGGCCTGCCATTCTGCCGTGCGCTGTTCCTGCCCGAGACTCTGCCACAGTCGTTCGGCAAGCTCGGGGTGCCTGCCTTGGAGCTGGCGTGACAACACCAGATAAAAGTCCTTTTCTGCCAGTGGCAACGGCATGGCTTCTATGTGGCGAGCCAGCCCTGCATCGTCGGCCAGCAGGCGCATGCCTTCGCCAGCGGTCAGCGCGACGGCTGCCAGCGTGCCGGCCTGCAGGTCGTCCAGCAGCGGGCCTGCCAGGCGCTGGCTCTGTTGCACCGGCGCACCAAGCTCGCGCAGGGTAGCGGCAATGGAGTAGCCGGTCTGCACGCCAACCATGCCGTCAACGTGCAGTGTGCGGCCATCCCACTGCACCCGGGTGTCTCCCTTGCGCCGGTAGAGCAGGTACTGGTTGCGCATCAGGCGGCGCCCGGCGTCCGGTTGTCCATCGCGCATCGGGTAGATGCCGATGCGCAGGCGTTGTGTGCTGAAACTGGCGGCGACCACACCATCCATGTCGCCGGTAGAAGTCTTGAACAGGCAGCGTGCCCATGGCATGGGATGAAAGCGGACAGCGACATTGCTGCGGCGTGCCGCCCGCTCGATGAGGAGGTTGTTGAGGCCGGGCCGGTCGGCCAGCGTCCAGGGATAGTCGCCCTCGTTGCTCTGGCACAGCCGCAGCGTCAGCGGGGCGGTGTGCCCGGCACAGGACAGCAATAACAACACGACAGCCAGCCCCGCACGACGCGACATGGTCATGACCTTCCCTGAACCTGCATTAGCGACAGGTATCAGCGTACCACTATTGCGGCCGGAAACACGCAGGTGAACGTCGAGCCCTTGCCGGGCGTCGAACTGATGTCGAGATGGGCATGGTGTTGCAGCAGGACGTGCTTGACGATGGCCAGGCCCAGACCGGTGCCACCGGTGGCGGTGGAGCGGGCAGCATCGGCACGGTAGAAGCGCTCGGTCAGGCGCGGAATGTGATGGGCATCAATCCCGATGCCGTTGTCACTCACGCTGAAATAGGCGTGCTTGTCATCGGCCCACCAGCGGATGCGGATGCGGCCGTGCGCGGGCGTGTATTTCACCGCATTGGTGACCAGATTGGAGAAGGCGCTGCGCAGGTTGCTTTCCAGTCCCATCAGGCTGACCGTGGCATCGCACTCCAGCGTGATGTCATGGTGCTTTTCCAGACCGACCGCGATGGCCTCGTTGCGGATCTGGCCCAGCAGTGCATTCACGTTGATGCGTTGCGGTTCCTGGTGGACATTTTCGTTCTCCAGGCGCGAGAGCAGCAGCAGGTCGTTGACCAGGTTGTTCATGCGGCCTGTCTGCGCTTCCATCTGCTGCAGGGCACGCAGCCAGCGTGGTGACAGTGATTCGGCATTGCCCAGAAAAGTTTCCAGATAGCCGGCCAGCACGGTCAGTGGCGTGCGCAGTTCATGCGAAACGTTGGCGACAAAATCCTTGCGCATCTGTTCCAGGTTTTGCAGGCGCGTGACGTCATCGACGATCATCAGGCGGTCATTGCCGCCAAAGCGCGTGATCTCGAACTGCAGGTGATGGCCCGGACTGGTTTCTGACGGCATCAGCAGCGGCTCGTCATAGGGGCCGTGCTCAAAGTAGCGGCAGAACACCGGATTGCGCACAAGGTTGGTCACCGGCTGACCCACATCGGCCGGCGTAGAAAGGCCGAGCAGTTTCTCGGCAGCAGGGTTCCACCATTCCAGATTGCCCCTGCCATCAATCAGTACCACGGCTTCCTTGAGCGCAGAGACCGAGTTGCGGGCGCGCTCGATAATGCTGAGCAGACTGTCCCGTGCGCGCTGCTCGTCACGGCGCAGCTTGAAAATGCGGTTGAAGATGTCTTCCCAGATGCCGTTTGCTTCCGGAGCCTCTGCATCAGGATTGTCCCGAAGCCAGCGATAGAGTTTTTCAATATTACGCAGGTGCAGGGTGGTATAGCTCAGCACACCGAAGGCCAGTGCCCACGCCGGATAATCGATGAGCCAGCCAATCAGGCCTGCCAGCAGGAGAAAATAAAGGAGGCGCCGGGCCTCCTGCTTCATCAGGTCGCTCACGATGCGTCAGCACTCCGGGACCAACCTGCTGGCCTGGCCAGCATTTCGGGCCGGCAGGTGTTGTTACGGGGAGTTGGCACTGACGGGCTCACGCGAGGGGTCTACCTGGATGGAGAAGCGGTAACCGGTGCCACGCACGGTCTGGATGAAACGGTCGAAACCGAATGGTTCCAGTGCCTTGCGCAAGCGGCGGATATGCACGTCAATGGTACGGTCTTCCACGTAGACATTGCCACCCCACACCTGGTCCAGCATTTGCGAGCGGGAATAGGCGCGTTCCTGATGGCTCATGAAAAACGCCAGCAGACGGTATTCGGTCGGGCCCATTTCCACCGGCGTGTCGTTGGCGGTGATGCGGTGGCTGACCGGGTCCAGCTTGAGGCCTTCCACCTGAATGACCCTCTCGGCATTGAGGCTGGTCGTACGGCGCAGGACGGCACGGATGCGGGACACCAGCTCGCGCGTGGAAAACGGCTTGGTGATGTAATCGTCCGCACCGGCATCCAGGCCCTGGATCTTGTTGTCTTCCTCGCCGCGGGCAGTGAGCATGATGATGGGAATTTCGCGGGTGGATTCATCGCGCTTGAGGCGGCGCGCCAGTTCGATGCCGCTCATGCCGGGCAGCATCCAGTCGAGCAGGATGAGGGCGGGGCGTTCATCCACAATCAGGTGATGGGCGGCGAGGGCGTCCTCGGCTTCCAGGCACTCGAAACCGGCCAGATCCAGCGCAATCGCAATCATCTCGCGAATCGCTGCTTCATCATCCACGATCAGGACACGTTCGTTTTTCATGGCACCGGGCCTTCGCTTCGCTCGTTAAGTGACGAGCGTATTACAGCTTGGCTGTGTGACGGAAATATTACAAACCTGTGTCCGACCGGTGTTTGCCGGTTGTTTCTTCCGAGGGCGCGCCGGTTAGCTGGTACTCGATCCACATGGCGTTGAGGATGCCGGCAGATGCCGCCAGTCCCAGTCCGAGTATCCAGGTGAAATACCACATGGCGATGCTCCTCAATAAAATGATTTGGGTTTGCGGGCAATGGTGTCCGTGCTTAGCGTGCCCCGCATCACCCGGTAGACCCAGGCCGTGTAGACCACAATCAGTGGCATGAACACTACGACGGCGCCCAGCATGATGAGTAGTGTTGTGGCGCTGGACGAGGCATCCCACAGGGTCAGGCTCATGGACGGGTGGCTGCTGGACGGCATGAAAAACGGGAACAGGGTGCTGCCGGCATTGATGATGATGCCGGCGACCGTCAGGCCTGAGCTGACAAAGGCCGTGCCGGTGTATCGTCGTCCCGCCAGCAGTGCCGTGGTGATGGCACCACCGACGACGAGCGCGGTGGCCAGCCAGGTGAAGGGAAAGCGTCCCCAGGCAGCGGCCCAGCCATCCGGCACCATGGCCACTGTTTTTGCCAGTGGATTGGAGCCGGCAGCAGGATCGGCACCTGCCGTGATGTGGTAACCCTCCATGCCATAACCGGCCCACATGGCACAGGTCAGAAACAGGACGGCTGTTATCAGGGCCGTGCTTCTTTGTATGGTGGCGGCGCGACGGGCGATGTCTCCCTCGGTCTTGAGGCCGAGGAAAGAGGCTCCATGCATCAGCAGCATGGCAACGCTGGTGAGGCCACAGAGCAACGTAAAGGGCGTGAACAATTGCCAGAAGTGTCCGGTATAGAAAAAGCGTAAATCCGGATCAAAGTAGAAGGGCACCCCGACAAACAGGTTGCCAACCGCGACCCCGAACACTAGGGCGGCGATCAGGCCGCCACCACAGAGCAGGATGTCCCACGTCGAGCGCCAGCGTGGGTTGGCAATCTTGCTACGAAACTCAAAGCCGACCGGGCGAATGATGAAGGTAACCAGCAGCAGGAACATGGCCAGGTAGAAACCCGAAAAGGCCGCGGCATAGAGCAGCGGAAAGGCAGCGAACACCGCACCGCCACCGAGGATGAACCAGACCTGATTGCCGTCCCAGGTGGGGCCGATGCTGTTGATCACAACCCGCCGTTCTGCGTCGGTGCGCGCCACAAAAGGCAACAGGCCGGCGACGCCAAGATCAAAGCCGTCCATGACGGCAAAACCGATGAGCAGGACGCCGATCAGCAGCCACCAGATCAGGCGCAGGGTGGGGTAGTCGAGCCATTCCATGATCATGTCCTCAGGCGTTTTTTGCGGGGGTGGATTTGCCGAGTGCCTCATCCGGCCCCATGCGCACATATCGCGTCATCAGCCAGACATCGACGATGGCGAGCACAGAATAAAAAATCACGAAACCGAGCAGGCTGAACAGCACCGTGCCGCCATCCAGGGCAGACGCTGCGATTTGCGTGGGCAGGACACCTTCGATCACCCAAGGCTGGCGGCCGACTTCGGCCACGACCCAGCCCAGCTCTGCTGCCAGCCATGGCAAGGGCAGGGCGGCCACGGCAACGTAGAGGAACCAGCGGTACTGCTCGAAGCGCTGGCTGGCAGACAGCAGGAAGGCGGCAGTAAACAGCAGGATGAAAAAGAAGCCCAGAGCCACCATGATGCGAAAGGCCCAGAACAGCAGGGCGACAGGGGGCACCGTGCCCTCCGCGGCCATACGGATGTCCCGCGTCGTGGCCTTCAGAGGATCGACGTCGTGCCGTTTCAGTAGCAGGGCGTAGCCGAGGTCGGCTTCGTGACGACTGAATTCGGCCCGCGCCTCTGCATTGCTCTTGTTGGTGCGCAAGACCTGCAGGGCACGGTAGGCGTTGATGCCATTGGTGATGCGGAGCTCGGCGAGATTCACAAGCTCCTTGATGCCGGGCAAAGTCTGGTCAAAGGAGCGGGTAGTGATCAACCCCAGTGCCCATGGGACGTGCACGGCATAGTGCGTTGCCTGGTTTGCCTGATCGGGAATGCCGATCACGGTGAACGAGGCCGGTGCCGGCTCGGTGTCCCACATCGCTTCAATCGCAGCGATCTTCATTTTCTGGTGTTCGGTGGCGACGTAGCCACTTTCATCGCCCAGCACCACCACTGACAGCGCGCTGGCCAGCCCGAAACTGGAGGCAATGGCAAACGAGCGTCTTGCCATGTCAGTGTGGCGATTTTTCAGCAAATAGAAGCTGGAAATCGCCAGTACGAAGACGGCGCCGACGACATAGCCGGCCGCAACGGTGTGCACGAACTTGGCCTGTGCCACAGGATTCATGATCACCGCACCCATGTCGGTCACTTCCATGCGCATGGTGTCGATATTGAAGGCGGCGCCGACCGGGTTCTGCATCCAGCCATTGGCAATCAGTATCCACAATGCAGAAAGATTGGAGCCGATGGCGACCAGCCACGTCACCAGCAGGTGTTGCAGTTTCGACAGACGTTCCCAGCCGAAGAAAAAGAGACCGACAAAGGTTGATTCGAGAAAAAAGGCCATCAGGCCTTCAATGGCGAGCGGTACACCGAAAATGTCGCCCACATAGTGTGAGTAGTAGGCCCAGTTGGTGCCGAACTGGAATTCCATGGTGATGCCTGTGGCCACACCCATGGCGAAATTTATGCCAAACAGCTTGCCCCAGAACTGGGTCATGTCACGCCAGATGGTGCGGCCGGTCATGACATAGACGCTCTCCATCATGGCGAGTAGTACCGCGAGGCCAATAGTCAGGGGCACGAACAGGAAGTGATACATTGCTGTCATACCGAACTGGATGCGGGACAGCAATACCGGATCAAGCTCCATCGTGGGACTCCTCGGCAGGGGGCGGTGAGAAAAAAAGTTTTTCGTCAACGCGTTCCGGATTTACCGGCACGCGATGCGATGGGGAAAAGAACAAAAGCCAGAGCAGAAGGATGGCGGCAATCTTCAGTGCAATGACGATGGAAAGATGATGTCGGAGACGGAGCTTCATGTGTGCGTCGCCTTGAACGGGCAATGAATCATAACGCAAAAAACAAAAATGCCCCTGCGGCGTGTTGCCGCAGGGGTGTGATGCAGGTGATCACTTTTTTTCAGGCGGCGCTTCGCGCAGGCGATTAAGGCCGATCAGACGCAGGACGGTCTTCTCGTAGAAGGGTTCGCTGGAGCCATTTTTCATCTTGTAGATGAAATATTTCTCGAAGGCGACCTTGGCCCAGTGCACCCACTTGCCCTTGCGGAACCAGGTGACGTTGCGTGGCGGAATTTGCGGAATGGCAATGAAAGCGGCGCCGGTATCGCCCATGTCGGCCAGACAGAAGGCGGCCAGTGTGCCCTTGTGGGTGGCCGGCTTGCCGGCGAGGGAGTCACTGACATTGTGCACGATGGCCGTGATCATGGATTCGATCATGTAGCCGGTCTTGGGTGTGCCGCAGGGTACGGGTGTCGCCTCCACCGGTGGAATGGCGACACAGACACCGGCCGACCAGATGTTGGGGTATGTCGGGTTGCGCTGGTTTTCGTCGATGATGACAAAGCCCTTGG
>DPJB01000006.1 GCA_003543245.1 Moraxellaceae bacterium | reverse complement strand
CAAAGTCGGTGAGGCGGTTGTAGACCAGATCGATCAACGTATCGCCATGACGAAGCTCGCCGTCATGCAGGGTCAGTTCTTCTGGCGCGACAATGCTGGCATCAATGCCGTGGCGCTGGAACAGTTGCTGGAACAGCAGGAATTCCGGATACAGGTATTGTTGCGTGGGTGCTGCATCGACAATGGCAATGTGGCGCAACGGGCGCTGGTGTCCGTCGAGCTGCCACTCGCGCTGGAACATGGCCACGATTTTCTCTTCAAGCTGGTGCACGCTGTCGGCGGTGGGCAGCATGCCGTCCACTTCCGGACAACAGGCGCGCTGGGCGCGGGCCAGAACGGCATTGAGCATGGCGCCACCGGCATTGGTGTTGATTTCAATCAGGCCAAGCTGGTCATGGTGGATATGAAAATCGAAACCGAAAAAAACACCACGTGAGTGTCCGGGATGTTGTCTTGCGATAGCCGGTGCTTGCGCCAGTGCGAGCTCGCGCCAGGCCGGCAGTGCCACCACCGACTCCACGGCACGCACCACTGCGGCCATGCGGTCGCGGTGCGCTGCGTTGATGAAAACGGGACGCGCGGCAAACAGGTAGGGGCAGCGCTCCTGTACCAGTGCAAACAGCCCCGGCTGTCCCAGCTCGGACTCAAGGGCGTGACGCAGAGCCTGATCGTCAAGGCTGATGCAGAAGCAGCCGCTGTTAAGGGCGCTGGTCACACGCATGGCGGGTTCCTGTGGGTGTGGTGGTGGGTGCGGGTGATGGCTTGATGGGGGTGTGTAGACATGACATCAAGTGTCCGGCGGTCTGGGTCATTGCACAAGTGTGGTGTGATGGGGTGGTAATTGCTGCTCCATGCAAAAGGCCATCCTGTTCAGGATGGCCTTTTTTGTGGTGCTGGTGCCCGGAATATCCGTCAGTGCGGGCTGGCCGGGCGTCGCGGGCGCTGGTGGCCGTTGTCGGGCCTGCCGGCAGCCGGCTTTGGTGCAGCAGGCTTGTTACCCTGATTATTGTTGCTGTTGCCGTTGGCCGGCTTGCTTCTGCCGGCCGTATTGCCACCTGCTTTAGGCTTGTTGCCTGCAGGGGCGCCGGGTTTTCTGGGCATGCCGGCGCGTGGCGGACGAGGCTCGCGCGCCTTGCGCAGCGGTTCGGGTTTGGCATTCGGGTCAGGTTCAAAACCGGGAATGACCACCGACTCCAGTTTGCGCTTCATCAGTTTTTCAATGTCGGCGAGCAGCTTGAGTTCGTCGACACACACCAGTGATACCGCTTCGCCTTCCGAGCCGGCACGTCCGGTGCGGCCGATGCGGTGCACATAGTCTTCCGGCGTGTTCGGCAGTTCGTAATTCACTACGTGTGGCAGTGCATCGATATCAATGCCGCGCGCAGCAATGTCGGTGGCCACGAGCACGCGCAACCTGCCGGCCTTGAATTCGCTGAGGGCACGTTCACGGGCGGACTGGCTCTTGTTGCCATGAATGGGCAGGGCACTGATGCCGTTCTTGTCGAGCTGTTCGGCAAGACGGTTGGCGCCGTGCTTGGTGCGGGCAAACACCAGCACCTGTTCCCATTTACCATCGCGAATCAGTTTTTCCAGAAGCTGGCGTTTTTTCTCGCGGTCCACCGGGTGCACGACTTGCGTGACCAGTTCGGCCGGCGCATTGCGGCGCGCGACTTCGATGTGCACCGGATCATTCAGGATGCCGGCCGCGAGTGTCTTGATCTCGTCGGAGAAGGTGGCGGAGAACAGCAGGTTCTGGCGATCCGACGGCAGCAACGGCAGGATGCGGCGAATGTCGCGGATAAAACCCATGTCGAGCATACGGTCGGCTTCGTCCAGTACCAGTGTATCGATGCCGGACAGGTCGATGGTTTTCTGGCCGATGTGATCAAGCAGCCGGCCGGGGGTGGCAACCAGAATGTCCACGCGCCGGTTCAGTTTTTCTTTCTGCGGATTGATGTTGACGCCGCCGAACATCACCATCGATTTCACGTCGAGGTATTTGCCATAAACGCGCACGCTTTCTTCCACCTGTGCGGCCAGTTCACGCGTGGGTGTCAGGATGAGTACACGGATTTTTGCGCGCGCATTGGAGCGCGCAAAATCAATCAGCGAAATGCGCTGCAGCAGTGGCAGCGTGAAGCCGGCGGTCTTGCCGGTACCGGTCTGGGCGGCAGCGAGCAGGTCACGACCTTCGAGCACGGCAGGAATGGCCTGCAGCTGGATGGGGGTGGGGCTGGTGTAGCCCTGTTCTTCCAGTGCGCGCACGATGGCGGGAGAAAGGCCGAGATCAGCAAACGATGAGGACAAAAGTGTATTCCGTGGGGAGAGCCGTGAGGCAATCCTCCATTATCGGGCCTGGGGCCGGGTTTGTCGTGCTTATCTTGTAGCGGGGCGCACCCGGAAGTGCAGCAGTCCGGCCGCCAGCAGGGCACAGCTGCCCGAAAAGGCAAAGGCCAGGAGCGGTGAGAAGGTTTCGTACAGGCTGCCGAAGAGTATTGAGGCCGGCAGCAGGAAAAGGCCTGCTGTCAGGTTGAACCAGCCGAAGGCGGTGCCGCGCCGTTCTGCCGGGGCCAGATCGGCCACCAGCGCCTTTTCCACCCCTTCGGTGGCGGCCAGGAACAGCCCGTAGCCGGCAAACAGTACAAACAGTAGCGGACTGTCCTGCACATCAAGCAGGCCCAGTCCCCAGTACAACAGACCATAGGCCGCATAGCCTGCGGTGAGCAGGCGGGTGCGGCTCAGCCGGTCGGACAGCGCGGACAGTGGTGCGGAAAAGAGCATGGCCACGGCCGAAACCGCTCCCCACAGCAAGGGGATATGGGCGGATGCCACGCCCAGCTCCTGTGCGCGCAGCAGGAGGAACATGCTGGAGGATTTGCCCAGTGTGAACAGGGCGACTACCAGCAGGTAGCGTTTGAAGACGGGAGGCAGGGTGTTCAGTTGCCAGCTGAACGTGGTGTCGACGGGGCTGGTCAGGGTGGTGACAGAAGGAGCTTCGCGAATGCCCAGTGCCAGTGCGAAGCAGAGCAGTGCCGGTACGATGGACCAGAGAAAGATGTCCTTGAGGGGCAGCCCCCACGCCAGCAGCAGAGCTGCCAGCAGGGGGCCGATGACGGCACCGGCGTTGTCGAGAGCGCGGTGCACACCAAAGGCCAGGCCACGATGGTCGGGGCTGACACTGGCGGCGAGCAGGGCATCCCGCGGCGACGTGCGCAGGCCCTTCCCGACGCGGTCGGCAAAGCGGATGACGAGCAGTCCGGGCCAACTGGTGACAAAGGCGATCAGCGGACGTCCGATACCGGCCAGCCCGTAACCGGCAATGATCAGAGGGCGTGCCCGCTGGCTGCGGTCCATGATTACACCGGACACCAGCTTGAGCAGGCTGGCGGTGGCTTCGGCAATGCCTTCGATAATGCCGAGGGCGCGTGGCCCGGCCATGAGCACCGATGACAGGTAGAGCGGGATCAGCGGATAGAGCATTTCGCTGGCGCTGTCGTTGATCAGGCTGATGAGGCCGATCAGCCAGACCGTGCGCGGCAGGGAACGCAGGGCAGTCAGCATGATCGGCGTATCACCACGATGGTCATGAATTCAGCCCGAAGAAGTTCCTGATGCTGGCCAGGATGCGGGCCTTCTGCTGTTCATGGTTTTCAGGGGATTTGTCATTCTGTACCGCCACCAGTTGCTTGCTGCGTTCGGTCAGGATGTGGGCGAACAGGTCGGCCAGCTCGGGCCGGGACTGCATGATGTGCTCGAAGCTTTTCTTGTCGAGCCGGTAGCACTCGGCATCCGTGCGGGCAGTGACGGTGGCACGCCGGGGTTCGCCGGTCATCAGGCCCATTTCACCAAACACCCGGCCGGCCGGCAGGGTGGTCAGGTGGCGCCGCTCATGCGCGGGGGTTTCGAACCAGATATCCACTTCGCCGCTGATGAGAATGTAGAGCCAGTGGGCAATCGCACCCTGATGAGTGATGACATCGCCACGGGCAAAGGTGGCAAAGGTGAGCGTGCTTGCAATCTCGTCCAGTTCTCCCTCGGAAAAACCGGCGAACAATTCGATCTTCTTCAGGGTGCGCTTGCGCAGGGCGAGTTCGCGGGCACGTTCCTGCTGGTCGCGTTCTGAAGATTCCGTGGTCAGGTCAACGGCAAGAACCGGTGGTGCCAGTGTGAAGCCGTTGCGCTGCAGCGCGGCATAAAGGTGCACGCGCACCTGCGAGTCCGTGGGGTCGTCCAGCAGGGGATCGGTCAGCCAGTAACGGATGGCGTAATGAATGAGGCCGTCGCGGTAATCCATGGCCACGCAATTGGGTGCAGGCTGTTTGCTCACATGAGGGATTTCGGCAAGGCCAAGGGCCTGCTCGACGGCATCAATCACGCGTTGCGGCGGTACCGTGTTATGCACCTGGAAGTTGATCCAGCGCCGCCATTGCGTGACGTCACTGCTGCCAACAATGGTGAACTTGCCCTTCATCAGCAGGCTGTTCGGCAACACCACCACCTCACCGTTACGTGTGCGCACGGCCGTGTGCCGCCAGTGCACTTCGATCACTCGGCCGCTGGTGTCATCCACCTTGACCCAGTCGCCAATCGCAATGGAGTTGTCGAGCTGCAGGGCCAGGCCGCCGAGAATGTTGCCCAGCGTTTCCTGCATGGAGAACGCGATGATGCCGGTGATGACGGCAGAGGTCGTGACCAGCCCGGACAGGTCCAGGCCGGCATAACGCAGTCGCACCATACCCCAGGCGATGTAGCCAAGGACAATGATGATGTCTTCCATGATGCGGGGCGGGTGCAGGCCGATGCGCGGTACCACCACACGAAACAGGGCCAGTCCGGCAAGGCGGATGACCAGTACGCCAGACAGCAGGATGGCCACCGAATCCAGTACTTCGGCTGTGCGTGGCATGCCAAAAAAACTGGTGAGGCCGCTGGCGAGTGCCAGTACCGTCATCAGCAGAAGGAACACCATGGCGCTGCGCAGGATGCCGGCATTGTCCACGCCCCGGCGCGTGAGCAGCAGCAGGAATATGCCGGCGGCTACCACGACCTGTATGTAGTCGGCGTGCCAGGGCGTCAGCAAGTGCTGGCTCAGTGACGTAAGGGTGGCATCCTGCATGGCGGTGTGTTCCTGGTCATGTAGTGGTCGCATGATGACTCCCGCAGGGGCAATGCGGCATCAGCTACTTGCTGTTGTAAATCAGAATCGTCCGCCGGCAAAGCGATCCTTGTCATTGATGCGTCATGCAGTAGTCAAAATAACGGCGATCAATTGATGCAATGGTGCAGGTTGACGGTTGCGGTTCTTTGGCGGGACTCATCCTCTGGAATGAGTCCCGGTTGTGCGTGGCACTACCGGGCTGTTTTTCTTTCAGCGTGGCACGACCGGTTTATCCGGTTACGCTGATGTCTGGCCGCACACGTACTCATTATCTTATCGGGCCTGGAGGCTCTGTCATGCATCGACTCGTTCGCCGGATTGCTTGCGGATTTGTGTGTCCCGGATTATTGCCTGTTGCGCTACAGGCAGCAGAGCAGTGCCCTGTTGCGATAGACAGGAAAGCCGTTGGCGACAGGCCTGTCATCGGTCTTGTGCTGTCGGGGGGGGGGCACGTGGTGCGGCACATCTGGGGGTGCTCAAGGTCATTGAAGAGATGGGAATCCCGGTGGATGTCGTGGTGGGATACTCCTTGAGCCTGCCCAACTGGGCGGTTCGTTTGAGATGGCGGCCTTTGCTGATGGCGAGCTGAGCGGAGACAACGCGGCATTTGCCCGTGTCGCAACGTGGTGGATGACAAGGGAAAAATCACTGGTGCCCCTGTATTTCGGTGGAGCGCTGGAGTATGGCGGTGCCTGGAACGGTAACGCCTCGGACATGGTCGGGACGGACCTCTGGCCCACGGCCTCCCTTTTTGCCGGCCTGTCGACACCCATTGGCCCCGTGGTGCTGACGGGGA
Organism: Moraxellaceae bacterium; assembly: GCA_003543245.1. Classification (GTDB taxonomy): domain Bacteria; phylum Pseudomonadota; class Gammaproteobacteria; order Pseudomonadales; family Moraxellaceae; genus UBA2031. The sequence continues at coordinate 36,823 of DPJB01000006.1, read as the reverse complement.
GCGTGTCCGAGCATGGCCGCAGCGCGGTGCACTTCCAGTTGGGGCACTCGTTCTGATGCGGTGATGCAGACGCTGCGTTGCCGGAACGATTGAAACAGAAAGGCCACCGCAAGGTGGCCTTTCTGTTTCAGGTTGGTGACGGGTGTCAGATTTCCCGCGCGTAAAACTCGTCCACCGAGATGGTCTGCGGCCCGGCAACGTACACGCCCGGTTCCGTCATCCGGAAGCCCTGCGGCATCGGCACCGTCATCTGGTAGTCGGAGTTGATGAAGACCAGCAGGCGCCCGTCCCCCGTCTCGGTAAGGTTGAGGCGGTTGGGGCCCTTGGGATCCAGCGAGGGCGTCTCGGTCCAGCCCACCAGCTTGTGGTCAGTGCCGGCGCCGTCGGAGTGGACGACCTTGAAGTGCTTGCCTGACACCTGTAGCACCACATAGGGCGGATAGCGGTCGCCTTCGGCCGCTTTGCCGAGCGCCATTATGCCGCGGGCGGATTCATCGTCGCCGGCTTCCGAGGCAATCACCGCGCTGATCTGGTAGCCGGCGTACGACCCCGTGTAGTCGTCGAGCTGGCTGCGGGCGCCGGCGGCGCTGCTGTAGCTCCAGGTGGCCTTGTTTTCCTTCTTGCTGGTCAGGAAGTAGCGGCCGTCGCGCACTTCGGCTTTCCGGTTCTCGTCGTCGAACACCAGCCAGGTTTCCTTCTGGCCGCGCTTGCGGTCGAAGTTGTCGATCAGCAGGTTGTTGGCGCCGGGCGTGCCGTCATTGTTGATCAGGCGCGAGAAACGCGAGTCGATGCCGAGCTCGTCCAAGCGCAGGTTGTCGAACTCTGCGGTGAGCGTAGTGGCCGAGGCCAGCACGATGCCGACCTGGCGCGGGGTGAAGTCGATGATGCGCGTGCGCCCCACATGTACGCCGTTGACGTAGATGCGGAAGTGGCCGGACTCGCGCTCGATGGAAAGCGTGTTGCGGGCGTTCTTGCCAAGCTTCGCCGCCGTGGCGCGCGTATAGGGCAGGGGGTTCTTGTCCACCCAGGTCGTGCCGTTGAAATACCGCACCGCCACGTCGCCTTCCGGGTCCAGCAGCACATAGAAGCCGTCACCCAGCGGGCCGCTCAGGCTGATGCCGCCGCGCGCCTTCTTGTCGTCGGCCGCGTAGTCCGTGAAGTTCAAATCGACGGTGGCGCGCCAGCGTGCCGCCGGGCGCACGCTGACGGGCTGCTCGGCCACCAGGTATTTTCCCTCGCCCCGGGTGACCTTGAGCAGGCCATCGCTCACGGCCAACGTGCCCTGGGGCTTGCTGAAGTCGGCCCAGTTGCCGGGCGTGGAAAAGTTGTCGTCAAAGCGCAGGCTGGGGTCGGCGGCCCAGGCGCCGGTGCAAAGCAGCAGGGCGGCAGTGGCCAGCAGGCGGGCACGGCAATGGAGGGAGGTCTTCATGGCCGGATGGTCTCCTCGACTTGCGCCACGGTCAGCTGGGTCTTGTTCATCTTGTTGTAGTGGGCAGTGGCGTCCTGGCGCAGCTTGTCGGCCGTCGCCTTGTCCGCATCCACGCCCCAACCCTTCTCCCACATGCGGGCAGCATTGAAACCGCAGCGCGCCCGGATGGCAGGCTTGTCCTCGAGGCCGCCGCGGGCGTCCTGATGCTGCACCTGGCCGACGCCCTGGGCGCAGAGGGTGAACAGGCGCAGTGCTTCTTCCTCGTCGCGCGGCACGCCACGGCCGACCAGGTAGAGCTTGGCCAGCATGCCGGTGGCCCAGTATTCGTAGTTGCCCTCGGTGCCATAGGCCGCGCGCCGCAGCAGCAGCGCTGCCTGTGGCTCCATGGGCTGCTCGAACACCGCATCCGAACCCGGGCGCAGCCAAAGCGCGTACTCGACCAGACGTTGCGTGGCCGGCCAGTAGCCTTCGTTGGATTTGCCTTCCAGCAACTGCACCAGCAGGCGGCGGTCATCGGCGTTGCGGATCTGGATGTCCTTGCCGTCGAGCACGGCCTGCCAGAAGCGGTCGCGCGTTTCCTGCACGGCATTGGCGGCAGCAACACGTTCCTGGCTGCGCTGGTACATGCGCCCGACCAGGTTGCTCATGCCGCTGCCGAGCGCCTGCGTGGCAGCATCCGGATTCTTGCGATAGGCCTCGTAACGCTGTTCCGCCTCGGCCGTAGAGTACTGGCGCAGCAGGGCTTCCTGCAGCATGAGATCGCCGGCGCGGTCGGCATGCGCGGCGGGCGCAAACAGCAAGGGTAGCAACAGGGTTGGCAACAAGGAACTCAGACGGCGCATGGGTCCTCCACGCTGGATGGCTTTCTACAGACATTACCGCGGCTGCGTTGCCGGAGCCATCCCGTGTTTACGGGGGGTGATGCCCAGATGTTCCCGGGGGATGACGGGGCAGGTCATGTCGCAAACAATGCTGTTTGGAGGTTTGCGGCACTTTGTCAGCTCATTGCTCAGGGTGGCGCGTGCGCGACATTGCAATCGCATCAAACGGACAGATCACCACGCACTTCGCACACCCCGTGCACCCCGGCATGTCATGCAGGACGGCATGCTTGTCACCAAAACCGTTGGGCTTTTCAGTCTCCAGCCATAGCGCCTGTTCCGGGCACGCGGCTACACAGCGCCCGCAACCTGTGCAGCGGTCAGGGTCAATCACGGGCAGGGCCGGGTGGCGCATGGGCGTGGTCGTCGGCAGGAGAGTTGCGGTTGTAGTCCGGTTGTACCGTTCCTGGCAATGGCGCGAGCACACAGGCCGAAGCACGACGACAGGTGGTGTTGGCGGTTCAGGTGGTCAGCGGGTAATGGTCAGGCCGCCGGGGGAGGGGATGCCTTCGCGATCAGCAGGATGCCCTTGAAGACCATCGCGATGCCTTGCACCAGATGCGCGCGTGGCTGCTGGTAGCCGCTCATCAACCAATCTTTGGCGGCCTCGCTGGCGGCGCCAATCATGCCCATCGCGACCACGCGGGCAATCTCGTCAGAGACGGGCCAGTGCGGGGCTATCGTGCGGCTCATCACAAGAATGAATTCCGCAAAGCCGCGGATGCCATGGTTGTACACCTGGTCCACGCGTGGACTCACCCCCAGTACTTCCAGCCAGATCACGCGGGCGGCTGCAGTGTCCTCGACTTGCCGGAAGAAGGCGTCCAGGCCGATGTCAATGAGGGCGTCGGCATCCCGACCGGGGCCGGCCACCTGCAGGGCAGCCACAATATGCCCCTGCATTTCCCCCATCAACTCCTCATATACCGCCACCAGCAGGTCCTCAATGGTCTCGAAGGACTCGTAGAAGTAGCGGTCTGTCAGCCCGGCCTCGGCGCACAGGCCGCGCATGGTGGTCTTGCGGTAGCCGATCTGGCTGAACAGCACCCGGCCGGCCGCGATGAAGCTCGCCCGGCGCCGGACCATGCGTTCTTCTGGCGATTCGCCGCCATAGGTCCGTTGTGGCGTTCGCCCTGTGCGCTGTTCTTTCATGCCTGACTCGGGATTGCCGGCTCCGGTAGAGCGGTCCGTTCAAGTATCCGACGGAAAGTAATTGATGACAATCGTCGTCAGAACTATATTGACGACAGTTGTCGTCAGATTGGTCGGCGGCAGGACAGACAGCAACCGGGGGGCATATGCAGGATTTCGACATCATCATCATTGGCAGTGGTTTTGGTGGGCAGTGTGCGGCCATCAACCTGCTACAGCGCGGTATCACCGACTTCTGCTTGCTGGAGCGCCGCGACTTCATGGGCGGCACCTGGTGNNATCTCCTTCGAGCCGTACAAGTGGTCGCAGATGTTTGCGGAACAGGCCGAACTGCAGGAATACACCGAGTACGTCATCGACAAGTACAAACTGCGCGAGCGAACACGGACTGGCTGCAACGTGCAGCAGGTGAGCTGGGACGAGGCGGTGCAGCGCTGGAGCATTCGTACGGAAGCCCGCGGCGAGTTCACGGCGCGCATCGTGATCAATGCATCCGGCCCGCTAAGCACGCCGGTGATCCCCAACTTCAAGGGGCGTGACAGCTTCCGGGGCGCGACCTTCCATACCAACGACTGGAATCATGACGTCAGCCTGAAGGGAAAGCGTGTGGCCATCATCGGCAGTGGTGCCTCGGCGGCCCAGGCCATTCCCGCCATCGCGCCCGAGGTGGGGCAGTTGCATGTGTTCCAGCGCACGCCGCACTGGGTGCTGCCGCGCCCGGATCGCAAGTTTCCACAGTGGCAACGTGCGTTGCTCGGTATCAAGCCGTTGCACAAGTTGCTGCGTACGATGATCTACTGGGAGCTGGAAGCACGCGTGATCGGCTTCAAGTATTCGCCGCGCATGCTGAAACTGGTCGCGCAAAGGGCTGCGTTGCGACATATCCGCACGCAGATTGCCGATCCCGCCCTGAGGGAGGCGGTAACGCCGGATTACACTATCGGCTGCAAGCGCATCATTCTCTCCAACACGCTGTACCCGGCACTGTGCCGTGACAACGTGACCCTGCACACAAAAAACTCAGCCATTGCCGAGATTACGCCGACCGGTATCCGCACCACGGACGGTCAGGATCTTGACCTTGATGTCATCGTTTACTCAACCGGTTACGACGCCACCGACGGGGTTATCTCCTATCCGGTGACAGGCCGGGGCGGACGGACACTGGCTGCTGCCTGGGCGGAATTTCCGCGCGCCTATCTCGGCACGACTGCACCCGGATTTCCCAATTTCTTTGTGGTGACCGGTCCCAATACCGGTATCGGTCACACCTCGGCCATTTTCGTGATCGAGGCGCAGATGAACTACATCATGAAGAGCATCGCGGCACTGAAAAAATCCGGCAAGCGGACGGTGGAAGTGACGGCCGAGGCGGAAGCCGATTACACCGGCATGATTCATCGGGAAATGGAACGTACCGTATGGAAATCCGGCGGCTGCCACAGCTGGTACCAGTCGAAAAGCGGTCACGTCATCGCCATGTTTCCGGGATTCAGTTTTACCTTCCGGCAAATGGCAAACCGCTTTCGCCCTGAACACCACGTGATGTCGTGACAGGGGGATTCACCATGGAAAATACATTTAAATTGCGCGCTGGTGGACACCAGTATTTTCGTGCGCAGATCTTGCCATGTTTTTTTTAAAGGACGTCATCATGAAGCAACTGACGGGGCGTGTAGTCGCCATCACTGGCGCCGGTTCGGGCATTGGTCGCGCGCTGGCGCAGGAGTTTGCCCGGCATGGTGCAAGGCTGTCGCTCTGCGATATCAATCTGGCCGAAGTGACTGCCACGGCAGAGGCGCTGGCCCGTAACGGTGTCGATGTCATCGCGCAGCGCGTTGATGTCGGTTCGCGCGAAGACGTGATGGCCTGGGCCAATGCCACGCAGCGTCACTTCGGAGTCGTCAACATCGTGGTGAACAATGCAGGGGTGGCGTTGTCGGGTGCTGTACCGGCGCTATCGATCGAGGATTACGAGTGGATCATGCGCATCAACTTCTGGGGCGTGATTTACGGCACCAAGGCCTTCCTTCCATTGCTTGAGGCATCCGGGGAGGGGCATGTGGTCAATATTTCCAGCGTGTTCGGCCTTACCTCGCAGCCATTGATGAGCGGATACAACGCTAGCAAGTTTGCCGTGCGAGGCTTCACCGAGTCACTGCGTCAGGACCTGGAGCTGGCCGGTTCCCGCGTGAGCTCGACCTGCGTCCATCCTGGTGGCATCAAGACCAATATTGCGAAATCGGCGCGTGTCGACGCCAGTGTCGCTGTCCTCACCGGGCGTCCGGCTGCCGAGGCGACCCGCGAGTTTGAACTCAGCTTTTTCACTACGCCAGAGCGTGCTGCCCGCATCATCGTTGCCGGGGTGCGCCGTAACCGGCGCCGGGTGCTGGTGGGGCCGGACGCCCGTCTCTACGACTGGCTGGCACGTCTGATGCCGGCTTTCTATCAGCGTATTTTTACGGCCGTTGTACGCATGCGCAGCCGGCGCGCTGAAGGAGGTGCGGAATGAAATATCACGACACCATCAATTACCCGGTGCCGGCGGACGAACTCTTCCGTTTCTTTACAGCCTCCGAATTTTTCGTGCGCAAGTATGTGGCGCAGGGCGCCACCAATGTCCGCGTGACACATGCTGAAATAAACGGCAGCCGCTCCTCGATCACGGTGTCGCGTGATGTGCCGGTGGAAGTCCCGATTCCTTCGTTTGCGCGCGCTGGTACCGTCACACATCACGCTGGTGCAGACCGATGCCTGGGACGTTGCGACACAAAAGGGCAGTCTCCAGATCGAGTTCAAGGGCATGCAGGTGCGTGTCAATTGCGAGATGACGCTGCAGGACCGTGCAGGCTGCGCGGTGGAAGAGCTGGATTTCGATATTCGCGTGAACGTGCCACTGCTGGGCAGCAAGCTGGAAGCACTGCTCGCGCAAGACCTGCGCCTGAAGTTTCTGCGCGATACCGAGGTGAGCCTCGGCATCATCAATGGCTAGGCGTACTGGCGCAGTCCGGGCTCGATATCCAGAATTAGAGTCGCTTCTGGCATTGGATTTACCTACAGGATTAGCTCATGCAAAGACTCGATGTGCAGTTTCATTCCCAGAAGCTCAAGTGCGGCACCTGGCTCTACCTGCCTGGTATTCGACTATCGCCACTTTGGCGACAGCGGTCGACGACCAGAACGTTGCCGCCGTGATTTCGCAGTGCCTGTTCACTGACGATATTGCCTCCAGCCTGGCGCTGGATCCGCTGAGTTCACTCAAGGTAACTGCACTGGCGTTGCACGATCAGCTCAACTTCCTTCTCCGTAACGTTCCCGTCGTCTGACCTCGCTGGAGCCCACACATGAAATCAAATGCCTTCCCTCGTCTTGCTGGAAAAGTTGTACCGGTCACCGGTGCATGGGGCGGTCTTGGCCGCACCATTGTCCGTTAGCTGCTGGTCTCCCGCGCCAGGATCATCCTGACGGACATTGCCGAACGCCCCATTGCCGAGCTTGCCGAAGGCGGAGGATTGCCAGCGGGCTGGGAGACGCTGGTGCTGGGTCAGGTGGTGTCCGACCTGAATGCGGCGGATGGTGCGCGCGCGCTGTATGAAGCCTGTCAGAAAATTGCGCCAGTGGATGTCGTGATTCATAACGCGGGCACCGCCTGCCTGGGGTATTACGAAGACATTCCGCGCGAAAGAATGCAGTTGCAGGTGCGCGTGATGCTGACATCGCTCATGGAACTTCGCATCTCTTCCTGCCTGACTTTCTCAGGCGCGGCAGCGGCCAGTTTGTGTTCATCGATTCTGTGGCGGGTTTTGTGGCAACGTCGCTTGGTGCAAGCTACAGCACTGCCAAGCTTGGTCTGCGCGGTTTTGCCATGGCGCTGTCCGGCGAGATTCGCTCGCGTGGTCTGGATGTGACCATCATGTATCCGTTCTTCACTCGCACGGCCATCCTCAAGTCACCGGTATTCGGCAACGCAAAAGTGCCGCCGATGCCGCGCATTTTCATCAGCGATCCTGACAAGGTTATGTGCACGGCATTGCGTGGTGTCGACAGCCGGCAATTGCACGTGTGCCCGGGTTTCTATTCCAAGTTCATGTGGCAGGCACTACGCTTCTGGCCGGTGGCCTTTGTGTTTTCTGGTGTTGTCTCGGGACTTCTTTTGATGCTGGTCAGGTTTGCGTGCCATTTTTATGGAGAGGGGTGCAATGACTGGTATGATGAAAAAATACTTCGTGACGGATGATGGACATGAAAAACCTTGCGGCAGCATTGCTGATTTTGGGAACAGCCATCGCCTTGCCGGCGCATGCCCAGCCCGACCTTGACGGTATCCGGCCGCCGTTGCCGGGCAGGTTGCCCGCAGCTGCGGCGCCTGCAGCCAGAACACTGCCCGAGGCAGCAGTGTCAAAGGTAACGCTGCGCATGGCGCCGGACGGAAAAACCTTTGATGTGCGCAATGACGGAACAGAAGTGCTGCGGCTGGAGCAGGTGGTGACCTATTACCGGTTTCCGGGAATTGATGGTGTGGAGCGCCCGGCGTGCAGCCGTAGCCAGTTGCAGCCCGGGCAGACATCGGTGTGTGCACTGGAGCCGCAACGCATGGAGTGTTCGTCATTGGCCGGCATTGAAGTGGAGATGATGCTGAATGGTCAGCGTGCGCAGGAGCGCATTCCCTTTGAATCGCGGATCAGGGCGATTGGACACAGTCCGCGCGTCGAGCTGGACAAACCGAAAAGTGACGGGCGAGCGGACATCCGTGTGGCGGCGACGGGCCAGTATGTGCGCACTGGTACGGTCGCCATAATGAAAGGGTTGGTGACCCTGAATGGCCTGCAACGTTTTCCGGCGACATTCCGGTTGACGCAGGAAGCCAACGAGCTTCAGACCACGGCGCATGTTGCCTCGCCGGTTGAAAACCAGCCGGTTGATCGCGTGTGTTTCCACTTGCAGGAAATCACCACCGATGACAGCTTGATGTGCGGAGGTGTGGGGGCGCTGCTCTACCGCAACACGGATGGTGGGCAGATTCCTGTCGATCCGTATTACGGCAACATCTTTGTGCACAATCAGGTGTGCAAGTAAGCTGGTCACGCTTGTCTTGATCGCTGATCTTGCACCGATGCGCAAACATAAAGGCCACCTTGCGGTGGCCTTTATGTTTGCGGGTATTTGCGCGGTTAGCGTGATGTGCCTGCCTCAGGGTGCAATCTTGCGCTTGAGTGCGCGGGTCACCGGCAGCGGCAGGTTGGGCAGCGAGCGCAATACCCACGGCAGTACCTTGCGCTTCACGCCATTCAGCGACTCCGGCACCATCACTTCGATCAGGTGCGGGCCTGCGTGACTGAAGGCATATTTCATCGCTTTCAGCAGGTCTTCGGCGGTGCTCACGCGTACGCCGTGCACACCCATGCCGTGTGCAAGTTGCGCGAAATTGAGCACCGGGCCATTCAGGTCGAGCTGTGACTTGGCCTTGGGGCCGATCGATTCGGCGCCCACGCGCTCCAGTTCGATGTTCAGCACGGAATACGACGCGTTGTTGAAAATGATCGTGGTGACGTTGAGTTTTTCGCGCGCCATCGTCCACAGGGACTGGATGGTGTACATCGATGTGCCGTCACCGATCAGCGCGAGCACCGGCCGCGCTGGGCAGGCAATCGCGGCGCCGATGGCACTGGGCAGGCCCTGACCGATGGCGCCACCTGTCAGCGTGATCAGGTCGTGGCGGGGCGCACCAGCGGTCATGACCGGCAGCATCAGGCCTGACGTGATGGCTTCGTCCACGATGATGGCGTTGTCGGGCAGCAGGTGGCCGACCGCCTTGCACACCTTCTCGGCCGTCAGCCGGCCGCGCGGACTGCCCGGGCGTTGCGCCGGCTGCAGCTGTGGCGTGGCGTTGGCGGCACCCAGCGCGCGGGCCAGCTTGTCCAGACTGCCGGCGGCATCCTGGTCGGCGGCGGCCAGCGTGTGCACGGTGCAGGTTTCCGGCGTGAGTACGCTCTTCTTGCCGGGATAGGCAAAGAACGAAATCGGCGGTTTGCTGTCGACCACGATCAGGTGTTCGATGTCCGCCAGTTGCACGCCGGCCAGTTCGGCCAGATAGGCGATGCGTTCCACCGGCGGCAGGCCGGCGCCGCGCTCCAGGCGCGTGGGGAAGGTTTCGGCCAGCAGCCTCACACCGCTGTGGGCGGCGATGCGGGCAGCGGCGAGCAGGCTGGATTCGCGCAGGGCGCGGCCACCCAGCAGCAGGGCGGTTTTCTTGCCGGAACGAATGACATCGGCAATCGCGGCCACGGTGGTGTCGTCGGCCACGGCGGGCGCAACTGGCACAGGCATGGCGCAGGGCGCGCCACCTTCGCCCCAGGATACGTCGGCCGGCAGGATCAGCGTGGCGACTTGCCCGGGCAGGCCGCGCGCAGCGACGATGGCATCGACCGCGTCCTTGCACAGGTTGGCCGTGCTCTGCGAGGTGCGCACAAATCCCGGCGATACATTGCGCGCCACCGTCTCGATGTCGGACTGCAATTGCGCGTCGTATTTCACGTGATAGGTGGCATGGTCACCAACGATGTTCACTACCGGCACCTTGCCCTTGCGCGCGTTGTGCAGGTTGGCCAGGCCGTTGCCCAGACCGCAGCCCAGATGCAGCAACGTGGCCGCCGGTTTGTCGGCCATGCGCGCGTAACCGTCGGCAGCCCCGGTGGCGACGCCTTCAAACAGCGCCAGCACGGCGCGCATCTTCGGCTCGTCGTCCAGAGCGGCCACGAAGTGCATTTCGCTGGTGCCGGGATTGGTAAAGCAGACCTCGATGCCCGCATCGACCAGTGTCTTCATCAGGGCTTGTGCGCCGTTCGGCATGGGGCTCTCCAGAATTTCTTGTTGTGCGTCTTGTTGAATGTCGTGTGCGTAAATAACGGACGCGCAGGTCGTGGCCTCAGCGTCCGGCAATGATGGAACGGGCGGCCGCACGGGCGGTCATGATGCAGCCGGGCAGGAAGGTGCCCTCCAGCGAGCGCTTGCCATTGGACCCGCCGCCGCCAAAGCCGGCTGCCTCGCCCACACAGTAAAGTCCGTCCACCGGCTGGTTGCGGGCATCCAGCACCCGGCTGTGCAGATCGGTGCGCAGGCCACCCAGACTCTTGCGGGTAATCAGCTGCATGTGCATGGCGATGAAGGGCCCGGCACCGGGTGATTGCAGCGGTGCCGGCTTGCAGGTGCGCAGATGGTCCGGTCCCCACTGGCGGGCATGCAGGATGCGCCGGATCTGGTCGTCGTTCTGCAGGCTCTTGCCCTTCCGGAAGTTGGCGTCGAAGGCATCGGCCGTGGCCTTGAGCACGGCCGGATCAATATCGTGCGAACAGGTTAGCGCGTTCATTTTCGCGGCCAGCCCCTCCAGCGTGTCGTCGACAATGAAGTGCGGACTTTCCTGCTGCATCTGGCGCACCAGGCGATGATTGCCGAGCAGGGTTTCCTTCACGAAGCGGATGAACTGCTTGTCGCGGATGTGCTGGTTGTGTTCCGCCCCGGAGATGGCGAATTCTGTTGCAGCAATCCGCCAGTTGAGCAGGTGCCAGGTCCACGGCTTTTCCTGCTCGGCCACACGCTGGCACAGCCAGTGCGTATCAAAACCGGTCACCAGCGGCTCTGGCCCGATGCGTTCGCCACGATGGTCAAGCCACAGCGCCGATTTGCAGGGAATGGTGGACAGGCCGTGGCCTTCGAAGTGCGGATATGGATGCGGGAGGCCGGCGGCGTAGTTCCACATCTCGCCAGCGTTGGTGATCTGGCCTCCCAGTTTGTCGGCCACCCAATGGTGCAGTTTGCCGTCGGCAAACGGATGGGCGCCGTTGAGCAGAGTCGCCGGCAGCGGGCGGTTTTTGGGCCAGTTGGCCCGGCACTCCTCATGGCTGCCGTTGATGCCGCCCATGGCCAGCACGACTGCCGGTGCACTGAAGCGCACTTCTTCGCCGGTGTTTTCATTGACGGCCACGGCGCCGCTCACCTTGCCGCCCGTGTGATCCAGTTGCGTGATGCGATGACGGTGCAGCAAGGTCAGGCGCCCGCCAGTGTTGGCCTGATGCAGCGCCGCCACCATGCAGCGCACCAGTTCGCGCGAGGTGCCCCAGACCACGTGATAGCGCGGCAGGCTGTTGCCGTCGCCATTCATGCCGCGCTCCACCCAGTTCACTGCCGGCATGAACCTGATGCCTTCATTCTTCAGCCAGTCGTACACCTCGGTGCGTGAATGCTCGACGTAGTAGCGCGCCCATTGCAGGGACCATTCGTCCTGCGGGTCCAGCTCGCCAAAGCGTATCCAGTCGCGCAGGGCCACCTCCGGAGTGTCCGGGATGTTCATGGCCGCTTGCAGCGGCGTGCCCACCAGCGCCATGCCGCCAAAGGCCCACAGGGCCAGACCACCCAGACGCTCGGGGGTGTCACGATCAACCAGGGTGACGGTCTTGCCGGCACGCAGTGCTTCCAGCGCGGTGACGATGCCGGCCAGGCCGCCACCGGCAACCAGTACGTCTGAGGCAATGAGCTTGGTCATGAAGGGCGTCCGTCCTGATTGCTATGCGCGGTCATGTGTGGCCATGCGTTTGAGTAGTGAAGATATACCGCTATGATCGTGCCAGATTTGACTTTACAGGCCACAAAAATTGACGTTGAAGGCCACGGTATCGATGGGCTGGGTCAACACGGTTATCGCGGCCGCCCAGCGCCAGGGCGTGGAGCCGGATGTCCTGCTGACAGCAGCGGGGATTCCCGTAGGAGCGCTGGACTGGGAGCGCTGGCCCATCGACTACATCACCCGGCTCTGGCGGGCTTCCGAACGCTGTACCGGAGACCCTGGCTTTGGCCTGAGGGTTGGTGCCGGGGTTAGTCCGGCCGGCATCAGCGGGGTCGGATTTGCCTTGCAGTCGGCGGCCACCCTGCGCGAGGCCATCGGCATGGTGCAGAAGTTCCAGCGCCTTATCTCCGACGGCGGGCGCTTCCAGATGCTGGCAGGCCAGACGGCGACCTGGGTGGTCTATCACCCGCAGCAGGGCCAGCTGGCCTTCAGTCCCTACCAGATCGAGGCCGTGCTGGCCGCCGTGGTCAGGCTGGCCGGCTGGGTGACCGGCTCCGCCTTGCAACCGCTGCGGGTGCAGTTCAGCCAGGCGCGGCTGGCGCCGCTGCAGGACTATCATGACGCGTTTGGTTGCCCGGTCGAGTTCGAGCAGGCGTTCAGCGGTCTGCTGGTGGATAACGCAATGCTGGATCAGCCTTTGCCGCAGGCCGATCCCCAACTGGCCCAGGTGCATGAGCACTACACCGCTGCCCGCCTCGCCGCGCTGGGCATCAACAGTGTCTCGGCCCCGGATGTACGCCAGTGGCTGGCGGCTCACATGGGGCCGCAGGTGCCGCGGCGCGCCCAAGCCGCGCAGGCACTGGGGGTGAGCGAACGCACCCTGGCACGGCGACTCGGTGAGCAGGGACAGACGTTCGACCGATTACTGGATGACGTGCGCCGGGAGCTGGCGCTGCAGGCGGTGGCCGACCCGGAGCGCACCCTTGCCGACATCGCCCAGTCGCTCGGTTTTGCCGAGGCCAGCACCTTCTACCGTGCTTTCCACCGCTGGACCGGCATGCCGCCGGCGCGCTGGCGGCGGCAGAGGGTGATGTAGGGTTTGAGGTCGTCAGCACTCCGCCCGTTTGCTCGTCGCGGGGCTCCGGGCGTTCAATGGATTTTCAGAGGCCGGCCCCCTATGCTCCAGCCATATGATGTACCGATGGGTTTAGCGGGACGACCCGTTCGATGGCCTGCATCAGCAGGCGTTGCCACAGCTTCGCTTGGTCCGGACCGAGTGGTGGAATGCGAGCGCTTTGCGGTGATTGCCAACCGTCCGGCGGCATGAGTTGCAGCAGTGAGTACTTGTCCATTTCATTTCCTCGGGCCGCGGCTCATTTTTCGGCCGTCATCAGGTGACTCTGCCGGCACCGGTAATGGCAGGCGCGCAATCTGTCGCGCCTTCGTCGTCGTCACGCCCAGTGCAAGCAGCACCATTTCGGCCACTATGCTGTCGTGGCCCTCGACCGTCTCGCCATCGACGATCGCCGCCATCGCGCCCATGGTTGCCGACACTACCAACGTCATGGCCACCCCCTCATGCGCAAAGCGAAAATCCCCCTGCTCCAGGCCGACCTGCAGGTCGCCGCGCACGTAGGTGGCGAGTGCGGAGCGCATGCCCTCGGCATAGCGCACTACGCTGAGCAGGGCACTGGCCCACTCCGGGTCTGCGCTCGCGCGGCGCAGGAAAGTGCGCACGCCGATGGCGGTGCGCTGCGCGCCAAGCGAGACGCCCTCGCTTACCATGGCAATCTGGTGCGAGAGCTGCACCGCCAGTTCTATGCCCACCGCCTCCAGCACTTCCTCGCGGGTGCGGAAGTAATTGTAGACCGTGCCGTTGGACACGCTGGCCTCTTCTGCCAGTTCGTTGAGCGCGAGCTCGCCCGCGCCCTTGCGTGCGTAGATGCGCAGGGCGGCGTCGAGCAGTTGCTGGCGGGTGCGTGCCTTCTTCTTGTGACCGCGGGTCAGCTCCTCGCCGCCTGCCGCGGGAGCGGGCGTTGCCGGTCGTGCCATGGCGAACTCCTGGTGTAACGGGATACCGGCACCATTGTACTGGGGTCTTCTCAATATTGAGGAGAAATTCGCCCAGCCAGCACCTGCAGGCAATCGCGGACCATGTCCAATGCCTCCCCGGCGGGGCCGTCGTGCATGACGACGCGGTCCGGGCGCACCGCCGCCACCCAGCCACGCGGAACGCCCGGCACCAGCTGGTCGCTGCTCATGTCCTCGGCAAAGCTGGTGGCCGGGCCCGGACCCTGACCGCGCAGACCGATCTGCAGGAAGCGGCCGTCGCAGGCCTCCCAGCGCGCGCGCGTGACCTCGTCCAGCAGGGGCCGTGGGTCGACGCCGAAGCCGACGAGGGTCAGGTGGTCCCCCAGCACGTCGTCGCTCAGGCGGATGCGGCCATCCTGGCGTACCAGATCCTGCGGCAGCCAGCCGCCGCGGTGCAGGCCGCTGCGCGTGCGCCCGCGCAGGAAGCAGCCCGAATCAAAGCGATTGGCGGGCTTGATCTCCAGCTCCTGCAACTGTCGGCGCAGCGGCGGCAGCAGGCCGGCGGCGCGCATCGCGCCATGCACGGCCACCGCCACCGGCCGGTTGCGTGGCATTACGAGATAGCCCATGAAGCGTGCCAGGTTGATCATCTTGCGTGCATGCGGACGCCGTTCCTCGTCGTAGCTGTCGAGCAGCGCGGGCGCGGCGCGGCCCTGCAGCACCCAGGCCAGCTTCCAGCCCAGGTTGGCGACGTCGCGCAGGCCGGCCACCAGGCCCTGGCCGACGAAAGGCGGCGTGATGTGCGCGGCATCCCCCACCAGGAAGACACGCCCCTGCTGGAAGCGGTCGCAGCAGCGGGCGTGGAAGCGGTAGACGGCCTTGCGCTCGATCACGAGTTCGCTGGGGTCGACCCAGGGCCGCAGCAGCTCGGCAATTTTTTCCGGGCGTTCCATCTGCTCGCGGGTCTCGCCTGGCTGCAGCTTGAACTCCCAGCGCTCGCGCCCGCCGGGCGCCGGCATATGCGGCGTCGGACGCTCGGGATTGCAGATGAACTCGACATGGTCGATGGCCTTCTCGCCGCGTTGCGCGGCATCGACGATAAGCCAGTCCTCGGCATAGGTCTGGCCCTCGAAGTCCATGCCTATCAGCGTACGGACGCGCGAGCTCGCGCCGTCCGCCCCAACCAGATAGCGCGCCGTGACCCGGCGCCGCACGCCGTCCGCGCCCTTCAGTTCGGCCTCTACGCCGTTGTCGGCCTGCTCGAACGCGAGCAGCTCGGTGCCGCCTTCAAAGCGGACGCTGGCAAAGGATTCAGCCTGCCGGCGCAGAGCGTGTTCCAGTTCGGGCTGGTAGAAGGTCACCAGCTTGGGGTGGCCGTCGATGCTGCCGCTGGTGTTGACGTAGCCGAACTGCCCGAGAAACGGACTGCGCATGCGCACCTCGGGGATGGTGATGCGCGCGAACGAGGCATCGTCCAGGCCCGCCATCTGCAGGATGCGCAAGGCCTCATTGTCCAGGGCGATGGCGCGCGGCATTAGCACCACCTCCGGCACCTTGTCCACGACCAGCGCGGTGACGCCGTAGCGACCGAGCAGGGCGGCCAGGGCGGCGCCCACGGGGCCGTAGCCCACGATCAACACGTCGACCGATTCCGGACGCACGGCAGCTTTCTTGTTCTTCATGGAGATCTCGTCTTTGCGGGTGGAGGCCGGCACCCCTGCGGGCCCGGCCGGGCAAACCGTCCGTGGAGTGCCATCGTTGTATCGTATATTGACATTGGTTTCAATATTGATTTTAATGCCATTCATCGATGGGCGCCCCGACCGGACGCCAGGCCCCCGGAACACCCGCTCATGAACGAGTACAAGCCGCCCAGCCCCGTTGCCTTGCGCCACCTGATGGCACTGTACCGTCGCTATTTCCGGCCGGACTTCATCGGCCTCTCCGGTCTGGATCTTGGACGGCCCGCCCTCTTCGTCGGCAACCACACCCGCTATGGCCTGCTGGACGTACCGCTGCTGGTAGAGCACCTGTACGTGCACCACGGGGTTGTGCTGCGTTCGCTGGGAGACCGCAGTCACTTTGCTGTCCCGCTGTGGCGCGACTACCTGCGCAAGGGCGGCATGGTGCTGGGGTCCCGGGAAAACTGCGACGCGCTGATGCGCGCGGGGGAGTCGGTGCTGGTGTTTCCGGGCGGCGCGCGCGAGGTGTGGCGGCGCCGCGACGAGCAGTACACGCTGGTCTGGAAACAGCGGCTAGGCTTTGTGCGCCAGGCGATCCTGCATGGCTACGACATCATTCCCTTCGCCTCGGTGGGCCCTGACGACTGCTATACCGTGCTGGCCGACGCCAATGATGCGCTGGGTATGCCCTGGCTGCGCCGCCTGATCGAGCACGAGGGGCTGTGCCAGTGGCTGCGCGGCGGCGACATGATCCCGCCGCTGGGCATCGGCATCGGGCTGACGCTGCTGCCGCGCCCCGAACGTTTCTATTTCGGCTTTGGCGCCCGCATCCCGACCGTCCACCTGTCCGGGCAGGAGCAGGACGAGCAGGTGCTGTGGCAGGTACGCGAGCAGGTTGCCGACGCCATCAACGCGCAGGTCCGGCAGCTCGCGGTGCTGCGCGAGGACGACCGCGCAACCGGCTGGGGCTGGCTGCGGCGCACACTGACGGCGGCACATCCCCAGGCCCCGAAAGATCCCTTGACCGAATCCCTCACGCCCTGACGGGCACCACGGTGGAGAAGAAAAAATGGTCCAACTGATGACCCCGCAACCGGCCCGGCACCCCAGTCCCACAGTGAAGGCTCGCAGGCTGGCCTACCTGATCTTCGAGCGCCCCGACCTCGACAAAGCCGAACGCTTCCTCACCGATTTCGGCCTGCAGGTCGCGCAGCGCTCGCTGCAGGAGGTCTACCTGCGCGCCGCCGATACCTCGCCGTTCTGCTACCAGGTGCGTCGCGCCGAGCGCGAGCGCTTCGTCGGCTTTGGCCTGGAAGTCGCCTCGCACGAGGACCTGCTGGCACTGGCGAAGTTGCCGGGCGCCGGCGCCGTCGAGGCCGCGCCCTACCCGGGCGGTGGTGAGCGCGTCGTGCTGATCGATCCGTCCGGCTTCAGCATCGAGGCCATCCATGGCCAAGCGTCCGTGGCGCCGCTGCCGCACCGCCCTCAACTGCCGCTCAACTACGACGAGCAGCACCGCCGAATCAACGGCACCCAGCGCCCGCCGGTGACGGCGCCGGAGGTGCTGCGCCTGGGCCACGTCGTGCTGGAGGCGGCGGATTTCCAGGCCACCTGCGGCTGGTACACGCAGCACTTCGGCTTCATTCCCAGTGACGTGCAGGTGCTGCCCGACGGCGCGCCCGCCGTGGTCTTCATGCGTCTGGACCTGGGCGACACGCCAGCCGACCACCACACCTTGGCCATGGCGCAGGGCTTCATGCCCGCCTACAGCCACAGCGCGTATGAACTGGTGGATGCCGATGCGGTGGGCATGGGCCAGCGCGTGATGCGCGAGCGCGGCTGGCACCACGCCTGGGGCATTGGCCGCCATATCCTGGGTAGCCAGATCTTCGACTACTGGTCGGATCCCTGGGGTTCCAAGCACGAGCATTACTGCGATGGCGACGTGTTCACAGCCGATGCTCCCATGGGCGTGCACCCGGTCAGCCGCGAAGGCATGGCGCAGTGGGGCCAGGCCATGCCGGCCAGCTTCACGCGTCCCGCACTCGACGCCGCCACGCTAGCCGGCCTGGTGCGCAGCCTGCGCCGCAGCCCCGACGTGACCCTGAAAAAAATGCTTACCCTCGCCAAGCTGTTCGGCTAATCCGGAGATCCTGCCCATGGCCCTTCACATCGTTCGTTTCCGCCACCAGAACCAGGTCCGCTGGGGCCTGCTCCAGGCGTGCCGCGTCCTTCCTCTCAACGTCCCCTGTACCACCACCGGCGACCTCGTCGCACTTGGGTATGCCGGTGTGCACCGGACGCTGGAGTCGGTCGCTCCGCTCCTCGATGTCTCGGAGGTAGAGCTGCTGTCGCCGATCACGGCGGACGCCAAGGTGCTGTGCCAGGGCGCCAACTATCGCCAGCACATGGTCGACTCGGGTGTGGATCCGGACGCCAAGCACTTCAACATGTTCTTCACCAAGTCCTCGGCTTCCATCCATACGCCGGCAGGCCGCATCGTGAAGCCGCGCCACGTTCAATTACTGGACTACGAGATTGAGCTTACGTTGGTGCTGGGCAGGCGCACCGCCGGTCCGGCGGAGGTGTCGGCGGCCAACCTGCACGAGTACGTGGCTGGTATCTGCATCGGTAACGACGTGTCGGCGCGCGACATCCAGATCCCGCAGATGCAGTTCCACAAAGGCAAGAGCTATCGCACTTTCTGCCCGCTGGGCCCGGTGCTGTGCCTGCTCGACAAGGACGAGATGCACTATCTGAATGAGATGCATCTGCACCTCACCGTCAACGGTGAGAAACGACAGAGCGACAGCAGCTCCAACCTGGTGTTCAAGCCGGCGGAAACGCTGACGGAGTACTCACAGATCGTGGACTTTGCGCCGGGGGACGTGCTGATGACCGGCACGCCGTCCGGTTGCGCCCTGGGCCTGCCTCCGCCGACGCTGGTCAGGATCACTGGTCTGCTGCCGGAGGCACGCAAGTGGGAGCTTTTCCTCAAGAGCCAGCAGCGGCGCCGCCAGTACCTGAAGGTGGGGGACCGGGTGGAGAGCACCATCATCAGCCACGATGGCTGCATTGACCTGGGCCGGCAGAGCCATGTGATAGAGAGCGAATCATGAGCCGTGCCGCTGGAATCGCCACGGCGGCCGACGTAGTTGCCCTTGAGCGCAAGGCCCTCGACTCCAACCTGCCGGCCAGTACCTACGAGATGATTGCGAAAGGGGCGGCCATTGCGCTGGACGCCCCCGCGCTGTCGTTCTTCCTGCAGACCGACGACCATCGCCGGCCGGAAACCTGGACCTATCGCGAGCTGATGGCCGAAATCCGCCAGACCGCCAACTTCCTGGGCTCCCTCGGGGCGCGGAAGGACACAGTTATTGCCTATGTCCTGCCCAACCTGCCGGAAACGCACTTCGTTATCTGGGGCGGCCAGGCCACCGGCATCATCTGCGCGATCAACCCCCTGCTGGAGGCGCCAGCGATCGCCGAACTGCTCAACGCCGCAGGCGCCACTATTCTCGTCACGCTGGCGCCCTTTCCCGGCACCGACCTCTGGCCCAAGGTGCAGCGCGCGCTGCACGGCGTGCCAGGCCTGCGTGATCTCGTACTGGTGAACCTGGCCGACCATGTACGCGGCTTGAAGGGCAAGGTTGCGCGGCTCCTGCAGAGGCGCGAGGAGCTGCGGCTGCATGGCATCGGTGGTGTGAAGGCATCGGTGCCTGGCTACGTGCGCGTGCATGACTTCCGACGCGGCATCCGGAAGCAACCCAACACCTATCTGCGCAGCAACCGACGCATCCATCCCGAAGACATCTCCTCCTATTTCTGTACCGGTGGAACCACCGGCACGCCAAAGCTGGCCATGCGCCGCCATCGCAACGAAGTGGCCAATGCCTGGAGCGCAGCGCAGTTCTTGGGCGATGGTGTCGGCAGCGGAAAGAACATCTTTTGCGGCCTGCCGCTCTTCCATGTGAATGCGGTTCTGGTGACAGGTTTGCTGCCGTTCTCCAAGGGCGCGCACGTGGTACTGGGCACCCCGCAGGGCTACCGGGGCGAGGGTGTGGTTAAGCGCTTCTGGGAAATTGTAGAATGTCACCGCATCCACTTCTTCAGTGGTGTGCCGACATTGTATTCGACCCTCCTACAGGTGCCGGTCGGGCGGCGACGCATCGAGTCGCTCGAGTATGGCCTCTGCGGCGCGGCGCCCTTGCCGGTGGAAGTATTCCGTACCTTTCAGGAGCGTACGGGACTGAAGATCCTCGAGGGCTACGGCCTCACCGAAGGTACCTGCGTGAGCAGCGTGAATCCGCCGCTGGGCGAGCGCCGCCTTGGCTCTATCGGACTGCGCGTACCGGGGCAGCAGATGAAGACTGTGGTGCTCGACGAGGCTGGCGACTATGTGCGCGATTGCCAGGTGGATGAGGTGGGCGTGATCATCATCAGCGGTGCCAACGTCTTTGCCGGCTACAAGGTGCTGGAGCAAAACAAGGGGCTGTGGATCAATTGCGGCGACGACCGCGCGTGGCTCAACACCGGCGACCTGGGACGCGAGGATGGCGACGGCTATTTCTGGCTCACCGGACGCAAGAAGGAACTCATCATCCGCGGTGGCCACAACATCGACCCGGCGATGATCGAGGAGCCTCTTCACCGGCACCCGGCGGTGCAGGTGGCCGCGGCCGTGGGCCGGCCTGACGCCCATGCCGGTGAATTGCCGGTGGCCTATGTGCAACTGCGCGAGGGCAGTGCCGCCAGCGAGCAGGAACTGATGGCGTTTGCAGCCCAGGTCATCCCCGAGCGCGCCGCGCTGCCCCGGAACATCCGTATCGTCGACCAGATTCCGCTCACTGGCGTCGGCAAGATATTCAAGCCGGAACTGAAGCGCCGGGAGGTGGCTGATGCCTTGCGCGAGGCGCTGCACAGCGAAGGCCTGGATGTGCGAGGACTGACGGTGGAGGACGACAAATCACGCGGCATGACTGTCAAGATCGCCCTGGCTCCAGACGCAGACCATGCGCAGGCCGCGCGCGTCCTGGGGCAGTTCCCCTTTTCTTACTCGCTTACATAGGCGTGTGGGAGCGTGAGTACAACAAGCCCGGCATTTTCGTTCCGGGCTTTTTTCATTCCGGGCGATGGATGAATTCTTGTCCGTCAGGGCAGGTCAGCCCGGCAAGCGGAGAAAGACCCTGCCATCTTTTTCCCGGACTTCAAAGGAGGCAAGGGCGCCGGCGCAGATGTTGAGCTTTGCCCCATGCCACGGGCAGGTGATGACGCCATGCCTGACGTGGCCACCACGCAAGGGCTTGCCGAGATGGGGCAGTGGTCAGCGCATGCGTAACGGTTCCTGTTACGCGGGTCAACAGTAGCGAAAGGCCGGCTCGCCTCACGGCCAGCAGTTTTTTCTCTTTACGGCCTGCATTCTGATGGCGAGAGGAAATTCTCTCTGGTTCTTTGCGTAGCTCGTGGTAGACCTCAATTGAAAAGCCACTTGCTCATCTTATAGCCTTGGCAGGCGCGCTTGGCGTAGAGGCAGCTCAGCAGAAGCTTCGCAAGAGCTGAGCTTGCCGATATCGATTAACGCCAAGATGGGCGGGTGCTTTGTAGTGTGCTTTTGGAACTGTGCGGGGTATCTAGGGGCGGCAAATAGCTAAGAACCGGAATTTAAAGCGCCACCATTTGCCGCCAGCCGGAGTGATTTCGAGGTACACCCCCTCGCGGTCGGTCATGAGGTAGGTCTTTTCTTTGGGCTTGGCGGCCCGGATTGCTGTACCACTGAGAGGCATGGTGCCAACAGGCTCCTGAGGAGGTCGAGTTGGCACCGATGTTGGGGTTGCAACGGTCCTGGGCGAAACAAAAAAGGCCGGAAGCCTTGATTTTACTGGGCTTGCCGGCCTTCTTTGTTTCGCTCTGGGCGTTCAATTGGTGGAGGTGGCGTCACCCGAATTGATATGTAACCATTTGATCTTGAATGGATAAAGTTAAGTATCTGAATAGTTGGCACCACGGTTGGCACCAGGAAATTTTGTTCCTGGGGTTCAATTCCCTGTCTCCGAGTTCGGCACCGCAATCCAGTTCAAGAGGCCGACCGACGGTTGAAGTCTGCGCAGGCCGCTCACCACTTCAACCTCCTCTCGGGTTGAAGGCAGCGGGGCACCCATCACACTCGAGCCCCGAAGTGGATCTGCTCCAGTAAGGTGATGGTATAGCCGAAGCATTCAGCGCCGACTTAGCACTCTTAGTCATCGTAGGGGACCAGCAAGTCAAGGCGATATATCCCGAATTTAAGCTGCTCTCACAGGCCGCAGGGTGTGTCGGTTACACGCAAGGGACCACTGAATGCCATCGAACACCAAGACTGGGCCTTACCGCTCGTCCCTTGCTCAGGCCCATCTACTATCCGGATTTCCGAAAAGAGCAATGCTCACCTAATAGCCCTCTTTGCGAAGGTTTGCCTCGATATCTTCCCGTTCTCCGTCAGTATCGTAGTGTCCAGCGATTGACTCATACATGGATGCCACCTGTGGATACTGATTCTGTAGTTGCTCAGCATTCGAGCGATACAAACTAGACAGCTGACGTTCTTGCATACCCCCCGCCCTTGGATCGCGCGAAGTTGTCCCTCGGTCGTTCCAGGTGCCGAAGCAAAAGCCACGCCGCAGCGCCGCCATGTCCTGCCCTTCAAGCAATTCAAGAACTGCAGTGGGGGGAAGATCACGTGATCCGAAACCACAGCTCCGAGCTAGGATCTCACCTAATTGGTACTTAGAGGCTTTCCCTCGTCCAGATTGCTCGCAGGTTCGTAATGCCGCTTCGACATATTGGTTGAACTTCACGCTATCGAAAGAGTTGCCATCCAATTGTCCAGGTAGAGTTCGGCAAGCATGCAGAACTTTGTAGGCAGGCCGAGCCAACGTGCGGCGTGTTTCGTCGATATCGTCTGTCTCTTCAGGGTGGCCATGCTCGGGTTTGTAGCAAAAGCCAATTAACTCAGCAAAGAGCGCAGGGTCGCTCATGACAGAGTTAAGTAGGCTTGACGCTCGCTGCTCTTGACCATAGCCAAGTGCTTCGAAGAGGTAGAACTCGATTTGAATTAATACCTCTTTGCTATCTGCTAATGAGCATTCGAGAGCCGCAAAAACATCGCCCAAGCACCATGGGTCGATAAGTGGGCCCTCTGGTTCTGGTGCATTCATCAACTCCTGCAGGATGCGAAGCAGAAGATTAGCTTCGACGCGCGAAGGCTCGTATTTGCATAACTCCAGTGCCGCGAGAGGCCGTCCGGCAACCAACAGACTCTCCAATGTAAAGTTAAGGTCTGCGGCGTCCTGTAAGTGACTATGTCCGGTGTGAATATGCTTCCAGTAAATGGAGGCTACCTCTCCACCAAGCGCTTCAATAAAATTCCAGATACTTCGAGAGGTGGCAACGAGGCAAAATAGAGCTGCTCGCCTATGGGGACTCCAGTCCTGCGCGCTAGCAATGCTCATGAGCTCTTCAAGCAGCGCCTCCAGCGACTCTGGAGGAAGCCTGTTTAGAAGGCCTGAAATAGACAGACTCACAGAGGAGGAAGTTTCAAAGCTCCGGTCGCCGTCGGCTATCCAACTTACCAAGCTGGCTGTTGGGAGGTGAAGTTCAGAGAGTGACCCTCCTACTGTGTAAGGGGAGCCACAGTGGTCGATCAGTCGATTTATCCCATCAAAGGAGTGAGCTCGATAGACTTCACCTAGAGCTTCGACACGTGTCTTGGTTAGTTTGTCAACGCGCGGTGACTCGTCGTCCTTCTCGGGCAGTTGAGTCCAATGGTTATCGAATAACCAGCGATGCTGCGCCACCAAGTCACTTGGTGATAGCCGCGTGTATAGCGACTGCATTGATGCCAACCAAGGAGTAAGGATGGCAGTGTCGGCTCTATCAAAGTTCGCGTGCCAATACAGTATGTTTCTCAGCACATCGCGAAGAATGATTCGGTCTTCGTCGGTCATCCCTATTTTCAGTTGTTGTTCCACAAGTTGTGCTACATGGCTGATGCGGTTGTGGTCGCGACCGCATGCCTCTTGGAAAAGGGTGGCTAAGCGAGCTGGATTAGATGAACTCATCTCGACTGCCTTTTGCCAGGCTGCCTGAATCATCTGGTAGTGCTCTTGGTTGCTCACACCATTTCCCACGCCAGCATCTTCGTCGCGCCACTTGGGGCGATATGCAGGGCTGGCGTGATCTTGGCCACCTGATGAAAGCGCCTGGAGCAGTTCGAATCCCGCACTGGGATAGCGTTTGATGAGCAGGTCAAGTGCACCGATTCGTGCTGAAATGTCAGCGGCAGTTTGAGGAAGCCATGAGCGAAATATCCCGAGGAGGGTCGAACTTGGCTTGTTTGCCCAATTACCTCCTGTTCGCACCTCACAAAGCTGCGCTAGGATTAGTGTCACCCGCAACATGCGGCGGTGTGACCACGCAAGAGATTCAAGCGCCCATAATAAACCCGCGTGCCAGCAGCGACCGAAAAGACCGGTGGATGATTCTGAAAGGAGTCTGAAAACCGCAGGGTCCATCTGATTCAGACTGTCTTGAATCGCAGTCAGGAAGGCCTCGGGAGCTGCTTCTGCCAAGGCGGGCAGATGAGAAGACAGTGACAGCCACCTGATCTCATCGGCCCCTAATAGAAGCTTGCGCACAAGGTTTTCCACTCGAACTTCTATGTGCAGGTCGCGGAGGCTGCGTAGATCTGCACCCCTTGCAGCAAGTTTGATGAGTGCGTCACATAGCGAGTTTAGTAGCAGGCCTGAGTGCGGGCGTACTTTTCCATGAATCTGGGCGGCGTAGCGTTCTTGCTCTGGCAGCTCTAGTTGTGGATCGGGGGGCGTCAGCAGTTCTTCAGCTATCTCGAAGAACCTGTCTAATTGACTGCTAGTAATGTGTTTTCCGTATAGGATTAGCAACTCAAGAGGTGATTTTGCTCTCCACACTGAGCCAATACGCAACACTGGTGGGTCATCAAGTGCGGCGAGGTGGCGAAGGTCGCTTTCAATAGCCTCATATGTCTTATTGGCAAGTCGCTCGACGATCTGTTGATCTACTTCATTTTCAGTGTTCCATGCTCCGAGCAGGCATAGCGTTACAAGGCTGCTTGCTTGGGGGCAGTCCAGCCATGCGGGGTGGTTTAGGGTAGGATTTATTGCAAGTTGACGTCTGAGCACAGTCCAAGAGCGACCTGTTACCAATGCATTCCGCCTGGCATCGGACTCCTCCATGCCAATTGCCACTAGAGCCTTCTCAAATTCATAGATGTCAGGTCGATCAAGAAGAAGTCCGCCGCCATTTGAGCTATCTGCCTGATCGCCAATGGCATGCGGAACAATCACAAGAAGGTTGTCGCGTACTATAGCAGCAGCGCCAATTTCCTTTCCGGCTGCGATTGCAATTCGAACCTCCGGATTGGCCGCCACGAAGCGCCAGCCCTCCGGTTGGGTGACCACAATAGATTTGCTCAGTAAGCGAGGCTGCGCCAGAATGTTTGAGGCTACAAACGCTACGGCCTCTTCAGTGCTGTCGGCTTGTATCGAGAGAAGACCCCGCTCCGTGTTCTCAAGTGCCTCATCCATAGTGGCGATGAGCTTGTCCCGGATTTTCTCCCTGCTACGGGTGAGAGATTCCGTAGTAATCGGTGGATTGCTTTGGCTGGACCAGGTTAACCAGTAGTGCTCTAGGCTTTCGACGCCCCAGCCTGATAGGCCAAGTTCGCTGGCGAACTGCAGGGCAATTGCCGGGCTATGCTCCAGCCACTGCTCTAGGTCGTCGGCGTCATAAGCTCTAACATCCGCCCACTCGCCTCGTGCTTTCTTCTCTGCTAGCCATTGCCCTTTGCTTGGCCATCGTCTGGGTGTCACAAAGACAAACGAGCAGCCTTGCCGCTCATCCGCGTCCATCTGGGAAGTACGCTTGTTGTAGTCGCCATTTGCCTTAGAGGCTACATCCTTATCGCAGCCTAATTCCCAGCGGGAGTCTCCAGCTGGCACCCAGGCATTCCCAGTCGAGCTCTGTAAGATGCCATCCCATCCGGCCAGATACGTAGAGTCCCCGGCAGGAAATGCAATCTGTTTTGTTTGACTGGGATGGAAGCAGAGGCGACGTACTAAACGTGGAAGTTCCTGCTGTGCTTCCTTCGCTCGTGTGTCAGCCCATGATGCGATTTGAGATGCAGTGATTTTCAAGGATTGGGCTCTCTCAGGCTTTTCTATATTCAAATCGGGGTGGCCACTGCCCTCGACCAGTGTGGTGGTCGAGGGCAGTGCTGAGCCAGATATGGCAAGCAAATCTACTATGCCGAGGCTGGCTCCTTGCCATGGTCAGGGCACAAAGGAGTCACTTGGCTAGCATGACTGCAGCCTCACTCGTCCAGAGACTCTTCCTCAGGGGCCGGGATTAGATCGTCAAACCTGGCTTGGACAGTTTCTGAGCAGTCGGAATCCAGAGAGAGCAGGCCTTGGTCCTTCAGTCTTTTGGAGCTGAGCCTCACCCATGTCTGGAGTCGCTTCTTCTCCATGATGGCAAATTCGTTGTCGAGCTGGATGAATATCCATCCGAGCTCAAGGAGCTCCTCTTCCAGATCTTCCTTGAACTTTTCACGGATAGCGGTGCGACCTGAAATTCGGCGAAGGGTGTCGACTGAGATGCGGAGTCGCGTGATTTCCTTTTCTCGCTCTTTCTCGTAAAGCTTGGCATTTATCAGAAGTAGCTGGGCGGTAATCTCAGGTGATCGGCGAATCTTCATGGTAACTCCAGGGGGGGCTTCAGTCAGTTGGTGTGTCCGGAAGGACGATTTAATATTACTGGGCACCATATCTGGTGTCTATAGTGTGGACTTTGGTGTCAAATTTTCATCGTCAAGGCCTGCACATTCAGGTCGATGCGAATGGGCTGCAGTAGATGGGCATGTACCACCAGTACGCTCCGGGTGGATTAATGCAGTTCTGGAGACATGTACCGTTCGCGCACTACTGCCTTCGAAGCGGCGAAGATAGGACATGAAATGGAGGCGCTTATCTTCCAGTGTTGTCGCTACCGTCAGCCGGGGGACAGTCTGGATAAGGAGTGATGGTTCAGGCGGCCTGGCACTTACTGTTAGGGATGCACTTGTTGCATATCTTGAAGGTTGACCCTCTAGCTTGACCCTCTCGGATAATATTAGTTCGACCAGAATTGGCGACGTCGGTTATCGCGGATTGTGGCCCGGACAAGGAAGGTTTGCGGTCAAGGCGGAGGATTGTCGCGCTTAACTCAGAGGCGCACCTCTAGCCCGCTGCCGCGCCCCATAAGGCGCCATCAATATCTTGTAGTGGGGCTCGCGCAAGTATTGCCGCTCAACCTTTGATAGATTGGGCAGGGTATTGGTTTGGTATTCAGAACGCGTCGAAGGTAGTGTCTTTATATGATCGCACAAGTTGAGCCCATTGTATTTACGGTTGAGGAGGCGGCCAAACTTGCCCACTGTGACGCCTACAGTCTGCTGTCTCAGGCGGTCGACAAGGGGGTCCAGATATACACCTACCTGCCTGAAAACAGTATGGCTGTGAGCGTGGATCGCCGCTATGTGCGAGGCGAGGAGATGCGGTGGCATATCAGTAAGAATAGCACTGGCTTGGCGTTTCCGATGTCTGTGCCCTGCATGACAGGATTGCGCCTGGACGATTCGGACTGCCGAGAGATCGTTCGCCAGAAGAAGTTCAGCAGGACGTTCTTCGAGTGGGGGGTTGTGATTACCGGTAAGGATTTGCCTATCGAGACTCATGCATCTGCCAGTCTATTTTCGATCTGCATACCTACCCGCACTGAAGATGCGACCGTGGCAACTGACACGGCAACTGATTGGGATCTGGGGCCAACTGAACCGCTAATCCCTCCATTTCATGGGCCGCTTCGACCCTATGAAGTCCCTCAGAGGTGTTTTGGCGTATACCCCGCAGACCTTGGGGAGTTACAAGAATTTGAACCGGAGTGGATGCCTAGGCCACGGGATGTCGTTCTGCACCCCAAAAACTTGTTTCTGTTGAAAGAAGGGATGGATCTACTTGGGCTGCTGCCTGCCTCGATGGGTCGGAGCCAAAGGAATGCCGCCGCAGCGAGCGTGGGGGCGGTTGCGGCAGATGAGGTGGCAGGCTTAGAAGCTCCGTTGTGTGAGTTTAAAGACGGGGAAGAGGCGATTGTAGTGCCGGCCTCCTCGGTGGAGACGACTGACGAAAAGATCGGCCTTTCCCGCAATGTGCAGTTTTCGGAGATCGACATAAAGGACTATTGGCCCTACTGGCTAAAGGGCTTCATCCAAGTTGCCAGTCGGGAGTGGGCAGGCTGGCGAAAGGCCGACGGCGTTACTCAGACCAAGGAGGACCGAGAAAAGTTCGCACAGGCCCTCCTGCGCTTCAACCATGATCATAAAGGGCGCGAGCTTGAACCCGTTGAGGCGAAAAGGTGTGTGACCATGCTTTCGCCTCAGTGGGCCTGGCATTGGGGATCTAAAGAAGAGCGACCCCTCAGCCCGCCGTCACCGGTGTCGGCGGAACTCCTGGAAATGATCGCATCCGCGGAGGCAATCAAGGTCTTCTCTGACCAAACCGGTAAAAGGGTCACAAAGAAGAAGATAGGCGAGTTACTACGGGAAGGGCGGCTTCACAACTTTTCCGCAAGGCAGGCCAAGATTGTCATTGATCTGCTATATGATGCCCCGAAAAAGCCGGTCAAAAATGAGGCCGAAAAAAAGATTAAAAAACAAAGGGTTAAGTGATTCCCGTGACCCTCAATGTTGAGGGTTCCCCCTAGTATCTCCCCCGCCGATTTCCGATTCTGTGTCCACTTCAATAGCAAGAGAGGTGGACATGAAACCCAACAAGACGGGCGCCCAAGGCGCCCTATCCCCCCGTCCCGAGGCCCTGCACTCGGGCATCAACCAGGACGAATTCCCTCGCCTGCCAGACACTGGCTTTGTGCGGCTTCCAAAAGTCCTCGAACTGATCCCCGTCTCTGAGACGACCTGGTGGGATGGCGTCCGTGAGGGCCGCTTTCCGCCCCCCGTAAAGCTGTCTGCCCGTTGCGCTGCCTGGCCAGTGGCCACCATTCAACTCCTCATCCGGCAACTCAGCGGCACGAGTTCCATGGGGTAACTGCGCGCGCCATTAGAGCGGACCAAGATCGTGAATGTCGGGAATACATGACCGGTAAGTCATGAATGATTCGTAGCTGGAAAAAGTGAATGAAAGATCAAGGAGAGCTAGACGCTACGCGCTAAAGCGTCGCATCCGGACTGTGAATGGCAGGGGGTAAATATATTTATTAATAACAGATTTAGATGAGTGAACTATCACCTATCAAGAATACATACATGAACAGTACCAATGGAGAAAACCATGTACCTGACTCTCATCAAGAGAGAGTCAGGGGAAGTAATAGGAATAGACGAGAGGGAGGTGAAGCAGAGGTACATGAGGAAGAGATGCTCCGCGCAATCGAGCGCGAGCACAAGACAATTACTGTGATTACAGAAGCGGGAGACATTGTTGAACGGTTCGCCTCAGGAAAGAACCCATTCCCAGCTCGGTGTGTGGAGTATGACGCCATCGAGATTCTGAAGAAGTTGGAGAGGGATCCTGAGCAGCCAAGGTTTCGTGTAAAGCGGGCGAGAGGTTGGGATGAGGTTGAGAAATCTGGCTATGGCAAGTTGTTGTACTTGTTGGCAGATCTCGTGGCATATCGAGTTAAACATTTCATATATGAGGAACGCATAGAGGCATTAATCAAGGCACTTGAAAAGGTAGAAGTTATTAAGGACGGAACATTCGGTCCGAATATTCAGGAGTATGTCGAAAAGGTGATTCCGCAAGGTACTCGCCATCTACTTGAGTATGTTCTGGTTGATCTGCAGAAGCATTTCAAATCAAAGGAGTTCAAGAGAAAGAAGTATGCGAGACGAGCTAAGGCGAGAAGGATTGAAGTAGCGTTCGGAGGGATGTTCAGGCGATGCCTGACGAGAAGGGGACGAATACTGATCCTAAGGGTTGACCTGAGATACGTTCTGAAAGACGGGTTGCCAGGTATGCACCCTTTGTTCTCGGATCAATGTCCAGACCATTTCGCAATGGAGGTTTTCATAAGGGACAGGGACAGATTCATCAATAACGTCAGAGACAAGGCGAGGAAGGGTGGACCGTTTGAGCACATGATGGAGTGGGGATGGAAGCAGGAGTGTGGAGAAAAGCGTGGATGGCATGCCCACTGCGTATTCATTTTTGATGCATCGAAGGTGAAGAACTATTGGTACTACGGGATGCAGCTGGCTGACCTATGGGCGCGGCTGACCGAGGGGAGAGGACATGGATTCATTTGCCGGAAGGGGGATCGAACTTATAAGAGTAACTGTCTGGGCGAGGTCAGGAGGGGTGATATCGAAGCGGAGCAAGGCTTCAAGTATCTGTCCAGGTACTTCTCCCTCGATGATCAGATGCCGGTGGTGCTGCCAAGCAAGCAGTCGCAGAACTATGGGATCACACGACTAAAAGGTAGAAAGCGAGGAAAGGCAGAAGGAAAGGAGCATGCAATGACTGGTCTTGAGGAAGTCGAGTTGGTGCATGCATTGGGCGAGGAGGATGACTTGTTCCTCGCTAGGCAGGAGTAGTAGCTGGAATGGCGACAGATAGTCTAAATGAGTATCGGAGGATCCTGGCATTTTTTCATCAGGATCCTCCGCCAATGGTGATCAGGAGTTTGTTGAAGTGGTCTCGAATATAAAGGAGAAGAAGGTTGCGTCACGAGGCAGTCATGCACCGGCATCGATGCGCGAAATTGAGGCTGCTCTGGCAGCCGACATCAATGTAGGCCTGTTTCCCCGTAGTGATACGGAATCAATTGGCAGTAGCCGCGTAAAGCTGATGAGAGGGACAAGTCGGGCCATTATGGATTTGGGAGTGGCGCAAGGCGATAGGCTTGGGGTGAAGGAGTTGACGAGGCTGATAGGGGGAAAGGCAGCCACATCCCCGAGGGGGAGAATTCTGGTTGCAGTTCCACGCATTAGTGCATTGATGAGTCTGCCGTGCAGGCTTAATGAGCACCTTGAGCTGATGCGCAGGAACAGGCAGGAGTTGGAGCGCATTAACCAGCAGTTTGACTTGGCAGCCATGAGCAGTAATTCCGGCTTGGTCCTTGAAGAGGTTTGCCGCGACGCCAATAGGGTGCTGGACAAGATTCAAGAGGAGGCACGCCACCATGGACATGACCAGCAGAGGCATCGACGTTTACAGGTAGAACGAAACTATGCAGCGATGTCACGTGTACTGGATGGCGTGTTGGAAGATGAAGAAGAAGTTCGTGTGGTAACTATGGAGTTCGCTCTTTCTTCACCGGTACGGCCGGCTACAGCGCCAGAATACGATTTCCTCCTGACGGAGGTGGTGCGAAATCGTGTGCGATTCTTGGATTGTCTGCGAAGCAGCCAGGCTATTTCGAACGCGTTGTCAGGGTATGTCTGGCATGTATCGTACGACATTGAGGTTGGGCCATTCATTCGGGTTTACTTTCTGCTTAAGGCTGGAGGATTGGGAGCGCATGAGAAATTTGTGGCGAGGGCCAGTCAACTCTGGAGAAGGCTGACGCAAGGCTCTGGCATGCGGCGGGCAGGGGCGCATCACTTCAATCCGCTTGTTCGCGTTGCGCAAGGCGTGGTTAGCAAAGCATCAGGCAAGCGAGTCAGCGAGATGAAGAAGGCATTTTGGTATGAGGCAGTAAAGGAGCAGGATTTTCGTATCTCGTTGCCGAAAGGGCAACGTGCGTTCGGAATGTCGGCGCAAAAGAGCGCTGCATCCGATGTCAAAACATACCGAGCAAAAAGCTTGATGTGGGTGCAGTCACTGTCGGGAATGGAATTCATGCGTCCAGGGTCAGTCGTGTGCAATCTCTACGGAGCCAATCGCATGGTTGAGGGTGCGGCTTTATCGGAGGGAGGGCGATCAAGTCCCATCATCCATGATGGAGTAGCCAATTCATTCGCTATGAAAATTGATGAGGGCCTGATGGCTAAGGATAAGGGTTTTGCCGGAGGGTGTGGCTAATGGACCTATACGGAGGCTTCAAGCCATCTTTCATGATGTCGGATGGGGTGACAGACGTGCTACCTGGTCGAGGTCAGTTGAGCAAAAATGAGTACAGTCGGAAGCTAATAGACGAACATGGCGTCGTGCCGGGGTCGCCACGCTATATGCAAAAGTCGGTGGAGTTCTTGCCGCTAGAGGTTGAAGTTGGTCATGTGATCGGAACGAATGAAATGGTTTACTGGTGCCCGCACGATGAGTTCAATTCATTTATAGCCGCGTCCGGAGGATCGGGGGCTGGGAAGTCGGTATTTCTAGAGGCTGTGGCGGGGCAGTCTGCGACGCATGGTATTCCGGTTGTAGTGGTTGACGTCCATGGCGACCTAAAAGTGCCGTATCTAAAAGACATTCTTCTATCGTCAGGGAGTACTAGCTCTGTTGGATTGAATCCCCTAGCGATTGAAGGGATTGATCCGAGGAAAAAAGGTCTTTTCGATCATTGTGAAGCACTTGTGTCCATGGTGAAGCGGGCAGTGCCTACGCTAAGCGCCAGGCAGCGTTACCTTCTGTTTAACGCGATTGAGACGGCGTATGTTGCTGCGGGTATTGAAGACCATAATCCCCGGACATGGGGAAGACAGCCTCCGACATTTGCGACCGTTTCCTGCATTCTGGATGGTTGGATGCGGGATCCTTCTTTGAAGGCATATAGGGATTCGATTGCCGGGTGTCTTGCTTCGCTAGGAGCGATCTTCGGGCATCCGGTCTTCAAGCGTTCAAACAATCTGTCGGTATCCTCAATTCTTGGCGGTGCGGTTCGGCTCGATCTAAGTCAGTTGGATGAACGCGTTCAGGTGATTGTTGCAGAAACTGTGCTGCGTATGACGTTCAACGCTCTGAAGGCGATGGGCCCCATCTCGGCGAATGAAAGTGCCGCGAGAGGCAAAATTCGCTTGCTGGTGGTGATTGATGAAACCAAGGTGTTGTCCATGGGTAATGGTGATCCGGACAAGCACAGCAATATTCTCAATGTAATTGGGACGGAGGGGCGTAAGTTCGGAATTGCCGGCTGCTTTGCGTCTCAGTCCAGCGACCACTTTGGCGCTGATCTGCGGCGCAACATCTCCTCCTGGGTGGCCCTGCGCTGCATGGATGAGAGCGAAGCCAGGCGTATGGCTGCCGATATGCGCGTTCCTGCCTCCGCGCTTCAGGCTCTCTCCCGGCCTGGTGAAGGGTACTTCCGCTCGGGA
Source organism: Moraxellaceae bacterium (assembly GCA_003543245.1). GTDB lineage: Bacteria > Pseudomonadota > Gammaproteobacteria > Pseudomonadales > Moraxellaceae > UBA2031. The sequence continues at coordinate 3,771 of DPJB01000006.1, read as the reverse complement.
TCTAGGTCGGTCGCTGTCCACATGCAGGTTGATCCGCTAGAGGTGCTGCCGCCCCCCGGCTTCGCTTTATAGCGGTGTTCTTGGGCCTGCCTGCTGGGGGCGGGGCAACACGGCGGGTGGGGGCACGTAAATACGTCCACCGCTGCAGCCGGGCGCCCGGCTGTCGTGGGGCTGTGCCCAATCTGCTAATACTAGCTCTGCGCGGATTCCTTTTGTGGCCCCTCTTGAGCCAAGCGCTCTGCAGTTAGCCACAAGTCAGACGGTTTGCAGTTGAGTGCTTGGGCAAGGCGCCAAACCGATTGAATCGATGCGCCCTTCTGGCCAAGCTCGATGGCAGAGAGGAATGAGCGTGCAAACTCTGCCTTGTGGGCAAGCTCTTCCTGGCTGATGCCGATCTCTACTCGGCGAATCTTTACCGCCTTCCCGAATGCTTCCCCGATTTCCACCAACGCACGCCCTGTTGCTTGTTAAACATCCAAGCATTTCAAGGGGTTGTCAGTCTACGGAAAACTCTCTATAAGGGTTGCAATGTCCACTTTAGAGGACATTGTTTGATATTTCTTTGGAATGGGAAGGGATATGCCTGCAATTCATGATCTGAAAGACCAAGTCAACACCAAAACCATCAACTTTGTACTGCTGACCTTAGCGACGATTGGGATCTATCCCCTGCTGTGGGTTTGGCAGAATTCCAGAGTGATTGGCCAGGTCACCCGGCAAACCGTGGTGGGGCAAGCCTACATCCTCTGGATGGCGGCGCTGATTGGTTGGGCTGCCGCATTAGCGAGTGCGCCTGATGACGACGTAAATGCCTTTGGTGGCCTCCTGAATATCGCATTGGCTGTGCTCTACATCGTTTGGGCTTTCAAGGCAAAGAAGTGTGTCGAGGAGTATGCGCTGCGGGAGTTCCGGGTTGATCCGCGAATGAACAGTTTCTACACCTTCGTCTTCAATATCTATTACATCAACTACTGCATCAACGATTTGCCCGAAGCAGAGAGAAAGCAGCGACTGTTGAGTGGTCAGTCGGACGTAAGTGGCCAGTCGTAACGTCGACGATTTCAATAGTCATTCATTGGTCAGATTTCAATGCTGGCCTAAATTAATGGAGAGAGCTATGCGTAAAAGTTTTATCAGCGCTTGCGTGATGATGCTCGCTGGGTGTGGTGAAGCCCCTGTCACTGTTGAGATTGGGCAGAGCCAGGCATGGGGGACGCCGCAGATTGAAATTACATCCATTGTGGACGGCGTGACGGTGAAGGAAGTCAAAGTAAACAGGGGAAATTGCACGGCTGCTCCGTATCAGGAGCTTCCAAGGGATTTAGCAATGGGGACTACTCTAATTGCTGTTCCTGGATGCCCTAATGTGGTTGAGGTGGCTGTTTCGACTGATAAAGGAAATTACGACTTCAGCTTCAATCAATAAGTCAGAAAATTCTGTAACCACAGGGGGGAATGGGATGCGGCAGTATCGTGGAATGTTGATCTGTGCGGTGTGTGGAGTGTTGGTGCTGGCAGGGTGCTCCAAAGAGCCGGCCAGAGAGCCGGGGTTGGCCATGGGAGCCCAGGACCTGTCCGAACTTAACAAGGATCTGAGTCAGGTGGCGGGTGACATCGCCCCGTCGTCGATCACAGTGGACTGCCTGACTGCGTACATCAACGGTCACAAGCAGGATATTGATGAGGTTCTTCAGATGCCGAGAGAAGTCGTCCGTGCCCAGATTCCTGCTTCAGAGCTTGTGTATTGGGGGCGGACAAAGACTCATAACCTGGTGTCGGAAGCTAGTTGTGAAGGTCCGCAGGACAATGCTGCTGAGGCTGAAGTGGCGGGCAATCCGTTTGGGATATTCAATGCGGTTACCAGTAGCAGACACGTTGCAGCAGTAACGTATCAAGCGGCACCCAAGGGGGACTTCGAGAAGACCGCTGACTATGAGGCGCGGATCAGCCGAGAAAAGGCGGAGTTCGAAAAGACCAATGCAGGCAAAAAGATCGATAACTACGAGATTGAATTTGTCTGGATGAGCCTGTTTGGTTCTCCACGAATCAAGGATGATGGGCTCCGGGAAGAGCAGCTGTATAACCCTGATACGGAGACGCTGAGCCTGACAATCGTGCCGCAGGCTTCCTACCGTGATGAGAGCCTGCCGCGATCCCAGACTACTCTGCAGTACCCCTTTGAAATCCCTGTCAGGATAAGGCTTACCCCTGAGCAAGCGCAGAAATTCTTTCAGGAGTATCCGATTGCCCATCTCATGAATTTGCGGCCAGCCATTGCGATGCAAATGAGGGCCGGCGTGCTGACTGTCAGAGAGCTCTCCCTCAAGGATGAATATCCGGACAAGTTCCAACGGCTGGGCTTTGGGCTGGATAACCTCGCCGTTAGCTATGAGTTGTCAAAGAGCTTTCTTCCGGGCCATTGAGCAATACGGATGCTGTGATCGCTCGAATTTGGTTCGACCAGGCATGCGGGCTTCATTGGCTCAATTGTTTGGCTGTTCTTTGAGTTGGTCCGCAGTAAGTCGTTCCACCCTTGCCGATTCATTCGCTTTTTCGGTAAGGGTGGTATCTCATGGTTGCTCCATCAACACGTTATCAACGTCAAGCGGTTGCTCATGGGGCTAGCGACATTCTATTCGCCCACAGAGAGCTATTGCTGGCATCTAACGCCTGACGCCTGAACGCAATGCATCCGGGTCTGCCTTGAAGATCGCTACTGGCGCCACATTGATTAGCTCTCGCGCCTTGGTCACGGGCACCGTCAACCAGTCTTCCCATGCCTCCGGCTCCAGCACCACCACCATGCGCTTGTCCTGCGCATCAGGGGGCAGTTTGGGATCGGGCTTGTGCATCTTGCTCATCAGCGGATGATGATCCGCATTCATGGTCAGCATGGTGTAGCTCTCAAAGAGCTCGCCCGTGCTCTTGTCGACCCAGGTATTCCACAGGCCGGCCAGACCGAAGGCCTCACCGTCAGCGCGTTCGAATTTCCACCAGACATTCTTGCCTGATTCCCAACAAGGCTCCCAGAACGTTGCCACCGGAATGATGCAGCGCTGACCACGTGCCCAAGGTTGGCGAAAGCTGGCCTTGGCCTCCAGCTCTTCCGAGCGTGCATTGTTGGTGCTGTAGGGCAGGTGAGGGGTGTTGGCGAAGCTGGGGATCAGTCCCCATTGGCCTTTTACGAGTTCACGACCAGGGGCGCTGTCATGTGGTGACTGGCGAACAAACCAGCCCTGGCTGCGCGGAAAGACATCGGATGGGTGATAGTCGGCACGAACTCCTACACCAAACTGGCGCGCAATTTGGGTGGCAGTGGCTGGCGTGTACATGTTGCACATGGGGTCACCCTGTCGGCTATCTACGTCCGCGCCGTCCTTATGTCTGCCCAACTGCTCATGTAGGCCGGTGATCGCATTTTAGACTGCATCCGCCACGAGCGGTGACTCCCGCCTTCTGCAGAGAGATACACCGTGCCTCGGCCCTGGCGTTGATTGATGGCGTCTATGGTCTGCATCAGGCGCTTGCTGGCATCACTGTCGTTCACGTCAAACAGGTCTTCCTGCTGGATGTCTTGATTGACCAGATCCGTCAGCATGACGCCTGCTTTCTTGTAATTGATGTCCGGAATATAGAGGTCTTTCAGGCCGGCGAGGGCGGCGGCAATCAGCTTGCGGGTGTCTTGCGTGGGGGTGACCAAAGGAACGACTCGCGAGCCGGAGTACTGGGGGTCTTCTTCCCGAAAGGGATTGCTATGGGCAAACACGGTCA
>DPJB01000027.1 GCA_003543245.1 Moraxellaceae bacterium | reverse complement strand
CCTCTTTTGGGGGCGTTTTTGTCCTGCCCTGTTGTGCGAGTTTGCCCATGGTTTTGGAAAACTTCCACCAGCGGTAACCCGTGGGGCCTAACGTTAACTAGGCCCCAAAAATGGTGCCTAATCCATTTCAATAATTTGGTGCCTAATCCGGTTGACCTTTGTGTAAGCCCCTGATATTTAAAGATGACGCCACGGATTAGGCGTCAATTTTGGGGTGTAACCCAAGGGGTATTAGGGTCATGGAAGATCAGACGGGTCGTCCCGGTCTGCTGGAAGTTGCTCGGCAGTCCATTCGCACGAAACATTACAGTATTCGCACCGAAGAAGTCTATTTGGGCTGGATGCGTCGATTTATCCGTTTTCACAACATGCGTCATCCCCGTGACATGGGGGCGGACGAGGTGCAGCGCTTCCTCTCGCATCTGGCCATTGATGGCGATGTGGCGGCATCAACACAAAACCAGGCGCTGTCCGCCATTCTGTATCTGTACAAGGAGGTGCTGGGCATTGATTTGCCCTGGCTAAGCGAGGTCACGCGCGCCAAAAAACCGAAAAAACTGCCGGTCGTCCTGACGCGGGAAGAAATCTCGCGGCTGCTGCTGCAGGCAGATGGCGGTGACATGGGGCTGGTGATCCGTCTGCTGTACGGCACGGGAATGCGCCTGCTGGAAGCGTGCCGGCTGCGCGTAAAGGATGTGGACCTGTCGCGGCGTGAAATCATTGTGCGCGATGGCAAGGGTGCCAAGGATCGCGTGACCATGCTGCCGGAATCGTTGCGGCAACCCATCATCGAGCAGATCGAACGTACCACGGAGTGGTTTGCCCGGGACCGTGCAGAGGGACTCGACGGCGTGTATCTGCCGCATGCGCTGGCCCGTAAATACCCGGAGGCGCCGTTCGAGCTGGGCTGGCAATACGTGTTTCCGGCAGAGCGGGCTTCAACAGACCCGCGCTCCGGGGCAAAACGCCGGCATCACGTTGATGAAAAGCGCGTGCAACGTGCCGTCAAACAGGCAGTGTCGCGCACGGACATCGTCAAGGTTGTCAGCCCGCACACCCTGCGCCACTCGTTTGCCACGCACTTGCTGGAGTCCGGCTACGACATTCGTACCGTGCAGGAGCTGCTGGGCCACGAGGACGTTGCCACCACGCAGATTTACACGCACGTGCTTAATCGCGGCGGACTGGCTGTACGCAGTCCGCTGGACTAGGTGGGGGCTGGTTCAGTAATCGGGGGTATCACGCGCGGACGCGGGTGATTTTTTCCACGCCGGAAATGATGCGGATGCGTTTGATGATGCGCGCCAGCTGGATGCGGTCGCGCACCTGCAGGGCAATCTGCATCACGCTGTGGCGTGAGCCTTTTTCCTGCATGGTGATGCCTTCGATATTGGCGCCGTAGTCGGTGACTTGTCGCGCAATTTCGGCCAGCAGGCCGCGCTGGTTGTCGAGCTCGATGCGCAGCTCGCTGGGAAACTCGCGATCAACCTTTTCGGCCCAGCGCAGGCTCATGCACTTGTCGGGGTTGTCGCGCAGTTCCACCAGCACGTTGTTGCAGGTGTCGCGGTGTATCACGATGCCGCGTCCGGCGGAGAGGTGACCGACAATGGTGTCGCCCGGCAGTGGCCGGCAACAGCGTGCATAGGTGACCACCAGGCCTTCGGTGCCGCGAATGGCAATGCCGCGTGTCGTGGTGCTGCTGGCTGTGCTGCTCTTGCCGTCGTCACTGATGGTGTTGCCTTCGGGCAGCAGGCGCGCGGCCACAATCTGTGGTACGCGGTTGCCAATGCCGATGTCTTCGCACAAAGCATCCAGATCGGGCAGGCCCAGTTCGTGCAGAACGGCCTGGATGTGTTCGGGGGGCAGCTTGGCCAGGCCGCTGCCCTGTGTGCTCAGGGTTTTTTCCAGCAGGCGCCGGCCCAGGTCCACCGCTTCAAATTGCTGCTGGTCTTTCAGGAAGTGGCGAATGCTGGAGCGTGCTTTCGAGGTAATCGCAAAATTCAGCCATGCCGGATTGGGGCGTGTGCCGGGGGCCGTGACAATCTCCACGGTCTGTCCGGTTTGCAGCGGCAGGCTCAGCGGCGCCAGGCGGTTGTCAATGCGCGTGGCCACGCAGGTATTGCCCACATCGGTGTGCACAGCGTAGGCAAAATCAACGGCGGTAGCGCCCACGGGCAGGGTGAGGATGCGGCCCTTTGGCGTAAAAACGTAAACCTCGTCCGGAAACAGGTCGATCTTCACGTTCTCGATGAACTCCATCGAGTCGCCGGCATTCTTCTGCATTTCCAGCAGTGACTTCATCCATTCACGCGCACGCGTGCGCGAGGTATTGGTAAAGCCGTCGTTCTTGTACAGCCAGTGTGCGGCAATGCCGTTGTTGGCCATGGCTTCCATGGCTTCGGTGCGGATCTGTATCTCGATCGGCACGCCGCGCTGGCCTTTCAGGATGGTGTGCAGCGACTGGTAGCCATTGGCTTTCGGAATGGCGATGTAGTCCTTGAACTTGCCCGGAATCGGCTTGTAGATGCTGTGCACAATTCCGAGCGCGCGATAACAGGCGTCGACGTTCTCGACGATGACGCGAAAGCCGTACATGTCCATGATTTCAGAAAACGAGCGCTGCTTGTCGCGCATTTTCTGGTAGATGCTGTACAGGTGTTTTTCGCGGCCGATCACGCGGGCAGAAATGCCTTCTTCCTGCAGCCGGTTTTCCACCGTTTCCTTGATGCTGGTGATCATTTCCTTGCGGTTGCCACGCGCGGCCTTGACGGCCTTGCGGATCAGCGGGGCACGCATGGGGAACAGGGCTTCAAAGCCCAGCTCTTCAAACTCGACACGAAAATCGTTCATGCCCAGGCGGTTGGCAATCGGGCTGTAGATTTCCAGGGTTTCGTTGGCAATGCGGCGGCGCTTTGCCGGGGTCAGCACATCCAGCGTGCGCATGTTGTGCAAGCGGTCGGCCAGCTTCACCAGGATGACGCGGATGTCCTGCGTCATGGCCAGGATCATCTTGCGAAAGTTTTCGGCCTGCGCCTCGGCCTTGGTGTTGAAGTTGACCTGGGTCAGCTTGGTCACGCCATCCACCAGCTCGGCCACTTCTTCCCCGAATTGCTCGGCCAGATCGGCCTTGCTGACGCCGGTGTCCTCGATCACGTCATGCAGCATGGCGGCCATGATGCTTTCGTGATCCATGTGCATGTCGCACAGGATGTTGGCGACGGCGAGCGGATGGGTAATGTAGGGGTCGCCATTGCTCCGGAACTGGCCTTCGTGGGCTTTTTCGGAGTACAGATAGGCGCGCCGTATATCAGAAATCTGATCAGGCGTGAGATAGGTTTCGAGTCGGGTACATAGGGCGTCGATGCCGGAAACAGGGCTCATTGGCCCAGTCTCCGGTTTACGCGCGGGAGTCGTCAAGAGGTTACGCAGAAAATTGCATAACCCGTAACGTACTCAGAGGTCGTCGTCTTCGGCAGCAGCGGCAGCAACGTTGCTGGCGCCGGACTGGGCAGCATCCAGCTGCAGCAGGTCGGCAAACGGTTCTTCTTCCTCTTCCGGCTTGGCGGTGAGGATGTCGCGGGTAACCTGGCCGGCAGCGATTTCACGCAGGGCCATTACGGTCGGCTTGTCGTTTTCCCATGGCAGGCCGGCTTCTTTGCCGCCAGTGGCAAGCTGACGGGCGCGTTTGGACGCAACGAGGATGAGCTCGAAGCGGTTCTCCATGTTGTCCAGGCAATCTTCAACGGTAACGCGGGCCATGTGTACCTCGGGCAGAGCAGTGATAGCGGGAATACAAGAGGGCGGAGTCTACGCAAGCCGCCCGGCGCCCGCAAGGCCGGCCCGCCGGATGCCCGGTCTGGCTCGGGGCCGGAATCGTCGCAAGGGTGGGGCTTACGTGATCAGGCGGGTCAGCAGGTGCTCGTGGCGGGCCGTCTGCGAGCGGTGGCTCAGGCGGGCGGCGCGCACGATGGCCTTGAGGTCGGCCAGCGCGGCATTGAAGTCGTCGTTGATCACCAGNNTCGGGCATCAGGCGGCGCACCTGCTGGGCACCCTGCCAGTCAATCTCCAGGATGACGTCGAGGTCGCTCTTGAGCTGGGCATCCACCCACGGGCGCGAGGTGCCATAGAGGTTGCCGAACACCTCGGCATACTCAAGGAAATCACCGGCCTCGATCATGCGCTGGAAGTCGTCGCGGGACGTGAAGTGGTAATTCACGCCATCCTCTTCGCCCGGGCGCATGGGCCGGGTGGTGTGCGAGACCGACACGCCAATACCGTCCTTGACGTCCAGCAGGGCCTTGACCAGCGAGGTCTTGCCGGTGCCGCTGGCGGCGGATACCACAAACAATGTTCCGGACATGGGGAGTTCCGTTATCAGGGGACGTATCTTTACGGGGCGCGTCTTTAAGGCGACGTAGCCGGTTTCTTATAAGGGTTGCTTACTCGATATTCTGTATCTGCTCGCGCATCTGCTCAATGAGTACCTTGAGCTCGACCGACGACAGGGTGCTGTCGGCATTCACCGATTTGGAGCCCAGCGTGTTGGCTTCGCGGTTAAGCTCCTGCATCAGGAAGTCCAGACGACGGCCGACCGCGCCCTTGTCCCGGAGCACGCGACGGATTTCCGCGACATGCGAGGTCAGGCGGTCCATCTCTTCGGCCACGTCGATCTTCTGGGCAAACAGCACCATTTCCTGTTCCAGGCGGTCGACATTGAGGTCTTCCTTGATCTCGGCCAGGCGCGCCAGCATGCGCTCGCGGTAATGCGCCATGATCACCGGCATGCGCACACGCACTTTCTCGGTCTCGGCCACCATGGCGGCAAGGCGGTCCTCGATCAGGCGGGCCAGCTCGCTGCCTTCACGCTCGCGCATGGCCAGAAAGCCGGTCAGCGCCTGCTCAAACGCTTCCTGGGCGGCGGCATGCAAGGCCTCGGTGTCCACGTCGCGACTGCGGATCACGCCGGGCAGGCGCAGGATGTCGGTGGCACTCAGCGGCGCGGCATGGCGGGTCATCTGGTCAATCTCGGCCGCGGCATCCACCAGCTGGCGGGCCAGCTCACGGTCCAGCGCCACCGAGCCACCGCCGGCATCGGCCATGTCCACACGAAACTGCACTTCCACCTTGCCACGGGTCAGCGTGTTGCGCAGACGCTCACGCACGGGAAACTCCAGATCCCGCAGCGAATCCGGCAGGCGGAACGACGGCTCCAGATAACGGTGGTTCACCGAGCGCAGCTCACAGGCCACCATCCCGAACTCGCCCTTGATTTCGGCGCGGGCAAAAGCCGTCATGCTGCGTATCATGCAAATCTCCACAAAAATCTGAAAAAACTGGCGGATGAAACCGGGCGGCAAGCCCGCCACAGAATCCGCGATTGTAGCAGAGCCTCCCGGCATCGACGCGGCAACTGCAACGGTCATGAGCAGGACGGGCGGGCTGCCGGCAAAGCCGGTATAATGGACGGCTGCACATTCAGGAGCTATCCATGCGTCCCTCAGGCCGTACCCCCGACCAGCTGCGCCCGGTCACCATCACCCGCCAGTACACCCGTCACGCCGAAGGCTCCGTCCTTGTCGAATTCGGCGACACCAAGGTCCTGTGCACCGCCAGCGTCGAAAACAGCGTCCCCCGTTTCCTGAAGGGCAAGGGCGAAGGCTGGATCACCGCCGAATACGGCATGCTCCCCCGCGCCACCCACACCCGCTCCGACCGCGAAGCCTCGCGCGGCAAGCAGGGTGGCCGCACCCTCGAAATCCAGCGCCTCATCGGCCGCAGCCTGCGTGCCTGCGTCGACCTGAAAAAGCTCGGTGAAAACACCATCACCATCGACTGTGACGTCATCCAGGCCGACGGCGGCACCCGCACCGCCAGCATCACCGGCGGCTGCGTCGCCCTCGTCGATGCACTGACCTTCATGCTCAACAAGAAAATGATGAAGCAGGACCCGCTGACCGGCCTCATCGCCGCCGTCTCCGTCGGCATGTACAACGGCACCCCCGTCCTCGACCTCGATTACCCCGAAGACTCCGCCTGCGAAACCGACATGAACGTCGTCATGACCCAGCAAGGCGGCTTCGTCGAAGTGCAAGGCACCGCCGAAGGCAAACCCTTCAGCCGCAGCGAAACCGACAGCATGCTGCTGCTCGCCGAAAAAGGCATCAACGACCTCATCACCATCCAGAAGCAAGTCCTCTGCTGGTAAAATCGTTTGAATGCAGCAAAGCAATAAAAAAGCCGGCAAAAATCGCCGGCTTTTTTATTTTTGATTACACCCCAGACTTTTCCGCTTCCGCTTTTGACCTTACCGCCCCAGCGAGCGAAGCAAAGCGGTAACCCAGCACCGAACCCAGCGGGCGTAGCGAAGCGAAGTGTGCCCAGGCTTTTAAAAGGGTCCCCGTCCAAGAGAGCCGAGGAGCGGAGGCTGGCAGCGGATCAGGGCGAGGACTGTCTGAGCCATTGCAACGCAAGGGCGAGTTCCGCAGCCCCCGCAGCCAGACGAGCACCACAGGGAACCCCGCAACGCGGGGCGAACGATTCGGGGTCGCCTTTTCTTTGGGTCCTTTCTTTTGGCGAAGCAAAAGAAAGAACCTCCCGCGGAAGGCGCACCGCCCTACGCAGTAGCCCCCCACCCCAAAAAACTCAATTCTCCGCCGACATCCTGTCCGAATCCGAAAACTTCCACGTCCGGATCACCTGCAGAATATCCGTATCCTTGCGAATGCTCGCCGGAAACGGCATGAACGGCTCCGCCAGCCGCACACTCTGCCGCGCCGCCTCATCCAGCACACGATGTCCCGACGACTTCAGCACCACAATTTCCTTCACCCGTCCCGACGGCAAAACGGCCACCAGCAAACGCACATTCCCGTACAGGTTCCTGCGCTTCGCTGCCTCCGGATAATTCTTGTTGCCGATTTCTTCCACGCGCGAGCGGAAGGCATCCACATACGCCGCATCACGGTCATAACGTGTGGAAATGGTCGCTACTGTGCGTACCTTGGGGCGCTTGGCATAGGCCTGCTTCTTGGCGGCCAGGCGTGCTTCCAGGCTGGAGATCTCGTCCGACTGCCAGGCCCTTGCCAGCTGTGCCTCACGCACTTCCGTCTGTTCCTGACGCAGTTCGCTGCTCTTGCGGTTGTCGTACTGGCGACGGGACGATGCGGTGGTGGTGATGACTTGCCGGCGTTTTGACTCGCTGGCTTTCATGGCTGCACGGCTTTCTTCCGGCTGGATTTCATTGATGTCGCTGTCGTGAAAACGCGACTGGTGCGGGCTGGTGATCATGGCCGCCTTGTCGAGGCTGCCACTGCCTTTCTGGTTGGCCTGTGCCAGAAAGTCGGCGTCCTTGTCGGCGGTGCTGCTCTGGTGCTGCGCCAGTGTCACTTCCATCACATTGGGCAGTTCGATGCGGGGCGCAGTAAAGGCCACGCCAAAAATCAGGATGGCGTGCAGCACCACAGCCACGAAAATCGTGAAGCTGAGTCGGTCACCTGTGGAAACGGCAGCGGAAGCGGACATTCTCGTTATTATTCAATGCACAAGCACAGGCGGGACAACCCTGCCAACCCCGCAAGTCTGCCTTGCCGGAGCACCGCTTGTCCATGTACCGCTTGGCATTCCTGGTGGTTGCGCAGGCAATCAGCGCGGGCGCCGCTGTCCTCGGTAAAAGCGCACGCGGCGAAACTCGTCAAACTCGTTGAGGTCGGGCAGGGTCTCGGCCTCTTCCTCGCCCACCAGTTCATACGGTGGCACCTGCAGGTTTTTCACCCGTGAATCGGCCACCAGCACCTCGGGGGCGCGTGCCAGGAAGTCGTCAAGAAATCCGTGATTGGCCTTGTCATAAAGCACGTCGGCGGCCAGGACCAGGTCAAAGTCCTCGGTCAGGGCAAAGAAGTCGTCAGCCAGACGCACGCTCACCCCGTTCAGTCCGGCATTGGCGCGGCAGGCAAGCAGGGAAGCGCGATCAATGTCGCACGCCACCACCTCGCGGGCACCGGCCAGTGCGGCGGCACAGGCCACCACGCCCGAGCCGGCACCAAAATCCAGCACCTTGCGGCCCCGCACCAGATCCGGTTCGCGCAGGATCTTGCGTGCCAGTGCGAGACCGGAGGCCCAGCAGAAAATCCAGTAGGCAGGTTCGTGCAGGGCAGCGTGCATTTCTGTGGGGCTCAGGGCGTCCTGCGGAAAGTCGGCGGCCAGCAGGTAAAGCTGCAGGCCGCCACAATCCGGCAGCATCTCCGGCACGATGCGTGCCTGCGAGAGTGTCTGGCGGATTTCGGCAGTCAGTGAGTCGGCAGTCATTCCGGGTGGGTGCGTCTGCTGATGCACGTCAGTCCGATGTACCTTGCGCGGCGCCAACCAGTTCATTGGTCAGGCCCACAAACTGGTCACAGAAGGCCTCTGCCGCGTGCCGGTCGAATTGCGCCAGACGGTAGCGGAAGGTCACGGTTAGCTCGCCGCGCAGGGTCACGGCACCGACGGCCACGCCCATGGGCATGTTGGTGGGGGGCGAGAAGCGGATGGCGGTGATGCGACCGGTCTTGCCGGCTGGATCGGGCAGGTCGGGTACGCGGCCCAGATTGTTGAGCACCGAGGTGTCCACCACAAAATTGCCGGTGAGCGGCATGAGCTGGGTCAGCGCCTTGCGTAGTTTGGTCGGCAGCAACTGTGTCATGTCGAGCAGGTCGACCAGCAGGCCGGCGGTTTCGCGGGTCTTGATCTTGCGCGTCTGTTCGGTGATGGACGCCAGCGTGCGTTCGTAGTGGCGGCGTTCGGTTTCGGTGGTGGTGACGTTCACCCACAGCGACATGTTGCCGACGCCTTCCTGTTGCCACGTGATCGGGCGCAGGTTCATGGCGTTCATCAGGGTGATGCGGCCGGACGATTCCTTGCGGCTGTCGTTCCAGCGCGCAATGGTCAGGTGCAGCAGCGCGGCCAGCACATCATTCAGCGTGGCACTGCCCTTGCGCAGCACGGCGAGGGCATCGGTATCGGCAATCGGAAAAGTATGCGAGACAAAGCTGACGCCGGCCTTGTCCTCGGCAAAATGTGGCGCAATGCGCGTGGGCAGTTGCACGGACTCCATCAGGTAGCCGAGCAGGCCGGTGGCGCGGCGAATGCGTTCGCTCAGGCTTTTGGCGCCAAATTCCCGGCTCAGGTTGCGCGCCGGAATGATGTCCACGTCGTCAGGCTGGGTGTCATTCACCCCGGCATAGCGACGCAATACGGACTGCAGGAAGCGATAGGCACCGAAAGCGTCGGTGACGGCATGGCTCATTTTCAGGAACAGCCAGTCGCCACCATCCAGATGGGCCACCAGAAAACGGAAAGGCGGTGCACTTTCCAGCAACAGGCGGCGGGAATAAAACTCGTTGCGCGCAGCGTCCAGTGCAGCGGCATCGTCACACACAACCGTCAGGACCGGGTCTTCATCGGGCCGGTCCACGGTTTCCCATTCATAGCCGTCACCACCTTTGGTGCGGTGCTGGCGCACACTGGCCAGCGGGTGCATCCGCATGGCGGAGTAGGCGGCCACTTCCAGCTGTTTTTCATCAATGCGCCCGCTGAAGCGGATCTCCAGTTGCAGGCTCATTGGCTCATCCGGTTTTTCCAGATGCAGGAACAGCTCGTCAGTGACGGAAAGGGGGTAACGCGTTTTCATGTTCTTGTTGGTTCCGGCGTTGTCATTGGCAAACTCTAGCGCAAGCCGGTAGTGAACAACATTGCTGACGCACTGGCGTTGGCTGTGGTGACACGGTCTTACTCCGGCATAGCCGCTTCTGCTGCCGTTGCCTGCAGGCGGAAGCGTGAGGGCGCGCAGCCATAAAGACGCTTGAAGGCCTGGCTGAACGCGGTTTCAGAGGCATAGCCCACCACCTCGGCAATGTGCCGGATGGGCTGCTGGGTATGTTGCAGCTGCCAGGCGGCCAGACGCATGCGGTGCTCGGCCAGATAGCTGAGCGGGGGCTGGCCAAGGATCTGGGTAAAGCGGTCGGCAAAGGCGGAGCGGGAGAGGCAGGCAATGCCGGCCAGCTCGGGTACGGTCCAGCCGTGGCCGGGGCGCTGGTGCAGGGCCGACAGGACCGCCGACAGCGCCGGGTCGCGCAGGGCGCGCAGCCAGTTGCTGGCTCCTTCGGGCAGCCCTTCCACATGCGAGCGCACGCACTCGATGAACAGGATGCTGGCCAGACGATTGATAATGGCCTGACGTCCCGGGCGACCTACCCCTTCGTTGGACAGGAACTCCAGGCCGATGCGCAGCCATTCCGGCGGCTGTCGGGAAATGCTGCGTATCAGCAGGATTGGCGGGAGCGCGGAGAGCAGGGGGCGGGCAAGGTCGGCATCAAAGCTGAAGCGTGCTGACAGCAGAATGGTCTGTGTGCCGCTGCCACCCAGAGTCACGGCCTCCTGACTGTGGCCCATGATGAGGGAACTGAGGTCGGTCCATTCGCTTTCCGGCGGGGCGCCGTCCAGGTCACGCATGGTGTGGTCGCGGCCGCTGGTCATGACCGCCATGTCGCCAGCCTCCAGGATCTGCGGCGGCTCGCCAGCCACCCGCAACTCGGCGCGTCCGGCAATGACCAGATGAAAGCTGGCCAGATTGCGGGCTCGGAACACGAATCCCCAGGGGCTGCCCGCCTGCACATAGCGGAACTCCCCCCCGGAAAGGTGGATGTCATCAAGCAGCTGGCTGAGTGTGTCTTCCATTCAATAGTCCGATTTTGTCCCGGAAAAGCGTTCCAGTGGGAGTTTACGGTGTTTTACGCCGGTTTGCCGGCGAATTGCCTATGTCAACCAATGTGCCATTAGTCAATGATACTGTCACGCAGTCACCCCGGTGGGTGATCCTGGAGACATAATGACAACTAATACCATGAATGCGACAACCTTGACGGCCCAGCCCTGGACAGACCCCAAGCGTCTGCTCTGGTTGTTCAGCCCGCTTATCCCGGTACTCGGTCTGCTGATCCTGGCCGCCTACAGCCTCACCGGCTGGGGCATTTTCACCTGGGGCGGCCCCTTGCTGGTCTATGTACTGATCCCGGTGTTCGACTGGCTGATCGGTACCGACCAGAGCAATCCGCCAGAGGCTGCCGTCAGCCAGCTTGAAAATGACGGCTATTACCGTGCCATTGTCTATTCCTACATTCCCGCCCAGTTTGCCACCACCATCTGGGGTACCTGGATTGCCGTGACCGGCGACCTTGCCACCTGGGAACTGGTGGGCCTGATTTTCAGCGTGGGTGCCATTAACGGGATTGCCATCAATACCAGTCACGAACTGGGCCACAAGCGCGAATCGTTTGATCGCTGGATGGCCAAGCTGACCCTCGCTCCGGTGGCCTACGGTCATTTCTTTGTCGAGCATAACCGCGGCCACCACAAGAATGTCGCCACGCCGGATGATCCGGCCAGCTCGAAGATGGGCGAGACCTTCTGGCGCTTCTTGCCGCGCACCATGATCGGCAGCGTGATATCGGCATGGAAGATCGAGGCCGAACGACTGGGTCGCATGGGCAAGTCGGTGTGGAGTCTTGAGAACGACAACTTTCAGGCCTGGGCCATGACGCTGGTGCTTTTTGGTGGCATGACCCTGTGGCTGGGCTGGGGTGCGCTGGTGTTCCTGGCACTGCAGGCTTTTTATGGTGCCTCGCTGCTGGAGGTCATCAACTACATCGAGCATTACGGCCTGCTGCGCCAGAAGGGCGCTGATGGCCGCTATGTCCGTTGTGCGCCGGAGCACTCATGGAACAGCAATCACATCGTGACCAACCTTTTCCTGTACCAGTTGCAGCGTCACTCCGATCATCATGCGCACCCGACGCGCAGCTTTCAGGCACTGCGTCATTTCGAGAACAGCCCGCAACTGCCGTCAGGCTACGCCTCGATGCTGATCCCGGCCTACATTCCCTGGCTGTGGTTTCGCCAGATGGACCCGCTGGTGGCCGCACACTACAAGGGCGACCTGTCGCTGGCGAACATCCTGCCGTCAAAACGCGCAAAGCTGTTGCGTGAAGAAGCAGGCCGCGACGCCGTGGCACGCGCCGGCCAGCCGCAGCCAGAAACCGTTGCACCGGCAACCGTGATGACGGCGACCAATCGTTATCGCTGCCCGGACTGCGGATTTGTGTATGACGAGAAGGCAGGTTGCCCGCACGAAGGATTTCCCGCCGGAACAGTGTGGTCGAAGATTCCGGACAGCTGGCCATGCCCGGATTGTGCCGTGCGCGAAAAAGTGGATTTTGAACCGTTGCCGGATTGAGCGTGCAGACAGTCTGACCACGAAATTATGCGCTGAACTGTCTGGCGTAAGTGTTGCCCGTGTTTCAACCCTTGCCCGGCCGCATATCCGTTTGCGGACCGGGCTTTTTTTATGCCTTGCGCACGATCAGCGCAGGAATTCCTTCCGGAATTTGGCCACCTTGGGCGCCACCACCATCTGGCAATACCCCTGGCCAGGGTTGCGCACAAAAAAATTCTGGTGATAGTCCTCGGCCGGATAAAAAGGCACAGCCTTGGCAAGCTCCGTGACAACCGGTGCAGAAAAAACCTGCGCAGCCGTCAGTGCCTTGATTGCCTCTTGCGCCACCACTTCCTGCGCCTCGTCCTGACAAAAAATCACCGAGCGGTATTGTGTGCCCCGGTCATTGCCCTGGCGGTCAAGCGTGGTCGGGTCGTGAATGGCAAAGAAAATGTCGAGCAGATCGCGGAAGGAGATCACGCTGTTGTCAAACGACAGCTGCACCACCTCGGCATGCCCGGTTGCACCCGTGCAGATCTGCTCATAGGTGGGATTGGGGCGAGCACCACCGGCATAGCCGGACACCACCTCCGTCACGCCCTTCACTTCACGAAAGACAGCATCCAGACACCAGAAACAGCCACCGCCCAATACTGCTTTTTCGATTGCCATTTTGAGTTGCTCTTTTAGTCTGTGGTTGTCACACGCCCTTATCGGCGATCACCAATCCTGTCTGATTGCTTTGGTCTGGATTGATGTAGGGATGGCTCCATCTGCAGTCATTTTCAGTCTCAAGCAGACCACTACTGGCTAGGTCGTTCGGGGAGTCCTTTCCAGAANNTTCTGGAAAGGACTCCCCGAACGACACCACCACGGCATTCAAAAAAGCCCCCGACAAAAGCAGCAATCAGCGCTTCGGCGCCGGCTTTGATGCAGGCCGTGCTGCCGGTTTTGTCGTCGGTCGCGAGGCAGGTCGCTTCGGCTTCTGTGCGCCATCGTCACGCGGCGGCAGGCCGGTGTGCTGCGTGAGAACGCGACCTTTTTGCGGCTTCACCTTCAGCGACACACCATCACCCGCATTGGAGTTCTTCTTGCGTGGTGCATTGTAGCCACTGCCTTCCATGCCGGCCGGCTGGTTTTTCGGAATGAGCTGCTGCTTGCCGTTACCGATCAGGTCGGCACGCCCCATTTCCTTCAGGGCCTCGCGCAACAGCGGCCAGTTCTTCGGATCGTGGTAACGCAGGAAAGCCTTGTGCAGGCGACGCCGGCGATCCCCCTTCACGATTTCCACTTTTTCCCCCGTAATGCGGGAGATTTTTTTAAGCGGATTCATGCCCGAGTGGTACATCGCAGTCGCAGTGGCCATGGGCGACGGATAAAACGCCTGCACCTGGTCNNGAGAAGCGCTCGAACATCTGCTTGAATTCGTCGTAGGCACCAATGCCCGGCTTCATCATCTTCGACAGCGGACCACCTTCGGTGTGCTCTGGGGCAATTTTCAGATAGCCGCCGACATGATGCGTCACCAGCTCCTTCACATACTCCGGTGAGCGCACGGCAAGGTCGTAGCGCAGGCCGGAACCGATCAGGATTTTCTTGATGCCGGGCAGCTTGCGCGCCTTGCGGTACAGTTCAATCAGCGACGAGTGATCCGTGTTCAGGTTGTCGCAGATGCCGGGATACACGCAGGAGGGCTTGCGGCAGGCCGCTTCGATTTGCGGCGACTTGCACGACAGTCGGTACATGTTGGCAGTAGGTCCGCCCAGATCGGAGACCACGCCGGTAAAGCCGGGCGTGCCCTTCATCTGCTCGACTTCGTGCAGGATGGATTCGTGCGATCGGCTCTGGATGATGCGGCCTTCATGCTCGGTGATCGAGCAGAACGTGCAGCCACCAAAACAGCCGCGCATGATGTTCACCGAGAAGCGGATCATTTCATACGCCGGAATGCGCGCACCGTTGTAGGACGGGTGCGGCACGCGTGCATAGGGCAGGTCAAACACGTAATCCATTTCTTCCGTGGTGAGTGGAATGGGTGGCGGATTGATCCACACATCGCGGTCACCATGACGCTGGACCAGCGCGCGGGCATTGCCGGGATTGGTTTCCAGATGCAGCACGCGGTTGGCGTGGGCGTAACGGACCGGGTCTTCTTTTACGCGCTCGAATGACGGCAGCCGGATCACGGTTTTTTCACGTGGAGGCATGCGGTTTTTCATTGCGGTCTGCATTGCCGGCGAGGGACGCAACGAGATGATCTGGGCACCGCCATCCGGAAGGTCGCAGGCATCGGCCGATGCGGTTTTCTGCTTCTCGATTTCGCAGGCGGATGGATCGGCCGTGTTGATATAGGGATTGATGTGCGTGTCGATGCGGCCCGGGGCATCCACCTGGGTGGAATCAATCTCGAACATGCCGGGCGGCGTGTCGCGACGGATGAAGGCCGTGCCGCGCAGATCGGTAATGTCCTGAATGTTTTCGCCACGGTTCAGGCGATGGGTTAGTTCGACAATGGCGCGCTCGGCGTTGCCATAGAGCAGCAGGTCGGCCTTGGCATCCATCAGGATGGAACGGCGTACCTTGTCCTGCCAGTAATCGTAATGCGCAATGCGGCGCAGCGATGCCTCGATGCCGCCAATCACCAGCGGCACATCCGGATACGCTTCGCGGGCGCGCTGGGCATACACCACGCAGGCGCGGTCGGGGCGCTTGCCGCCTTCGTCATTCGGCGAATAAGCATCGTCGGAACGGATTTTGCGATCGGCCGTGTAGCGGTTGATCATCGAGTCCATGTTGCCGGCTGTGATGCCCCAGAACAGGCGGGGCTTGCCCAGCACCTTGAAGGGTTCGGCCGACTGCCAGTCGGGCTGGGCAATGATGCCGACCCGGTAGCCCTGGGCTTCCAGCAGACGGCCCAGGATGGCCATGCCGAACGTGGGCAGGTCCACATAGGCATCACCGGTGACAATGATGACGTCACAGACATCCCAGCCGAGCGCGTCCATCTCCGCCCGTGTCATGGGCAGGAAGGGAGCGGGCCCCAGGCACTCGGCCCAGAACTTCTCGTGACTGAACAGCGCCGGTGCGGATGGCAGCGGCTGGGGTGTGGCGGACATGAGGACCTCGGCAGGGAGCGCGGTCTTGCCGCAGGGACGGCAGATGGCGCTTCGGAACCGCGCATTGTACCCCAAGCGCAGTGTCAGGCCGAGTGTACGGCTCGTCGGAATGGCCTGCCGGTCACGGGGCGACTGGTGTAAAACAAAAAGATATGACTGATCAGCCGCTACAGATTCCTGCCTTGACTACACCCGTGTCTGCTTCCGCCACGCCCCGATCCACGCTGCCTGACGGCCTGATGGAGCGTCTCCGCTCGATCGTGTCCGCCCACCGGCTCTGGTGCCCGCTGCCTGCGCCAACCGATGTGCTGTTTGCGGCACATCGCCAGGAGACCTTTGTCCGCATGGTGCTGGTGGGCTGGCCGTTGCTCGTCCTGCTGCTGGTCATGATCGCGCTGAGCGGCCCGCTGCTGTTTGCGGATGAGCTGGTCGGAAATCGGGAGCCCTACTGGTGGCCATCCGTGATTGCCGAGTCGCTCATCGTCGCGCTGACGGTTGGCTTGCTGTACTTCCCGTTCTTTCAGAAACGCTATCAGGCGTTGATCATGGTTGCCGGCGCCCTGGCACTGGCAATTCCTCTGCTGGGGGCGCTGGCCATGGACGATACCCGGCTGATGCGGGCCATGAGCTACATCACCATGCTCATCATCACCATACTTGTGCTGGTGCTGAAGCTGTCCCTTTTCAATGCCGCCGTGACGTGCCTGATCGCCATCCTGGTGGCGACGGGTATCACCATCGGGCTGGGCGTGACGGTGGACTGGGCGCTGTTCGGCTGGCATGCCATCGGCAGCCTGATCGTCAACCTGTTTATCGGTGCGGTACAGGAGCGTCAGGAACGCATCAGCTTTTTGCAGAGCCTGTTGCTGGAGCACGAGTCTGCCGAGCGTGAGCGCCTGAATGAGGAGCTGGCCCGCATTGCGGCAGAAGACCAACTGACCGGCCTGCCCAACCGGCGCCATTTCAATGAAGCCCTGACGCGTGAGTGGGACCGTTCCGGTCGTACCCGGAAGCCGCTGGCACTGCTGTTCATGGATGTCGATTATTTCAAGCGCTACAACGACAGCCTGGGTCATCTGGCGGGTGATGAGTGTCTGGTGTCCATTGCCGGGGCCATTCGTTCGGCCGTGATGCGTCCTGCGGATCTGGCAGCACGGTATGGGGGCGAGGAATTTGTGGTGCTGCTGCCGGAAACCGAGGTTGATGGCGCCATGGATGTGGCCCAGCGTGTGCTCGAAGCGATTGATGCCATGGCCATTCCGCACCCTGCCTCGGCTGTGGCATCGCATGTCACTGCCAGTATCGGTGTGGCAGTCATGGTGCCACTGGGCGAAAAATCACAACGCCTGGTGGATGCCGCAGACGCGGCCCTCTACGAGGCCAAGGGCAGTGGGCGCCACCGGATTGTGCTGGGGCACTGAGCCGCGATGTTGAGCCGTCATGCTGAGCCCTGCAGTCACATCTTCCAGCCTGTTGCTGCTGGCGCTGGCGCCGGTGTTTTTCGTCTGCATTGGCTGGGAGTTCTGGTACTGGCATCGCCATGGTCGCGACGACATCTACAGTCTGCCGGGTGTGGCTTCGGATGCCGCACTGGCGCGCCTGCACCAGGCGGCCGATGCGCTGGTGATCTGGCTGTTCGTGACAACGGCATATGCCTGGGCCTATAAGCACGGACTCAACCTCTCCACGGCGTTTCGCCAGAGTCTCACCTATCCGCTGTCGGGCATGTGGGTGTTCTGGTTGCCGATTGCCTGGGTGGGCTTTACACCGCAGCAGGTGATCCTGGTTGTCGGACTTAATCTGGCGTACCAGTTTTTTGTGCATGCCCAGGCCATTCCCAAACTGGGCATGCTGGAGTACGTGTTCAATACTCCCTCGATACATCGCGTGCACCATGCGCAGAATCCGCAATACATTGACCGCAATTACGCCGGCGTACTGTCAATATGGGGTCGTCTGTTCGGCACCCTGGTGGAAGAGCAGGAGCCGTGCCGCTTTGGTATTACAAAGCCGATACCCATGCACAATCCGCTCACACTGACGTTTCATGAGTGGCGCGACATGTTTCGTGATGCCTGGCGCGAGAAGGACCTGCGTTATCTGTGGATGCCGCCAGACTGGGTGGCAGAAAAGAAATAAAAAAACCGGCGAAAGCCGGTTTTTTCATGAAGCGACGCGTTGATGGATTCAGGCTGATCCGGGTTTTGTTTTCCGGGCCATTTCATCGGCAATACGAAGAATGTGCGCCGAGAAGAATTCGTCTTCACCGGTCAGCAGGCGTGGCAGCAGGGTGCGGAAATCTTCACGCTCACACCAGTCGCGCATGTAGTCTTCCCATGACTGCCAGAGGCGGCGCTGCTGTTTGCCCATGTCATCCTCGTACACAAGAATGTAGGCGCGCTCGAACAGTGCAATCAGCATTTCAAACAGAATGAGGCGGCGCTCTTCCTGCTCGGGCGAGAGCTCCGGCGGATCTTCACGCTGTGTGCGAAGGCGCAGGTCGGCGCTGTCGATGATGAGCTTGCAGAACTCGGCATATTCGTCGGAGAGGCGCTGGTAGATTTCCTCTTCGTCGTTCTGCCTCTCGCGACGCTGGTCCAGCAGGTAGACAGCAATGGCAAACGGCAGGCCGACGACGGTGACGACATAGCTCAGTTGTTCCCAGTTGATCATGGCGCTTCCTCCTGCCTGAAGCCTATATGAAAAAACCGGCACATTGGCCGGTTTTTTCTGGTGTTGCGCTGATTCAGAAACCGAGCAGCGGCAGCATGGCGGCGATGGTTTCGCCAGGCAGGCCGACGGCACTGCCCACCTTGCTGGCAAGCCCGCTCTTGATCGAGCTCAGCGAGTTGTTGCGCAGTGCTGTGGCGGCGCCAACGGCGGTGGATTCATAGCCGCTCAGCTTTTTGCCCAGCTTGCTTTCCAGTGCCTTCTGCACGACCGGCTGGCTGACCGGCTGCGTGGCACTCGGGAACAGCAGGCCAATGGTGGCGGCATCAAGGCCTACTGTGCCGCCGACAGCGCCAAGGAATTTCTGCTGTGTGCTGTCCAGTATGTTGCGGGTCTGTTGGGCTGCCACGGTCACCTGGCTTTTCTCGGCCACCGTGAGTGCGGTGCCGCGTGCGGCTTCAATGCGTGAGAGAAAGGTACCGATGGTGGCCGGGGTGACAGTGGAACCTCCGGCAACGGATGCAGTACCCGTTGATGGTGTTGGTTTCAGTACGTCATCCAGCGGACAGCCGGCCAGAGGCAGGGCAGCTGCAACAACAAGCAGTAGTTTGCGCATGATAAAACTCCTTTGCATCAATCAGATGGCGGCAATGCGCTGGCGTGCGCGGGCACAGGCAGCTTTTACCTGTGCGGGGGCGGTGCCACCAATATGGTTGCGGGCATTGACCGAACCTTCCAGGGTCAGGACATCGAAAACATCATTGCTGATGGTGTCAGAGAACTGGTGCAATTCGTCCAGCGACATCTGGGCCAGATCCTTGCCGTGCTGCACGCCGTAACCGACAGCCTTGCCGACAATTTCGTGCGCATCGCGGAAGGCCACGCCTTTTTTCACCAGATAGTCGGCGAGGTCGGTGGCCGTGGCAAAGCCGCGACGTGCGGCTTCACGCATGTTGTCGCGTTTCGGTTCGATGGCGGGCACCATGTCGGCAAAGGCGCGCAGTGAACCCATCACGGTATCAATGGCGTCGAACAGCGGTTCCTTGTCTTCCTGATTGTCCTTGTTGTAGGCCAGCGGCTGGCCCTTCATCAGGGTCAGCAGCGACATCAGGTGACCAAACACGCGACCGGACTTGCCACGGACCAGCTCTGGTACATCCGGATTTTTTTTCTGCGGCATGATGGACGAGCCGGTGCAGAAACGGTCGGGCAGGCTCACAAACTGGAATTGTGCAGAGGCCCACAGCACGAGCTCTTCGGAAAAGCGCGACAGGTGCATCATGATCAGTGCCGAGGCGGCACAGAATTCGATGGCGAAATCGCGATCACTCACGGCATCCAGCGAATTTTCACTGACGGCCTCAAAGCCGAGCAGCTCGGCGGTGCAGGCGCGGTCAATCGGGTAGGTGGTGCCGGCGAGTGCAGCAGAACCCAGCGGCATGCGGTTCACACGCTTGCGCAGGTCGATCAGGCGCTCGTCATCACGCTTCAGGTTTTCAAACCAGGCCAGCAGGTGATGACCAAAGGTCACCGGCTGGGCGGTCTGCAGGTGCGTAAAGCCCGGCATGATGGTGTCGTATTCTTTTTCGGCAAGATCGACCAGACCGGTGAGCAGGCGCTTGAGCTCGGCGCGGATGGCATCAACCTCGTCACGCAGGTACAGGCGCACGTCGGTGGCCACCTGGTCGTTGCGGGAACGGCCGGTGTGCAGTTTCTTGCCGGCTATGCCGATGCGGTCGGTCAGACGGTGCTCGATGTTCATGTGCACGTCCTCCAGGTCGACGCGCCACTCGAAGGTACCGGCCTCGATCTCGGTCTGTATCTGCTGCAGGCCGTTCACGATCAGGTCGCGCTCGGCCGTGGTCAGGACGCCGACTTTCGCCAGCATGGTGGCATGGGCAATGGAGCCCATGATGTCGTGACGGTACAGGCGCTTGTCAAAATTGACGGACGCGGTGAAGGCTGCGACGAAGGCGTCGGTGGCTTCACTGAAGCGGCCGCCCCACATGGAAGAGGATTGCTGGCTCATCTCGGACTCGATGTGCTGGAAAAATGACCAACCGGCCGGTATTCCGGCAAACGGCGGCAAACTAGGGACGGGGCGCAGTATACCGGCAAGTCAGTTTCTTTGCCTGACTTGCCGCTCGTCGGGGAAGACGGCACACTCCGGTAATGCGCCATAAGAAAAACAACAACTCTGTCACGGAACCGGGCGCCGAAGATTTCTTCCTGCCGGATTTCTGTGCTACCCAGCCCCTGCTAATGCTTGTTATGGCAGCGGAGCTGCTCGCCATTTTGCTGGTACTGGCAGATGTCGACCGCCTGATGCCCTTTCCCTGGGATCGGCTGGCCCTGACCTCCTTCCTTGTGCAGTGGATCACCCTGTCCAGTGCGGCCCTCCTGTGCAAGCTGCGCCCGCGCCTGATCCGGCTGCCCCGCGAAAGCGCTGCCGGCGTGGCCTTTGCCCTGGTGCTTGCCGTGGTCCTGCTGTTCAGCCTGCTGGCCAATCCGGCCATGCAGCTGGCCCATCTGGAGATGCTCCTGCCGCGTGTCGGCCCTCAGGATGTCGTGCGCAACCTGCTGATAGGGGCCATCGTTGCCGGCCTCATCCTGCGCTACTTCTACCTGCAGGAGCAGTTGCGGTCCAAGCAGCGCACCGAGCTGACGGCCCGTTTGCAGGCCCTGCAGTCCCGCATCCGGCCACATTTCCTCTTCAATTCCATGAACATCATCGCCAGCCTGATCCATGTGGATCCGGACAAGGCTGAAACGGCGGTCGAGGATCTTTCCGAGCTGTTCCGTGCCAGTCTCAAGGCCGAGGGCGAGGTGACGCTGGACGAGGAGCTGATGCTCTGCCAGCACTACATCAACATCGAGAAGCTGCGCCTGGGCGATCGCCTGCAGGTGGAGTGGAAATTCGGCAGTCTGCCGCAGGGCCTGCGCATTCCGGCGCTCACCTTGCAGCCACTGATGGAAAATGCCATTTATCACGGCGTGGAACCACGCTTTGAGCCGAGCGAGGTGCGTGTCGCCATTGACTATGATGGCAAGGAGTTGCGGGTGGTGATTACCAACCCGGTAGCGCCGCCGTTGCCGCATTCACGGGGCAACCGCATGGCGGTGGACAATATCCGCCAGCGCCTGCAGGCCCATTATGGTGAGGCGGCCAAGCTCACCACGCATGCTGATGAAAGCATTCATACCACGTATCTTTCCTATCCCTTGCAGATCGGCAAGCTGCAGGTGGATGCTCCGATAGAAGAAAAAGAGGCAAGGAGTCAGACATGAAGGTGCTGATCTGTGACGACGAAGCGTTGGCGCGGGAACGTCTGGCGCGCTTCCTGAAAGACATGGACGGTTACGAGATCGTTGGCGAGGCCGAGAACGGGCGTGATGCGCTCACCCAGGCCGAGGCTACCGCTCCCGATATCGTCCTGCTGGATTTGCGTATGCCGGTCATGGACGGTATGGCCTGTGCCGAGCGTCTGGCACAGCTGCCCGAGCCGCCAGCGGTCATTTTCTGTACTGCCTACGACGAGCACGCACTGGCGGCCTTTCAGGTGCAGGCCGTGGGCTACCTGCTCAAGCCGGTGCGCCGCGAGCAGCTGACCGAGGCGCTCGCGCGTGCCACCCGCGTCAACCGCGCCCAGCTGGAGGCGGTGCGGCAGGGCGGTGAGCATAACCACGGCGGTCGCAGCCATATCACGGCCAAGACCCATCGCGGTATCGAGCTGATCCCGATTGATGATGTGCGCTATTTCCTGGCCGACCAGAAGTACGTGACCGTGCGACACGGCAAGGGCGAAGTCCTCATTGACGAAACCCTGAAGGATCTGGAAAACGAGTTTGGTGCGCGCTTTATCCGCATCCACCGCAACGCCTTGCTGGCGCTGGAGTTTCTGGATGGTCTCGAGCTGGTCTCGCCCGGGCAGTATCAGGTGCGCATGAAAGGGATTGAGGAGCGTCTGGTAGTGAGCCGACGGCATTTGCCGGAACTGCGCGAAACCATGCTCAAGCTGTAGGTCACAGGCGGCGCGGCGGGCGATTCCCCCGCCGCGGCCATTGCCAAGCCACGCACCTTCCCCTAGAGTCGTGCCCGAGCCAGCTGCCCTGATCCGGCAGCCCCAAACAGCTGCAACATAAAAACAAGGAGCTCCCATGAAGCGTCTTCTCGCGGCCAGTGCCCTGGTCATTGCCCTGTCCGGCTGTGCAACTGCGGTTGCTCCGGTGAACGGTTTCCTCTATTCCAACGTCAGCGCCCCCCTGATGGTGACCGGCTCTGCCGACAAGCCCACCAAGGTTGGCCGCTCGTATGCACGTTCGTATTTCGGCCTGTACGCCACCGGCGACGCCACCATCGAAACCGCAGCCAAGAACGGCGGCATCACCAAGATTCACCACGTCGATCACGAAAGCCAGGTCATCCTGGGCGTGCTCGCCGATTACACCACGATCGTCTACGGCAACTGATCGCAGCGTCCGCCGCTGCCAGCGCCAGGGTTGATCCCGGGAAAGCACCGTCCGCAAGGGCTGGTGCTTTTTTGTTTTTGACCCTTCGGGGGAGGGGGAACCCTGCCTGCGCTGTGCACGTCCCCATGCAATAACGCCGTCCGAATTCAGTTAAACTCCCGCCTATCATCACCGCTCAACAGCGCACACTCATGACCAGTCTCCTTCGCATCGCCACCCGCAAATCCCCCCTCGCCATGTGGCAGGCCGAGTTCGTCCGCAGTGAACTGCAGCGACTGCATCCCGGCCTTGAGGTCGAGCTCGTCACCTTCACCACCCAGGGCGACAAGATTCTCGACACCCCGCTGGCCAAGATTGGCGGCAAGGGCCTGTTTGTGAAGGAACTGGAGGTGGCCCTGCAGGATGGCCGTGCCGATATTGCCGTGCATTCCATGAAGGATGTGCCGATGGAGTTTCCCGAGGGGCTGGGCCTGATTGCCATCGGTGAGCGCGAAGACCCGCGTGATGCCTTTGTCTCTAACACTTACGCCAGCATTGATGCCCTGCCGGCCGGTGCCGTGGTGGGTACCTCCAGCCTGCGCCGCCAGTGCCAGTTGCGTCACCGCCGTCCGGATCTGGTTATCAGGGACCTGCGCGGCAACGTCAACACCCGCCTGGCCAAGCTGGATGCTGGTGAGTACGACGCCGTGATCCTGGCCAGTGCCGGGCTCAGGCGTCTGGGTTTCCAGGCGCGAATCCGTGCCGACATCACGCCGGAGTTTTCCCTGCCGGCGGTAGGGCAGGGGGCTCTTGGTATCGAGGCCCGGCTTGGTGACGAGCGTGTTGCCGCGCTGGTGGCTCCGCTGAATCATCCGGATACGTCGGCCCGGGTGCGTGCCGAGCGTGCCATGAACCGGCATCTGCAAGGCGGCTGCCAAGTGCCGATTGCCGGTTATGCCGAGCTGCAGGGTACGGAGCTGTTCCTGCGCGCGCTGGTAGGCAGCGTGGATGGCCAGGAAATCATCACTGACGAAATTCGCGGCAGCGCTGCCGAGGCCGAGCAGCTGGGCGTAACGCTGGCCGATCGCCTGCTTGCCGCCGGCGCCGGCCGTATCCTGCAGGCGGTGTACGGAGCCTGATCCTTCATGCATCCATTGGCGGGCCTGCATGTTCTCAATACGCGCCCTGCGGGCCAGGCCGCGGCACTGACGGCTGCCCTGCGCGAGGCCGGGGCCATCGTGAGCGAGCTGCCGCTGATCGGCATCGAGCCGCGTGAGCCGGCCGCGCCGGAAGAGCGTCTGTTGCTGGATCTGGATCACTATGCCGGGGTGATTTTTGTCAGCGCGAATGCGGCGCGGCGCGGACTTGATGTGGTGGCCGGTTGCTGGCCGCAATGGCCGTACCGACTGCCGGTGTATGCCGTGGGCAAGGGCACGGCGGCAGTACTCGAGGATGCGGGCCTGACGGTGATCCTGCCGGAACGGGCGGACAGTGATGGCCTGCTGGCATTGCCTGCGCTGGGCGCGGTCAGTGGCCAGCGCTTCCTGGTGTTTCGCGGCGAGGGAGGACGTGAGCTGCTGCGAAACACCCTGCAGGCACGCGGTGCCACCGTCGACGTGCTGGAGCTGTACCGACGGGTATTGCCCGCCGCAGCCGCGGCGCAGTGGCAGGCAATGACCGTGTCGCCGCAGGTGGTGATCCTGACCAGTCCGGATGCCCAGCAGCACTGGCGGCAGGTGGCGGGCGCTGATGCCTTGCGGCCCCTCTGGCTGGTGGTCAGTCCGCGTATGCATGCCGAGGCGGTGGCCGCAGGTGCCAGAGTGGTGGAGGCGGCAGGTGCCGACACGGGCAGTTTGCTCGTTGCCCTGCAGCAAATGCGGGAACAATTGGCCATTTGAGCCGTTAACGATTATTTTTGCAGGTTGACTCACCCTCAAGGAATGCTATGAGTCCGCGTGATACCCGTGTGCCGCTGGTGAGCGGTCCCGCCCTGTTGCCGGCCCGGCGTCGTCCGGCCGTTTTTGCCACCGTGCTCGCGCTGTCTGCGCTGGGTGTGGGCGGCTACCTCTGGAAAACCAGTCTGGATGCAGGCACGGCCCTGCAGGCCGAGCACGACAAGCTGTCGGCGCTGGAGGCACGCTTTACGGCGGCACAGCGGCAGCAGCAGCGCATGGTCGATGACCTCTCCCTGAAAAGCCGTCAGCTTGATGAAGTCAGTGCGCGCGTGGCGAAGTGGGATGAAACCCTCAACGCCGACCAGCGCCGCAGCTGGCTGCTGGCCGAAGCCGACCATTACCTGCGCCTGGCCGAGCAGCACCTGTTGCTGACCCGGGATGTGGTGGGCGCACGTACCTTGCTGGATGTGGCCGACCGCCTGCTGGCCGCACATGGCGACAATCGCCTGTTGTCACTGCGCCGGGCACTGGCGCAGGACCGTCTTGCGCTCACGGCGGCACTCAGTGTGGATGTGCCGGGAACGTATTTGCGCCTGGGCGCGCTGAGCGAGCGTCTGGCAGCGGTCTCCATGCCCATGCTGGCGGATGACCGTGCGCAGACACGCGGCGAAGTGGTGGTCGTTCCTGCTGTGGATGACCCGGCTGGTGTCTCCCTGTTTGACCAGGGCTGGGCCCGCTTGCGCAGCCTTATCACTGTGCGTCATTACGAAGAACCGGTGCGCCCGCTGCTGTCGGATGCAGAGCGCGCGCTGGTGCGCGAAGCCCTGCGGCTGGATCTGGCGCAGGCTCAGCTGGCGCTGATGCGCGGTGAGCCGGCGATCTATCAGCAGAGCCTGCTGGCGGCAAAAAGCCGTTTTACGCGTTATTTCGTGCGCCTGTCGCAGGCGGAGTACAAGGGGCTGCTGGCCGAGCTCGACAGCCTGGCGGCACAGGATATCCGTCCCGCCCTGCCGGACCTGCGGGCGTCGCTGAACGCACTCGACGCGCTGGCCGGTCTGCCGCTGCGTCGTGACGTTGCCGCGCCGGTGCAACCATGAAGCGCCGTTTTTTCCTGCTGTTGTTGCTGGTGGTCGCCGGCGGCCTGCTGGGGCTCATGGTCCTGCGCGATCCCGGCTATGTCCTGATCAGCTGGCAGCAGACGTCGATTGAAATGGGGCTTTGGCTGGGTGGGCTGCTCTGGCTGCTGAGTCTGGTGGCTGCCGTCACGGTCATTGACCTGCTGTTCAAGCTGCTGGGGTTTTCCGACTGGTGGGCGCGCTTCATGAACGGCCGTCGTCAGCGCCGCAGCCAGCAGGCTTTCGAAGAAGGCATCACGCGGCTGGAGCGTGGCGACTGGCAGCGTGCCGAGCGTCAGCTGTTCAATGCCGCCCGCTTGTCCAGTCACCCCTTGCCGGCCT
Organism: Moraxellaceae bacterium; assembly: GCA_003543245.1. GTDB lineage: Bacteria > Pseudomonadota > Gammaproteobacteria > Pseudomonadales > Moraxellaceae > UBA2031. The sequence goes on along the minus strand of DPJB01000027.1, from coordinate 132,378 downwards.
ATCTGGCGGCCACCCGCGCAGCTGCACAGGGGCAGATGTGGGAGCGTGCGGAAAAATACCTGGTGCTGGCAGAGGAGCGCGGCAACCGTCTGGTGGTGGGGCTGGCGCGTGCGCGCCTGCTGCTGGTGGCCGGACGCTGGGAGCAGGCCGCGGTATTGCTGGCCCATCTGCATGACAGGCATCCCGGTGAAGATGCCGTGCGCCGGCTGCGGGTGGAGGTGCTGATGCGCCTGCAGCGCTGGGCGGATCTGGCCGATGTCCTGCCGCAACTGCAGAAGGCCGGCGGCGACGACAGCCAGTTTCCGCAGCTGGAAAAGCGGGCCAACCGAGAGGTGCTGGCCTGGATCGGGCAGACGGTTGGTCGTGCCGACAAGGCCTATACCATCCGCCGCCTGCAGGCATACTGGCAGGCACTGCCAACACGCTTGCGCGGCGACGAGGAATTGCAGGCAGCCTATGCCGGCGAGCTGGTGCGCTGTGGTGCCGATGACGAGGCCGAGGCCCTGCTGGCGGCGACACTGGAAAAACAGTGGAGCAATGCCGGCGTTGAGGTCTATGGCCGCGCCCGCAGCCTGCGTCCTGACCAGGCGCTGGCACGGGCCGAGACCTGGCGTGATGCGCACCCCAGCAATCCGGTACTGATGCTGACGCTGGGACGGCTGTGCCTGCAAAACCGTCGCTGGCTTGATGCCCGTGCGTATTTCGAGGCCGCCCTGGCCTTGCGCAAGTCACCCGAGGCCTATGCCGAACTGATCCGCCTGCTCAGCCAGATGGATGACCGTGCGGCACAACGCTATGTAGTGGAAAGTCTGGGCCATATGAGCGCCCGTCTGCCGGATCTGCCCTTGCCCTGATCCTGTTGCATTTTTTCTGACCTGACCTGACCTGACCAGTGGAGCCTTCCCGGCGCTGGTCAGCGCAGGCGTTTCCTGGCGGACGCGCTACACTGAAAATCTGGCGGTTAAATCCGGGCGCTGTTATTGCAGGCGCGGCCCGACCGGATGTCACCGTGCAGACACATAACAACAAGAAAATATGCGGGTTGCCAAGGAGGCATTTCATGAGCGACGTCATCGTTCGCCCTCACGCCATTGAAGTTGAGCCTGGCAAGACCTACTGGTGGTGCCGTTGCGGCCGTAGCCAGTCCCAGCCATTCTGTGATGGCTCGCACAAGGGCACGGACATGACGCCCGTCAAATATGAAGCCACGGCCACACGCATCGTCTGGTTCTGTGGCTGCAAGCAGTCCGCCACTCCCCCCTTTTGTGATGGCACCCACAAGACGCTCTAGGCGCGAAAAAGCCGCGCTTATGCCTTGACGCCCTGTCGGGGCACGGGTTTAATACGCGCCTTCGTTGGCCCGGTAGCTCAGTTGGTAGAGCAGCGGATTGAAAATCCGCGTGTCCCCAGTTCGATTCTGGGCTGGGCCACCACAGATTCAATTCAGGAAGTGCCAGTAAGTTCCTGAAACCCAGCAAAAAAGCGCCTTCGGGCGCTTTTTTTGTGTCTGCAGGCCGCATGGATTCTCTGGGTAAGGCGAACCTTCGCTATGCACCCAGCCCATCCCTGACCAGTTGTCCCGGCGTCTTTCCGAACCACCGCTTGAAGGCACGCGTCAGGTTGCTACTGCTGGCAAAGCCCAGCTCGTGTGCCAGTTCACCAAGTGGACGGGGGCGAAGGCTGCGGACGTTATTGCGCAACCAGTCCACGGCCATGTGGCGCCGGGCTTCATCCATCACCTGCTGAAATGTTACCCCCTCTTCCGACAGGTTGCGTTGCAAGGTACGTGCGCTGACATTGAGTATGCATGCCGCCGAGCCAAGCGTCGGCTCTTCACTGCCCAGTTGTGCGCGGATGATGCGTGTTACCGCTGTACTCCATCCCTCGGTTTCCAGCGCTTGCAGTTCAGGCTCCATGAGTTTTTCAAAAAAATCTGCAATCTCGGCATCCCCCGGAGTCTGGATGGCATTGTCATAAGGCAGCACCAGTTGCGTGAGCTTGGCGCCTTGCGTGACCTGACAGCCGAAAAAGCACTCGTAGTACTCCTGTACATCAGGATTGTTGAAAGCGACGGATAGTGAAACAGGTTTAAGGCCGGGTGACAGGCGAAAGGCGATCAGTGCCATCAGAAGTGCCAGCAGATACTCAATGGCTCGCCAGTGTGAATCTTTGTGCGGATGTATCGTGATGATGATGCGGCCTTTCGTTTCCTCTACGTCGAAATGGGAGGCATTGGTGAGCAGTCGGCTGAATCGCGACGTCCGCGTCAGTGCCTGCAGCAGGCTGCCTCCCATGGCCGCCAGTGCCGCCACTGAGCCAAAGTCGTTGATTCGGGAGTGCGCAAGCAGGGAGCAACCCAGGACAGGATCGCCGCTGAGTTGCTCTGCAAGACTCCATATCCGGTATGTCAATGCTGGTGCCAAGCGTGGGGAGTGGGCGGGATCTGGCAGCAGGATGCCAGCTGCCTGCAGTGCGAGCGGGAAGTTCTGGCCGCGCGCTTCAAAATAGCGGTCCAGCTTCTGCAGTGTCTTTTGATAGTTCCCAATCATACTAACTGTCTGCGAGGCGCATCAGGATAAAAGGATGGCGTATCCGGAATATGGCGTGAGGCAAATGGTCAGGTAGTTTTCGTTATGTTGCCTCCGGGCCCAATAAGACACACCGGCCTTGCGTTAGTCAACCATGCCGGAGCTGTGGGCAAGGAGGCATTCAAGCCCAGATGCTTTGATCAGAAGACGGCATAAGCCGCAAGGATTTTTTCATGAACGCTACCCGTATTGCGCTATCAATATTTTCCCTGTTGCTACCCCTGTCAATGGAAACGGCATGGGCATCTGATCTCGTATCGGGCGTTGAAAGCACCATCAGATCCATTCCCTCCGGAACTGGCTATGCTGCCCATGACCTGTGCACGCGTACAAATGTGAGCGGAGATGATTTTGCCAGTATTCGTGATGCTTATGTGGCGCCCAAAGTGCAACCACTTCCCTCCTACTGGGTGATCGCCAATACGCCAGGATCGCGCGTCAATGTCAGTGCACTGATGACGTACTCGCGCATAGGCGTTTATCGGAAAGGCATGGGATGCACTATCGTCAAGAATGCACTGGATGAGTTCTCGTTGCGGCTGCAGCCATTCAAGCCGGTCGCAGTGACTGCTGCCTCCAATTCAAACTGGCCACAAGGCGAAGGTGCGGTGGAAGGGATGTGGTTGAGCGACAGTCAGAAAGCTGTGCTCGATCATCACGCCACGACAATATTTGCCGAGACCACTACCGATCCTGCACTAAAAACCAATGCCGTCGCTTTTCTGGTGGCTAAAGATGGTCATCTGGTTTACGAGCGTTATGCTGCAAACTACAACCGCAGTCAGCCGCAGTTGGGATGGTCCATGACAAAAACCCTGACCGCACTCGTGGCGGGGCGTATGGAACAGGACAGGCTGATCAGCCTGAATGCTCCGGTTGGTCTCAAGCAGTGGCAGGGCACGCCAAAGGCGGTAATCACCTGGGGCCAGTTGTTGAACATGGCGCCGGGATTGGCGTGGACAGAGGACTACACGGGTGGAGCTGAAAGTGACACCACCGAAATGCTTTACAACCAGATGGACCAGGCACGCTGGGCCGCTAACCACGCGCTGACATCCATACCCGGAACCATGTTCAATTATTCCACCGGTTTTTCCAATATCGCCATGCTGGGCATGCGTGAAAAACTGGGTGGCAGTCACCAGTCGCTGCATGATTATTATCAAGGCAAACTGTTTGCCCCGCTGGGTATACGCAACGGTATCATTGAGCCTGATGCATCCGGGACGCCCGTTGGTGGTGCGCGCGGCGTACTGCGCCCTGTGGACTGGCTGCGCCTGGGTCAGTTGGTAGCCAACTATGGTATCTGGAACGGTGAGCGTTTGTTGTCGCAGACCTACATGAATTATTTCTTCGCGCCGTCACCGGCCAGTATCGAGTATGGTGGCTCGGTATGGCGTCATCCTTCGACGGCCATCCCTGCAGATATGCGTGCACGTCTTCCCAGTGACATGGTCTGGTTTGCCGGCCATATGGGGCAGTTCATGGTGATCGCACCTAGTCGTAATCTGGTGGTGCTGCGCATGGGGGTGGCCTTTGACAAGGCGTTGGCACGCAACCAGGTGTTTGCCACCGTGGCGGACCTGCTGGATCAGATGCACTGATTCTCCGTGCATGATGTGATTTTTGCGAAGCGCCGGCGTGATGCCGGCGCTTTTCATCACACAACGGCCGGACCTTCGGCGTGTGTGCACTTTTTTGCAGACTTCCTGCCAAATTGATCTGGCTCAAGATCCTGGCGACCTACATCTGCTTTCATTAACCCGTTCTTGCTGGCTGCCCGCGCAGAGGGTGCGGTGCCCGCGTGTTCGCAGATCAGTGGCACACCGGAAAAGCGTTCCAGACGTTAAATTACATTATTCAATGTAACAGTTGACGAAGTAACAATTCCACCATACGATGTAATCGTAATCACATACAAAGTGTGGGGAATTAACATGACCATCCAGGTTGATCCGATCCGTCGCAATCTCAAGTTCGACCTGCCCAAGGGCAAGGTGACCAGCTGGAACCCGGCTGGCCTGCACATCACCCAGTTCTACAACACGCTGTCGATCTTCTTCCCTGCCGGTGAGCGCTTCTTCATCCAGAGCGTGCGCAATTACCGTGACCGCATCACCGACCCTCATCTGAAAGAGCAGATCTCGGCCTTCATCGGCCAGGAAGGCTTTCACACCCGCGAGCATGAGGAATACAACGCCGCCCTGGTCGATGCCGGTCTGCCGGTCGAGCAGATGGACAGGCTGGTGGTGAACCTGCTGGAGGCCGTGAAGCGCCTGCCAAACTCCCTGCAGCTGGCCGTTACCGTGGCGCTGGAGCACCTGACCGCCGTACTGGGGGACACCCTGCTGTGCGATGCCGACCTGCTGGAGGGTGCCGATCCGCATTACGCCGCCATCTGGCAGTGGCATGCCATCGAGGAAACCGAGCACAAGGCCGTCTGCTTTGATGCCTACGAAGTGGTGATGGGCAAGGGCGTCAGTGCATATGCGCAGCGCACGGTCGCCTTTGTGCTGGCCAACGTGCTTTTCTGGAGCCTGTACGTGCCGTTCCTGCTGCAGATGGTGCGCAAGAGCGGTGGTCTCACCGATCTGAAAGGCTGGGGCAAACTGGTGAATTTTGTGGCGGGCAAGCCGGGCGTGCTGCGTCGTGTGTTGCCGGAGTGGCTGGACTTCTTCCGTCCGGGCTTCCATCCGTGGATGCATGACAACCGCGAGTATCTGGCCAAGGCCGAGGCCCTGATGGCCCAGGTCGCCAGCTTCCAGCCGGTGCAGGTGGTCGCATCGTCCTCCAAAAAGAGCCGTGTCAACTGATTGCCAGTCAACCACAGGGGTTTGTCATGACCGTACAACGTAAACAGACTGATGTTGCCATTATCGGCGCCGGTTTTGCGGGCCTGGGTACCGGCATCGAACTGAAGAATGCAGGCATCCGTGATTTTGTGATCTTTGAAGGCGAGGAGGGTGTTGGTGGCTCCTGGCGCACCAATACCTATCCGGGCTGTGCCTGTGATGTGCCGTCACATCTGTACAGCTATTCCTTTGAGCCCAATCCCAGGTGGCCGGAAGCGTTCTCCCGGCAAGAAGATATTCGCCAGTATATCGAGCACTGTGCCGACAAATACGGGATGAAGCCCTTCATCCGTTTCTCGACGCGGGTGACGGATGCCACCTTCGACGAAACCAAGGGCCGCTGGATCATCACCACGAGCGATGGCCGGATTACCGAGGCCCGTGTGCTGGTGCCGGCTACGGGGGCGCTGAGTCACCCCAAGTACCCGGACATCAAGGGCATGAGCAAGTTCAAGGGAAAGGCGGTCCACGCGGCCCGCTGGGATGCATCCATTGATCTGCGCGGCAAGAAGGTGGCCGTGATCGGCTCGGGTGCGTCGGCCATCCAGGTGGTGCCGAACGTGGCGCCTGACGCGGCGGAACTCAAGGTGTTCCAGCGCACGCCGTCCTGGGTATTGCCCAAGCTCAATCGTACTTTTACGGAAGACGTGCAACGCGACTGGGTCCGGCATCCCTGGAAGCAGAAGGCGCAGCGTCTGGGTTTGTACTGGACGATGGAAGCTGCCTTGCCGGCCATCCTGTGGGCGCCAAAGCTGCTGGTAGTCGGAGAGATGCTGCATAAACGCGCCCTGGCCAAGGCCATCAAGGACCCGGCATTGCGCCGCAAGCTGACGCCGGACTACAAGGTGGGCTGCAAGCGCACACTGGTGTCGGATGACTGGTTCCCGGCCTTTGCGCGTGACAATGTGCAATTGATTACGGACGGCATCAAGGACATCACGGCAACCGGGGTGCGCACGGATGACGGTGTGGAACACAAGGTGGACGTCATCATTTACTGCACCGGCTATGACATCGGCGCGCCGGCCTATCCCTTTGCCATCAAGGGGCTCGGTGGGGTGTCGCTGGCCGACTACTGGGGCGGTCAGGCCAAGGCCTATTACGGCATGAACGTGAGCAAATTCCCGAACATGCTGCTGACCATGGGGCCGAATTCCGGGCCGGGGCACACATCGGTGCTGATCTATCAGGAAGCCCAGTACAAGTACATTGCCAATTACACCCGGACCTTGCTGGAGAAAAAACTGAAGTATCTGGATGTGAAGGAAAGCGTGGTGCAGGCGCAGTTCCAGGGCTTCCAGAACCGCATGAAAAACAGCTCCTGGTTGTCCGGTTGCCAAAGCTGGTACCTCAATGCCGATGGCACCAACTCCACCATGTGGCCGGGTTTCAGCTTCGAGTATGTGTTGCGCGTCCGCAAGATGGACATGTCGGCCTACAACGTGGTCAGTGAGGGCTCGGCCGAGCGGCAAGAGTGGGCGACCAGTGCCGGCGTGAACAAGTACGCGGAAGCCGCCGCCAGTTAAGGTCGTGTGCATGCCGGGGCCTGGCGTCCGTGACTGATACCCGCAGGGGGTAGCACGGGAGTTGGGCCTTTTCCATGAGTGCATGGTTTGCCATTCCCCGGCCCGATCAGGGGGTGTCCGGGGGATTGGTCGTGACGATTGATCCGTATCGTGTTTCCGGCAAATTTATGATTTGTGAGCAGGTCAGGCTGTCACTACTCTTTGGCGATGACGCTGTATTCGGGCAGCTGGCGTGAACTCTGGTCATCGCAACGAAAAGGCAGGTGCCTGTGCGTGAATGTGCGCGCGGGCATGGTCAATGAGTCACGGAGACGACCCATCATTTTTCCAGGGAGCAGACATGAATATCCGGAATACAACCGTTGCGGTACTGGCATTGATCCTTTCCGCTTGTGCCAGCAAGCCGGCCAGCGATATGGCCATTGTGGATATCTTGAAACGGTGACGGCGCAGGTTGAGGCCATTGATCACAAGACCCGTATGGTCACCCTCAAGAATGCCGATGGCGAAACGGTAACCATCAAGGCCAGTGAAGAAATCCGGAACCTGCCCCAGGTTCAGGTGGGTGACACGGTGTCGGTGAGCTACTACACGGCGTTGGCCGCCCAGATCAAGCCCAAGGGCAGCACCCAGTCCTCTGAGGTCCAGTACGATGTGGGCGGCGCCCGTGCAGCACCTGGCCTGCGTCCCGGTATGATGGCGGCCGCTGCCAAGTAAGGCGTCAGTTTCTGGCGGACCCCCGGGGTCTGCCATGGCGCCAGTCAGCACTATCCGTGACAGGGGGTTGTCCGTAAGGGCAGCCCCTTGTTGCATTCCGGTGAAGCAACAGAGGGGGCGACGGCCGGATGAATGCCGTGGCTGACTGGTCAGCCTTGCTTCCCTTGCACAGGTGACACGGGGGGTGGCTCTTGCTTTAATTGGCCATCTGACCAATAAAGGCGCCAGCCAGCATGACCTGTCCCTTCAGTGCCTCCCGACGTCGTGGCCGACCCGCCCGTGCGGATGCCGTGATGGCGCGCGAGGACATCCTGCGCCAAGCCTTCCAGGCGTTTGCCCGGCAGGGTTACGACAACGTATCCCAGCGTCAGCTGGCTGCTGACTGTGGTGTCAGTGACAGTCTTCTGCATCATCATTTCGGGTCCAAGCAGCAGCTTTGGCAGGAGGCTGTCGACAGCGTGTTCGGGCCGCTGATGCAGGTGCTGCAGGCGCGGCTGGACATGCTGGCCAGCAGTGGTGACGCAGCCAGCACCTTGCGCCAGAACACGTCGCAGGCCATCAAGCTCATGATGACGGACCCGGTGGCGCTGGAATTCCTCTTCCGTGAAGGTGAGGGTGACAGCGAGCGAAGCGAATACCTGCGCGCCACCTATGTGCGTCCCTATCTGGCCCGCCTGAATGAGCTTTTTTTACAGGGGATTTCCGCGGGCCATCTGCGGCCCCTTGCCCCGGCAACGCGTCATGTCCTGGTGATGGGGTTCATGCGCTCGCTGGTGATTCCTGGTGTGCTGCAGGCGGAGCTGGCACCGCACCTGTCGGATCCCGGCAAGGTTTCCGATTTTATTGATGAAATGGCGGCCGCGCTTTTCAGCGGTTTCGCCCACACTTCCTTTTACACGTTGCATCCTGATTCTGGAGAGAAGGCATGAATGGCCGTTTTCGTAGTGCCGTATGGCCCCTGGTGCTGGGTTCCAGCCTCTTGCTGACGGCGTGTGACAAGGCGCCGCCGCCCGTAGAAAAGCCGCGTCCGGTCAAGCTGGTCACGGTTGGCGCTGCCTCGGTGCAGGGTCTGGTCGAGCTGGCGGGTGAGGTGCGTGCGCGTACCGAATCAACGCTGGGTTTCCGGGTGCCGGGCAAGATCATTGCGCGGCAGGTCGAGGCCGGGCAGCGGGTACAAAAGGGGCAGGTGCTGGCGCGGCTGGACCCGCGCGACTATGCGCTGGCGCAGTCATCGGCAGAGTCACAGGTGGCGGCGGCACAGGCAGACGTTGATGTGGCGCAGGCCGAATACCGCCGGTACCAGGAACTGCGTGCAAAGAATTTCGTGTCGGAGCTGGATCTGGAGCGCAAGCGTGTGGCGGCAGCAGCAGCCGAAGCGCGTCTGGCTGGCGTGAAAAGTGGTGCAACCCTTGAGGGTAACCGTCTGGACGATGCGGTATTGCGTGCCGATGCCGATGGTGTGGTGACGGGCGTGCTGGCAGACACCGGTGAAGTGGTGGCGGCGGGCCAGCCGGTGGTGGCACTGGCCATTGATGGCTCGCGCGAGATTGCCGTGGAGTTTCCGGAAGACCGCACACAGCTAGCACGCATGGGGCGTGCCGAAGTGACGTTGTGGGCGCAGCCGGGCGTGAAATATCCGGCCAGGCTGCGCGAGCTGGCGGCAGCGGCCGATCCGGTGACGCGTACCTTCCGTGCCCGTTACAGCGTGCAGGCACCGGCCAATGCGCTGGCGCTGGGGCAATCGGCAACACTGCGACTCATCCTGCCGGCGCAGAAGGGAGGAGCACGTCTGCCAACAACGGCATTGATCGAGGATCACGGCCAGACCAGGGTGTTCCTGTTTGATCCGGTGACTGGGGTGCTGAAATCGGTGCCGGTGACGGTGGCAGGTATTGATGGCAACGAGGTGATCGTGGCGGGCCTGACGTCCGGCGCGCAGGTAGTAGTGGCCGGGGTGCATGTGCTGAGCGAGGGCCAGAAGGTCCGTCCGCTGGCGGCGACCAGCAAGTGATGCGTACCCAGATGCCTGCCGGAGTATTGCCGTGAACCAGCACAACAATGAGCGTTTCAATATTTCCCGGATTGCCATCCAGCACCCGGCGATCACCGGCTACCTGCTGATCGTCCTGATGCTGGCCGGCATTGCCGCCTACTTCCAGCTGGGGCAGGACGAGGATCCGCCCTTCACGTTCCGGGCCATGGTGGTGCGGGCGTACTGGCCAGGCGCGACAGCCATGCAGATGTCGGAGCAGGTCACGGACCGGCTGGAAAAGACGCTGCAGGAAGTCCCCTACATGGACAAGATTCGCAGCTATTCCAAACCGGGCGAATCGACGATTTTTGTCGAGCTCAAGGACTCGGCACCGCCGCATGACATCCCCGGTGTCTGGTACACCATCCGCAAGAAGATCGGCGACATGCGGGGGCAATTGCCGCAGGGTGTGCAGGGGCCTTTTTACAATGATGAGTTCGGTGATGTCTTTGGCGTGATCTATGCCGTGTCGGCCGAAGATTTTTCTTACGCCGAGCTGAAGGAGTATGCCGATTTTGTGCGGCAGGAATTGCTGCGCGTACCGGGTGTGGCCAAAGTTGAGCAGTACGGTGTGCAGGAGGAGCGGATCTACGTCGAAGTGTCGCAGAAAAAACTGGCACGCATGGGTCTTGATATCCGCGAAGTGATTTCTGCCATCAATACACAGAATGCCATTGAGTACTCCGGTGTGTTGCGCACGCCGGGCGATGACATCCAGATCCGCATTACCGGGCAGCTTGATGCTGTCGAGGATTTGCGTGCACTGCCGTTGCGCTTCAATGGCCGCACGTTCCGGCTTGGCGATATTGCCCGTATCGAGCGCGGTTACCAGGATCCGCCTGCGCCCAAGGTGCGCCATGACGGACACGAGGTGATTGCACTCGGCATTTCCATGGCGCGTGGTGGCGACATCATCAAGCTGGGGCATAACCTGACGGTGGCAAGCGAGCGCCTGCGCAAGGATTTGCCGGCGGGTGTCGAACTGGCACAGGTCCAGGACCAGCCAAAGTCGGTTTCACGTTCCGTGCATGAATTCCTGCGGGTACTGGCCGAGGCGCTCATCATCGTGCTGGCCGTGAGCTTTCTGGCGCTGGGGCTGCATCGTAATCCGTGGCGTATCGATATACGTCCGGGGCTGGTGGTGGCCTTGTCGATTCCGCTGGTACTGGCCATCACCTTTCTGGTCATGGAGCGCTGGAATATCGACTTGCACAAGATTTCGCTGGGCTCGCTGATCATTGCGCTGGGGCTGCTGGTGGATGACGCCATCATCATTGTCGAAATGATGGTGCGCAAGCTGGAGGAAGGTTACGACCGTCTCAAGGCCAGCACCTATGCCTATACGGCAACGGCCATGCCGATGCTGACGGGGACACTTATCACGGCTGCGGGCTTCCTGCCGATTGGACTGGCGAACTCCGCCGTTGGCGAGTACACCTTTGCCATCTTTGCCGTGACTACAACGGCGTTGATCGTGTCATGGTTTGTATCGGTTTATTTTGTGCCATTCCTTGGCTATCGCCTGCTGCGCGAACATTCGGCTGGTAATGGCGAGTCGCATGAAGTGTTTGACTCCCCCTTTTACAGTCGTGTGCGCAATACGGTGGACTGGTGTGTCGAGCATCGCTGGATAACGATTGGTGCAACGGTAGGTGCGCTGCTGATGGGTGTTGTCGGCATGAAGTTCGTGGAGAAGCAGTTTTTTCCCGACTCTAATCGCCCCGAGATTCTGGTTGACCTGTGGCAGCCCGAGGGCGCGTCGCTGGCCAGCACGGATGACCTGGTGAAGCGGGTGGAGAAGCGCCTGATGACCATTCCGGATGCCGGGTCGGTGACATCGTTTGTCGGCCATGGGGTGCCGCGCTTCTATCTGTCGCTGGACCAGATCTTTCCGCAAAGCAATGTGGCGCAAATGGTGCTGGTGCCGACATCGTTCGAGTCGCGTGAAAAAATACGGCGCGCATTGCCGGATATCCTGCACGAGGAATTCCCCGAGGCGCGTGCACGTGTGCGTTTGCTACCCAATGGTCCGCCCGTGCCGTATCCGGTCATGTTTCGTGTACTGGGTGATGACCCGGCAAAATTGCGCGCTCTTGCCGACAAGGTGCGGGCGATTGTGCAGGCCGATCCCGATGCCCGTGGTGTGAATGACAACTGGGCAGAAAAGGTGAAGGCACTTAACCTGGATGTGGACCAGACGCGTGCGCGTGCACTCGGTGTGTCCACGCAGGCGGTGGCGACGGCCGGCCAGACCATTTTGTCCGGTTTACCGATTGGCCAGTATCGCGAAGATAACGAGCAGATCCGCATTATGCTGCGGCAGCCTGCTGACGAGCGTTCAACCATGACGGCACTGACTGCCGCGTATCTGCCAACGGCAAGCGGACAGTCGATTCCTATTTCGCAGGTGGCGCGTCCGGCATTTGTCTGGGAGCCGGGTGTGGTGTGGCGCCAGAACCGGCAGTTTGCGATCACGGTGCAGGCAGATGTGAAGGAGGGTGTGCAGGGAGCCACCGTGGCGTTGCGTATCAACCAGCAGCTTGAAAAACTGCGCGCTGATATGGAGCCGGGTTATCACATTGATCTGGCCGGTACCGTGGCGGAGTCGCAGAAGGGTACCGATTCGATCACGGCTAATGTGCCGCTGATGCTGTTCATTATTTTCACCTTGCTGATGCTGCAGCTGAGAAGTTTTGCCCGTGCCATGCTGGTGTTTCTCACAGGACCGCTTGGCATCATCGGTGCGGCAATGATGTTGCTGGTGACCGGCACGCCGATGGGGTTTGTGGCGACGCTCGGCATCATTGCCCTCAATGGCATGATCATTCGCAACTCGGTGATCCTGATTGACCAGATCGAGCAGGACATTGCACATGGTGTTGATCGCTGGACGGCTGTCGTGGATGCGGCGGTGCGCCGGTTCCGTCCGATCATGCTGACGGCGGCGGCAGCGGTGCTGGCCATGATTCCGCTGGCCTCCAGCAGTTTCTGGGGGCCGATGGCCGTGGCCATCATGGGCGGGCTGATTGTGGCGACAGCGCTGACATTGCTCAGTCTGCCGGCCATGTACGCCGCGTGGTTCCGCGTGCGTCGCAATGCCTGACGGGTATTCCTGCCTGCACAGTGAGTGTGATGCTGTTGCAGGCAGGCGTGCCGACCCTGTCACAAAACGCAGTGAAATGACAAAAAGTGTCAGCCAGTCGACGTTTTGACCGGAGATGTGATGCCTACAATGAGTCATCGATATGATTCATTTCAGAGGTTGTCATGCACGCACGTCTTTTTCTTTCTGCATCAATGCTGACGCTGCTGGCGACGGTATTGGCTGGTTGCGGCGAGAAGGCCGCATCATCAATGCCGGTGGCGGTGTCTGCCGCCGCACCCGTCGTGAATGATGGCAGCCTGATGGTGCCAGGCCGGCCCCAGCTGGCGCGCCTGCCTGCGTCGGCACCACTGGAAGCGGTGCAGCCGGTCACCTGGAACATGTGGTGGGGCGAGAATGGCCGGCAATGGAAAATCTATGTGAACGGAAAAATGGTGGATTCCGGAACGGTCACCAGCAAGTCACCCAAGGCGCAACAGGCCACGGTGGCTGTTGCTCTGGAAGAGGCCGGACCGGTTGAAATCAAGGTGGCACTCTGCAATGACCATGGCTGCTCTGAAAGCGAACCGACCATCGTGAATGTTGCCGCCAGCTGAGTACGCGATGCCGTTTTCCAATAAGGTTTGCCGCAATAAAAAAGCCCNNGGGCTTTTTTATTGCGGCAAACCTTGGATCAGCCCAGTGAAATCATGCCGATATAGGTCATGGCGCCAGCCATGTAGCCAAGGAAGGCGAGCAGACTGATTTTTTTCAGGTACCACATGAAATCAATCCTCTCCATGCCCATCGCCGCCACGCCTGCCGCCGAACCGATGATGAGGCAGCTGCCGCCGGTACCGGCGCAGTAGGCCAGCATTTCCCAGAAGTGCCCGTCCTGCACGAAGTGCGACAGCCACGCGGTCTGGCTGCCGGCACTGGCCAGCGCTTCGGGAGTGACCAGCGGGTACATTTTCATCGCACCGGCAACCAGCGGCACATTGTCGACCACCGAAGACAGGATGCCGATGGCAATGTTGATGGCGTAGATATTGCCAAGGCTGTCCTTCAATGCAGTAGCCGCCGCTGTGAGATGACCGGCAGTGGCAAGGCTGGATACGGCAAGCAGGATGCCGAGGAAAAACAGTACGCTGGGTGTATCGACTCGACGCAGCACGCCCACCACCGACAGTGGATGCTTGTCTTCATCGTTCTTGCCGCGATGAATGAATTCCGTGGTAACCCACAACACGCCCAGGCCCAGCAGGATGCCCATATAGGGTGGCAAATGGGTGAGGGTCTTGAATACCGGCACAAACAGCAGGGCACCAATGCCAAGGGCAAACACCAGATTGCGTTCGAAGGCGGTTGTGGGGTTGCGCCGGCTGTCTTCGCTTTCCGTCAGTGCCGGGCGTGCCGTCTCGCCCTTCATGCTGAAACTCAGCATGATGAGCGGCACCAGCAGGCAGACCAGGCTGGGAATGAACAGTTGTGTGATGATGGCGCCAGTCGAAATCTGGTTGCCGATCCAGAGCATGGTCGTGGTGACATCACCAATGGGTGACCACGCACCGCCCGCATTCGCGGCAATGACCACGATGCCGGCATAAAACCAGCGTTCGTGTGCATCCCCGATCAGTTTGCGCAGCAGGGAGATCATCACGATGGTGGTGGTGAGGTTGTCGAGGGCGGCCGACAGGAAGAACGTGATGAAGCCGATCAGCCAGAGCAGCTTGACGCGGTTGGTGGTCTTGATGCGGTCGGTAATGACCTTGAAGCCTTCGTGGGCATCAACCAGCTCGACAATCGTCATGGCACCGAGCAGGAAGAACAGGATTTCGGCGATTTCACCCAGNNTGATGGCGTAGTTCGCTGGTGACCATGTGGGTGGCATCACCGCCGTGCGCCGCAATATCCAGTGCAGGAATGATGGCGTCGGCACCAAGCACCAGTACGGTCCAGGTCAGCACGGCAGTGAGCAGGGCAGAGGCGGCCTTGTCCACACGCAGGCTGTGCTCAAAGGCAATGCACAGGTATCCGAAAGTGAATACCAGTGCCATCGTTGTGTACATGACGGTCTCCGGTTGCAAAAATGATGGGGCGGATTCAAGCACGTCCGCGATGCGGGCAACAACCGTGGCGGACTGAAACTTTGGTAGAAGTGACGCAGGTCAGTCGCGATCTGCGCGGCCTATGCCGGAAGAGGTAGTTCCTTATGGGCAGCGGTCATAGACCACAAAGCTGTAGTCCGTCTGTGCCGGCTCGTAGTGATGATCCTGGCGGCCGGTCTCTTGCCATTCTTGCCGGTTCCACTCCGGAAAGAAGGCATCGCCAGGCACGGATTTTTTGACCTCGGTGAGGTACATGCGGTCGACATGCGGCAGTGCCTCGGCATAGATCTGGCTGCCGCCAATGATGATGATTTCCTCGCTGCCATCAATGAAGGCCACGCTTTCTGCCAGCGCGATAGCCTCGTCCAGCGAATGCACGACGCGCACCCCTTCCGGAGCAGTAAACGATGTATTGCGCGTGATGACGATGTTGGTACGGTTGGGCAGGGGCCGGCCCAGCGAGTCAAACGTGGTGCGCCCCATGATCACGGCCTTGCCACTGGTGACAGCCTTGAAGTACTTGAGGTCTTCCGGCAGGTACCAGGGCAGCTTGTTGCCGATGCCGATGCAACCGTTTTCAGCAACGGCGGCGATGAGCGCCAGACGGGGCTTGTGCGTGTCGGTCATCAGACGGCCACCGGTGCCTTGATGTGCGGGTGATGCTCGTAGCCTTCCAGTGTGAAGTCTTCATATTTGAAATCGAAAATGTTCTTCACGTCCGGATTTATCCTCATCACCGGCAGCTTCAGTGGTTCGCGCGATAGCTGCAGGTCGGTCTGCTCCATGTGGTTGCTGTAAAGGTGGCAGTCGCCCCCCGTCCAGACAAAGTCGCCGGGCTGCAGGTCACAGGCCTGGGCCACCATCATGGTGAGCAGGGCATAGCTGGCAATGTTGAACGGCACGCCCAGGAAAATGTCTGCACTGCGCTGGTAGAGCTGGCAGGACAGCTTGCCGTCGGCCACATAAAACTGGAAAAACGCGTGGCAGGGCGGCAGAGCCATGTTCTGGATTTCGCCGACATTCCATGCCGAGACGATGAGGCGGCGCGAGTCCGGTGTGTTCTTGATCTGCTCGATCACCTGCGTGATCTGGTCAATATGGCGGCCATCGGCGGTGGGCCAGGAGCGCCACTGCGAGCCATACACCGGGCCCAGGTTGCCGTTCTCGTCCGCCCATTCGTCCCAGATCGATACACCGTTTTCCTTCAGGTAACGGATGTTGGTGTCACCCTGCAGAAACCACAGCAGCTCGTGAATGATGGATTTCAGGTGCAGCTTTTTTGTGGTGAGCGCCGGAAAGCCTTCAGCCAGGTTGAAACGCATCTGGTAGCCGAACACGGAGTAAGTGCCGGTGCCGGTGCGGTCAGACTTGAAGGTGCCGTGCTCGCGCACATGGCGCATGAAATCGAGGTATTGCTTCACGACGCAGTCACTCCGGGGTGCGGGTTGGGACGTTTATGGCCAGACGTTCATTGCGGTAGGCCAGCAGCATGAGGACAAGGCCGCCCAGAATCATCGGGGTGGTGAGGATCTGGCCCATGGTCATCCAGTCAAACAGGATGAAGCCCTTGTCCGCATCGGGCTGACGGAAGAATTCTACCGTGAAACGGGCGGCACCATAGCCGGCCAGAAACAGGCCGGAGACAGCCATGCGCGGACGCGGGCGGGCCGAGTACCACCACAGCAGTACGAACAGCACCAAGCCTTCCAGCGCCGCCTCGTACAGCTGGGACGGGTGCCGGGCCAGGTTGTCGACGTGCGGAAACACCATGGCCAACGGAAAGTTCTGGTCCACCACGGGGCGGCCCCAGAGCTCGCCGCCGATGAAATTGCCGATACGTCCGAAGAGCAGGCCGGTGGGCACCAGTGG
Organism: Moraxellaceae bacterium; assembly: GCA_003543245.1. Lineage (GTDB taxonomy): Bacteria > Pseudomonadota > Gammaproteobacteria > Pseudomonadales > Moraxellaceae > UBA2031. Next base: position 115,604 of record DPJB01000027.1, on the reverse strand, counting down.
CGCGACAAAATCCATCATGTCGAACCAGGGTTTCTGGTACTGGCGGCAGAAGACCGCAACCGCAATCAGCACGCCCAGCAGGCCGCCGTGAAAGCTCATGCCGCCTTCCCAGACGCGCAGTGCCCACAGGGGGTCGTCCACCAGGCGATCAAAGCCGTAAAACACCACATAGCCCAGGCGTCCGCCCAGAATCACGCCCATGGCGATATAGAAGAGCAGGTCGGACAGCATGTCGGCGGTCCAGCCCGAGCCGCTGCGGCGGATGCGCCAGAGGGCAAGGCCATAGCCGGTGCCGAAGGCGAGCAGGTACATGAGGCCGTACCAGTGCACCTTGAGCGGGCCGAGTGAAACGGCGACGGGGTCGATATGGGGGTAAACTAGCACGGGGCCTTCCTGTCTGGTGGTGCGCAACAAGCGCTGGATTCTCCCACGGCTGCCCTCATATATGAATGACTGATTTGGAGGCGTTGAGAACCTATGTGCCTGATCGCCGTGGCCTGGCAGTCCCACCCTGATTATCCCCTGATCGTGCTGGCCAACCGCGACGAGTTTCATGCCCGGCCGGCAGCGCCGGCACAGTTCTGGGAAGAGTCGCCTGCGGTGCTGGCGGGACGTGACCTCAGCGCCGGGGGTACCTGGCTGGGGGTGACCCGCCAGGGGCGTTTTGCGGCGCTGACCAATGTGCGCGAGCCAGGCATGGCGCAAGGCGAGCGATCCCGCGGCTTGATTGTAAGTGCTTACTTGCAGGGAAATGACAGTCCGGAGGCCTATGTGGCGCAAGTGACGGCCGAGGGTCAAGCCTACAGCGGTTTCAACCTGCTGGCCTGTGACGGCGACAGCCTGTGGTGGACCAGCAACCGCGGCGCAGGGCCGCGCCGCCTTGATCCTGGCGTCTACATGCTCAGCAACCACCTGTTGGATACGCCCTGGCCCAAGGTGGAGCTGCTCCGTGCCGGCCTGCTGGCACAGCTGCCGCATCCCGCCCCGGAGGCCTTGCTGGCGCTGCTGCAGGATGAGCGGGAGGCGGCCGACATCGATCTGCCGGACACCGGCATTGGTCTGGTCATGGAGCGCATGTTGTCAGCGCCCTTCATCCGCTCCACCCATTACGGTACCCGGGCCTCGACCGTGCTGCTGGCGGGTCATGCGCGCATCCGCTTTGTCGAGCAGGGGCATGGACCGGACGGCCCGCTGGCGCGCAGCGAGTTTGCCTTCGACCGGTTGCCGGTGGCATGACCCCGCTGCCCTTGTCCTTCTACCGGCGTGACACCGAGACCGTGGCGCGCGAGCTGCTGGGCCAGCGCGTGTGCCGGCGGCTGCCGGATGGCCGCCTGCTGAGTGGCGTTATCGTCGAGACCGAGGCCTATCTGGGCATTGCGGATCGCGCCTGCCATACCTTCGGCGGTCGTCGCACCCCGCGTACCGACACCATGTATGCCGACGGTGGCGTGGCCTACGTCTATCTCATATATGGCATGTACTGGTGTCTTAATGCGGTGACGCAACGGGAGGGGGATCCCGAGGCGGTACTGATACGGGCGCTGGCACCGGAACAGGGGCAAGAGATCTGGCAGGCGGCGTATCCGCGCCTCAAGCCGGCGCAGTGGCTGAGTGGCCCGGGGCGCCTGTGCCGTGCCTTGCAGATCGACAGGGCATGTAACGGCCAGCCCCTCACACAAGGGGATTTGTGGATTGAGGCGGGCGCCGGCGCGGCACCTGCGGCCATTGTTGCTGGTCCACGAGTTGGCGTGGATTACGCGGGCGAGGCAGCGCACTGGCCGTTGCGGTTTCATGTGGCCGGTGAGCCGTCGGTGTCGCGTCCGCGTTGAGGTGGCTGGTGCGGCTCAGCTCTGCAGGGGCAACACGTAGCGGATGATGATTTCACGCTGAGGTAGTTGTCGAGGAAATCATTGTCAAAGCCGGCCGAGTGCAGCAGTGCCTTTTCGAGGGCTTCCGAGAGCTCCAGGGCTGCCTTGCGCTTGCGCGATGCAGGGCCATCAGTTCGAAGGTGTCCGGTTTTTGCTGGTCCAGACAGAAAAGGGAGAGCAGTGAGGCCTGGCCAGGCCAGGCCAGGTGTGGCTGACGCAAGCATCCTGGCGTGTAATCGCGTTCATGGCGGTGTCTCGTTCCTGAGTTCACGGCATCAGGCGTATCAGGATCTTGACGAAAAGCTCATGCCGGTCGATGAAGGGCCGGTTACGGCGACTGAAAGGATGGCAGTCTGTTCCGGTTGTCGCTACTGCAGGCCTGGCAGGCGGAACGAGGCGGGTCAGCCCTTGTTTTTCGGGCGGACCAGATCCATCAGGCCCAGATCATCCAGTTCGAATTCCACCAGGCTCCGGATCACGGCGGCATTGTCCACCTGCATGACCTGGGCAAGCAGGGACTGCGCCTGCGCATAGGGAACGGTACGCAATACCTTGCGCACGCGCAGAAGATTGCTGGCACTCATCGACAGCGAATCAAATCCCATGGCCATCAGCAGGACCGCCGTGGCAGGGTCGCCAGCCATTTCGCCACAGATGCCTGCAGGCTTGCCCATGCGATGCACTTCGTCGACCACTATTTGCAGGGCGCGCAGTACCGCTGGGTGATATGGCGTATAGATGTCGGCAACACGCGCATTGTTGCGGTCCACGGCGAGCATGTATTGCGTCAGGTCGTTCGATCCCACCGACACAAAATCCACCAGCTGGGCCATGTCGGCAATCTGGAATACCGTGGCCGGCACTTCCACCATCACGCCCACACGAGGCATGACAATCGGTACGCCTTCCTCTTCCTGTACTTCCATGACGGCACGGTGAATCAGGTGCAGCGCTTCCTCGATCTCGAAGACCGATGAAATCATCGGCAGCATCACCTGCAGGTTGTCCAGGCCGATGGCGGCTTTGAGCATGGCGCGAATCTGCACCATGAAAATTTCCGGATGATCGAGCGTGATGCGGATGCCGCGCCAGCCAAGTGCCGGATTGTCTTCCTTGATCGGGAAGTAGGGCAGGTCCTTGTCGCCACCGATGTCCAGTGTGCGCATGGTGACCGGGGCCGGCGAAAATGCTTCGAGCTGCTGGCGGTAAATGGCGCGCTGTTCTTCTTCGCCAGGAAAGCGTTCGCGCAGCATGAAGGGGATTTCTGTACGGTAGAGGCCGACACCTTCGGCACCGCGATCCTTGCCGCGCGCCACGTCAACCATCAGGCCGGTATTCACGTACAGCGCGATGCGATGGCCGTCCGGTGTTTCGGTGGGCAGGTTCTTGTAGGCATCCAGTCCGGCGATCAGCTGGCGCTCTTCCTTGATGATTTCCTTGTAGCGCGTGCGCAGCAGGCGCGAAGGCTGCACATACACGCGGCCCTGATAGGCATCCACAATCATTTCGGTGTCGTCGAGCTGTGTTACCGGCAGATCACCAACGCCGACCACAGTGGGCAGGCCGAGGGCGCGCGCCACAATTGCCATGTGTGAGTTGGCGGCGCCGGTCACGGTGACAATGCCAGCAATCTTGTCGAGTGGTGTTTCCACCAGCATCGCCGTGGTGATGTCTTCGCCGACCAGAATGGACTTGTCCGGAAAATCACGCAGACCGGAGCCTTCCTGTTTTTGCAGGTGGGCAAGAATGCGCAGGCCAAGGTCACGCACGTCGGCCATGCGTTCACGCAGATAAGGATCATCCATGACCGAGAAGGTCTGCATGTGTTCCTCGATCACTTCGCGCAGCGCGCCCTGCGCCCAGTTGCCGGCGGTAATGTGTTCAATGATTTCACTGGGCAGTGCGTTGTCATCCAGCATGCGCAGGTAGACATCGAACAGCGCACGCTCCTCTGGCATCAGCGTGTTGACCATCTTTTCGTTGAGGTCGCTGATTTCCTGGCGCACGGAGGCAACCGCCTGCTCGAGCAGGCCGATTTCGGCGTCGACATCTTCGGCAATGCGGTCCGGCACCGAATCAATGTCGGCGGGCGGATACATGACCACTGCGCGGCCGATCACGATGCCGGTGGAGCCGGCAATGCCAGTGAAGATGCGGGTCACATTGCTGCGTGGAGCCGTGCGTGACACTTCCAGTGTGCCGATGGCTTTTGCATGAGCCACCACGCCTGACAATTGCGCGGACAGTGTGACCAGAAATGCTTCTTCGGCTTCGTCAAACTTGCGATTGTCGCGTTGCTGCACCACCAGCACACCCAGCACCTTGCGCCGGTGCATGATTGGTGCGCCGAGAAAGGAGTTGTATTTTTCTTCGCCGGTTTCGGGCAGGTAATGGTACTTCGGGTGGGCAGACGCATTGTCGAGATTGATCGGCTCTTCGCGTGCGCCACACAGGCCGACGAGTCCTTCGTTCCAAGCCAGCGACACGGTGCCGACCGACTCCGGGTTGAGGCCTTCGGTCGACATCAGCAGGTAGCGGTTGGTCTTGTCATCGAGCAGATAGACGGAGCAGACCTCGGTGCCCATGGTTTCGCGCACACTGGTGACCATGGTATCCAGCGCTGCCGTGAAGTTCGGCGCGGAGTCCACGTCCTGTACAATCTTGCGCAACCTGTCCAGCAGCATCGCTTGTTCCGGGGCGGCTAACCGCCTGCTCGATAAATAACAGCCTTAGCGCAGCGGCAGGCGCGGCGCCAGCTCCATCAGTGCGCGGCGATACACTTCCCGCTTGAAGGACACCACCTGATTCAGCGGATACCAGTAGCTCACCCAGCGCCAGCCATCAAACTCGGCCGGGTACGAGCGCGTGAGATCGACCCGGTTGTCGTCGCTCTCCAGTTGCAGCAGAAACCATTTCTGTTTCTGGCCGATGCAGACCGGTACTTGCCCGTCATTGCGCACAAAGCGGCGGGGCAGACGGTAGCGCAGCCACCCGCGGGTACTGGAAATGATGCGTACATCGGGCTCTTCCAGCCCGACCTCCTCCCACAGCTCACGAAACATGGCCTCTTCAGGCGACTCGTTTTCGATGATGCCGCCCTGGGGAAATTGCCAGGCGTCATGGCCTGTTCGCCGTGCCCACAGCACCTGACCCTGGGGGTTGGCGAGAATGATGCCCACATTGGGGCGGAAGCCATCGGCGTCGATCATGGCTTGGTCTCAAGAAAAGCGTTCAAGTTCTTGTTTTATAAATACTCTAGGCATGGCGGCAGGAGCAAGCGCGGGAGCGTTTATTTTTGTCGATCCGGCACGGGAGGGGTGTCGGGGTGGGGGCCGGCAGCGGGGTGCGTTATCATGCCGACCCTGTTTACGGAGACTGCCATGACCCTTGCCATCTTTGATCTCGACAACACTCTGCTGGCCGGCGACTCCGATCACGCCTGGGGGGAGTATCTGGTCGAGCAGGGACATGTCGATGGCGTCTGGTACAAGGCCGAGAACGACCGTTTCTACAGTGATTACTGTCGTGGTGAGCTGGACGTGATTGCCTACAGCGAGTTCGTCTTCTCGGTGCTGGCACGCGAGGATGCGGACACGCTGGCAGCCTGGCATGCCGGATTCATGGCACAGAAGGTCGCGCAGATGATCCTGCCCAAGGGGCGTGAGTTGCTGGCAAGGCACCGCGAGGCCGGGCATCGCCTGCTCATCATTACCGCCACCAACCGCTTCATCACCGGCCCGATTGCCCGTGAGCTTGGCGTGGCCGAACTGATTGCCACCGAGCCGGAAATGAAGAGCGGTCGCTACACCGGCAAGGTGGCCGGCATCCCCTGCTACCAGCATGGCAAGATCGACCGCCTGCAGGAGTGGCTGAACCTGAACAATGAATCGGCCGAGGGCTGCTGGTTCTATTCCGACTCGCGTAACGATATACCCCTGCTGGAGTTTGCCACGCACCCGGTGGCGGTGGATCCGGACGAGGCCTTGCGCGCCCACGCGGCCGCCAACAGCTGGCCGGTAATGTCCCTGCGCTAGAATATCCTTCGGCAGGACGTGCGGCGAAACGGATCGGGGCTAGACTGAGAAAAACAAGCATGGAGAGGGATCATGAAGCGTCAGTTGATTGCGCTGGCGTTAACGGCAACGGCTGCAACGGCCCGGGCCGACCTGATACTCGGTCTGCAATACGGTGAACAGAGCCTCGACTACCAGCAGACGGTCAATGGCGTTGCGGTCTCGGGTGGCAGTCTGAAGACGGATGGCTATGTGGGGCTGGTAGTGGGGGCGGGCACTCCGGGTGGTAATTCCCGCTTCATGTTTGATTATGTTGCCTATGATCTGGGCAATGACAACAGCATGCGGCTGTTCAATGTGGGCTATGTCCGGCTGGTGCCGATCTGGCAGGGGGCTGAAAATCGCCTGCGTGCTTTTGGTGGCCTTGAGCTCGGTTACGGCTCACTGAAGATGGCCAGCCAGCCCTTCTATAACAGCGGCAGCGACAGCGGGCTTCAGTATGGCGTGCGCACCGGTCTGAGTATGGGATTTGGCCCCAGGGTGGAGCTGGAACTGGGCGTGCGCGCCAGCCAGGTGGGCCTTGAGGCAACGCAGCAAGGCCTGATTGGTGCCGCCGGCGTGGCCACTACCGAGATCGACAGCACGACAGCCTGGTGGACGGGCGTCAATTTCAGTTTCTAGCCGCCGTCAGCGCAGGCCCGGTGCAGTCACGACCGGCCCGGTAAGCCCGGAGACGCCCAGCCCGGCAAGCACCTGCCGTTCGGCAGCCGTCTGCACGCGCTCGGCAATGGTGAGCAAACCCAGCCCGCTGGCAATGCTGGCGATGGCTTTCACGACGGCCTGATTGCCGGGGCTGGCATCAATCCCGCTGATCAGGCTGCTGTCTATCTTGAGGTAGTCCAGTCCGAGGTCATGCAGGTGCGGCAGGCTGCTGAAGTGGCGACCAAAATGGTCAATCCCGACATGGCAGTCCAGCGGCCGCAAGCGGTCCGTCAACTGGCGCAGGGTGGACAACTCACCGCTCAGTCCATGCTCGCTGACTTCGAACCACAACTGCCGGGCCGTGTCCGGGTCTGCACTCAGCAGGGCGACCAGCGCATCCAGGAAGTCGGCGGATTGTGCCGACTCAATCGACAGGTTGAGTGCGATCGGGTGAGGTGACGCCCCCTGCATCAGCATTGCCTGCCGGCAGGCCTCCAGGTCGAGTGCCGGTGTCATGCCCGCGCGCGTGGCAAACGGCATGAAGCGGCCGGCGGCCAGCTCGGCCCCGGTGTCCGGATGGCGCAGGCGCAGCGCCATCTCGTCATGCAGGCGGCGACCATCCTGGTGAATCACAGGGAACGCCTGCAAGAAGAAAGAATGCTCGCGGATGCCCTGGTTCAGCAGGGTCTGCCAGGGCATGTTGTCACTTTCGCGCGCTGCCACCGCCTGCACGGCGACCGCATTGTCGCCGGAGCTGATGGCGGCGAGCAGCGCCTGTTCGGCGCAGTGTCGTACCTGTGCCGGGGTCTGGCCATGCTGGTAGAGGGCGATGCCGACATGCAGCAGGTTGCCGTTCAGCTTGTACTGGCTGTCCATCAGGCTGGTCGCCTGGGCGGCCAGCAGTTCGCCAAGCCGCTGTGCGGCATCCTCCTCCAGTCCCGGACAGAGCAGCATGAATTCTCCACCCGCCGGGCGTGCGGCAACGCGCTCATGATGATTGGCGGTAGTGTTGCGCCATACCTGGGCAATGTCGCGCAACAAGGCATCACAACCTTCATGGCCGAGCTTGTCGTTAAGGGTCTGCAGGGCATGGATGTGCAGCCACAGCAGTGCGCCGCGGTCAGTGGCATCCTCTTCCTGCAGTGCGGCCTCCAGGCGTGAATCAAGCCAGAGGCGGTTGGCCAGCCCGGTCAACGGGTCACCATTGGCTTGCTGCTGCAGTGCCTGTATGCGGGCAGCTTCCTCGGCAAACATGGCTTTCAGCCGCTCCACCATGGAGTTAAGTGCTTTCACCATAGCGGTGAGTTCGGGAATCCTGGGTACATCAATCGTGATGAAGCGTCGTTCCGTGATGGCGTCGGCCTGCTCCACCACACGGTCCAGCGGCTGGCGAATGGTGCGTAGCATGAGGCTGCCCAGTCCCCCGGTGAGCAGGCCGGCGCCCGAAATCCAGAGCAGCAGGTGCAGGGCGCCTGACCACAATGCGGCGTAGGCAAAGCGGGTATCGGCGATCAGGGTGACCTTGCCGGCCTGTTGCCAGCCGTTGGACACCAGGGCTTCGCCAGGGCGTGCCCGGATGGAAAACAGCCCGGTGAACCAACCCGGCACGGTATCGGTGCGAGCCGTGTTGTGACGCTCCACGACAATGCGGTCATCGACATCACGGAATGTGATGTGACGGAAATGGCCGCTGTCAAACAGCGCGCTCACCAGCAACTCCTGCATGGCCGGGTCCTGTCCCTGTTGCGACATGGACAGCGCCAGTGATGCCGCATTATCCATGCTCTGCGTGTAAAGCTGTTGCTCAAGATAATCTCGGGCCGTCAGCATGCTGACGACAAAACTGCCAAGAAATGCGAATACCGTCGTCAGTAGCACCACCAGCCACAGTCGTCTGAAAAGCGACATGCCATTTTCATGTTTCATAACGAGCCTTCCTGTTGCATGCGTTCCAGCAATCCGGTCCAGCGCGACAGCCGTTCGACAGGCGAGGCCGGTGTGCTGCCTCCACCTGCCCATACGCCATCGCTGTTGAAGCTGAAAACCGGTTCCAGATCCGGTCGTCGTGTTGCCGGGCGGATTTCATTGAGAAGATTGTCCAGCACGAGTGGTTGGGCGTCCGGTGTGGCGTAATAGGTCAGTACCATGTGCGCCTGCGTGATGTTGCTCAGCGGGCCGCCGATGCGTGCGCGCACATAGGTCAGCCGCAGTCGCTGCACGGGGATGCCCAGCATTTTCAGGGTGAAGTACTTGATGATGGTAAAATCTTCGCAGTCGCCCGCGCCCAGTCCGAGGGTTTCGCCCGGCGTCGCCCAGAAATCGGCCTGCTTCCATAACGCAGCGTCACTTTCAAACTGCAGAAGGCGGTTGAAAAAATCATTCACGCGCATGAGCTTTTCCTTTTCGGGCAATGCCTGCCACTGGGGAATCTGCCGTTGCAGTTGCTGAACCCTTTCTGCGCCTTCACTCCCGCTCCGCTGCATTACGGTCTGTTGCAGACGGACAAGATCCATCGCATTTCCTGGCAGCCACGGGAGCGCGAAGAAAATTGCAGCGGCCATTAACCACGCACACCGTCTGTACGGTGACAGCGATAGTAACCATGGACGCGCACTGACCATCCGCTTCTGCTGCATGCGAAGCCCCGTCTTTCCGTTTGTCAGAATTTTTGTCAAACGGCAGTGTTTTTCGTTTTTTTCAGTGTAGGCCGCCCGCGTCAGCTTGCAGCATTTTCGTGCTGGTCTATTACTTCTGCTGCAGATCAGTACTTTTTTGCCGGATATCTTTGCATGTGGGAGGTTAATCAAGGGGATAAGTCGGAGGCTGCTTATCCCGGTTGCTCATAAGGAGGGCGTCATGAACAGATTGCTGCGATGGGTGGCGATTGTCGTCACCTTTCTGGTGGCGGGCCACTCGCTCGCTGCCGATGTTTCAACCTTGTCCGGGGCCGTTGAAGAGTCGGTCATGCGTAATCCGGAAGTGGTTGCCCGTTATCACGCCATGACCGCTGCCAGTGAAGAAGTGAAAGTGGCGCGTGGCGGCTTGTATCCCCGTCTGGACCTGCGTGGCTATATCGGTTCGGAAACCCTTGAGCAGCGTGATCTCAGTCCGGGCGCGTTACCCGACCGGCTGGACACCTACAATGTTGACGGTGGCGCGTTGACGTTGCGGCAATTGCTGTTTGACGGCTTTGCCACGACGAAGGAAGTCGGACGTCTTAAGTATGCAAGGCGTGTGCGCTATTACGAACTGCTGACGACGGCTGAAGATGCGGCGCTTGAAGCCACGCGCGCCTACCTTGATGTAGTCAAGTATCGCAAGCTCACCGCGTTGGCCAGTGACAATTATGCGGCCCACAAGGAAGTCTATGAGCACGTGCGCCAGCGTGTGGAGGCAGGCATTGGCCGTGGTGTGGATCTTGAGCAGGCCGGTGGTCGTCTGGCCCTGGCAGAGTCAAACCTGCTGACCGAGTCATCCAACCTGCATGACGTCAGTGCACGGTTCGAACGCATTATCGGTCAGAAGCCGCCAGAACCCCTGCAGGAACCGGTCTCGTTTGTCGGAAAGCTGCCGACCAATGACGAACTGATGCAGGGTGCTTTCCGGCAGGCACCGGAAATGAATGCCGCACTTGAAAACATTCGTGCAGCACGCGCGGAGCTTAAATCAAAACAGGGCGCCTACTGGCCGACACTGGCCTTGCAGGCCAGTGTCATGCATGACCGCAATGTCGACAACCTGATGGATCGTGAAACCCGTGGCAGGCTGGAGCTGATGCTGAACTACAACCTGTTCAACGGCGGATCGGATCGTGCGCGGGTACGGCAATACAACGAGAAACTGTACGAGTCATATGACATGCGCGACAAGGTCTGCCGTGACTTGCGCCAGACCACCCGCATTGCCTGGAATGATACGAGCAAGCTGCAGGACCAGTTGCTGTCGCAGGACCAGCATCAGCTGGCCACCGCCAAGGCGCGTGATGCCTACCGCAAGCAGTTTGATATCGGGCAACGCACATTGCTGGACCTGCTCGATAGTGAAAACGAACTTTACGATGCACGCCGTACCTATCTGATTTCCGAGGCGGATCTCGAAGTGGCCTATGCCCGTGTGCTGGCGCCGACAGGCCATCTGCTCGAAACCCTGCAGCTCAAGTCGATCGGCAGTGATGGTCTTGGTGAGGATGATGAGGATCTGCTGGATGACAAGGATCGCGTGTATTGCGCACTCGACATGCCGCAGAAACTGGTCAAGCCGGCAGACCGTCCGGTAACGCCACTGCCCAAGCGTCGTCGTCTGGAAAGTTTCACCCTGAAGGCCGATACCCTGTTTGCCTTTGACAAGGCCGAGCTGTCTGCCGCCGGCCGCCAGTCACTGGATGGTCTGGTGGAGGGGTTGATGGCGCATGCCAAGCACAAGGATCGCACGATCAATGTGCACGGCTATACGGACCGTCTTGGTGCCGATGCGTACAACCAGCGGCTGTCCGAGCGGCGTGCACAGACAGTGCGTGATCATCTGGTCAGCAAGGGCCTGCCGTTTGATCAGGTGACGGCCCAGGGCCACGGCGAAGATGATCCGGTGACCGGCGCGAACTGTTCGGGTGATACCCCCACCAAGGGGCTGATTGATTGCCTGCAGCCGGACCGGCGCGTGGTGATCGACGTGGAGGGTCAGGAAGAAGTGGTCATCCAGTACGATCCCGAGGAGAAGAAGTGGGAGCGAGCCGACCAGCCGCCCGTCACAACCCAGCCAGCTGCGCCTGCTCCGAAGCCATAGCGGGTTGGCCTGAGGGTCCCGGTCACGAGGCCCTCAGGCACTGACCTGCCGGTCCGGTGCCGTAACCGTGCAGGTCGTCGTGATCATGACTGTAACGGCGACGGTTTGCGGTTTAATCCGGATTATTGACTGTTGAATGACGGGGCGACGTGATGAAAAGGCTTGGTGTGGTGGGCAGCTTGCTGCTGGCATTGGCGGTACCGGTACATGCAAACCAGGATGCACTGGATGAGGCTCGCATGGAACTCGACAACCAGCTGGCCAATACCATGGGAGTGATTTCCGTAGGGTCGGCCGATTGTGATGGCACGCCGTGCCTGAACATCTATGTCGAGGAAATGGATCCTGCCATCACCAAACAGATTCCGGCCGAATTCAAGGGCTTCAAGGTGCGGGTCCAGGTGGGCACACCCATCGGGTTCTGATGCCCCGTTAACCCTGTCAGGAAGCATTAACAGAGCCAGAGCCGCCTGATGTTTGTCAGGCGGCTCTGCATTTGGGCTCTGCATTTGAAGGGGTCAGGTAATCTCAAGCGCGGTACCAACACTGGCAAAGACCTCGACTTCCTCGCGCAGGTCCTGCTCCAGCAACGGATAGGCACTCAGCCAGCCGGGTGGAAAGCCCAGGACAAAGCGCAGTCCGTCGGTACGCAAGCGGATCGCGGGAAGCGGATCGCGGCGACGGCTGTGATGCAGCAGCACGGACAGCCGCAGCAGCAGGCACAGGCGCAGCAGCGTCAGGCCACCGGCCTCCACGATCGAGGTGTATTGTTCGGGCTTGATCTTGCGGCGGTGGCTGCCTACCAGTAGCGCCAGCTTTTCCTGTACCGGCTGTGAAAATCCCGCCATGTCGGAATAGCGCAGCAGATAGTCGCCATGCTTGTGAAACCCGGTGTGCGAGACCGCCATGCCGACCTCGTGCAGGCGGGCCGCCCGCAGCAGCAGGTTGCTGTTTCCGGTCTCGTCAGATGCCAGGATCGCTGCGACCTGCTCCAGCAGCTGGGCGGCTGTCGTGGCCACCCTCTCGGCTTGTGCGATGTCCACGTGGTAGCGCGACATCATGGCCTGCACGGTGCGGTCGCGGATGTCTTCATCGGCATAACAGCCCAGCATGTCATGCAGGACACCCTCGCGCAGTGCGCCATCCGAGTAGTCCATTGCCTTGATCCCAAGCTCCTCGAACAGGGCGATCACAATTGCCAGCCCGGCTGGCAGTACGCTCTTGCGGTCATCCTTGATGGCCGGCAGGACGATGTCGTTGACGTGCCCGAACCTGAGCACCAGGCGGTGCAGTTCGCGTACGGCATCGGCGGTCAGCTGCCCGCTGCCCTTGTCCAGTCCCAGTGCCATAGTGACCTGACGCATTGCCTTGAACGTGCCGGAGGAGCCCACCACCGAGTCCCAGCCCAGCTCACGGTAGGTGCTCACCAGCGGGGCCAGCTCATGGCGTGCAGCGGTAATGGCGCGTTCCATGGCCTTCGGGCTGATGATGCCGTCGGCAAAAAAACGTGAGGCGTAACTGACGCAGCCCATGTAGGTGGACTCCATCAGCAGGGGGTCGAATTTTTCACCGATGATCAGCTCGGTCGAGCCTCCGCCAATGTCGATGACCAGCCGGCGCGCATTGCTCGCCAGCGTATGGGCAACGCCCATGTAGATAAGGCGTGCTTCTTCGCGTCCGGCAATCACCTCGATGGGGTGGTTGAGGATTTTCTCGGCTTTCTTCAGGAACGCGGGGGCATTGCGTGCCACACGCAGGGCATTTGTGCCCACCACGCGCAAACGGTCCGGTGTGATGCCGTCCAGGTGCTGGGCAAAGCGCGACAGGCAGGCCAGTGCACGTGCCTGGGCTTCTTCGGTCAGGCGGTCCTTGTCGTCCAGTCCGCCGCCAAGACGTACTTTCTCGGACATGCCCTCTACCAGCTTCAGTTCACCGTGATCCAGTCGTGCCACTGCCAGGTGAAAGCTGTTGGAGCCCATGTCAACGGCGGCAATCAGGCCATCCTCGCGCAGGCGCGGTGTGCTGGGCATGTCATTCTCTCCGGCATGGTAAGGGCGCAATGGTAGCCTAGTCGGCCGCCACGGTAAGTGATTCCGGACAAATCAATTGCCTGGCCGGGCGTTTGTGCAGGGGGTAAACCGGCAGAGGCTCTGCTATGATTGATGCCTTCTTAAAGATGTCCTGCGGAGACGACGAATGGCCAACGAACTGATCGTGAATGCCACTGATGCCAGCTTCGAGTCTGATGTGCTCAAGGCTGATGGTGCCGTGCTGGTGGATTACTGGGCACCGTGGTGTGGCCCCTGCAAGATGGTTGCCCCCATCCTGGACGAGCTGGCCAGCGAATATCAGGGCCGCCTGACCATCGTCAAGGTGAACGTGGATGACAACCCCGGCATCGCCCAGAAGTACGGCGTTCGCGGTATTCCCACCCTTACCCTGTTCAAGGCCGGCAGCGTCGAGGCGACAAAAGTGGGTGCCCTGTCAAAGTCACAGTTGACGGCGTTTCTGGATTCCAATATATAATCAGTCCTACGCGGGCTGCTCAGCGGCCCGCGCGTTCAACGCACACTGTCCGGTTCCATTCCGGAAAACAGCCCGATCAGCCTTGTTTCTACCCTCTTTTGTACTATCGTAGTGGCAAGTAGCGATTATCCGACTGTTTCTGTTCTCCCTGTGCCGACTCAGGAATACTGATTCTGGTGCTGATTCGAGAGCATCGCCTCAAGACTCTGTCTCAAGAGCCGGCCTCTCTGGCCGCAGGCGCCGTTGCGTTGCCATCCCTCTCTTCTCCCCCGCGTTATTCTGATTTATATGAATCTGACTGAACTCAAGAAAAAACCGATTGCCGAACTCGTCAAGATTGCCGAGGAAATGGGCCTTGAAAATATGGCCCGCAATCGCAAACAGGATGTGATTTTTGCCATTCTGAAAACCCACGCACGCAATGGCGAGGAAATTTTCGGCGACGGCGTACTTGAAATTCTTTCCGACGGCTTCGGCTTTCTGCGCTCCTCCGAGGGTTCTTTCCTCGCCGGTCCGGATGACATTTATGTCAGCCCTTCGCAGATCCGTCGCTTCAATTTGCGCACGGGCGACACCATCGCCGGCACCATTCGCCCGCCGAAAGAAGGCGAGCGTTATTTCGCGCTGCTCAAGGTTAACCACATCAACTTTGATGCGCCGGAAAACGCCAAGAACAAGATCCTGTTCGAAAACCTCACGCCCCTGTTCCCCACCCAGCGTCTGGTGATGGAGCTTGGCAACGGGTCGACTGAAGATCTTGCTGCGCGTGTGATTGACTTGATTGCCCCCATCGGCAAGGGTCAGCGCTCCTTGCTGGTTGCGCCGCCAAAAGCCGGCAAGACCATGTTGTTGCAGAACATTGCGCACTCCATTACACGCAACAATCCGGAAGTATTCCTGATTGTGCTGCTCATCGACGAGCGTCCGGAAGAAGTGACCGAAATGCAGCGCACCGTGCGTGGCGAAGTGGTTGCCTCCACGTTCGACGAGCCGCCTGCACGTCATGTGCAGGTTGCCGAAATGGTTATTGAAAAAGCCAAGCGACTGGTCGAGCACAAGAAGGATGTTGTCATCCTGCTGGACTCCATTACCCGTCTGGCCCGTGCCTACAATACCGTGATCCCCAGCTCCGGCAAGGTGCTCACCGGTGGTGTGGATGCACATGCGCTGGAACGTCCCAAGCGTTTCTTTGGTGCGGCCCGTAATATCGAAGAGGGTGGCTCGCTCACCATCATCGCAACGGCGCTGATCGAAACCGGCTCCAAGATGGACGAAGTTATTTTCGAAGAGTTCAAGGGCACCGGTAACCAGGAAATTCATCTTGATCGCAAGATCGCAGAAAAGCGCGTGTTCCCGGCGTTCAATATCAAGAAGTCCGGCACCCGTCGCGAAGAGCGCCTGATGGGCGAGGATGACCTGAAGAAAGTGTGGATCCTGCGCAAGATCCTGCATCCCATGGACGAAATCGCTGCCATCGAGTTCCTTCTCGACAAGATGAGGGAAACGAAGACCAACGACGAGTTCTTCGATGCCATGAAGCGCAAGTAATCCTTGCGCAATACATTAAAAAGCCCGCGCTGCTGATGTAAAGGCAGCGCGGGCTTTTTTTCGCGGGCATGCTTCAGTGCCGTGCTTTTGCCTTGCGCTCAATAACGTCCATCAGGCGGCCGGCAATGCCGTAATCATATTGCGCATCAATTTCACGGATGCAGGTCGGGCTGGTGACATTGATTTCGGTGATGTATTCCCCAATAACGTCCAGCCCGACAAAAATCAGGCCGCGTTTTTTCAGTTCCGGGCCTACCTGCTGTGCCAGCCAGCGATCCTTTGGCGTGAGCAGACGGGGTTCGCCAATGCCGCCGGCGGCCAGGTTGCCGCGCACCTCGTCACCCTGCGGCACGCGGGCCAGGGCATAGGGGATCGGTTCGCCATCAATCATCAGGATGCGCTTGTCGCCCTGCCTGATCTCCGGAATGTAACGCTGTGCCATTACTGGCTGATTACCGTTGACGGTCAGGGTTTCCAGAACGGCGCCAATATTGGGGCCGCCAGCCGTCAGCCGGAAAATGCCGGTGCCACCCATCCCATCGAGCGGTTTCACGATGGCATCGTGTTGCTCGTGTACAAAGGCACGAAGCTTTTTCATGTCGCCGGAAATCAGTGTCGGCACCATGCAATGCGGAAACTGCGTGGCAAAGAATTTTTCATTGCAGTCACGCAGGGACTGCGGCCTGTTCACCACCAGCACACCATTCGCTTCTGCCATTTCCAGGATGTAGGTGGTGTAGACAAAGTTCATGTCGAAAGGCGGATCCTTGCGCATCAGGATCACGTCCATGTCAGCCAGCTTGCGCGTCTGGCGTTCGCCGCGCTCAAACCAGTTGCCGCTATCGTGGAAAACCTGCAGCGGTGCCATGTCGCCAAAGGCAACACCATCACGTACAAAAAGGTCGGGCTGCTCCAGATACCAGAGCGTGTGCCCGCGCTCGGCAGCGGCCCACAGCATTGCCATCGTGGAGTCCTTGCGGATCTTGATGTGCTCGATGGGGTCCATCACAACAGCGATGTTCAGCGACATGGCAGGGAATCCGGTCGGTCTTTATGAGTTGATGCCGTATTGCGCACGGTAGGTGCGGATGGCGTCGAGGTGTTCGCTGCCGGTTTCTTCCAGATACGTGATGATCTGTTCCAGCTTCACGATGGAGATTACCGGAATACCGAAGTCGCGCTCCACTTCCTGGATGGCCGACAGTTCGCCCTTGCCCTTTTCCTGGCGGTCCAGTGCCACGATGACGCCGGCGGCCTTGGCGCGTGCCTGTTCAATGATGGTCATGACTTCGCGAATGGCGGTGCCGGCCGTGATGACGTCATCAATGATGAGGACGCGACCGGTCAGCGCGCTGCCGACCAGCGTGCCACCTTCACCGTGATCCTTGGCTTCCTTGCGGTTGAAGCACCAGGGAGTGTCGATCTCGAATTCATCGGAGAGCTGCACGGCTGTTGCCGCGGCCAGCGGAATGCCCTTGTAGGCCGGCCCGAACAATACATCGAACTCCACGCCCGAGGCGCGGATGGCCTCGGCATAGAAGCGGCCCAGTTCGGACAGCATCTTCCCGGTGTTGAACAGGCCGGCATTGAAGAAGTAGGGGCTCTGGCGGCCGGACTTGAGGGTGAAGTTGCCAAAGCGCAGAACGCCGTGGCGGAGGGCAAAACCAATGAATTCGCGCTGGTAGTCACGCATGGGAAAAGGCCGTTTGGTCAGGGAGGACGTGACCGGTATGATAGCCGTTCGCTTTTTCACCTGCCATGAATTGTCCCGGGGTCATCCTGATGCGCATTGTTTCCGCCAACCTCAACGGTATCCGCTCGGCCGCCAGCAAGGGCTTCTTTGACTGGCTGGAAACCAGCGGCGCCGATGTCGTCTGCATCCAGGAAACCAAGGCCCAGGAGCACCAGCTTGATCTGCTGCACCGTCCGGATGGCTGGCACACCTATTTCTTTGATGCGGTGAAGCCCGGCTACAGCGGCACCGCCATCTTCAGCCGGCAAAAGCCGGATGCGGTCAGAACCGGTCTCGGTTTTGATATCTGCGACACCCAGGGACGCTGGATTGAAGCCGATTTCGGTCCGTTGACAGTCGTCTCGCTGTATTTACCCTCCGGCTCGGCCGACGAGGCGGCACAGGCCCGCAAGGACCTGTTCCTGGGCGAGCTCATGCCGCGCATGAAAGAGTGGCGCAAGCAGGGCAGGCAAATGGTCATTTGTGGTGACTGGAACATCGTGCACAAGGAAATCGACATCAAGAACTGGAAAGGCAACCAGAAAAACTCGGGTTGCCTGCCGCACGAGCGGGCCTGGCTGACCACACTGTTTGATGAAGTGGGTTATGTCGACGCCTTTCGCGTGGTGAACCAGGAGCCAGAGCAGTACACCTGGTGGTCCAATCGCGGCCAGGCCTATGCCAATAACGTCGGGTGGCGCATCGACTACCAGGTTGTCTCGCCCGACCTGAAAGACAAGATCATCAGCACCAGTATTTACAAGGACGTGAAATTTTCTGATCACGCCCCGCTGATCCTCGACTACAAACTTTGAGCTGCATCCTGCAGATGCAGACGAGAACCGTCATGACCGAAAAGAAATTCACCGCCCCTGATGCCGCCACCGTCAAGCGCTGGCGCGAAGACATTGTTTTTACCGAATCCGTGCGTGGGTGTGAATTCAACTTTCACACCACTTGGGGCATTTTCTCCCCGCGCAGCATTGACGAAGGCTCACGTCTGCTGCTGGATCACCTTGACATCAATCCGGCGGATGATTGCCTTGATGTCGGCTGCGGCTACGGCGTACTTGGCATGACCATGGCAAGGCTGGCCCCGCAGGGCAGGACCGTGATGGTCGACAAGGATTTTGTTGCGGTGGATTACACAAAGGCCAATTGCGAACGCAACGGGTTGAAGAACACGGAAGTCTTCCTGAGCAACGGCTTCAACCAGATTCCGAAGGACTACAGGTTTGACCTGATTGTCTCCAACCTGCCGGCAAAGGTCGGCAACGAGCAGCATTACCTGTACCTGTTTGATGCCTACGACCGCCTCAAGCCGGGCGGCCGTTTTGTCGTGGTCACCATCACCGGTCTGCGCGAGTTCATTGCGCGCACCTGCAAGGAAGTCTTTGGCAATTACGACAAGCTCAAGCAGGGCAAGACGTATACGGTGGCCCAGGCCGTCAAGCAGTAATGATCACATCGTGAGTGAAGCAGGCCCAGTGCCTGCTTCACTCACGCAAGGCTTCAGCGCTTTACCACCACACCGGCAAACCACGTTGCCAGACGACGCGGCATCAACCGGATGAAGAAGGGTAGTGGCTTGTTCAGCAGGCCCGTCACGACGACAGGACGCCCTGCATTCAGCGCCGACAGCGCACTGTCCGCCACGGTCTCTGCCGTATCCATCATTTTCGCTGCCAGCGTGCCGTGATTGCCGGCGACATCATGAAACTCCGTTGCAGTGGCACCCGGGCAGACGGCGGTCACATGAATGCCGTGCTTGCGTTCCTCTGCATCGAGCGCCTCCGAGAACATCAGCACATAGGCTTTTGTTGCGCCGTACACGGCAAAGCGCGGGCAGGCCTGAAAGGCGGCGACCGAGGCAATGTTCATGATGCGGCCCTGACGGCGCAGGCGCATGCCGGGCAGCACGCCATGACACAGCTCGGTCAGTGCCACCATGTTGAGCTGCATCATGCCCTGGATGCGATCCAGCGGCATGTCGGTGAACAGGTTGTTCAGGCCAAAGCCGGCATTGTTGATCAGGGTGTCGATAGCCAGGCCGCGGGCTTCTACGTCGGCAAGCAGCTGGGCGGCCGCACCGGGCACCTCGAGATCAAGCACGATGGTTTCCACGTGGGCGCCATGTGCCGTTTTCAGCTCGGCTGCCAGTGCTGCCAGCTTGTCCTGACGGCGTGCCACCAGCACCAGTGTCTGCTTTTCCTGTGCGGCCAGGCGTCGGGCCAGTGCCTCGCCGATACCGCTGGAGGCGCCGGTGATAACGGTAGCGGGTGTCAATGAGGGTGTGGCCATGAGAGAGTGCTCCGGAGGGCATGGGGTAGTGGGATTGCACGGTAGTTGTTAGTTCGACAGTTGTCAAACTATCGATGTATTCTGCTAGTATCCGGAAAACGGCGGTGACACGGGAAAACAGTGCATGAACATTTTGCTGGTGGGGGCTGGGGCGGTAGGGCAGGTGTACGGGCGGCATCTGGCCCGCGCCGGACACCATGTCACTTTCTTCGTCAAGGCCAGGTATGCCGCCGAGCTGGCAGCAGGGCTGCCATTGCACCGGCTGGGGTATCTGCGCACGGAGAGCGAGCACTGGCAGGAGTATGCCGTGGTCAGCACGGTGGACGAGGTGGCCGCCGCACAATGGGACCAGGTCTGGTTGTGCATGGCCTCTGATGCCCTGCGCTCCGACCTGTCGCAACAGGTGATTGCCGCCGTGGGCAAGGCGACCGTGATCTGCCTGCAGCCCGGCCCCGAGGATGCTGCCTGGGTGCGGCAGAGGCTGCCGGCCGGGGCAACCATGGTGCAGGGCCTCATCACCTTCATCAGCTACCAGTCGCCGTTGCCCGGCTGCAGTGGCAAGGAAGGCATCGCCTATTTCTTCTCGCCACTGGCCCCCGGGATGTTCAGCGGGCCACATCAGGGCGTGCAGACAGTGGTCGAGGCATTGCGGGCGGGTGGTATGGCGGCCCGTGAAGTGGCCGATCTGGAGGGCGCGGGAGCCGGTTCCGAGGCCGTCATGATTCCCCTGATTGCGGCTCTGGAGCAGCATGAGTGGCAACTGTCCGGCTTTGCCGGGAGCCCGCAACTGGCCCTTGGGCGCGAGGCCGGGCGCGAAGCACTGGCCATCCTGGCGGAAGACCGCGGGGCAAAGGTGGCCCTGGAAAAAATGCTGCTGACGCCACTGGCCAGCCGCCTGCTGTTGCTGGTGGCGCCCAAGGTGCTGCCGCTGGAACTGGAGCCCTATCTTGAGTACCACTTCACCAAGGTCGGGCAACAAACGCGGGACATGCTCGACAGCTATATCCGGCTGGGCGAAAAGCATGACCTGCCAGCAGAAAATCTGCGCCGTCTGCGCGCCGGCCTGGTCTGAATGCTTGAGTTGTCTGCGCCAGCCCCCATACTGAAGGCATGACACTCGAAAACGCCAATTTTACGCACCAGTGCCTGATCGCCATGCCCGCCATGGCCGATCCGCGCTTTTCTCATACCCTCACCTACATCATCAGGCACGATGAAGAAGGTGCGGTCGGCCTGATCGTGAACCGTCCCATGGAGCTGCACCTCGACCGCCTGCTCAAGGAAATCAATGCCGAGCCGTCGGCACCCTTGCGCAAGCCGGAGTTGCCGGTGCTGTTTGGTGGCCCGGTGAATCCGCAGATGGGGTTTGTGCTGCATTGCGAAGAAGGCAGCTGGAGCAGCACGCTGCCGGTCGCCGACGGCATCTATGTCACCAGTTCACGCGACATTCTGGATGCGATCGCCAAAGGGCAGGGGCCGGACGAATATCTGGTCGCCCTTGGTTACGCAGGCTGGGCGCCCGGGCAGCTGGAAGAGGAAATGGCCGATAACGCCTGGCTTAACTGCACGGCCGATACCGAGCTGCTGTTCAGCCTGCCGTTCGAGCAACGCTGGCAGGCCGGCATTCACAAGCTGGGTATTGATCCTGCCTTTCTCGCCAGCGAAGCCGGACACGCCTGACGCCGTCTGCTGCGACGATACCCGTACTGCCGGCAGCGGCGCTGCGGGTGGCTTCGGCGTACAATCCGGTCAAACGTCCAGGCACATCTCATCCCGATGACCGAACCTTCCTTCCAGCGCATTCTCGGTTTTGATTTCGGCACCAAACGCATTGGCGTGGCCAGTGCCCAGGCCATTACCGGCAATGCCTCGCCACTGCCCCCCATTCCGGCCCGTGACGGCATTCCTGACTGGGACAAGCTGGATGCCCTGCTGCGCGAGTGGACGCCGGAGGCACTGGTGGTTGGTCTGCCGCTCAACATGGATGACACCGAGTCCGCGCTGTCACATCTGGCGCGCAAGTTCGCCCGCCGCATGGTGGCACGCTACCGCCTGCCGGTGTTCATGTGTGACGAGCGCCTGTCCAGCCACTCCGCCCGGGGACTTCTGATGGAGGTGCAGGATCGTCGCAAGGGCAAGCTGCCCTCGCTGGACTCCACCGCCGCCGTTTTCATTGCCGAGGCCTGGCTGGCCGATCCGCAACGCCTTGCTCCTTAAAGGTTCCCTGATAGTGGAGCCCTGATGAAGGCGCCCGGACAGGGCCGCCGGATGACACCAGAGGCCGGCGTCCATCGCCGCCGCCCGGTAAGTGGTTTACAATTGCGGCGCTCATCGAAGGACAGGCCCCATGCATCGATCTTCCGCGCACGAAGCCAGCCGCCTGCAGCTCAACGCTCAGGATCGCCTGCGCCATTTTCTGACGACCGAAGGTCTCTCCCGCGACCACCTCACCGAGATTCTCGATACGGCCGAGAGCTTTATTGATCCGGTGACCGGGGCCATCGTGAACCGCCCGCTGCTGGCCGGCCGCACGGTAATGAACCTCTTTTTCGAACCCAGCACGCGTACCCGCACCACGTTTGAAGTGGCCGCCAAGCGTCTGGGCGCCGACGTGCTCAATATCGATATTTCCAAGTCCTCCACCAGCAAGGGTGAAACCCTGCGCGACATGCTGTGGAATCTGGAAGCGATGACGGCCGATATCTTTGTGGTACGTCACGGCGATTCCGGCGCGGCACATTTCATTGCCAGCCAGGTCACGCCGAAGGTGGCGGTGATCAATGCCGGTGACGGTCGCCATGCGCATCCGACGCAGGCCATGCTCGACATGCTCACCATCCGCCGTCATGCCGGGGCGTTCGAGAACCTCATCGTTGCGATTGTCGGTGACATCCGTCATTCGCGTGTGGCCCGCTCGGAGATCCATGCCCTGCAAACCCTGGGGGCAAAGGAAATCCGTGTGATTGCCCCGCGCACACTGCAGCCCAGGGATTTTGACCAACTGGGTGTAAAAGTCTTCGAGCGCATGGAAGACGGGCTGGTTGATGTGGATGTGGTGATTGCCCTGCGCGTGCAGAACGAGCGCATGGAGTCGGCACTGCTGCCGTCCAGCGACGAGTTCTACGCCCTCTATGGCCTGACGCGCGACAAACTGAAACATGCCAAACCGGGTGTGCTGGTGATGCACCCGGGGCCGATCAACCGTGGGGTGGAAATCGAGTCGGCGGTGGCCGATGGCCCGCAGTCACTGATCCTGAAGCAGGTGAATTACGGTATCGCCGTGCGCATGGCCGTGCTCAGCCTGGCTGTGCGTGGCCAGAGCGAGCAACGCTGAATTTCTTGAAGGAGCCGGTATGGCTGTTCGTATCGACAATGTCCGACTGATCGACCCTGCTGCCTCACACGATGCCGTAACCAGTGTCATTCTGGAAAACGGCCGCATGATGATTGGTGGCAGCGGCGTCGCGGCAGCGGAAGTGATTGATGGCAACGGTCTGTGGCTGACACCGGCATTTGTGGATTTGTGTGCGCGCCTGCGCGAGCCGGGTGCCAGGGTGCACGGCGGTGCGGTCAGCGAAACAAGGGCGGCGCGTGCCGGCGGTTTCCTGCATCTGGTGGTGCCGCCCGATACGCAGCCGGTGCTGGACTCGGGCGCACTCGTGACGCAGTTGCGTGAGCGCTCGGAAGAAGCCGGTTTTGCCACGGTGTATCCGGTGGGTGCGCTGACCCGGGGGCTTGAAGGCAAGGCGCTGTCCAACATGAACCGCCTGCATCATGCCGGTTGCGTGGCCGTGGGTAATGCCCGCGCGCCGTTTGCCAATGTCGAAACCGCGCTGCGCTGCCTCGAATACGCCGCAACGCTTGGTCTCACCGTGTTTTTCTCGCCGGAAGAGCCAAGCCTGGCGCGCGGCTGTGCCCATGACGGTTTTACGGCGGCGCGTCTGGGCCTGCCCGGCATTCCCGAGACGGCAGAAACCATTGCCCTGGCCACCCAGTTGTTGCTGGTCGAGCAGACCGGCGTGAAGGCGCACTTTGGCCAGCTGTCCTGCAAGGGCTCGGTCGAGCTGATCCGAATTGCCCGTGAAAAAGGCATTCCGGTCACGGCGGATGTGGCCATGCATCACCTGCACCTTACCGATGCGGCCATCGACGGCTTCAACAGTTTTGCCCATGTGCGGCCTCCACTGCGCAGCGAAGCGGATCGTGACGCGCTGCGTGAAGGCGTGAGCAGCGGTGTGATTGATGCCATCTGCTCCGATCACCAGCCGCTGGATGCCAGCGCCAAGCTGGCGCCGTTTCCGGCCACCGAGCCCGGCATGAGTACACTGGAAACCGTATTGCCGCTGGGGCTGCAGCTGGTGCGCGACGGTGTGCTGACGGAAAGCCGTCTGATTGCGTCATTGACCCACCGACCTGCCGATGTGCTGGGGCTGGAAAAGAATACCGGCTGGTTGCTGATTGATCCGTCTGTGCAATGGACGGTGGGGGCCGACACACTGCTGTCGACCGGCAAGAACACGCCATGGTTTGGTCTGGTCATGCAGGGCAAAGTGGTGCGGGTATTCGACTGAGCCGTTGCCGGCGGCTCTTGGCGTCAGATTCGGACTTGTCCGCTGGCGGCCATGGTCTGGCTGCCGACCACGATCATGCGCACCATGACGGCCAGTTGTTCCGTGGCGCTGGCGCGCTGCTCCGGCGGCAGGTCCATGGTGGTGGCACCGATGGCGACAACCAGGCGGGTGATCGCCTTGGCCGTCAGGGCCGGCTCGTAGAGGCCGGTCTTGTTGTGCGCGGCCAGACGCACCAGATCGGCCTGCAACTCCTCTTCAAAGAATCCCAGCTGTTTTTCGACCGCCTTCTTGAAGGCATCCGATCCGGCAGTGCCTTCGCGCAGCAGCATGTGAAGCAGCTTGTCGTCCGCATTCAGTTGCTCCATGAAAGCCTCCACCGAGCTGCGGACCACGCTGCGCTCGGCCGTGGCGCGGTGGCGGGCTTCACCGATGATGCCGCGCAGCGAGCTGCCGGCCAGCTCGATCAGGGCAATGGCCAGCTCGTCCATGTCATGGAAGTGCCGGTAGAAGCTGTTGGGGGCGACGCCAGCCTCCCTGGCCACTTCACGCAGGCTGAGGGTGGAGACGCTGCGGTTCGGGCCGATCAGCGTAAGGGCGGCACTGATGATGTCGTCACGGGAAATGCTCACCTTGCGGCCACGGGTACTGCCACTGTCGGCTACCGGGGATTTTTCCGCAGTCAGGTCGGTCGGGGTCATCGCGGGTTCGGGCCTCGGTGGCTGGGTCGAGTCATTATTGGCAGGCATCATACCATCATCTAATTAATATACACTTGTATAGACAGTCGTATATTCTCTTGTATAATGCGCCCCGTTACCCGGGATGCCAACAAGAGGCTTCACATGTCCGCTACCCCCCTGCAGCGCCTGATTGCCCCGCTGGTGTCACCGCCCGTCTTTGACTTCTGGGCGGGCATGATCAATCCGGTATGGGCGTGGGAGCGCACGCTGGCACGCGTGGTCGGGCACCAGCGCGAGTCCTCTGACGCCGTCACGCTGGTGCTCAGGCCCAATGGCCATTTTGCCGGCTTCATGCCCGGCCAGCATGTGAATGTCTCTGCCGAGGTGAATGGCCGTCGCGTTACCCGCAGCTACAGCTTTACCGGCCTGCCAGGCGAAGATGGCTGTATCAGCATTACCGTCAGGCAGATCAAGGGCGGTGTCTTGAGCACGCACCTGTGCACCGACGTAAAGGTCGGTGATGTACTTGAAATTGGTGCGGCCTTTGGCGAGATGGTGCTGCATGCCGCCAATCCGCTGGTGCGTGACCGCAAATTCCTTTTTCTGGCAGCGGGCAGCGGCATTACACCATTGATCAGCATGACGCGGGCACTGGCAGCGGCCGGCATGCCGGCAGACCTGACGCTGGTTTACTGGGCGCGTACCCGCGAAGAACTCTGTTTTGTTGATGAGTTGAATGAACTGGCCGCCCGCACACCGTGCTTCAGGGTGCATTTCATTCTCACCCGGGACCCGGGACTGCAGCCCGGCGCAAGCAGCGGTCGCATCAGTGGCGAACTGCTGCAGGCGCTGGTGCCAGACCTGGGTGAGCGGCATGTATCTGCGTGTGGCCCTTCCGGCTTTGTGCATGCGGCCATTGATCTGGCCGGCACCACGGCACGCTCTTTCCAGGCGGAAGCGTTTACCGCGCCTGCATTTGCAACAGATGCGACCGGCACGGTGCGGGTGCATCTTGCCGCCAGCGGTCGCACGCTGGATGTGCCGGTAGGCGAATCGCTGCTGGTGGCGCTTGAAGCACAAGGCATCAATCCCGCACATGGCTGCCGTATCGGCATCTGCAATACCTGCGCCTGTGGCAAGTCTGCGGGCACCACGCAGGACATGAACACGGGCGAATATTCCGCCGAGTCCACTGCCGCGTTGCGCATTTGCATCAGCCGCGCCAGTACCGATATCACGCTTGATCTTTGAGGCTTGTGCCATGACGACTACATCCATCAACCGCCCCCTGTCTGATCGTGAGCTCAAGCAGTTTGGTGCCGAGCTTGATGCACTGCGTGCCCGCACTGTCGCCAGGCTGGGTGATGAGGATGCGCGCTATATCCGCCGTGTGGTGAAGTCCGTGCGGTACACCGAGGTGATCGGCCGTGCGTTCCTGTTCTTCGGTATTTTTCCGCCGGCATGGATTATCGGTACGTTCTTTCTGAGTCTGTCCAAGATTCTGGAAAACATGGAGCTTGCCCATAACGTGATGCACGGCCAGTACGACTGGATGGGCGATGCCAGCCTGAATGGCAAGACCTATGAATGGGACATCGTGGGCACCAGTGACAACTGGCGCAAGACACATAACTTCAAGCATCACACCTACACCAATGTGCGCGGCATGGATGATGACATCGGTTACGGCCTGCTGCGCCTGTTTCCGGAGCAGCGCTGGAAACCTTTTTACCTGGCGCAGCCTGTGGTTGCAGTGATCTTTGCCATCCTGTTCGAGTGGGGCATTGCCATTCAGGATCTGGAGCTGGGGCGGTATTTCAGTGGCAAGAAAACAAAGGCCGAGCTGAAGGAAGAGTTCCGGCCGGTGGCACGCAAGATGCGTCGCCAGATCCTCAAGGATTATGTGCTGTTTCCGCTGCTTGCCGGTCCGTTCTTTCTGCCGGTGCTACTGGGTAATCTGGTGGCAAATGTCGTCCGTAACCTGTGGACGTATGCCGTTATTTTCTGTGGCCACTTCACGGCCAATGCAGAAGTGTTTCCAAAAAGTGTTCTGGACAATGAAACGCGCGGTCACTGGTATCTTCGTCAGGTGCGTGGTTCATCCAACCTGAAGGGCGGCACTATTTTTCACATCATGACCGGCAACCTCAGTCACCAGATCGAGCATCACCTGTACCCCGATGTGCCTGCCCGCCGTTACGCAGAAATGGCGCCGGAGGTTCGCGCCATCTGCGAGCGGTATGGCCAGCGTTACAACACCGGCACCATGCTGTCGCAGTTTTCTCAGGTGGTGTGGCGAATCCTGCGCCATGCATTTCCCAGTCGTTCGGTCAGCGCGCCAGTGCTGACGGTGCCGGAAATGGGCTGATGCGTTAAGGCAGAAAAAGGCGGATCAGTGATCCGCCTTTTTTGTGTCTGCTGCCGGCACAGACATGCGCACAGCGTGTTCCCGTGTGGGGATGCTTGTACGGTGCTTGCGAGGTCTTGTATTGGGGGCTGGCAACTGCTGTAGTCCTGTCACCGGCCCACACGGATGACAGGATTTCATGCGTCTCTTTTTTGCACTCTGGCCAGATCCCGGGACCCGCAAGGCATGGCATGACGGGTTGGCGCCGTATGTGATGCCGCTGGGCGGGCGACGTGTTCCTGCTGACAACCTGCACCTCACGCTGGCCTTTCTGGGCGAGTTGCCGGGCAGTCGCATCAATGCCCTGCTGGCGCTGGGCGATGACCTGCCGCACGATCCCGTGATCCTGCGGTTTGACCGGGTTGAGTCCTGGAAAAAACAGGGGCTGGCCTGCCTGCGCCCGACAGACACGCCGGCGGCACTGGTGCGGCTGGTGGAGCGCCTGCATGCGGGGCTGGTACTGGCCGGTTTTCCGGTCGAGGCCCGTCATTTCAAGCCGCATGTCACGCTGTCGCGGCAGATCGTTATTCCTTCCGAAAGCCTGCCGGTGTGGCCGGTGGTGGAGTGGCGGGTGCCGGCACTGGCACTCGTGCGCTCGGAGCTGACGCCGGACGGATCGGTTTATCATGTGGTGGGCGAGTGGCCCTTGTAACAATCCCGTGGTGGTCTGCATCCAAGTGGTATGAACAACACCATTGTCCTGCGTCTGATGGAGTCACCCCTGATTGCCGGTTATGCTGGTGACTCATCTTCCTGTGAGCGCCCCATGAGTGAAACCGAACTGATTGCCCGCCTGCAGGCGCGTGATCGCCGGGCCTGTGCAGCCTGGGTGCGCGAGCATCATGGCCGTCTGGTGGCGGTGGCGCGCGCCATTGTCGGCGATGCACAGGCAGAAGAAGTGGTGCAGGAGGCGTGGATTGCGGCCTTTCGTGCGCTGACGCAGTTCGAGGGGCGCTCAATGCTCTCGACGTGGCTCACGCGGATTGTCATCAATGCTGCGCGGGGCCGGTTGCGGGTGCAGAAGCGCTTGCCCACCGTAAGCCTGGACGAGGATGACGGCAGCAATCTGCCACTGGCCGAACGGTTTGATGGTCGCGGGCACTGGGATCATCCGCTTGCGGCCTGGACAGCAGACTCGCCGGAGGAAATGCTCTCGCGTGAACAGCTGGCCGATTGCCTGAAGTATTACCTGGGCGAGTTGCCGGCGGCCCAGCAGTCGGCACTGCTGCTGCGTGACCAGACCGGACTGGAGTTTGCGGAAATTGCCGAGGCACTGGGCACCACCGATGGCAATGTACGGGTGCTGGTGCACCGGGCACGTCTCAAGCTGCTGGCGGTCATGAACCGCTATGAGGAGGATGGCGAATGCTGAAATGTATCGATGTCCTGGCGCTGGGGTCGGCCTATGTGGATGGTGCCATGACTCCCGCAGAGCGCCGCTCGTTACGGCTGCACATGCTTGTCTGCCGGCATTGCCGCAAGTATCTGCGCGCGCTGCAGCTCACGCGTGCCACCATTGCACACCTGTCGGTTCCGGTCGCCGAGCAAACGGTTGAGCAGGTTTTGTCGGCCATTCCGCCCACTGAATGACGGGGGTGTCGTCACGGCGCAGACTTGACTGTAGTCTGGACAGTTGCTGACTATTTACTGGAGCCACAAGGCGCATGGATCGTGTCTTAGGATGGTTGCGCTGGCCACTGCGTATCTTGCTTCTGGCGGTTGCCTATGTGGTGACTGCCCATCTTTCCTATCTCATGGCCAGTCCTGGCACGTATGCCTCTGCGGTGTTTCCCCCCGCGGGCATTGCGCTGGCGGCCGTTCTTGTCTGGGGCTGGCGCATCAGTCCTGGCGTCTTTCTGGGGTCGGTCGGGCTTAACCTGACGTTGGGCACTGCGGCCTTCTCGGTGGATTTTTCCCAGTTGCCCGTGGCGATGGCTATTGCCGGCGGGGCCACCTTGCAGGCGCTGGCAGGGGGCTTGTTGTGCCGGCATCTGGCCGCCATTCCGGTGGCGGGGCGCAACGACTGGCACGAGATCCGGATTGTGCTGCTGGGCGGCCCGGTGGCCTGTGTGATTTCGGCTGGCATCGGCAATGTCATGCTGGTGCTGGGCGGCCGGGAGCCTGTCGAAGGGGTGATGGTCAACTTCTGGACCTGGTGGATTGGCGACACGATTGGCGTGGTGATTTTCACGCCGTTGACCCTGCTGGCATTGCGGCCCTCGCACTACGGGCGCGAACACCGTGGCATGCTCATTGGCGTGATGTTGGCCGCACTGGTGGCGGTGCTTGCCCTGTTTTATCTGGTCTCGCGGCACGAAGCAGCACTGCTGGAGAAGGGATTCCAGCAGCAGGCCCGCGAGCAGGTGGAGCGTCTGGATGTTCGCCTGTCGGTTTATACGGAAAACCTGCATTCATTGCGCCGCCTGTGGGAGTCTTCGCAATCGGTGGAGGAGGCGGAGTTTGCGCTGTTTACCGCAGGGGCGCTGGAGGATCATCCGGATATCCGTGTTCTGGCATGGGTGCCGGCAACGTCGCCCCTCATGCAGGCTGCCTATGTCTCGCCGGTAAACACTCGCCTGGTACAGGGCATGCTGCTGGGCCGGGATGAGCGGATGCTGGCTGCGAGGGATGAGGCGCGAGACTCCGGCAAGGTGGTGATCGTTCCGCAGGGCAGGTTTCCGTCTGCATTTTCTGATGTGCTGCTGATGATGGTGCCCATCTATGCACGCCCTTCTGCAACCGTGCCGGCAGCGGATCGGACGAGAGAGTTTGTTGGCGTCGTCCTTGGGGTGTTCGAGCTGCGGCAGCTGGCCAGGGAGGGCGGCGCATTTGATTCTGGAACAGTGATGTTGCCGATGCAGATCAGCGAACAGGGGGTGCTGCTGCCGTACCTGCAGGCGACGGCCGGAACGGATACCTGGCCGATGACATGGGAAACCGACTTCAGCCGAGGTGGCCGGGACTGGCATGTTACCGTGACCAGTCCGGCCGGCTACCGCGCCATGCACCGTTCCCTGCAGACAGTGATGTTGTTGGGGGGCGGCTTGCTGCTGGTCGGCATGCTGCAGGCATTGCTGCTGTCCATGCGGCGCACCATGCTGCTGCAACTGAAGACAACGGAGGCCGAGCAGGCCCGCGAGCTGGCCGAACAGACGGCACAAACCAAGAGCAGCTTCCTTGCCACCATGAGTCATGAGATCCGCACGCCAATGAATGGCGTCATCGGTATGACACAGTTGTTATCGGATACCCGGCTGACACCGGAGCAGCAACATTACGTCAGTACGATCAGGCAGTCCTGCGAGGCACTCCTGCGCATCATCAACGACATCCTGGATCACTCCAAGATCGAGGCGGGAAAACTGGAGGTTGAACAGGTTCCCTTTTCCCTGCCCAGTCTTCTTGATGAATGTGCATCGCTGTTCACCCTGGTGTCTGGCCAGAGTGGAGTGCAGCTGAGCGTGGAGTCAGGCGCAGATCTGCCAACGGATGTGATTGGCGATCCGGTGCGTATCCGGCAGATCCTGATCAATCTGCTGGCCAATGCATTCAAGTTTACGCGCGAAGGCAAGGTGGTGCTTCGGGTGCGTATGCATGGTGGAAATGCCGGGACAGGCATGGTGCATTTCGAGGTGGAAGACACCGGCATCGGCATGGATGAACAGCAGCGTGCCCGCTTGTTCGAGGCCTTTTCCCAGGGTGACTCATCCATTACCCGCAAATACGGTGGTACAGGTCTGGGGCTGTCAATCTGTCGCCAGCTGGTCGGGCTGATGCACGGCGAGATCGGTGTCAGCAGCGAGCCTGGGCACGGTTCGGTTTTCTGGTTCCGGCTTCCGCTGCGCCAGGCGGTACTGGACGCAACCCTGCCGCCCGGGACGAGACCACGCCCCACGGTGGATATCAGCGGCTTGCGTGTGCTGGTGGCAGAAGACAATCCGGTGAACCAGCAAGTAATCGCCGGCTTTCTCAAAAAGCATGGCCTTGATGCGGTCATGGCATCGGATGGTGTCGAGGCCCTGCAGCGGCTCACCGCCAATCACGATGCATTTGATCTGGTGTTCATGGATTGTGAAATGCCGAACATGGATGGCTATACCGCGACAAGCCGGTTGCGGAAGTGGGAGGCAGATGCGGGGGCGAGGCCAGTGCATATCTGTGGTGTCAGTGCCCATGTCATGGCAGAGTATCGTGAACGTGCCATGCAGGCAGGCATGAATGACTTTATCGCCAAGCCGTTGCGCCGGCCCGACCTGCTAAGGGTATTGATGGATGCTGCCGCCATGCTGAAGCCATAGCATGGCGTGGTCTTGTCTTGTTCATGGCCATGTTGGCGGACCCTGGATAAGTTGATAATGGCAACTCGCGTATCAAGGGTAGTGTTTTATGGAAGCGGTTGACCTGTTGCTGGCTGCGCTCATCTTTGTGGCGGCCATTCTTTATTCTTCGGTGGGTCATGCGGGAGCGTCGGGCTATCTTGCCGCGATGGCGCTTTTTGGTCTGGCGCCAGAGGTCATGAAACCGACAGCACTGGTGCTCAATATTCTGGTGGCCACTGTGGCTAGCTGGAAATTCTGGCGTGCCGGTGCATTTTCATGGTCACTGTTCTGGCCGGTTGCCATGGTGTCTGCACCGTTGGCGTATCTGGGTGGGTTGCTGTCATTGCCGGACGTTGTCTACAAGCCACTAGTGGGCGCTGTGCTGCTGTATGCGGCCTGGCGCTTCATGCGAGGCAACGATTTTTCGGCGCGCGAAACGTCGCCCCCGCCGTTTTATCTGGCCATGCTGGCGGGTGCAGGCATCGGCTTTCTCTCTGGCTTGACGGGGGTTGGTGGCGGAATCTTCCTCAGTCCCCTGTTCCTGTTTTTTGGCTGGGGAAAGATTCGCGAAATCTCCGGCGTGGCGGCACTGTTCATTCTGGTTAATTCCAGTGCCGGGCTGCTGGGTGTGCTGAGCAAGGATGTCACCCTGCCGGCTGCATTGCCGTGGTGGGGGCTGGTCGCCGTGCTGGGCGGACTGATTGGTGCGGAAATGGGTAGCCGGCGGATGGCGGGACCGCGAATGCAGAAAGTGCTGGCGGTGGTACTGGTGATTGCCGGTCTGAAAATGCTCAGTGTGCTGCTGCGCTAGCTGGTGTCGCCCCGGATTTTCCGGATCGCGCTTCTCGTGCCGGGCTGACAGGGGCAAGTGGCGGATATCAGAAATTCCAGTGGGCACCCACGGCAAGATGATTGAATAACGCAAACGTATAGACATCATCGTTGTCGGCACCACCTTCGAGAATGCGGTAGCCCACACTGATGTCGGCGTGCGGCCCCTGCGCGAAACGCAGGCCAAGGAATACATCTTCTGCGGGGCTCTGTGGCGAGGCAAGGGCGCTGCCCTCGATCACGGCCTGCAGGTTCTCGTGCAGGTCCCATTGCAGGCCAAAACCAACAAGCGGCACCACGCCGAGATTGTCATCGTTGCTCTCGATCGGGCCTTGCTGCACCGAAATTTCAGCATCGCGTACCAGCAGCGTTCCGTCCAGTTGCCAGCGGAATGCACCCTCATCATCCATGAGGTAGCGGTACTCAAGCTGCCAGGTATTGAAGCGGAAATGTCCGGTAGTTGGTGTGCCGGCAGCAAATGTGGTGCCGTTGAAGTTCACCGGGGTATCGAAGGTGCCTTCCCCTTTAGGGTCAGCGGTACCAGCTCAACTCTAGGCGAGTGGCGCTCACCCATCGATCGGGAAACGTCCGTGCGCGAAGCATTCACAATGCCGGTTTCGGCATCAACTGACCAGATGCCGGCTGATGCAGGCGCTGCACCGAGAAGCAGGCTGCACGATATTGCACGGTAAAAGCCTGACGAATGTTCGTTCGTATGTCTTGCGCAATTTCGTGCAGCATCATGCGGTATACGTCAGTCTGCCGATTGCAGCGAAAGACCACGTGTGGCCTGGTCCAGGTAGCGCGAGTCGGATTCCGAACCAAGCTTGATCATCAGGCGCAGGTCGTTTGGTGCATCGGCATGCTTGAGTGCATCTTCGTAGGTGATTTCGCCGGAGGTGTAGAGGTCGTACAGCGCCTGGTCAAAGGTCTGCATGCCTACTTCGCGCGACTTCTTCATCAGCTCCTTCAGCAGATGGATTTCACCCTTGCGGATATGGTCGCTGACCAGTGGCGTGTTGAGCAGTACTTCGATGCAGGCGCGGCGTGCCTTGCCATCCGGTGTTGGAATCAGCTGCTGCGCCACAATGCCGCGCATGTTAAGCGAGAGATCCATGTACAACTGGTGATGACGGTCGGCCGGGAAAAAGTGAATGATGCGGTCGAGTGCCTGGTTGGCATTGTTGGCGTGCAGCGTGGCCAGTACGAGGTGACCGGTTTCGGCGAACGCGATGGCAAAGTCCATCACCTCACGGGTACGGATTTCACCGATCAGGATCACGTCGGGCGCCTGGCGCAGGGTGTTCTTCAGTGCCACTTCAAAGCTTTCGGTGTCAATGCCCACTTCGCGCTGCGTTACGATGCAGCCATTGTGCTGGTGAATGAATTCGATGGGGTCTTCGATGGTGATGATGTGGCCGCGCGAGTTGGCGTTGCGATGCCCGATCATGGATGCCAGCGACGTGGATTTACCGGTGCCGGTACCGCCAACGAAGATGATGATGCCGCGCTTGGTCATCGCCAGTTCCTTGATGATCTCGGGCAGCTTGAGGTCATCCACTTTAGGAATCGTGGTTTCGATACGACGCAGTACCATGCCGACGAGATTGCGCTGGTAGTAGGCAGAAACACGGAAGCGGCCAATGCCGCGCGCAGAGATGGCGAAGTTGCATTCCTTGGTCTGGGCAAATTCCTTGCGTTGCTGCTCTGTCATCACACCCAGCACCACTTCACGTGTCATTTCCGGGCTGAGCGGTGTTTTGGTGATGGGCAGGATCTTGCCGTTGATCTTGACGGAGGGCGGGACGCCGGCAGTAATGAACATGTCCGAGCCGCCTTTTTGTACCATCAGCTTGAGCAGGTCTTCGAATTCCATGGTATTGCCTCTGGCGCCTTGCGCCGTTTCTTGTTCCCGACAAGGAAAATGTAGTACGCGGGGGCGGTTTCGGCAGTGAAACCGCAGCCCGCGAATAAAAAATCAGAAGCTCTCTGGCACCTTGGCCTTTTCACGCGCCGATGCCGGCGTCACCAGGCCTTTCTGCACCAGGTTCTTCAGGCACTGGTCCAGCGTCTGCATGCCGAGGCCGCCCCCGGTCTGGATGGCTGAATACATCTGCGCCACCTTGTTTTCACGAATCAGGTTGCGGATGGCGGGGGTGCCGATCATGATCTCGTGCGCAGCCACACGACCACCACCGTTTTTCTTCAGAAGTGTTTGCGAGATCACAGCCTGCAGCGATTCCGACAGCATGCCGCGCACCATTTCCTTTTCTTCGGCCGGGAACACGTCGATGACACGGTCCATGGTCTTGGCGGCAGAGGTGGTGTGCAGCGTGCCGAACACAAGGTGACCGGTTTCGGCGGCGGTCAGGGCGAGACGGATGGTTTCCAGATCGCGCATTTCACCCACCAGGATGATGTCAGGGTCTTCACGCAGTGCCGAGCGGAGTGCTTCGGAGAAGCCCAGGGTGTCGCGGTGCACTTCACGCTGGTTGACCAGGCACTTCTTGGATTCATGCACGAACTCGATCGGATCCTCGATGGTGAGGATGTGCTCGTAGCGCGTGTTGTTGATGTAGTCGAGCATGGCGGCCAGCGTGGTCGACTTGCCCGAACCGGTGGGGCCGGTAACCAGCACGATGCCGCGGGCAATGTCCGAGATGTTCTGGAAGACCTTGCCCATGCCCAGGTCTTCCATGCTCAGTACCTTTGACGGAATGGTACGGAACACGGCGCCGGCGCCACGGTTCTGGTTGAAGGCATTGACGCGGAAGCGGGCGACACCGGGCACTTCGAAGGAGAAGTCGGTCTCGAGGAATTCTTCAAAGTCCTTGCGCTGCTTGTCGTTCATGATGTCGTAGACAAGGCGGTGGACTTCCTTGTGCTCCATCGGTGGCAGGTTGATGCGGCGCACGTCACCGTCGACACGGATCATGGGGGGCAGACCGGCAGAAAGATGCAGGTCGGACGCACCGTTTTTGGCGCTGAAGGCAAGCAGTTCAGTAATATCCATGGGTACTCCGGGAGGTGCCGGTTTGCGACAATGGTGTTCTTGTTATGGGTGCCCTGGGCTGACAGGCATCCGACAGACGGCAAGCGTCTAACTTAACCCTTGGGTCAGTCCCGTTCAAGGAATCCGAATGACAGATATAGCAGCTCGTCTGGCCGCCGTGCGTGCCCGTATTGATCAGGCGGAAAAAGCGGCCGACCGGACGCCGGGTGGCGTGCGCCTGCTGGCGGTGAGCAAACTGCACCCGGCCAGTGCGGTGCGTGCGGCTCATGCGGCCGGTCAGCAGGCTTTTGGCGAGAATTATGTGCAGGAAGGGCTGGCCAAGATGGCCGAGCTGGACGGCCTGGCGCTCGAGTGGCACCTGATCGGTCCCCTGCAAAGCAACAAGACCCGCGAAGTGGCAGAGCACTTTGACTGGGTGCAGTCGGTTGACCGGGAGAAGATCGCCCGGCGTCTGAGTGACCAGCGCCCGGCGCAGCTGCCACCCTTGCAGGTCTGCCTGCAGGTGAATATTGACGATGAGGCCAGCAAGGCGGGGTGTTCGCTGGCTGAACTGCCTGTGCTGGTGCGGGCGGTGCTGGCACTGCCGCGCCTGCAGCTGCGTGGCCTGATGTGCATTCCGCGCGCCGGCAATACGGCTGCGCTGGCCGCACTTGCCAAGACACGGCAGGATTTACTCGCTAGTATTCCCGG
The DNA here is from genome assembly GCA_003543245.1 of Moraxellaceae bacterium. Classification (GTDB taxonomy): domain Bacteria; phylum Pseudomonadota; class Gammaproteobacteria; order Pseudomonadales; family Moraxellaceae; genus UBA2031. The sequence continues at coordinate 79,621 of DPJB01000027.1, read as the reverse complement.
ACTTGAAGCGGCCACCTTCGACACCTTGTCCATGGGGATGTCGGATGACCTGGAGGCGGCTGTGGCAGCCGGCAGCACCATGGTGCGGGTCGGCTCGGCGATTTTCGGTGCGCGCCCTGCCGGGGCCGGACCTGCCTGATTATTTCTTGCTGCATGATGTGAAGTGAAGTGATGACAACCAGAATCGGATTCATCGGGGCCGGCAACATGGCCTCGGCCCTCGCCGGCGGCTTGCTGGCCCGTGGCTGGCGTACTGCAGACATTTCCCTGTCTGATGCCTACCCGGACGCCCTGGTGCAGCATGCGCAGCGCGGCCTNNGCGGTAAAGCCGCAGGTCATGGCCGAGGTGCTCAAGCCTCTGGCCGACATCGTGCAGGCGCGTCAGCCGCTCATCATTTCCATTGCCGCCGGCATTCCCGGGGCGAGTCTGGAGCGCTGGCTGGGCGGTCCGCTGCCCGTGGTGCGCGCCATGCCCAATACGCCGGCCCTGGTGCAGACCGGCGCCACCGGCCTGTTTGCCAATGCCCGTGTCAGTGCTGCCCAGCGTGCCAGTGCCGAAAGCATTCTGGGTGCCGTGGGAATTGCCCTGTGGGTGGACAGCGAGCACCTGATTGATGCCGTCACCGCCGTGTCCGGCTCGGGGCCTGCCTATTTCTTTTATGTCATGGAAGCCATGATGATGGCCGGCCGCGATCTGGGTCTGGATGAAAAGACCGCCCGTGCACTCACGCTGCAGACGGCGCTGGGTGCAGCGCAGATGGCGATCACGGCGGATGTCGGGCCGGACGAGCTGCGTCGGCGCGTGACGTCACCGGGTGGTACCACCGAACGTGCCATCGCCACGTTTGACGATGCCGGCCTGCGCGACATTTTTGCCCGGGCCCTGGCGGCCTGTGCTGCCCGTGGCGGCGAGCTGGCAACGCAACTTGGTCAGGCGGAGTAAACAGGACGAATGAATCCCTTGCAGGAAATTGCCCGGCTGTTGCTTAACACGGGTGTCGACCTTTATATCTTCGTGCTCTGGATGCGCTTTCTGCTGCAGGCGCTCGGGGCAGATTTCTATAATCCGGTCAGCCAGTTTGTGGTGCATGCCACGTCCCGTCTGGTTGATCCGCTGGACCGCCTGTTTGCGCGCAAGCAGCCCCCGGCCGGTGTCATCAACATGCGCCGCTACCGGCCAAGCCGCTGGAGCATCGGGGCGCTGATCCTGATCGTGCTGCTCAAGCTGCTGCAGATCACCGCCGTCAGCCTGCTCATATATGGCCAGCAGCCGCCGGCCGTATTGCTGGGTTTTGTCACCCTGCTCAATTTTCCGTTTGGCGGCGATGCCATTTTCGCCCTCAGCGGCCTGTTGCCGCTGGTGCTCACCTTCTATCTGTGGATGATCATTGCCGGTGCCATCCTGTCGTGGGTAGCACCGCAAAGCCCGGCGGTACACCTGATTTTCCAGGTGACCGAGCCATTGCTGGCGCCCTGCCGTCGCCTGTTGCCCAATATGGGCGGGTTTGACCTCTCACCCATTATTGCGATTCTCGGCATCCAGATTGCCGAGATACTCTTGCGGTCCTCGGTAGGCAAGCTTGCCGTGCTGCTGGGCGTATGACGGCGCCGGCCAACCCGCCGGTGCGTTTTGACGGGAATGATCTGGTGCTGATCGTGCATGCCCAGCCCGGCGCAAAGCAGAGTGGTTTTGCCGGTGCTCACGGGGATGCCGTCAAGATCAGGCTGGCGGCACCGCCACTGGACGGACGCGCCAACAAGGAGTTGTGCCGCTTTCTGGCCGAGGCGTGCAAGGTGGCGCCATCGGCGGTAGAGATTACGAGCGGGGAGGGGGCACGCGCCAAACGCGTGCGGGTCAGGCAGCCAAAAGAGTTGCCGGCCGCCCTGCGCGAGTTGACTGGTTTTTCACCGGAGCCCTGAGGGTATACGGTGACTCAAGTACAGGAGTGCACATGGCGGCCATCGACAAGGATCAGCTTTCACGGCAGGTCGAGGCTTTTACTGCCTGGAAGCAGGCAATCGCGCGGGAGATCGCGCGCTATCGCGGCTGGCTCAACAATCAGGGGCTGAATAACCGCGACGTGGATGACCGTCTGGCGACAGCGCTCAAGACCCTGCGGTTTGATCGTATCCTGCTGGCCTTTGTCGGCGAGTTCTCGCGCGGGAAGTCCGAGCTCATCAATGCCATCCTGGGCAAGCATTACGGACAGCGCCTGCTGCCGACCCGCATCGGCCGCACCACCATGTGCCCNNCCGCTCAGCACCTACAAGCGCCAGCTGGAGCACTGGGTGCACCTCACCATCAATCTCGATGACCCGGCGGCGCTGAAGAAAACCTTCACCGAAGTGGCACAGACCCGTGAGGTTTCGCTGGAAGTGGCCTCCGAGCTCGGCTTTCAGGTGGAGTATCTGGAGCCCTCGCTGTCCAAGCCGGGCCATGTCCATATTCCCGCCTGGCGTCATGCCCTGATCAACATGGACCACCCCCTGCTGCGACAGGGCCTGGCCATCATCGATACGCCCGGCCTTAATGCGCTTGGCTCAGAGCCCGAGCTCACCCTGTCCCTGCTGCCGGATGCACAGGCACTGGTGTTTGTGCTGTCGGCAGACTCGGGCGTGACGGCCAGCGACTTTGCCATCTGGAACAGTCACGTGAAGGAGATTGCCCAGCGGCGTGGTGCGGCACTGTATGCCGTGCTGAACAAGATTGACCTGCTCTGGGATGATGACGAAGAGCCGGAAGAGGCGGACGAGTCCGTCAACCGTCTGGCCCGTCTCACCGCCAAGCAGCTGCATCTGTCGCCCGACAATGTACTGCCGCTATCCGCCAAGCAGGGCCTCAAGGCCCGCATGCACAACAATCCGGAGCTGCTCGCACGCAGCCGGCTGGAAACGCTTGAGGGTGCGCTGGCGCGTTCGGTGGTGAATGCCAAGGAGGCTGCACTCAAGACCACCCTGGTGCGCGAGCTGACCGACATGGTGGAGGCCAGCCGGCAAGCCGTGCTGGCCCAGCGTGTGCGTCTGGAGGCCGAAGAGCGGGTGCAGGCCAGCGGGCATCGCGATGCCGAGCATGAGCTGGTGCTGCTCACCCGTGCAGCCCAGCAGGAGCAGGTGTCCTATAACAAGCGTCTGGTGTTCCTGCAGCAAAGCCGCAAGTTGCTCGAGCAGCAATTGCCGCGCCTGGTGTCGACACTGGCAGCAACCCGGCTGGAGGCGCACTTTGTGCGTGCACGCGAGCAGGTGGCCTCTAACCGTATGGGGATGGGTGTGCCCAATGCCGTTACCGGATTTTTCCAGGGCGTGAGAACCGATCTGGGCCTGTTCCGGCAAGAGGTGGAGACAACCCAGCTGCTCGTGCAAAAACTGTACGAGCGCTACTCGATGGAAACCGGCGCAGCGGCACCACCGGTGCCACGTATGGATGCCAGCCGCTATCTGCGTGAGCTTGAGGATCTGGAGGTGCAGGCGGGCCCTTACAAGAACCGGCTGGGCAACCTGCTGACCAGCCAGCAGAAGGTATTTGACCGCTTTTTCGAGACCATTGCCCGTGAGGCCGCGCTGGTGCACGAGCGTGCCCGTATGGACGGCGAGCGCTGGAGCAAGCAGTCGCTGGCACCGCTCATCCAGCAGGCACTGGAGTCGCGCAAGCGGCTGGAGGCGCAGATGGCCAAGCTGGAAAAGTTGCGCGCCATGGGCGGCAACCGGACAGACAAGTCAGGCGGCGGCCTCACCGAACAGCGCGAAGCACTGCGCGAACAGCAAACCCTGCTGGAAGACATTCTCGGGCGCATCAAGGATCCGGCACTTGCCTGAGTGCCATCGCGGCCGGAGATGAGGCTTTGGCTTCTCTCTCCGGCCGCCCCCCGATACACTTGCGGGCCCGGAGTCTGATTTCTCACCATGCCTGCTGTCATTCCTGCCGATTCTGTTGGTCTGGTTACCCCGCAGACCGTTCATGTCGATACACCGCTCACCCTTGAGTGCAAGCGCGTGTTGCCGGCCTATGACCTCGTTTACGAAACCTATGGCGTGCTCAACGATGTGCGCGACAATGCCGTGCTGATCTGCCATGCCCTGTCCGGTCATCATCATGCCGCCGGCTATCACAGCATGGACGACAGCAAGCCCGGCTGGTGGGATGAGTGCATTGGCCCCGGCAAGGTGATTGATACCAACAAGTTTTTTGTGGTGGCGCTCAATAATCTGGGCGGTTGCCACGGCTCCACCGGCCCCGCCTCCATCAATCCCGAGAATGGTCATAACTGGGGCCCGGATTTTCCGCTGGTCACGGTGAAGGACTGGGTGCAGGTGCAGGCCCGCCTTGCCGATCATCTGGATATCGAGCAGTGGGCGGCAGTGGTTGGTGGTTCGCTCGGCGGCATGCAGGTGCTGCAGTGGTCGGTGGATTACCCCGAGCGCTTGCGCAATGCCGTGGTGATTGCGAGTGCCCCCAAGCTGTCGGCACAGAACATTGCCTTCAACGAAGTCGCCCGCCAGTCCATCCTGACCGATCCGGATTTTTACGGCGGGCGCTTCTACCAGCACGACACTTATCCGCGGCGTGGCCTGATTCTGGCGCGCATGGTTGGTCACATCACCTATCTGTCTGATGAGGCGATGAAGCAGAAGTTCGGTCGCGACCTGCGTTCCGGCCAGTTCATGTACGGCTTTGATGTCGAGTTCCAGGTGGAGTCCTATCTGCGTCATCAGGGCGAGACGTTCTCGCGAAATTTTGACGCCAACACCTATCTGCTCATGACCAAGGCGCTCGATTATTTTGATCCGGCGCGTGAGTACGACAACGATCTGGCAAAAACCCTGGCGCGGGCCAAATGCCGCTTTCTGGTGGTGTCGTTCACCACGGACTGGCGTTTTTCTCCCGAGCGCTCGCGCGAGATCGTGAACGCACTGATTCATGAAGGCAAGGATGTCTGCTACGCCGAAATAGATGCGCCGCAGGGTCACGACTCGTTCCTGTTGTCCATTCCGCGTTATGTCGACGTGTTTGGTTCCTACATGAAGCATATCAAGGTGGGGAATACTCATGCGTCTTGATCTCGCGCTTGCCGAAAAATGGGTAACGCCGGGTTCCCGCGTACTCGATCTGGGTTGTGGTGATGGTGAGCTGCTCGTGCATCTGCGCGATAATTTTGCGGTGCGTGGCTACGGCGTTGAAATTGATGCGGATCGCATCACGGCCTGTATCAGCCGCGGCATCAATGTGATCGAACAGAACCTCAATGTTGGTCTGGGCAATCTTGGCGATGCCAGCTTTGATACCGTGATCATGACCCAGGCACTGCAGGCAGTGGAAAAGCCGGATGTGCTGCTGGAGGACATGTTGCGTGTCGGGCGTGAAGTCATCATCACCTTTCCGAATTTTGCCCACTGGACCACGCGGTTTTACCTGACCTTCAGGGGCATGATGCCGGTGTCGGAGGCGTTGCCCTACACCTGGTACAACACACCCAATATCCATCTGTGCACGTTCAACGACTTTGATGCGCTCTGTCGTGAAAAAGGCATCCGGGTGCTGGATCGTATTGCTGTCGACGGCGGCCAGCAGGGCAGCGTGCTTGCCCGTCTGTTTCCCAACCTGTTCGGCGAAGTGGCCATCTACCGTCTGACGCGCTGAGCCGCCCGGAAACCATCATGCAGAAAATCGTTCTTGCCACCGGCAATGCCGGCAAGCTGAAGGAGTTGCGTGCCCTGCTCGCTGACCAGTCCTTCGAGATCCTGTCGCAAAAGGATCTGGGTGTGTCTGATGCCGACGAGACCGGCCTCAGTTTTGTCGAGAATGCCATCCTGAAGGCTCGACATGCCGCACGCATCACCGGCCTGCCGGCGCTGGCCGATGATTCCGGCCTGTGTGTCGATGTACTGGGTGGCGCCCCCGGGATTTATTCCGCGCGCTATGCGGGTGCCGGTGCCACCGATGCAGACAACAACCGCAAGTTGCTGCAGGACCTGCTGCCGCACCGTGCGCAGTCGCCGCTGACGGCGCGCTTTGTCTGCGTGCTGGTGCTGGTGCGGCATGCCGATGATCCCTTGCCGCTGATCTGTCAGGGTGAGTGGGCCGGCGAGATTCTCGAACAGCCGCGTGGCGATCAGGGGTTTGGCTATGATCCGCTTTTTCTGGTGCCAGCGGACAACATGAGCAGCGCCGAGTTACCGCGTGAGCGCAAGAATGCACTCAGTCATCGCGGCCAGGCACTGCAGCAACTGAAGGCGCGCGTTACTGCTTTCCTGCACGACTGACACTCACGCTATTTCCAGGATCGTTTTCCATTCGGCGGCCGACACCGGCATCACCGACAGGCGTGAACCTTTTTGCACCAGTGCCAGTCCTGCCAGTGCCGGTACAGCTTTCAGTTCAGCCAGCGTCAGCACGCGTGAAAACTTTCCGGCAAAACAGACATCCACACTGTCCCAGCGCGGCGTGCCGGCCGGGGACTTCGGGTCGAAGTAAGGGCTCTCCGGATTGAACTGCGTGGGGTCCGGATAGGCAGTCCGCACAATGGTCATCCGTCCGACAATCCCGGGCTCGGCACAGCTCGAGTGGTAGAATAGGGCTTCATCGCCAGCCTGCATGGCGCGCAGGAAATTACGCGCCTGATAATTGCGCACCCCGTCCCACAGGGCCGTGCCCCGCTGTTGCAGATCGTCAATCGAAAATACGGACGGTTCCGATTTCAATAGCCAGGTTGCCATGGCGTCTCCATTGGCCTGCTGTTTGTCTGGCGATGCAGTCGACCATTGCCAGTCTTTGTATGAGTGCAGATGTTCCCATGATCGCATTGCCGCCGCTCGCGCTCTACATTCACGTGCCATGGTGCGTGCGCAAATGCCCGTATTGCGACTTCAATTCGCATGAGGCAGCTGCGGCATTGCCCGAAGCCGATTATGTACGGGCGTTGCTGATGGATGCACGTCAGCAACTGGCTGGTGTGCAGGGGCGCGAGATTGCGTCGGTCTTTATTGGTGGTGGCACGCCATCACTGTTTTCCCCGGAGGCTTACCAGGCGCTGTTCGACGGGCTGCGCGCCATGTTTGCCTTTGCTGCGGATGCCGAGATCACGCTGGAAGCCAATCCTGGCACGGTAGAGCAGGCACGGTTTACGGGTTATCGCGAGGCGGGCATCAATCGTCTGTCGATCGGCGTGCAGAGTTTCGATCCGCAGCAGTTGCAAGCACTGGGCCGCATCCATGGACGTGACGAAGCGGTGCGTGCGGCAGAAACAGCGCGCGCGTCCGGCTTTACCAATTTCAATCTCGATCTCATGCACGGACTGCCCGGACAACGCGTCGACATGGCGCTCGCCGATCTGGAGCAGGCCATTGCACTCGCGCCCACCCACCTGTCCTGGTATCAGCTGACCATCGAGCCCAACACGGTGTTTTATCGCGAACGGCCCTTGCTGCCCGAGGATGATGCCTTGTGGGCCATCCAGGAAGCAGGGCAGGCAAGGCTGGCATCAGCAGGTTACGAGCAATATGAAGTGTCGGCCTACGCAAGGCCCGGACACCAGTGCCGTCACAACCGGCTGTACTGGGAGTTTGGCGACTATCTGGCGATCGGGGCCGGTGCCCACGGCAAGATCACGCATGCCGATGGCGAGCATGCAGGTATCTGGCGCCATGCGCGCACCCGGTTGCCGCGCGACTATCTGGCCGGCCTCAACACTGGCCGCTTCGGACCGGAGGCAGCGCGGGTCGATAACGATGAAATTGCCTTCGAGTTCATGCTGAATGCATTGCGGTTGCGTGATGGTGTGTCATCGGCGCTGTTTGCCGAACGCACGGGCCTGGCGCTGGAACGGATTGCGCCGGTGCTGGCGGATTTGCGGCACAGGAAACTGCTGGTGCCTGATGAAAACCGGTTGGCGTGCACTGCAACCGGCTTCAATTACCTGAATCAGGTCCTGAACGCTTTTCTGGCCTAGATATTCTGCGTACTCCGTCATGCGGCGCCGGAAAAAACCGGAACGACTAGCGGCCGGAACGTGCGCGTGTCATCAGCACTTGCGGTAAATCAGGTCCCATACCCCGTGACCGGCCTTGTGGCCGCGGATTTCAAACTTCGTCAGCGGACGGAAATCCGGGCGCGGGTGATAGTTGCCCTTGCCGGCAACATTCTCATAGCCCGGCGCCGTTTCCATGTGCTCCAGCATCCATTCGGCATAGTTCTGCCAGTCGGTCGCCATGTGAAAAATACCGCCGGTTTTCAGCTTGCGGCGAATGAGTTCCGCATTGGCATGGTTCACGAAGCGGCGCTTGTAATGGCGCGCCTTCTGCCACGGGTCCGGAAAGAACAGCTGGAAGGTGTCGATGCTGCCATCGGCAAAGCGCTGTTCCAGTAGCTCCAGTGCATCCTCGTCCAGGATGCGCACATTGGTGATGTTCTGCGTACCGAGTTCAAAGCAGAGTTGTGCCACACCGGGTTCGTGGATCTCGATGCCGATGAAGTCGCGCTCCGGTGCTGCCTTTGCCATTTCCGCCAGCGTGTAACCCATGCCGAAGCCGACTTCCACGGTCAGTGGCGCATCGCGACCGAATACGTCTTTGGCGACAAAGGGCTCACGCGTGCGCGGCAGCAGGAATCGCGGGGCAAACTCTGCCATGCCCTGTTTCTGCGAGGCGGTGAACGGCGAGGAACGGCGCATGAAGGTCTGGATGCGACGCATCACTTTTTCGCCAGTGGAGGCGGTGGTCGTTTCGGGCTGCGCAGGGCTATCGGTCACGGTGGCGTCCGGCAAAAAAATGAAAAACGGGATGCCGCGCCGTTGAACGGTGCAGCACCGGATAAGGTCAGAAAAACTTGCCGGTGATCGGGCTGGAGGCAGAGCCGTACAGCTTCTTCTCCATGCGGCCGGCCAGAAAAGCCTCGCGGCCGGCCTCGATGGCCTTCTTCATGGCCGAGGCCATCAGCACCGGGCTGTTTGCTTTCGCGATGGCGGTGTTCATCAGCACGGCCTCGCAGCCCAGCTCCATGGCATAGGCGGCATCGGAGGCGGTGCCAACCCCGGCATCCACCAGTACCGGCACTTTCGCCTGGTCTAGGATGATGCGCAGGTTGTAGGGATTGACGATGCCCAGGCCAGAGCCGATCAGCGAGCCAAGCGGCATCACCGCCACACAGCCGATTTCTTCGAGCTGTTTGGCAATGATCGGGTCGTCCGAGGTGTACACCATCACGTCAAAGCCGTCCTTTACCAGCACTTCGGCGGCCTTCAATGTTTCGACCACATTCGGGTACAGCGTGTGGTCATTGGCCAGCACTTCCAGCTTCACCAGCTTGTGACCGTCCAGCAGTTCGCGCGCCAGACGGCAGGTGCGCACGGCATCGTCGGCGGAGTGACAGCCGGCCGTGTTCGGCAGGATGGTGTACTTGTCCGGCGACAGCACATCCAGCAGGTTGGGCTCGCCGGCATTCTGGCCGATGTTGGTACGGCGGATGGCCACGGTGACGATTTCCGCCCCGGAGGCCTCGATGGCGGCACGGGTCTCGTCGAAATCCTTGTACTTGCCGGTGCCTACCAGCAAACGCGATGAGTAGGTCTTGCCGGCAATCGTGAGGGTATCTGTCATGTTCATTCACTGTTTCGCCGCGAGGAAAAATGCAGTGCCTGTCTGGTGAGAAAGAGTATGTATTGCCGTGAGTCTGCCGTTGCCCGGTCGGGCCTTAGCCACCGCCAATGGCTTGCACGATTTCCACACGATCATTGGCGTGCAGGATGATCGATGCATGCTGGCTGCGCGGTGCAATCTCGCCATTGATCTCGACAGCAATGCGTTTGCCGGCGAGGTCGAGGGTTGCCACCAGCGCGGCCAGTGTCATGGCATCAGGGCATTCATGAAGCTCGCCATTCAGATGGATCTGCATGCCGTTACCCCAGCTTTACCGTGGCCCAGGCCAGGGTGGCCCAACCGGCCATCATCAGCAGGCCGCCAATCGGCGTGATGGCACCAAACCAGCGCGGTGCGCCCAGGGTCATCGCATAGAGCGTGCCGCAAAAAATCACGATGCCGGCCTGCAGCAGCCAGCCGGCTGTGCGGCCACCATTCAGTGCGGGCTGGCTGAGCAACAGCAGGCCGATACCAAACAGGCCCAGCGCATGCCAGAAGTGGTATTGCACGGCCGTGTGCCACCACGCCAGCTGCTCGGCGCTGACGCGCGCCTTCAGGCCGTGTGCACCAAAGGCGCCGAGGGTAACGGCCAGCAGCAGGTTGAGGCTGGCGATGGAAATGAAATTGGGCATCACGGGTGTCCCCTTCACTGTCCGGGTGAGGGCAGTGAAGGTCAGCGGAAGACAAATAAAAACGCCGCGTCGGGCGCGGCGTTAGTGTAACGGGCAATGGCGAACAAGTCAGGCCGTCAGCGTTGCCTTGATCTTTTCCATCGCATTCTTTTCCAGCTGGCGGATACGTTCGGCGGACACCCCGTATTCGGCAGCCAGTTCATGCAGCGTGGCCTTGTCCTCGGCCAGCCAGCGCCGGGCCAGAATGGCCTGGCTGCGGGCGTCGAGCTTGCCCATCGCGGCCATCAGGCGCTCGGTGGAGTCTGCTTCCCAGTCTGCTTCTTCCAGCTGTACGGCCGGGTCGTAGCGGTTGTCTTCCAGATAGTAGGCAGGCGCCTGACCGGCACGGTCCTCGTCTTCGTCCGGTGCAGCATCGAAGGAGGCATCGAAGGAGTACAGTCGTCCCTCCATCTCGATGACCTGCTCCGGCGTCACGTTCAGGTCGCTGGCGATGCGCTCGGCCTCGGCCACGCTCAGGCGGCCTGAACCCTTTTTCTTGCTGCGCAGGTTGAAGAACAGCTTGCGTTGCGCCTTGGTGGTGGCGACCTTGACGATGCGCCAGTTGCGGATCACGTACTCGTGAATCTCGGACTTGATCCAGTGCACGGCAAACGAGACCAGACGCACGCCCATGCCCGGATCAAAGCGCTTTACGGCTTTCATCAGGCCGACATTGCCTTCCTGGATCAGGTCGGCCTGGGGCAGGCCGTAACCGGCATAGCTCTTGGCGATGTGCACGACAAAACGCAGGTGCGACAGCACCAGCTGGCGGGCTGCATCAACGTCTTCTTCATTGAAGTAACGCTCAGCGAGGACGCGTTCTTCATCGGCCGTCAGCACGGGAATGCCGTGGACGGTGGTCATGTAGGCGCCGAGGTTGGCCCCGGGAACCGACAACACAACCGGCACTAGTTCATGGCGGGTCGACATCGTGGGTGATACTCCATCAGGGTTCAGGTTCATCCTTTGATATTAGCACTCACCGGGCGGGAGTGCTAAAGACCTGAACGGTATTGAACTGATGGGGTTTTGTAACGTCAGCGGGTCATGGACCGCAGCAACTGGCTGACCGCCAGCCATGCCCCGGTCAGCCCCAGCAGGGCGCTGCCCAGCAGCAGGGCCAATACCGTGCCAACGCCCGGCCCGTGCAGGACAAAGGAGCTGTGGTAGAGACCGGCAAGCTCTTCTGCCGGTGCCTGTAGCCACCAGAACACTGCCGCCACCACCAGCGAGGCCAGCAGGCCGCCGGCCAGCCCGGTCCACAGGCCCGTGTACAGGAAGGGGCGGCGGACAAAGGCATCGGTGGCGCCCAGCAGGCTCAGGACCTTTACCTCGTCACGGCGTGACTCAAAGCCCAGCCGGATGGTGTTGCCCACTACCAGCAGCACGGTTGCTCCCAGCGCCAGCCCCAGTGCCAGCAACAGGCGTTCGCCCAGCTCCAGCAGGGCATTCAGGCGCTGTACCCAGGCCAGATCAATGTCTGCCCCCTCAACCTCGGGAATGGCGGCAAGGGCATCGCGCAGGCCGCTGACGGCTCTGGTGTCGGTGTCGGCAGGCCACACCACAATGACGGGCGGCAGGGGGTTTTCATCCAGCAGGTTAAGTGTTTCGCCATAACCGGAGAGTGTGCGGAATTCTTCCAGGGCCTGTGCCGGAGTGATGAGGCGGGCACGGGCAATGTCGGGGCGTGCCTCCATGCGGCGGAACAGCGCTTCCTGGGCCGGCAGTGCCAGGTCTTGGCGCAGGTACAGGGATATCTGTGCCTGGCCATCCCATCGGGCAACCAGATGGCGGGCATTGTCGAGCAGCAGCGAAAAACTGGTCGGCAGTGCCAGTGCCAGTGCCACGACCAGCATGGTCATGGTGGTGGCAATCGGTGTGGACAGCAGACGCAGCAGGCTGGCACGGGCCTCGCGGGCATGATGTGCACGCCAGTGCGCCAGGATGGTTGATACGGTTTTACGGGGTTTGCGGGCGCCGGCACTCATGACGATCCCTCCATCATATTGCTGTCGCGCACCAGCTGGCCGTCACGCAAGGTAAGCAGGCGATGACGATAACGGGCAATCAGGGGCAGGTCATGCGTGGCAATGAGAATGCTCACGCCGACCGATGACAGCTCCTCGAAAATGTTCATCACGCTGGCGGCCAGCTCCGGATCAAGGTTGCCGGTGGGCTCGTCGGCCAGCAGCAGTTGCGGCTTGCTCACCACGGCACGGGCAATGCCGACACGTTGCTGCTCGCCGCCGGACAGGGTCACGGGTGAGGCACTGGCGCGGTGGGCCAGGCCCACCAGATCCAGTGCGGCATGGACGCGACGCGGAATCTCGCGGGCATCCAGACCATTGATGATCAGGGGCAGGGCGACATTGTCAAAGACGCTGCGATCATCCAGCAGGTTGTGATCCTGGAACACCATGCCGATCTGGCGGCGGGCGAGGGCAATGCCGCGCCCCTTCAGGGTGGCATGGTCCTGGCCGTTCACTTCCACGCGGCCATGGCTGGCCCGCTCGGTGAGCAGGATCAGCTTGAGCAGGGTGGATTTGCCGGCACCTGAGTGGCCGGTCAGAAAAGCCATCTCACCGGTACCCAGGGTAAAGCTGACCTGCTTCAGTGCCTCAAAGCCGGAAGGGTAGGTCTTGCTGACATTGTCAAAAACAATCATGCGCGTTCAATGCTCGTCATCAGAATCACTGTTCGTCATCAAAAAGGGCTGACACGAAATCCTTTGCCTCGAACGGGCGCAGGTCGTCGATCTTTTCACCCACGCCGATAAACCGGATGGGTACATTCGTGCGACTGGCAATATTGAACAGCACACCCCCCTTCGCCGTCCCGTCGAGTTTGGTAACCGTGAGGCCGGTCAGGCCCACGGCCTGATGAAACTCCTGTACCTGTGAGAGCGCGTTCTGGCCGGTGCCGGCATCCACCACCAGCATGGTTTCATGCGGTGCGCTCGGGTCGATTTTCTGCATCACACGAAAGACTTTTTTCAGCTCTTCCATAAGATTGGATTTGGTGTGCAGGCGGCCGGCCGTATCGGCAATCAGCACATCTATGCCCTTGGCCCGGGCGCTGGTCAGGGCATCAAAAATCACCGAGGCAGAATCCGCTCCGGAGCCTTGCGCAACCACGGGTACGTTGTTGCGCTCGCCCCAGATCGTCAACTGCTCCACGGCAGCAGCACGGAAAGTATCGCCAGCGGCCAGCATCACGCTCTTGCCCTCGCGCTGGAAGCGCTTGGCGAGTTTGCCGATGGTGGTGGTCTTGCCCACACCATTCACGCCCACCATCAGGATCACGAACGGTTTCTTCGTGGTGTCGATGACCAGTGGTGCGACGTGCGGCTCCAGCAGTTCGGTCAGCTCGCCCTGCAATGCCTTGTACAGGGCATTGGAGTGTGTGAGCTCCTTGCGGGAGACGCGCTCGGTCAGGGCGTCGATGATGCGGCGCGTGGCGTCGATGCCGATGTCGGCGACCAGCATCTGGGTTTCGATATCTTCCAGCAGTTCGTCGTCGATTTCCTTGCCGCCGATCAACAGCGTGGCCATGCCGTTGCTGAAAGAAGACCGTGTGCGCGACAGGCCGGCCTTCATGCGCTCCATGAAGCTGCCGCCTTCGGCCTGGGCCTCTGGAGCATTGCTGTCGGGACGGGGCGTGGCTGGCCCTGCGGTGTCAGGCGCAGGCGTCTCGGGCTTCAGGCCAAACCAGCCTTTCATGGCACTGCCCAGTGATTTCTCGCCGGGACTTTCGGGGGTTTTCGGATCAGACATGAATGCAACAAACTCAAGCCGGGCTGGTCTGCAGCCCGTTAGCGGGATGGGCTATGCTACCAGCCTCGGGGGGTGGCGGGTAACGCTCTCTTCGTCAGGTCTTTTTTACTGATTTCCGGAATTCTCATGACACCACGCTTTCTCCGCCGGCTCTTACCGGCGCTGCTGGTCATGCCCTGTCTGCTGCAGGCGGCTTCCCCGGTCACGACCGAGTTCAGTCTCGATAATGGTCTCAAGGTGGTGGTGCGCGAAGACCACCGCTCCCCAGTGGTGGTGGCCCAGATCTGGTACCGCGTCGGCTCCAGTCTTGAGCCGCAAGGCCTCACCGGCATGTCGCACGCGCTGGAGCACATGATGTTCAAGGGCACCACCAGGGTGCCCAATGGCGAGTTCTCCCGCATCGTGTCGATGTACGGCGGTGAAGACAATGCGTTCACCACGGATGACTACACCGCCTATTACCAGGTGTATACCGCCGACAAGCTGGCGCTGGCGCTGGAGCTGGAGGCGGACCGCATGCGCAATCTGGTGTTCAAGCCGGACGAGGTGGCACAGGAAATCCGTGTGGTCATGGAGGAGCGCCGGCAGCGTACCGATGACAATCCCCAGTCGCTCGCACTGGAGCGCTTTCATGCACTGGCCTGGCTGACCAGCTCCAGTCGCCAGCCCACCGTGGGCTGGATGCGTGATCTGGAGACGCTGACACTGGAGGATCTGAAAAAGTGGTACGACACCTGGTATGCGCCCAATAACGCCACGCTGGTCATTGCCGGCGATGTCCAGCCGGAGGAGGTGCGTGCGCTGGCCGACCGTTATTTCGCTGCCATTCCTTCGCATCCCCTGCCGGTGGTGTGGCCACCACGCGAGCTCGCCGAGCCTGGCGAGCGGCAGATGACGCTGCGCCTGCCGGGCAAGGTGCCGGCCCTTTATCTCGGCTTCAATGTGCCTTCGCGTCATACCGGACAGCCTGGTGAGGCCGAGGCCCTGCGCCTGCTGGCCGGGGTGCTGGACGAGGGCTTCAGTGCCCGTCTGGAAACCCGTCTGGTACGTGAGCAGCGCGTTGCGGCGGCCGTCAGCTCCGGTTATGACCCGTTTGCGCGCGGCGATACCCTGTTTGTGGTGACTGCCGTGCCTGCGCCGGGCAAGACGCTTGATGACGTACAGTCGGCGTTGCTGGCCGAAATCGAGAAGCTGAAAACGGAAGCGGTTACGGCCGAAGAGTTGCAGCGCGTATTTGCAGGGCTGCTGGCTGAGGATGTGTTCTCCCGGGACTCCGTGCGTGAGCAAGCTACCAGCATTGGTCGTCTTGAGAGTGTGGGGTCCTCGTGGCGTGCCCTGGAGGAGTGGCCGCAGGCCTTGCGCACCATTACCCCGGAATCCGTGCAGCAGGCAGCGGGGCGCTGGCTGGTACCATCGCGTCGTACGCTGCTCCGGCTGGAGCCGTCTGAACTGGCTGCGGGAGTATTGCCATGAAGCAGGGTATTTTCGTGACTCTCGTTGTCGGGGGCTCGCTGTTGCTGGGGGCGACACTGGCCGAGGCATCAAAGGTTGGTAGCGCGTCCGCAGGCCCGGTGACGTCGCTTGAGCGTCTGGAGAGTCCCGGGACATTGTCAGCAGCGCCGTTGAGTCGTCGTCACTTTGCCATCGAGTCATGGACAACCGGTAACGGGGCGCGCGTGCTTTTTGTCCGGGCAGACGAGTTGCCCATGCTGGATGTCCGTCTGGTGTTTGATGCGGGCGCGGCACGTGATGGCGAGCTGGGGGGGCTGGCCTCCTCGGTCAGTCGCATGCTTGATGAAGGCACTGCATCGCGCGATACGTCTGCAATTGCTGCCGCTTTTGAACAGGTGGGTGCCAGCTACAGCTCGTCTGCGCATCGCGACATGGCGGTGGCGGAGCTGCGGGTGCTGAGTGATCCGGCCTTCCGCGAGCCCGCACTGGCGGTGTTTGCCGACGTAGTGGCACATCCGGCATTTCCGGCCGGGCCCTTTGCCCGCATCCAGCAGGGCAGTGAGGTCGGTCAGCAGCAGCAGGAGCAGTCCCCGGCTGCCCTGGCCAGCCGGCTGTTTTATCAGAATGTGTATGGCAAGCACCCCTATTCCAAGCCTCCCTCAGGTACCCGCACCACGCTGGCAAAGCTGGCCCGGGACGATCTGGCACGGTTTCATCAGCGCTTTTATGTGGCACGCAACCTGACGATTGCCCTGGTGGGCGATCTTGATCGCGCCACGGCCGAGAAGGTGGCTGATGATCTCAGTGCGGCCCTGCCGGCGGGGGAGCCTGCTCCGGCGCTGCCAGAAGTGCCGCCACTGAAAAAGGCGCGTCACCTGCATCATGAGTTTCCTTCGCAACAGACGCATATCCTGCTGGGTGCTGCCGGTATCAGTCGCAGCGACCCGGACTTCTATGCGTTGCTGGTCGGCAACGAGATTCTGGGTGGTGGCGCGTTCACATCGCTGCTGATGCGGGAGCTGCGCCAGAAGCGGGGACTGACCTACGGCGTGTATTCCGGATTCACCCCAATGCGTGCGGAAGGACCATTCCTGATCAGTCTCTCGACACGCAGCGACCAGAGTGATGAGGCCCTGCGGCTGACGCGCCAGATCCTCGCGGATTTCGTGAAGCAGGGTCCGGATGAGGCGGCCATACGTGAGGCCAAGACGAGCATTGTGCAGGGCTTTCCCATGAGCGCCTCCAGCAATGCCAGTATTGTGGGTTATCTGGGCGCCATCGGTTTTTATGGCTTGCCGCTGGATTATCTGGATCAGTATCTGGCACGTATCGAGGCCGTTACGCCCGCCGACATTCGTGCGGCGTTTCGCCGGCATGTGCAGCCGGATCGCCTGATGGCCATCACGGTCGGAAAGTCAAAGTCATGAGCCGGCCCGGCAGCAGCAACACCCTGCGCATCGTTGGCGGGAAGTGGCGCAGCCGGCGCCTGCGTTTTGTCGACGCCGAGGGCCTGCGCCCCACGCCGGACCGGGTCCGGGAAACGCTGTTCAACTGGCTGCAGTTTGAAATTCCGGGGGCACACTGTCTTGATGCGTTTGCCGGCAGCGGTGCCCTTGGTTTTGAAGCGCTGTCGCGTGGCGCAGCCTCTGTGGTCATGGTGGAGCGGCAGCGACCGCAGTACCAGGCATTGCAACAGGCGGCCTCTGAGCTGGGTGCTGAAGACGCCCGTCTGTTGTGTGGGGATGCAGGGGCCTTGCTGGCCAGTCCCGGCGACTGGCGACCACTGAATGGTTTTGATGTGGTGTTTCTGGACCCGCCGTACAACAAGGGGCTGGTGGCATCCACGGTCAGTACGCTGCTGCGCGCAAACCTGTTGCATCCGGGGTCGCTGCTCTATATCGAGTCCGAGCTGGACTGGGCGGCGCTCGGCCTGCCGGAGGACATGCAGGTGATCCGGACGACACGTGCGGGGCTGGTGCATGCCTTTCTTGCGCGTTACGGAGAACAGGCATGAGTACGCACTTTCCGACGGGATTGTTCGAGAGCCCCTTTCGCCCGGCCTGGTGGTTGCGCAATGCGCACGCCCAGACGCTGTTCTCGAATTTCTTCAGGCGCCCACCTGTGCTTTCGCGCACGCGTGAAGAGCTGTTGCTGCCGGATGGCGACTTTCTGGACCTGGACTGGCATAAACCGGCCGGATGGTCCGGTGAGTCTCCGCTGGTGCTGGTTGTGCATGGCCTGTCCGGCTCCAGCGAATCGCATTATGTGCTCGGGTTGCAGGCCGCATTGGCGGCGCGTGGCTGGGCCAGTGTCGCCATGAACTGTCGCGGCGCCAGTGGTCGCCCCAATAACCGGCCGCGTGCGTATCATGCCGGCGCCAGTGATGACGTTGCCCGGGTGCTGCACCATATGGGCCAGTGTTGTCCGAAGACGCCCATGGCGCTGGTTGGCTACTCACTGGGTGGCAGCATGACGATCAAGCTGATGGGCGAACAGCAGTCATCAGCGCCGGTTTTTGCAGCGGTTGCCGTCTCGGTTCCGTTGCTGCTGACGTTGTGTGCGGATCGCATGGACAGCGGCTTTTCACGTGTCTATCGCCAGCACTTCATGGAAACGCTGGTCGCATACTGGCACGAAAAAGCGGCGCATCTGGAGCGGCGCGGTGAGGATGCCGCCGCCCTGATGGTGCGGGAGCAACTGGGGCGGGGCCCATTTCGCTCTTTCTGGCACTATGACAACGAGGTGATTGCACCGTTGCACGGCTTTCAGGATGTGCACGACTATTACGACCGCTCAAGTCCCCGCCAGTTCCTGTCCCGGATTGCGCAGCCAACACTGGTGATCCAGTCCGCCGATGATCCCTTCATGACACCGGAGGTGCTACCCGGTGCGCATGAGCTCTCTCCTGCCGTGCATTTCGAGTTATGCCGGCGTGGGGGACATGTCGGGTTCATAGGGGGAGGGACACCACTGGCGCCGCAGTATTACCTGGAAAAAAGAATCCCCGACTTTCTCGCCCTGCAACTGGCGGAAATGTCGGGGATTGCTTGAGGCAGACTGCCGTTACCGGCAGGTGTGCCAGGCGTCAGAAGCGGTACACAACACCGGCGCTCAGGGATTCCACCTTGTAGTCGGCATCCTTGAGGTGTTGCACGTAGCTGGCATTTACGCCCCACTTTTCACCCAGATCAAGTTGGGCGCCGGCGCCGAAGGTGAAGTCCGAATCGTCCTCATCATATGAGTCGTTGAGCTGATCCTTGACGGCGATATTCAGGTAGCCATAACCGGCAAGTGCGTAAAGGTGCAGTGCACCGAGCGAGACTTGCGGTCGCAGATAAACGGCATAAAGCGACTTCAGGCTGATGCGTGCGCCAGTAACGGTGTCGCTGTTCACGCCAGCGCCGGCATGTGCCTCGACGGCGAGGTATTTGCCGAGCACCGACCCGCCGCGGACTCTGATGGCTTGGGGCTCAACATCAATGCCAGTGTCCTCAACCTGCAGCATTGTGTAATCCAGGCCAATATAGGGTTTTTCAATTTCACTGGCGTTGGCGGACAGTGCCAGTGCGCCGGAAGAAAGGATGATTGCGGTCAACAGTTTTTGTGGTGACATGGTTGAGCTTCCATGGGTTGCAGCCGGCCGGGCTGATCAGTAGTGGCACTGACAATGAATTACTTCTTTGCCCGAGACTATGACAGGCTTGGCAAAAACTCAAGTGAGTTCTTGGATTCCTTCGCAAGCTGTTGATTTGGCTATTTTATGCCATTCGTAGCGACGACTGGTCAGGATTTGCCGGCCCGCCATAGTAGTGCTTCATCTCGGGTAGCTTGTCCTGGGCCTCTCCACGCAGGTAAGGCGCTTCCAGCATGACGATCTGGTAAATGCCTTTTCTCAGAAGATCGCGGCTTATATCTTCATTTTTGCCGTAGATACCAGAGGTATGCAGGAAGGAAATCCAGCTTGACGTGACCACCCAGATGTTTACGATGAGTGCCTCGATGGCATCGTCATCCGCTTCCACGAGGCCGGACTCGGCCAGCCGTTCGTAAATCCGGCGTCCCTGATTCAGTATCAGCAGCGCAAAGTTGCGATAGCGCTCACGCAGGGCGGGGTTGCCATCCAGGATCTGCTCCAGGTCGCGGTGCAGGAAACGGTATTCCCACATGTTGTTCAGGATGCCTTCGAAGTAGCCGATCTTGTCCGTATAGGTCAGGTCGCGGTCGGCCGGCGCCATCAGCAGTGACTGTGTCCGGCTTTCGTACTGCAGGAAAAGATCAAAGATGATCTCCTCCTTGTTGCGAAAGTGGTAATAGAGGTTCCCGGGGCTGATGCCAAGGGCCGCCGCAATGTGGTTGGTGGTCACATTGCGCTCGCCCCGTTCATTGAACAGGTCCTGGCTTTTCATGAGGATCTTGTCGCGAGTCTTCACGCCGGCTTCCTTGATGAGGGGTCTGAAACTAACGCACGATTGACAGTCTAGAGCAAATACTCTAGAAATGTAACCCATTCACGGCCCGGGACCGGGCTCTGCCTTACCGAGGACTTCACCATGGTTGCCAATCTCGTCGAAATGCCTTCTGCCAATCCGGAAATTGCCGAGCTGCATCGTGTGTTCCAGTTGCAGAAGCAGGCATATCGCCAGCGTCCGATGCCTAGTGCCGATGAGCGCATCGCCCATCTTGAGCAGTTCCGTCGCGTCTTCGTGAAATATATCGACGAACTGGCCCAGGCCGCCAATGATGACTTTGGCAGCCGTTCCAAGGACGAGACCAAGATTGCCGAGATCCTGACCTCGCTGGAGGCAGCCAAGTACTACAAGAAAAACCTGCGCAAATGGATGCGTCCGGAAAAGCGCCATGTCAGCGCACTCCAGATGCCTGCGTCTGCCAAGGTGGTGTATCAGCCGCTGGGTGTGGTGGGCATCATCGTGCCGTGGAACTACCCGATTTTCCTGGCAGTCGGCCCGCTCATGTGCGCCCTTGCTGCAGGTAATCGCGTGATGATCAAGATGTCCGGCTTTACCCCGCGCGTGGGCGAGACGGTCAAGAAAATGCTGGCCGAAGCCTTTGCCGAGGATCACGTTGCGGTATTTACCGGCCGTGGCGAGATTTCCGAAACATTCCCCAAGCTGCCGTTTGACCAGATCACGTTCACCGGCTCGACCAATGTCGGTCGTACCGTAATGGCCGAAGCTGCCAAGAACCTGACGCCCGTGCTGCTGGAGCTGGGTGGCAAGTCGCCAGTGGTGGTGCACGATTCCTATCCGATTGTGGATGCGGCCGAACGCATTTCCTTCGGCAAGTGCTGGAATGCCGGACAGACCTGTGTGGCACCGGATTATCTGATGCTGCCAAAAGGCAAGACACAGGAATTCGTCGCCGCCTTCACTGCGCAGGTCAGCAAGATGTACCCGACCATGCTGAACAATCCGGACTTCACCAGCGTCATCAATGACAAGCAGTACAAGCGCGTACAGAGCTATCTGGACGATGCGCGTGCACAGGGTGCAAAGATCATCGAGATCAATCCGGCCAATGAATCCTTCGTGAATACACGCAAGATTCCGGTAACACTGGTGACCGGTGTTACGCCGGACATGCAGATCATGCAGAACGAAATTTTCGGACCGGTGCTGGCCATTACCGAATACTCCACGCTGGATGATGCGCTGGGTTACATCAACAGCCGTCCGCGCCCGCTGGCGCTGTATTATTTCGACTGGAACTCCGGTCGTGCCGATTACGTCGCTGCCAATACCCACTCCGGTGGCATGTGCGTCAACGAAGTGATGAGCCATGTGGGTGTGGATGACTTGCCCTTTGGTGGTGTTGGTGCGTCGGGCATGGGCAAATACCATGGCCGCGAAGGCTTCATGGCAATGTCGAATGCCAAGGCCGTGCTGGAAAAGCCGAGGTTTTATGCAATGCGCTACGTGCTTCCGCCGTTCAACAAGAGTGTTCACAAGATCATCAAGAATTATCTGCTCAAGTAATCTGCAGCCCTGATGGCATCACAAGGGCTTTCCGTGCACTCACTGCCGGAAAGCCCTTTTTTTATGAATGAAGTTTGTGTTGATGGCTGGAGCGTTTCATGAAGCCTGTTGCTGTATCACTTTCCGTAGACACAGGGCGCCGTGATTTTCTGCGTACCGGTTTCTGGGGCGCGCTGACTCTTTCGACGGTTTCGTTTTCTGCAGCCTTGACCGGGTGTGCCAGCGCGCCACCGGCAGACGGCCTGAGGGTGTTGCGTGCAGGAGACCTGGTGGTTTTGCGTGCCCTCATGCCGGTTGTGCTTGAAGGTGCATTGCCTGCCGACGAGTCACGTACGGTTGTCGTGAATGAAAGCATCCAGTTGCTCGATTCGCTGCTGGCAGCCAGCAGTCGTGCCGGGCAGCAGCAGGTTAACCAGTTGTTTGACCTGCTGACCTTTCCTCCGACGCGATACACCGTTGCGGGGCTGGACAAGGACTGGGCGGAGGCATCGCCTGCAGACATCAGTGCCTTTCTGGCGTCATGGAGCCATAGCCGCTTCGGTCTCTTGCGTGCAGGCTATATTGCGCTGACCCAGATGATTGCAATGAACTGGTACATGCAGCCGCGCGCCTGGGGCGCCATCAATTACATTCCCCCGCGTGTTGTGGGCTGAGGTCAATACAATGGTCGAGATTCGCGATATCAAGGATGCGTTTGCCGAAGGTGTTGAGGCGGGCTGGAAATCGGTACATGCCGGGCAGTTGCGCAGGGATGAAACAATCAGTTGCGATGTGGTGATTGTCGGTACGGGTGCAGGTGGAGGTACGGCGGCAGAAATCCTGGTTCAGGCCGGGCTTGATGTGGTGCTGATCGAGGAAGGTCCGCTGCGCACCTCGCGTGATTTCCGTCTGGATGAGCGCACTGCCTACCGCGACCTGTATCAGGAGGGCGGTGCCCGTGCCAGCAAGGATGGCAGCATCACGATCCTGCAGGGGCGCAGTGTCGGCGGGTCGACCACGGTAAACTGGACGTCGAGCTTTCGCACACCACCTCTCACGCTGGCGCAATGGACGGATGTGCATGGTGTGAAGGGTATGCAGAAAGAGCAGATGGCCCCGTGGTTTGAGCGCATGGAGCAGCGGCTGAAAATTGGTATCTGGACGGTGCCGGCCAATGCCAACAATGACGTCATCCGTCGCGGGTGCGACAAGCTTGGCTGGAGCTGGCAGGGCATTCCCCGCAATGTGGAGGGTTGCTGGAATCTGGGTTATTGCGGTCTCGGTTGCCCCACCAATGCCAAGCAATCCATGCTGATCACCACCATTCCCGAAGCGCTCAGGAATGGCGCCCGTCTTTATCATCGTGCCCGTGCCGAAAAAATCCTGCATGACGGCAAGCGCGCCACCGGCGTGCTGTGTCTGGGCATGCAGCAGGATGGCGTGACCCCGACAGGTGTTGCGCTGACCGTGCGCGCCCGTCATGTGGTGCTGGCCGGTGGCGGCATCAACAATCCAGGGCTCCTGTTGCGCTCGGATGTACCGGACCCCTACCGGACCATTGGCAAGCGCACCATGCTGCATCCGGTCAATGCCGTGTTTGCCCGCTTTGACGAGAAAATCGAACCCTGGAACGGTGCACCGCAGTCCCTGTATTCCGATCACTTCCAGTGGAAGGATGGCGCTACCGGGCCGATGGGTTTCAAGATCGAAGCCATTCCGCTGCAGCCCGGTCTGGCGTCCAGCTTGCTGGGGGGGCATGGTCCTGCCCTGGCGCAGGAAATGCAGGGGCTCGGGCATATCAATGGCCTGATTGCCCTGTGCCGCGACGGCTTTGTCGAGGATAGTCCGGGCGGTACGGTCAGCCTGCGTGATGACGGCGCACCGACGGTAGACTATCCGCTGACAGATGCACTGCGTGATGGCTTGCGGCGCGCTTTTCTGGCAATGGCAGAAATCCAGTTTGCCGCCGGTGCAAAAGCGGTGCGGCTCAACCAGCTCAACCTGCCGTACTTCACCAGCTGGGCCCAGTGCCAGCAAGCCATCAAAACTTTGCCCATCGAGAAGTTCCAGACCCGTATCGGTTCGGCACATGTCATGGGAGGCTGCGCCATGGGGGAAGATCCTGCGCGTGCAGTCACCAACAGCAACGGGCGCTTCCTGCATCTGGAGCAGTTGTCCGTGATGGATGGATCCTTGTTCCCCACCAGTATCGGCGCCAATCCGCAGTTGTCCATCTATGGCATGGTGGCGCGTCTGGCGACGATGCTGGCAGCCGAGCTGAAGCCGTTGCCGGTTGCAGCAATATGAGTGTGTAGGGCTGCATTTTGGTCAATACCCGGCTAGTCTCCGGTTGGACTTGATGGCTCACAGGATGGGCCGGGATTTGCTGCCGGAGGTTTATGTGAATCGTCTGCTGGGTATTGTTGCGCTGTTGCTGGTGCCTTCGCTGGTCCAGGCCGCGCCCTGTCGTGTCGGGGATGTCGTGCGTATTGTCGGTGATGTCCGGGTCGAGCGCCCGACGCGCCAGTTCACGCCCTTTATCGGTGTAAAGGTGTGCATGGGCGACCGTTTTGTGACGGGGCCGTCCAGCATTGTCGAGTTGCGTCTGCGTGATGGTTCTCTCGTCACGGTTGGCAAGGACAGTGAATTCACCATCCGCGAATACCGCATCTATCGTGACAAGCCCAATGTGGCAACGTTTGATCTTGCGCGCGGTGCCTTCCGCAGCATTACCGGGTTTATCACCAGACGCGCACACCGGTATGAAGTGCGCACGAAGGTGGCCACCATCGGTGTGCGCGGCACGGATTTCTGGGGCGGCTACGGCCTCACCGAGAATGGTCTGGATGTGATCATGCTGGAGGGCAAAGGCGTCTATGTGCAGACGGCCGAAGGCACGGTCGAACTCGACAAGGCGGGGCTGGGCACCACGGTCGTGCCGGGTGCCGCACCGACCCAGCCCAAAAGCTGGGGTGAAGACAAGGTCAAGCGTGCCGTGGCGACCATTACGCCCTGAGGCCATCACGCCCGGATGTGTGCTGACGGGTCATGGAGACTGGGACGGTATTCCGTTATTCTTCGTGCAGATTACGATTTACTGACGGATGTTCTGCATGAGCCATACCCGCGTTGTCTATCCCGGCTCGTTTGACCCGATGACCAATGGCCACAAGGATCTTATCGAGCGCGCTGCGCGCATGTTCGATCATGTCATTGTGGCCGTGGCGGCCAGCCAGAAAAAAGGACCGATGTTCTCCCTGGAGGAGCGTGTTGATCTGGCCCGTGATGTGCTTGCACACCTGCCCAACGTAGAGGTGCAGGGCTTTTCCAAGTTGCTGGCCTTTTTCGTCAAGGAACAGAATGCCAACGTCGTGCTGCGCGGCCTGCGCGCCGTGTCGGATTTTGAATACGAGTTCCAACTGGCCAACATGAACCGCCAGCTGATGCCCGACTTCGAGACGGTCTTCCTTACGCCAGCCGAACATCTCTCCTTCATTTCCTCCACGCTGGTGCGCGAGATTGCCGTGCTGGGCGGGGATGTCACCAAGTTCGTGCCGGCACAAGTGGCTGATGCTTTCCGCCAGAAACTGGGAAAGTAGCAGACCGTTGCATTGCGCGGGGAGCAGGTTGCTGCGTGGCCCTCAAGATTACTGACGAGTGCATCAATTGCGATGTGTGCGAGCCGGCCTGCCCGAATCAGGCCATTTCGCTCGGGCCCGAGATTTACGTGATTGATCCGTTACGGTGTACCGAGTGTGTCGGTCATTTTGACGAGCCGCAGTGCGTAAGCCTGTGCCCGGTGGACTGCATTCCAAAGGATGCGGACTGTGAAGAGTCCCACACCGAACTGGATGCAAAGTACCGGCGTCTTACTGCCGGACAGCAGCCATAAAAAAACCCGCCGCAGCGGGTTTTTTTATGGGCAGGTATTATTGCGGTGCTTGCTCGGCTGCTTGGGCGTTCTTCCACTTGTCCTGCGTTTCAGTGCAGCCCATGCAGCGTGTAAATGTTGATTTTGCCAGGCCCACCACGAGTGTGTCGGCGGTTTCTTTCACATTGCCGCCCAAGGCAGAGAAGGGCAGGGTGATCACAAACAGCCCGGTACCAACCAGGGTGCCAGCCAGCAGCAGCGGGCGGGCCAGAACGGCATCACCAAACATGGCCATACCGCTTGGGCGCTGGTTGATCTGGTCATCGTACATGTCTTCGGCGGAGGCAGGCATGGCCGCCAGGCCCAGCATGAGCGACATGAACAGGGCGGTAAGGCGGCGCTGAATGGATACCATGATATTTCCCTCAAAAGGCAGCTGGCTTGCCGGGCATCTTGATACTGTTATTAGGAAGTCGCCACAAGGGCCTGAAACTTCAGACATTATTGACTCTAAACGCTCTCTGGCAGGGATGCAAGCCGGCGGAGGGTGAAATCGGTCACAGCCTGACAAGGGGCTAATGCTGGCACTGCGTGCAGAAAACGGTGCTGCGTCCGCCAAGGCGGACCTCTTTCATGGGGCGCAGGCAACGGTGGCAGGGCTCTCCGCCACGCCCGTAGGCATCCAGCTCCAGCTGGAAATAGCCGGGCTCGCCCTGGGTGTTTACAAAGTCGCGCAAGGTGGTGCCGCCACGTCCGATGGCATAGGTCAGGATGTCACGGATGGCCTGTGCAAGACTGTCATAGCGGGCAGCACTGATGCGGCCGGCGGCACGTAACGGGTGTATGCCGGCACGGAACAGCGCCTCATTGGCGTAGATGTTGCCAACACCTACCACCACATGGCTGTCCATGATGAAGTTTTTCACCGGGGCACTTCGGCCATGCGAAAGCCTGTGCAGCCAGCCGCCGTCAAACCCGTCCTCCAGCGGCTCCGGCCCCAGATCGGCCAGCAGGGGATGCTCATCTGGTGGTGTGGTCAGCCAGAGAAAGCAGCCAAAACGGCGCGGGTCATGCAGGCGCAGGACAAGGCCTGAGTCCAGCATGAGCTCGACGTGATCGTGTGTTTTGCGCGGCGTTCCCGGGCTCACCAGGCGCAGGCTGCCGGACATGCCCAGATGCACAAGCGCCGTGCCGGCGCCGGTGTGCAGCAGCAGGTATTTTCCCCGGCGGGTGATGTCCGTTACCCGCTGCCCCTGCATCTGGGCCAGCTCGGCGGGTACAGGCCAGCGCAGGCGTCGCTCATGCACCTGTACGTTAAGCACGCGATGATTCTGCACGGCATCCAGAATGCCGCGGCGGGTGGTTTCAACTTCGGGGAGCTCAGGCATTGCTGGCGATTCCTGTGACGGCGGACGGGCGCCAACGGAGCCTGATTATGCGGAGGCCGGGGTGGCCCCGGGAAGTCAACAAGGCATGGTCCGGACGTAAAAAAGCCCGGCATGCCGGGCTTTTTTACGAGAGAGGATGCAGACCAATTACTTGATCTTGGCTTCCTTGAAGATCACGTGCTGGCGAATCTTGGGATCAAACTTCTTGATCTCAAGCTTTTCCGGCTTGGTACGCTTGTTCTTGGTCGTGGTGTAGAAGTAGCCGGTACCGGCGCTCGACACGAGACGGATCTTGTCACGCATGGCTTAGTCTCCTGAGAAGAGCTGGTTAGAATTTTACGCCCTGGGCGCGCAGATCAGCCACAATGGCCTCTACACCCAGTTTGTCGATGATGCGCATGCCCTTGCTGGAAACGCGCAGACGTACAAAGCGCTTCTCGCTTTCCAGCCAGAAACGGTGATAGTGCAGATTCGGCTCGAAGCGACGCTTGGTCTTGATGTTCGAGTGAGAAACGTTGTTACCGACGATTGGACGCTTTCCGGTAACCTGGCAAACCTTGGACATGATGAACTCCGCGACGCATTCCGCCCGCAAAAGGCGCTGGCGCCGGGGAAAAAGGGCCGGCGCATTTCAAGGGGTGCGATTTATACCAGAACTCCCCGACCGGAGCAATGCCGGAGATGCAGGAAGATGGCAGGGTGGAAACGGCCATTGTGCCGGTATAAGAGGCGACACGGCGGCGTTATGCCAGGTATTGAGGGATTTTTGAGCGGTCCACGTGTGGGATTCACTCGGGAGCTATCAATTACCCATCCATATGCCCATCCACATAAATTGTCAGTATTTGGATAAAAAATCGATGGGGTTTTGCTGGCAGGGAGCCTTGTCTTGTAACCAATTGATTTTATTGGTGGACCGAAAGGGGATCGAACCCTCGACCTCCGCATTGCGAACGCGGCGCTCTCCCGGCTGAGCTATCGGCCCGGCTACGTCAACATCGACACTTTATCGTATCCGTATAAAAGCCCAAGGCAAGACCTAGAGCCAGCCGCGCTCGGCAAACGACACGGGGCGCCCTTCGCCTACAACCAGATGATCCAGCACCCGGACCTCGATCAGGCCAAGTGCTTCGCGCAGCCGGTCTGTAATGTGGCGGTCGGCTCCCGAGGGCTCGGCCACGCCCGACGGGTGGTTGTGCGACAGGATGACGGCGGCGGCATTGAGAATCAGGGCGCGCTCCACAACCTGCCGGGGGTGCACGCTGCAGGCATCGAGCGTGCCCTGGAAAAGTTCTTCGAAGGCGATCAGGCGGTGCTGGTTGTCCAGGAACAGGATGGCAAATACTTCGTGGCGCCGGCCGCGCAGGCGCGAGCTGAGAAAATGCCGGGTGGCCTCGGGGCTGCTCATGACGTCATGACGCTCCAGTGTGGTGGCGAGATGACGGCGGCCCAGCTCGAGAGCGGCCTGCAGTTCGGCAAACTTGGCGGGGCCCAGGCCGGGCAGGGCGGTGAGTTCGCGGGCGCTGGCGTCCAGCACGCCGCGCAGGCTGCCAAATGTGGTGATCCAGTCGCGGGCCAGGTCCAGCGCGGTACGCCCTTTCATGCCGGTGCGTATGAACAGGGCAAGCAGTTCGGCGTCCGAGAGGCTGTCGGCGCCGTTGGCAATGAGCTTTTCCCGGGGGCGTTCTGCCTCCGGCCAGTCGGTGATGGGCATTGTGATCGGCCTCCTTGCCGGTCAGTAGGCGCTGACTTTTTCCATGTCTGCGCTACGCTAGTGTGCGGGCGGATGGTATCTTTACGCTCTCTTTGCGTCACCTTCATTCGACGCCATGAATTACCCATGCTGAATCGCCATGATGGATTGCCCATGACTGCACGTCTTGCCAACAAACGCATTGTGCTCGGAGTGTCCGGAGGTATTGCTGCCTACAAGAGTGCCGACCTGATCCGCCGCCTGCGTGATGCCGGTGCCGAGGTGCAGGTGGTGATGACCGCGGCAGCCCAATCCTTTATTACGCCACTGACGCTACAGGCGCTGTCCGGCAATCCGGTGCATACCGACTTGCTGGACCCTGCAGCCGAGGCAGCGATGGGGCATATCGAACTGGCCCGCTGGGCGGATCTGGTGCTGGTGGCGCCAGCCTCGGCCGACTGTCTGGCGCGGCTGGCACAGGGCGTGGCCAATGACCTGCTGACCACCCTCTGGCTGGCAACAAAGGCAAAGCTGGCGGTGGCGCCAGCCATGAACCAGCAGATGTGGGCGGCGCCGGCAACCCGCGCCAATCTGGCGACATTGCAGGCCCGGGGCGTGGCGGTTTTCGGTCCGGCAGCGGGCAGCCAGGCCTGCGGCGATGTCGGCGAGGGCCGCATGCTGGAGTCTGTCGAGCTGGCCAATGCCTGTGCGGACCAGTTCGAGAGCGGCTTGCTCACCGGGCGTCATGTCGTGATTACCGCAGGGCCAACGCGTGAGGCGCTGGATCCCGTGCGTTACCTCAGCAACCACAGCTCCGGCAAGATGGGTTTTGCCATTGCCGAGGCCTGCGTAGAGGCGGGTGCACGTGTGACGCTGATCGCCGGCCCGGTCAGCCTGCCCACCCCGGCGAGGCTGAGGCGGGTGAATGTGGTGAGCGCCGACGAGATGTTGCTGGCGGCGCAAGCAGCCGTAGAAGGTGCAGATGTTTTTGTGGCGACTGCAGCAGTGGCGGATTACCGTCCGGCGCGTGTGGCCGAGCAGAAGATAAAGAAGTCGGCCGATGTGATCGCGCTCGAGCTGATCAAGAATCCTGATATTGTGGCGACCATTGCGGCACGGCCGGATCGCCCGTTTGTGCTGGGGTTTGCTGCAGAAACCGAGAAGGTCATCGAGCATGCGCGCGAGAAGCTGTTGCGCAAGAAACTCGACATGATTGCCTGCAATGATGTGGCGCGTGCCGATATCGGATTCCAGAGCGATGACAATGCCCTGACGGTGATCTGGGCTGATGGTGACCGGCATCTGGACAAGGCGGGCAAGACCGTTATTGCGCGGCAGCTGGTGGAATTGCTGGCTGAGCGACTCCTGCAGAAGTGATTTTTGATTGATGTGCAGTTACTGCTGATTTTTTGCAAGGACAGAACATGAAGAAAACCGTGGATGTGAAAATCCTGGATGCACGCATCGGTAACGAGTTTCCGTTGCCTGCCTATGCGACCGAGGGTTCGGCCGGGCTTGATCTGCGCGCCTGTCTGGATGCACCACTGGTGCTTGCCCCGGGTGAAACCCACCTGATCCGTACCGGCCTTGCCATACACATTGCCGACCATGCGTTTGCCGGACTGGTGCTGCCTCGTTCGGGGCTGGGGCACAAGCACGGCATTGTGCTGGGTAATCTGGTCGGTCTGATTGATTCCGATTATCAGGGCGAGCTCATGGTGTCGTGCTGGAATCGCGGCAAGGAAGATTTCACCATTCAGCCAGGTGAGCGCATTGCACAGTATGTGCTGGTGCCAGTTGTGCAGGCAGATTTCCGGATGGTGGACGATTTTGATGCCAGTGCTCGTGGCGCGGGTGGATTTGGTTCGTCGGGCCGGCATTAACGGCTTTTCTGGCGGCAGGATTTAGCGGGGGACGTATGGTGCTGGGTAAAAAGAAAAAAGCCGAGAGTGGCAACGAGAGCAAGCCAGAGAAAAAGACCACTCGCCCGGCCAGTGAGCGGCGTGCAAAAACGCCTCTGCAGGCGGGCTTGCCAAGTTTGCTTGCGGCAGTTGTCCTGCTGCTGGCGGTGATGGGTAGCCTGTATTATCTGGTGGATGTTGCGGCACGCCAGCAGCATGACGCAATGACTACGGTTTACCGGCAGCATTATCTGGAAACGCTGGATGCCTATCTGGGTACGCATGAGTCCACGGTATCGTCCCTGAGTGATTCTGCGTTGTTGCCTTATGTGCTTGAGACGGCCGAGTCCAATACGCTGACGGCCCGGTATCCCGGTGCCGTATACGCACGGGTTGTGAATGCAAAGCTTGATCCGGCAGTACCCAATGGCTTGAGTTTTGCGCACCAGGACATGGTGTTGCGCGTGGCGGCCGGGGCAAAGGTGACGCCGGAGATCTCCTTTTACGAAAAAGACCAGGTGGTGACGTTTGCGCGTCCCGTCAGTGATGGCACAAACATGGTTGGCGTTTTGCTGCTCAGCATGCCGTTCAAGCCGCTGTCCACTGCGCTGACCAGGTTTGCACCAGAGGCGGGCAAGTTTGAACTGGTGCAACGTAATGGTAGTGAAAGGGCAATAATCCTCACGGCCGGTGATGCGCCCGAGGTGGAGGGCGTTGTTGAGGCTGTTTCGCCTTCGCGTAATCCTGGCTGGGAGGTCCGGTTTGCTCCGGTAAAGACGCTGGGTCGTGATAATCCCGTGTCACTCATGGTGCTTGGCCTGGGCGTGGTGTCGGTGCTGCTGGTCGGCGGATTGTTGCTGGTCATGCTGCTCATGCTCCAAAAGCGGCTGCGCGAGGATGCAGAGGCAATGGACAGCTTTTGTGAAAATTATTTCCGTTATGGCACGCGCAACAAGATCAACATGAATTTCAAGGTCTGCGCATCCGTGCTGTCCAGCGTTGAGCAGTACGGTGCAGAGTTGCGTGCCGGCAAGGTTGATGTGAAGTCGGCAGAGTATCATGATGAGTTGGGCGATCTTTCCATTGCTGCAGATTCGTCGGCATTGCTTGGCGGGGCTCCGGTGCCAGCAAAATCGACGCCGGCAAAAGCCCCGTCGCAGGCCGCTGCGCCCGGAAGTGACAGTGTGCCTGTGCCGGCAGAAATTTTCCGGGCCTACGATATCCGGGGTGTCGTTGGTGAGGGGCTCACCGAGGCCGTTGCCCGCAAGATTGGCCTGGCCATCGGCAGTGAGGCAGTTGCCCGCGGCGAGCAGGTTGTGGTGGTTGGCCGGGATGGTCGGCTGTCAGGAATGCAGATGAATGCCGCCCTGATTGAAGGTTTGCGCGCCAGTGGCCGGGATGTGATTGATGTCGGCATGGTGCCGACGCCGGTGCTTTATTTTGCTACCAAGATCATTGGTACTGGCACGGGCGTTATGATTACTGGCAGCCACAATCCGGGTAACTACAACGGCTTCAAGATCATGATTGCCAATGACACGCTGGCAGGAGACGAAATACAGTCCCTGCGCCAGCGAATTGAGACGGGGAACTATTCCGGGGGCGCCGGCGCACTCTCGCAGCAGAATGTGGCGCAGGATTATATTGATCGGGTCACGGGCGATATCGTGCTGGCACGCCCATTGAGGGTGGTTGTTGATGCCGGTAACGGCATAGCCGGCGTTATTGCTCCTCGTGTACTTGAGGCGATGGGGTGTGAGGTGGTGCCGCTTTTCTGTGAAGTGGACGGGAAGTTTCCCAATCATCACCCAGATCCAAGCAAGCCGGAGAACCTTGAAGACCTGATGGGTGTGGTAGCGGCAAACAATGCCGACATTGGCATTGCATTTGATGGTGATGGTGACCGGATTGGTGTTGTTACCGCCAGTGGCAAGAACATTTACCCGGATCGTCTGATGATGCTTCTTTCCAAGCATGTACTGACCACAAACCCCGGTGCCGACATCATTTTTGATGTCAAATGCACGCGCGATCTTGGTGCATTGATCAGTCGGCTTGGTGGACGCCCGGTAATGAGCAAGACCGGGCACTCCTTCATCAAGAGCAAGCTCAAGGAAACCGGTGCGGCACTGGCTGGCGAAATGAGTGGCCATATTTTCTTCAATGACCGCTGGTTTGGTTTTGATGATGCCATTTATGCAGCAGGGCGATTGCTGGAAATTCTGTCTCTTGAAAGTGATGATGCAGATGCAGTATTTGCAGAGTTTCCGGAGAATCCCTCAACGCCGGAGATCAATATTCCTGTGCCGGATGCAAAGAAGTTTGCTCTAGTTGAGGCCATGAAGGCCAAGGCAAAATTCTCCGATGCCAATATCATCACGATTGATGGCTTGCGCGTCGAGTTGCCGGATGCGTGGGGGCTGGTTCGCGCATCCAACACATCCCCCTGCATTGTGGCCCGGTTTGAAGGGCGGACGCCTGCTGCGTTGGCGGCAGTGCAGTCACGCTTCCGTACGCTGCTGGCCAGTGTCGACAGTTCGCTTGAAATTCCCTTTTGACTGGTGAGAAACGAAGATGGCGCTGACGCGTGAGTCTGCACTCAATATTGCCAAGGTACTGACCGAGGCACTGCCATATATCCAGCGTTTTCATGGCAAGACGGTGGTCGTGAAATACGGTGGCAATGCCATGACCGGTGATGATACGGAAGACTCCTTTGCGCGCGACATCGTGCTGCTGAAGACCGTGGGGATAAATCCGGTGGTGGTGCATGGGGGCGGGCCGCAAATCGGTGAACTGCTCAAGCGCATGGGAAAGGAGTCGGAGTTCATTGATGGTATGCGCGTCACGGACGACGAGACCATGGATGTGGCAGAAATGGTCCTGGGCGGAAAGGTCAACAAGGCTATCGTCAATCGCATCAACCAGAATGGTGGTCGTGCCATCGGTCTGACCGGCAAGGACGGCAACCTTATTCGTGCAAAGAAGATGTTTCTCAGTCGTGTGAATGAAGATGGCAGCATTGAGCAACTGGATATCGGGCATGTGGGCGAAGTGGTTGGTATCAAGACCGATGTGCTGGATGTGCTGGTAAATGGCGGCTTCATTCCAGTGATCGCACCGATTGGTGTTGGTGATGATGGCGCCTCCTACAACATTAATGCGGATCTGGTGGCGGGCAAGGTGGCTGAAGCGCTGAGGGCAGAAAAGCTGATCCTGGCAACCAATATTCCAGGCGTGATGGACAAGCAGAAAAACGTGCTCACAGGATTGAGTACTACGGATGTGGATGAGCTGATTGCCGACGGCACCATCTATGGTGGAATGCTGCCGAAGATTGCCTGTGCGCTTGATGCGGTGAAGAGTGGCGTGATCAGTGCCCATATCTTTGATGGGCGCGTGCCACATGCAACCCTGCTGGAAGTGTTCACGGATGAGGGCATGGGGACGCTCATCTCCAACAAGAAAAACATTAAGGGAAAGCGCGCCACCTGAAGGGTGGTGTCGTGGAGGTGGGCATGACTGCTCCTGAACCAAAGATTTCCAGGCGTGAGCATATTCTTCAGGCGTTGGCGGCAATGCTGGAGAGCGCGCCAGGTGCGCGTATAACCACTGCGGCACTGGCGAAAGAGGTAGGGGTGACCGAGGCTGCCTTGTACCGGCACTTTCCCAGCAAGGCCAGAATGTTTGAGGGCTTGATCGATTTTGTCGAAGAGGTTGTTTTCTCGCGTGTCGGTCTGATTCTTGAGGAAGAAAAGGATGCACGCGTCCGCTGCGAGAAGATTATTTCCCTGCTGCTGATGTTTGCCGAACGCAATCCGGGTATCACCAGGATTCTTAATGGGGATGCGCTGACCGGAGAGCATGAGCGTCTGCAGGCTCGCATTGTGCAGTTTTTTGACCGGCTGGAGGCGCAGGTCCGGCAGGTGTTGCGAGAGGCCGAGCTGAAGGAAAATCTGGGTACGACCATTACCAGCAGTGCGGCGGCCAATCTGTTGATGACTTTTGTTGAGGGGCATATCAGCCGGTTTGTGCGTTCAGGGTTCCGCCAGGTGCCGACGGAGTATTGGGAGCCCCAGTGGCGGTATTTCCAGCAAACCTTGTTTCGGCAACTTTCCGCCTGATTTATTGCCGATGACTACCAATGAAAAAGCCGGCTGAGGTGGCCGGCTTTTTCATTGGTGTTGTTTGTCAGCGGGATTTTGGTGGTGTTACCGTTGGTGTGGGTCGTGGCATATTGCTGGCAGGGGGTGTGGTCAGCTCGTTCAGTCGCTGGATGATGGGTGCAAACTCCTGGCGAACTTTTTCCTGTTCGGCTTTGCGGGTCTGAATCTCGGTCTGCAACTGCTGGATCTGCTTGTCGTAATTGCTGATGCTGTCTGCCAGTGGCTTCGGGACGGGCTTGCCAGTGCGCTCCAGTGCGGCGGCACGTTGTGCTTCCTTGGCCCGTGTTTCGCGCAGACGGTTCAGGGAGCTGCTGCTGAAGTCAATACGAAGCTGGATTGCATCAGTCTGACGGTCCCGCGTGTGTTCTGCATCTGCCGGTTTGCTGTAAAGACGCAGCAACTGCTTGTCATCGTCTGCGCGTTTGCTGGCAGCCGCCCGCTGGGCTTTTGCTGCAATGTTTTCTTCTGCTGTCAGTGCCCGTTGTGCGGGGACGTGTCGAAGTACCTGCATGCTCTGGTCAAGCGCGTCGTAGCCGCGGGCGATGTGTTCCTCGGTGATCCGGTCAGTGATCGTTGGCTGGTTCTTGTCATTGTAGAAGCGGTACCAGCGTGCCTTGTCTGCGTCCTCGGCCATGGTCTGGCCGGCCAGAGAGCCCAGCAGCAGGATGAGTACAGTGAGGCGATGCATATTTTAAGGGCTCCGGAGGGCAGCTATGGTCGGCATCATTCTAAGGTTATGTGGCAGAGGCGGACAGTGATGGATGTCGTGGTTTTGTTTCTTGTCGCTCTTGTCGCCAACACGCTGTCGGCCCTTGCCGGGGGTGGTGCCGGCCTTTTGCAGTTACCTGTGCTGCTCATGATGGGATTGTCCTTCCCGGCGGCGCTGGCAACACACAAGATTGCCAGTGTTGCCCTTGGTGCGGGGGCAACAGCGCGCCACCTGCGCTCCGGGAGGTTCAACTGGCGGTTTGCGGTCTTTGTGCTGGCCTGCGGACTGCCCGGGGTGCTGGCCGGTACACAGGTCATTCTGACAGTCCCCGACAACTGGGCTGAGCTTGCGCTGGGCGTGCTGACCCTGGGGGTGGGGGTGTACTCCTGGCGACGGCCGGCGCTGGGTCAGGTGGCCGAGCGTCGCCATCGGGATGTCCGGGGGTTGGTGGCGGGCGGTGCGGGGCTCTTCCTGATCGGTATGCTGAATGGCTCGCTGACCTCCGGCACCGGCCTTTTTGTCACCTTGTGGCTGGTGCGCTGGTTTGGGCTTGATTACACCCGTGCAGTTTCCTATACGCTGGTGCTGGTGGGGCTGTTCTGGAATGGTCTGGGGGCGTTAATGCTGTCGCTGCAGACGCCAGTGAAGTGGGAGTGGTTGC
The DNA here is from genome assembly GCA_003543245.1 of Moraxellaceae bacterium. Classification (GTDB taxonomy): domain Bacteria; phylum Pseudomonadota; class Gammaproteobacteria; order Pseudomonadales; family Moraxellaceae; genus UBA2031. Next base: position 43,737 of record DPJB01000027.1, on the reverse strand, counting down.
CGCCACTGCTGGCAGGGTCCCTGGTGGGTGGCTATCTGGGGGCGCACTGGGCGCTGATGAAGGGGAACAGGGTGGTCAAACTGGCTTTTGAGGTGCTGACCATTGGCGTTGGCCTGAAACTCATCGCTGATGCATTGCTTCATGGCTGGTAGCGGGGAAGGGTGCCCCGAGCGTTGGGCACCCTTCCGTCTGCAACCTTGAGTGTCTCGTCAGAAAGTTGCGCTAAGCCATTGTCCCTGTTTGATTAGGAGTGGCTTTTTTTGCGCATTGCCTCTGTAGCCGGCCATGGAAAACTGTGCTAAAACGTTGGCAATCTGTCGTTTCTGCCCCTTGGGGCTGCCCGATAGCGTAATTACGGATTTTGTTATTCGCCCAGACAGGCCCGCAAAGCCTCACATGCAAAGAAGGCTGTTCCAATGGAAGACAATTTCGACGGTATGAAAGTCATGGTCATCGACGACTCGAAGACGATTCGTCGTACGGCCGAGACCCTTCTGCAGAAAGCCGGCTGCACCGTGATCACAGCCACTGACGGCTTTGATGCCCTGGCCAAGATTGCCGACTCCAACCCCGACATCATCTTTGTTGACATCATGATGCCGCGCCTGGATGGCTACCAGACCTGTGCGCTGATCAAGAACAACTCGGCCTTCAAGTCCACGCCGGTCATCATGCTGTCCTCCAAGGATGGCCTGTTTGACAAGGCGAAGGGTCGGATCGTGGGTTCGGACGAGTACCTGACCAAGCCATTCAGCAAGGAAGAATTGCTGGGTGCCATCCGGCAGCATGTCCACGTAAAGGCTTGAGTGTCACTGATTTTCCGAGGTTGATATGGCGCGTATTCTCATTGTTGACGACTCCCCTACGGAAACCTACCGGTTCCGTGAAATCCTGGAAAAGCACGGGCACAAGGTGCTTGAGGCTACCAATGGTGCCGATGGCGTGGCCACGGCGCGGGCCGAGCTGCCTGATCTGGTGCTGATGGATGTGGTGATGCCTGGCCTCAACGGCTTTCAGGCAACGCGTCAGCTGTCCAAGGGTGAAGATACGGCACACATTCCGATTGTGATTGTTACCACCAAGGATCAGGAAACTGACCGTGTCTGGGGTAAGCGTCAGGGTGCAAGTGACTATCTCACCAAGCCGGTTGATGAAGCGCTGCTCATGCAGACCATCGCTGGTCTCATTCCCGGCAAATAACCAGAAAGACAAGCAGGCAACATGGCCGCCAAGGGATTCATCAAGCTTCTCGAAATTGCCGAGCGCTCAAAACAGCGCACGCTTGGCCTGCCGGCTGACGGCCAGGCTGTCGAGTACTGGAGTGGTATAGGTTTTACGCTTGACGGCCAGTATTTCCTGGCAGCAATGGGCGAGGTTTCCGAAGTTCTCGCTGTACCACGTTACACGCACGTTCCCGGTGTAAAGCCATGGATGAAGGGAATCGCCAATGTGCGCGGTCGTCTGTTGCCCATCATGGACATGCTGGGCTACTTCAATCGGGCGTCAAGTTTGCAGGAACACCGCCGCCGCCTTCTGGTGATTGACCAGGGTGATATTTTCAGCGGTCTGGTGGTGGATGAAATTCTGGGGATGCAGCATTTCCCGGTACAAGATTATTCGCCGGAGGTCCTGCATGTTCATGCAGAGTTGCGGCCCTTTGTTCAAGGGGCCTTCCGGCGTGAAGACAAGGATTGGGCGATCTTCAGTCTGGCAAGGCTGGTTGAAGATCCGCAGTTCCTGCAGGCTTCCGCCTGACACTGGGCCGGGTATTCCGGTCCGCTTCGTACAATTATAAACAGGGGGCCGTCGAGGGCAGATGGTATGAATCCGAAACTGCAAGCCGTACGCGACAAGTTCGCGAGTATTCAGTGGAAGCAGGTCTTTTCCAAGGACAATTTCCGCGCCCTCCTGCAGCGTGAGTACTGGCAGAACCTCTGGCGCAGTGCTGCGGCTGGTGGTGAGTCCGGTCCCTGGCTGATTGGTCTGGGTGTTGGCTTTTTCTTTGCTTTCGGCATGTTCATCATCGTGGGCGTCAAGGGTATCAATGCCACCCAGATGATTCAGAACGCGTCCGAGTTGCGTGTGCTGTCGCAGAACATTGCGAATAACGCGACCGAGGCGTCTGCCGGTAACGAGGCCGCCTTCAAGCAGCTCAGCCTGTCGCGCAAGGAGTTCCAGACACGCTGGGATGAATTGAAGGACATGCGTAGCGAGAAGCGCCCTGAAATGCAGGCACTTCAGAAAGTCTGGGATCCGGTGTCGCAAAATACCGACATCGTGCTTAATGGCGAGTCGGCGGTGACCGATCTGCATGAGTTGGCCCAGACGCTGTCCGAAACGGTTCCGGACCTGCAGGCTGAATATGACATCGTGGTCGAAGGCATGCTGCGGTCGGGTTCTCCGGCGTCGCAGATTGCTGTCGCCAAGCAGCAGTCGGTACTGGCAGAACGTATCCTGCGCTCCGTCAACAAGGTGCTGCAGGGTGGTGCGGATGCCGTGACATCGGCTGATGCCTTTGGTCGTGACGCAGCCCAGTTCGGTCGTGTCCTGTCGGGCATGATGGAGGGTGACGCTGCGCTGGGTATCCAGCAGGTGACCGATCCGGAAGCCCAGGATGCGCTGACCGCTATTGCTGACAGTTTTGAAAGCTCGGTGAACCAGTCTGCGAATGCGATTCTGGAAACGTCTCCTGAGCTCTTCCAGGTGCGTGAAGCGGCAGATGGTGTGTTCCGTGATTCCACCGCCATGCTGGTCGCAACCACTACGCTGGCCACTAACGTTGCAGAAAGTGCGAATACAACGATTTATACCGCTCTTGGTATTCTCTTCCTTGGTGTCGGTATTGTGTGTGCCGTCCAGCTGATGCGTGTGCGTGCCAACGTGGACCGTATCCGTGCCGAAGAAGAACGTAATACGGAAATGGCGCGTGCCGAACAGATCGAGTCGGAAAACCGTCGTAACCAGGATGCCATTTTGCGTCTTCTTGATGAGCTGGGCGACCTTGCTGACGGTGACCTTACCGTACAGGCAACGGTGACTGAGGACTTCACGGGTGCCATCGCCGACTCCATCAACTACTCCATTGACCAGCTACGTGGACTGGTAACCACCATTAACCAGACCGCTGTGCAGGTGTCTGCTGCTGCCCAGGAAACACAGTCCACGGCCATGCATCTTGCCGAAGCGTCCGAGCATCAGGCGCAGGAAATTGCCGGTGCATCTGCCGCTGTGAATGAAATGGCGGTCTCGATTGACCAGGTGTCTGCCAACGCTGCCGAATCGGCCGCAGTGGCCGAGCGCTCTGTGGCCATCGCCCACAAGGGCGCCGAGGTGGTGCAGAACACCATCACCGGTATGGACACGATTCGTGAGCAGATTCAGGAAACATCGAAGCGTATTAAACGTCTCGGTGAATCGTCACAGGAAATCGGTGACATCGTGTCCCTGATTAACGACATTGCTGACCAGACCAACATTCTGGCTCTTAACGCAGCCATCCAGGCGTCGATGGCCGGTGAAGCCGGTCGTGGCTTCGCGGTGGTTGCCGACGAAGTGCAGCGCCTTGCAGAGCGTTCTGCTGCTGCAACCAAGCAGATCGAGCAGCTGGTGAAAACGATTCAAACGGATACCAACGAAGCGGTTATCTCGATGGAACAGACCACGGCCGAAGTGGTGCGCGGTGCCCGTCTGGCGCAGGACGCCGGTGTGGCACTGGGCGAGATCGAGTCGGTGTCTAGAAACCTTGCTGACCTCATTCAGAACATTTCGAATGCGGCACGTCAGCAGGCTGCTTCGGCAGGCCATATCTCCAACACCATGAACGTGATTCAGGAGATCACCTCTCAGACTACTGCCGGTACCATTGCGACAGCACGCTCGATTGGGAATCTCGCGGAAATGGCTAACGAGCTGCGTCAGTCGGTAGCCGGCTTCAAGCTGCCCGAGCACGCCTGATCAAGCTCGCGAGCCAACTGGTGGCGAGCATGAACGGGATTATTGACGTGGCCACTGACCGTTGGGGAATCAAGTCGCTTACGCCCATCTCGGACGAACAGTTCGAGTTATGGCAGACGCTGATCGAGGCGCGTACCGGCATGACTGTCGGTGCCGCCCGCCGTTCCTTTCTTGAGACCAATCTCGGCATTCGCATGCGCGAGATTGGTGTCAGCGATTACGAAACCTACTACGAACAGCTGATGGCTGGCCCGGTTGCCGAGCGCGAGTGGGCTGTCCTGGTTGATCGTCTTACGGTGCAGGAAACCTCCTTTTTTCGTCACTCCAGTTCGTTTGCGCTGGTGAAGTCGCACGTGGCTGATGTGCTCGCAAAAGATGTCCGGCGCAAGACGCTGAATCTCTGGAGTGTGGGTTGCTCAACAGGTGAAGAGCCGTATTCACTGGCCATGCAGACCGATGCGCAGCTGACGGACATGCAGCGTCAGGATGTTTATTTTGGCGTCACTGCCTCGGATATCAGTTTGCCCACGCTGGCGAGGGCGCGTGCCGGTATTTATGGTGAGCGTCGTCTGCATAATGTGCCGACGGCCTGGAAGCAGAAATATTTCCAGCCGGTGGCAGGGCGGAAGGAACTGCAGGTTACTGGCGAGCTCAAACGCCGGATTGCCTTTGTCCAGCTCAACATCATGGAGCTGGACAGGGTGCCGATCGGTGATATGGACGTTATTTTTTGTCAGAACGTTCTGATTTATTTCCGCCGCTTTCGCAAGCGCGACATCCTGGCCAATCTGGCTTCGCGGCTGACGCCGGGAGGCCTGCTGGTGTTGGGGGTGGGTGAGGCAGTGGATTGGGCGCATCCGGCGCTGGCACGAGTGGACTACCCGGATACGCTGGCGTTTCGTCGTAAAGCCTGACAGCTGGTCGCCCGGGGGTGGGCGTTTCTGTCAGGAACGGATTATGTAGGGACAGGTCGCGGGCCTGTCATGCAGCACCTTCGGGTGCCTAACAATAATGACATTGGCCCCTGAGGGCATGACGATGGGTGACAATCACAGCTTTCTGGCTCTGGACTGGGTCAAGGGTGAAATCGAGGAAACGCTGAAGCAGGCGCGGCAGGCGCTGGAAGCGTTTGTGGAGAACCCTGAAGACGGGACGCGCATGCGTTTCTGTCTCGCCTACCTGCACCAGGTGCATGGCACATTGCAGATGGTGGAGTTTTATGGCGCCGCCCTGCTGGCCGAAGAGATGGAAAAGCTCTGCCTGGCCCTGATCAATAATCAGGTGTCGCGCGTTGCTGACGGGCAGGAGGTCCTCATGCGCGCCATCCTGCAGTTGCCTCCCTATCTGGAGCGGGTGAAGGCGTCGCGTCGTGACCTGCCGGTTGTCCTGCTGCCACTGCTCAATGACTTGCGCGCAGCGCGCGGCGAGTCGCTGATGTCCGAGACTGCCCTGTTCACGCCGGATCTGACGGCTGGTGAGCGTGCACCCATCCAGGTGGCACCTGCGACGATTGATCCTGCCCTGCTGAAAAAAATCAGGCAAATGTATCAGGTGGCCTTGCTGGGGCTCATCCGTAGTGAAAATGTGCCAACCAATCTGGGCTACATGGCGCAAGTGTTTGCACGTCTGGAGAAGCTGGCCGGTGCAGCGCCGATACGTGAGCTATGGCTGGTCAGCAGTGCAATTGTTGAAGGGCTGACAGAAAAGACAATTGATCTGGGAACATCGGTCAAGATGTTGCTGGGTCAGGTGGATCGGCAATTGCGTCTGGTGGGTGAGGAAACATCCCAGCGTACACCCACGGAGTTGCTCAAGAACCTGCTTTATTATGTTGCCAAAAGTCATGGCAACTCGCCGCGCTTGCGTGCGGCCAAGGATCTTTATCGTCTGGATGATGCACTGCCGGGCGATGCGCTGGTGAATGAAGAGCGCGCCCGCATGAGCGGCCCTGATCGCGAGGCGATGAAGTCCGTGGTTGATGCGCTGTGCGAGGAGCTGGCACGCGCCAAGGATGCGCTGGATATTTTTGTGCGCAGCAGCGAACGCAAGCTTTCTGATCTGGGCACGCTGGTGCCGATACTGAAGCAGGTCGCGGATACCGTGGCCGTACTCGGACTGGGTCAGCCACGCCGCATTCTCCAGGAACAGATCGAGATCATCGACGGCATTACGAGCTCGGGGCAGGCACCTGAAGATGGTCGTCTGCTCGATATTGCCGGTGCACTGCTGTATGTCGAAGCGACCCTCATGGGCATGGTGGCTGAAAAGCCCATGGGCCAGCCTGGCGTCAGCGCTGCTTCCGAGTTTTCTGCACAGGACCAGTTGTCCGATGCACAAACAGCGGTTCTGCGCGAGTCCCGCAGTGCGCTGGAAAAGGCAAAGGATGCGGTTATCGAATACATCGCTTCGCAGTGGAATCCCGTGCATCTGGAAACCATTCCCGACCTGATTTCGACCGTGCGTGGCGGCTTGTCCATTCTCGGCCTGCAGCGTCCGGCCAATATTCTGGACAAGGCCGGCCGCTATGTCAGTGAGCGCCTGCTGGGTGAGCAGCATCGCCCCGAGTGGCAGGAAATGGATACGCTGGCCGATGTCATTACCTCGGTCGAGTATTTCCTTGAGCGTATTGCGAACGATGCCAATGGTGGCGAAAGCGTACTGGAAATTGCTGAGCGCGGCCTGGACAAGCTGGGTGTGGCGGCGGTGGCCGAGGCTGAAGTAGCCACGGAGGAAGTCGAGCCGCTCGATGAGGAAGAGCTGCCGGAATCGATGGATGCTGGCGAGTGGAATGCGGCTGAAGAAGCGGCATTCGAAGTGGAAATGGCAGATGCCATTGCCGAGCCTGAATCTGAGTTGTTGGTGGAGACGCAGGAAAGCGAGGTCTTGCTGCCAGAGTCTGAAACTGTCGTGGCAGTTGATGAAGACCTGACACCTGCCGCTGATGAGCTCTCGGTAGACGACTGGCTGGCAAAGGAAACGGCAGGTCTTGCTGATCTGGAGTCGGTGGCATCTGACAGTGATATCGGGTCACTGGCGCTGGATGACGAGACTGCCTCCTTCGCCGACTTGCCGGTGGATGAGGTTCTCCACTCCGATACGACGCAGGAAGCAGACGAGCCGACTGCTGACGATGTTTTCTTTGCTGACGAGTCCGAGGTTGCCTTTGATACGCCGCTTGAAATTGAGGCTGAGGCTGAGCTGGTAGCGGAACCGGAAATAACGGAACCGGAAATTGCCGAAGCTGTAGCGGAAGTCGCACCGGTAACTGTCGAGCCTGTTGTTGCGGCCGAGCCTCCGAAAAAGCCGGTGCCGCCGGTGCTGACCAGTATGCCGGTGGATGATCACGACTTTGATGAGGAAATCCGCGAGATTTTCGTGGAAGAAGCCGAAGAAGTGATGGAGGCGATCAACGAATACTTTCCGAAATGGGCCGCCAATTTTGAGGATACCGCCTCACTGCTGGAGTTCCGTCGCGGCTTCCATACCCTGAAGGGCTCTGGCCGCATGGTGGGTGCGAAGGTGGTGGGCGAACTTGCCTGGGCCTTTGAAAGCATGCTGAACAAGGTGCGTGACAAGGTTCTGGCCCCCGATCAGGTCATGGTGAACCTGATCTCGGAATGTCTCTCCGTCATTCCGGGTCTGGTTGAGGATTTTGCCGGCCGCCAGCCACCACGCGTCAACACAAGTCCCCTGATGGCAGCGGCGGATGCCGTTTGCCGCGGTGATGTCCTGACGACGCTGGATGTGGCAAAGGCAGCTGAGCAGGCGCATGCCGGCCCGGCAGCCGAGGCGGATGAGACCGCGGCGGCCGAAGCGGCATTCGATGCACTGGCAGCCAGTCTGGCCCCTGTTGCAGCAGTACCGTCGGCGGAGCCAACTGTGGAGTTGGCTGCAGAGTTTCCTGATCTTGGGGAGTTGCCTGATCTTGAGATGGCGGCTCCGGACATGGATGAGGTGCCGGTTTTCGAGTCGATGCCGGCAGAGGACGTTGCCGTCGGGTTTGAGCTTGACGATACGCCTGAGTCGTTGGCCGTTGAGGATGAGCTGGCCTCGCTTGCTGAAGAGGCGACAGCACTGGCTGATGAGCTGCCGGTGTCAGCTGAGCCTGAGCTGGCTGCTGAAGCCGTTGAGCCATCTACCCCTGAAGTGGCCGAGCCTGAAGCGTTTGAAGTTGACCCGGTACTGCTGGAGATATTCACCAGCGAGGCCGANNGGGATGGCCGGCATCAATCCGGTGGCAGAGCTGGCTGCGCCGCTGGAGCACCTGTTCAAGGATTTGCGTAACCAGGGGATCAATGCCCGGCAGCCACATCTGCAGGCGTTGCGCGATGGTCATCGCCTGATTAATGAAAGCATCCGTAATCTGGGTACCGGTGGTGGTGGTGCCGTTGCAGGTGCCGATGAGCTGATTGCCCATATCCGGCAACTGGACCATGACCGTCTGGTGGAGCTGGAGCGGGAGCAGGCAGAGCAGATGGATGACGGGCGCACAAGCTCCGTTACTGCAGCAAAGGCCGGTCTCGTGGCCAGCTTCATGGAGCTGGGTCTGGACCATGTGCTGGATGCGCCCTGGGAGCTGGATGGCTGGCTGCGTGGGGATGCTGCTGCCGAGATGCAGAAGACCCTGCAGGATGAACTTCTGCTTCTGGCCCCGGTTGCTGCCTCTGCCGGTGTCGAGCCACTGGCACTGGTGTGTGAGCGCCTTGCCGGTGTGTATGCCTCGTTGTCGCGTGGACAGCTGTCTCTCGACAATGAGCTGATGAATGATCTTGCAGCCGCACATGACGAGATCATCAATGTTTTCGATACGCTGGCTGCCAGCCAGACGGTGTATGCCAACGAAGCAGTGCTGACGCGTTTGCTGGACCTGCTGGAAACGCCTGCGACAGCGCGGGACGAGATCAGTGACGAGCCGGTGACGGCCGCATTTGAAAGCGAGGATCGTTCCAGTCTGGCAGAGCGCATGACCGATGCGGAAGCGGCTGACTGGGAGGCGCCGGCAGACATTGCGCCGCTGGAGTCCGTGGACCCCGAGCTGCTCGAGATTTTCCTGGAGGAGGCTGACGAGGTACTGGAGGCTGCAGAAATCGAGCTCGACAACTGGCGCCGTGATCCGGCCAGCCTGTCGCCACTGGGCGTCCTGCAGCGCCACTTGCACACACTGAAGGGTGGTGCCCGCCTGGCCGAAATCCGCCCATTGGGCGATCTGGCCCATGAGCTGGAGTTTCTTTACGAAGGTCTGGTGGATGGACGTTACCAGGCCGTGCCCGAGCTGACCGGTTTGTTGCAGCGTTGCCATGATCGCCTGGCCGACATGGTGAGCGATCTGCGCAGTACGGGGCGTTGTCCCTCCGGCATGGATCTGGTGAATGCCATCAATGCGTTCCGGCGTGATCCGTCGGGTGCCTTGCTGGATGTTGCGCCGGTGGCCGAGCCTGTGCCGGAGGTGACCGCTCCGGTCGTCACGCCGGTTGCAGAAGATGCCGATGCGGTATTTGCCGAGTTTTTCCCGGAGTCAGCCGAGTCTGCTGCTGACGGGGCCGAGCTGCCTGTCGACGAAATGATGGCTGAGTTGAATGAGCCTGTTGCTCCGTTTGCACCGGCACCTGTTGCTGCTGCGCCGGTTAGTGCCGCGCCTGCGGTGGTTGAGGAAGCTTTTGACCCCGAGCTGCTGGAAATCTTTCTGGAAGAAGCGGCAGAGATTGTTGATGACACCAGCATGCAGCTGGCTGAGTGGCGTCGCGACACGAATAACTCCCTGCCGGTACAGCAACTCCAGCGTGGTCTGCACACCCTGAAGGGTGGTGCCCGCATGGCCGAGATTGCCGCCCTGGGTGATCTTGCCCATCACATGGAGAACCTCTACGAGGCGCTCTGTGATGGTCGCATGAGTGCGACGGAGCCGTTGTTCGGCCTGCTTAACCGTTGTCATGACCGTCTGGCGGCCGCAGTGGATTCACTGCAGTCGGCAGGCAACTGTCCCGACACGGCGGATCTGGTGCACCAGATCGAACGCTATATTGCCGACCCCGAGAACTTCCAGGAGACGCCGGATACGGTCAGTCTGTCGCCTGTGGCGCCGGAGCCTGCACCCGAGCCGGTGTCTCTCAACATGCTGGCGCCAAAGACCATTGAAGCGGCACCGGTTCCTGAAAATGTCGACAATGACATCCTCGAGATTTTCCTGGAGGAATCCGAAGAGCTGGCAGAAGGCATCGAGTCGTCGCTGGCCGAGTGGCTGGATAACCGCGATGCCACGGCCCCCATGGATACCCTGCTGCGCCATCTGCATACGCTGAAGGGCGGCGCCAGACTGGCCGGCCTCAAGGCGCTGGGTGATCTGGCGCATGATTGGGAAACCGATCTTGTCGCCATCCAGAATGGCAGCAAGCAGGCAGATGATGCGTTCTTTGCCGGGCTTGGCGTGCGTCAGGATGCGGTGCTGGCGGGTATCAAGTCCATTCGTACTGGCCTGGCTGTCGAGGCGCCCGTTGCCGAACCGGCACCGGTAGAGGCGCCATCTGCGCCGGCACTGGTTGCCAGTGCAGAGGAGATGCCTGCAGTGGCCTCGCCACGTGCACCGGCTGAACCCGGTGCTCGCGTCCAACTGCCGTCCATGCTGGGTGGCTTCCGCAAGGACACGGCTGCCCGCGGCCCGCAGGAAATGATCCGCGTACCGTCGGACCTGCTGGAAAAGCTGGTTAACCTGGCGGGTGAAACCTCCATTACCCGCTCCCGCGTGGAAATGGGTGTGCACGGGTTTGCCCAGACCGTGGAAGAAATGGGTGCCACCATCCAGCGCCTGGCTGACCAGCTGCGCCGCATGGACTCGGAAATGGAAACGCAGATCGTGGCGCGCCATAACGAGGACACCGGTGGCAAATACGAAGAATTCGATCCGCTGGAAATGGACCAGTACTCGTCCCTTAACCAGTTGTCCAAGGCGCTGGCTGAATCTGCCTCCGACTTGCTTGACCTCAAGTCGACGCTGATCGACAAGGCACGTGATACCGAAACATTGCTGCTGCAGCAGTCCCGTATCAATACGGAGCTGCAGGAAGGCCTGATGCACTCCCGCATGGTGCCTTTCTCGCGACTGGTGCCCCGCCTGAAGCGCATCGTGCGTCAGACCGGTCAGGAAGTGAACAAGCCGGCCGATCTGGATGTGATCAATCCAGAAGGCGAAATGGACCGTACGCTGCTTGAGCGTATTGTTGCGCCGCTGGAGCACATGCTGCGTAACGCGGTTGACCATGGTCTCGAGGATCAGGCGGGCCGTGCCGCAGCAGGCAAGCCGGCACAGGGCCGTGTGACACTGACACTGTCCCGTGAAGGTGGTGAAGTGGTGCTGACCCTGGCCGATGACGGTCGCGGCATCAACATTCCGGCGGTACGCAAGAAAGCGCTGGAGCGTGGCCTGATTACTGCCGACCAGGAAATTTCTGATCAGGAAGTCATCCAGTTCATTTTCCATGCCGGTTTCTCGACCGCCGCTGCGGTGACGCAGATTTCCGGTCGTGGCGTTGGCATGGATGTGGTGACGTCCGAAATCAAGCAGATGGGTGGTGTGGTTTCCATCCAGTCCGTCACCGGACAGGGTACAACCTTCATCGTTCGCCTGCCGTTCACGGTGGCCGTGAACCGTGCCCTCATGGTGCGTATCGGCGAAGACAGTTACGCCATTCCACTCTCGCAGATCGAGGGTATTGTGCGTGCCAGCCCGTATGAGCTGGAAGCCTACTACGCGCCTGACGCCCCGTTGTTTGAATATGCCGGTGTCGCCTACAAGCTGTCCTATCTGGGCGAGTTTGTGCACGGCGTGAAGTCGCCCAACCTGGTGGGGCATGTGTTGCCGTTGCCGGTACTGCTGATTCGTGGCGGCGACCAGCGTATTGCCATCCAGGTGGACCAGCTGATCGGTTCGCGTGAAATCGTGGTGAAGTCGGTGGGCTCGCAGCTGGCCACTGTGGCGGGTATTTCCGGCGCGACGATTCTGGGTGACGGCTCCGTGGTCATCATTCTTGACGTGGTCGCCATGCTGCGTGCGGCATCAATGTCGCTGTCGCAGCCGCGCATTTCCGTCACAGTGGGTGGTGCCGCAAAGGCGGCCGCCGAAGCCAAGCGTACCCGTACAGTCATGGTGGTCGACGACTCCGTCACCGTGCGCAAGGTGACCTCGCGTCTGCTTGAGCGTCACGGCTACGAGGTGTTGCTGGCCAAGGACGGGATGGATGCCATTGCCAAGCTTGAAGATGCGCGCCCGGACATCATGCTGCTCGACATCGAAATGCCGCGTATGGACGGCTTCGAAGTGGCATCGCTGGTGCGACACAACCCGAACCTGGAAGACCTGCCAATCATCATGATCACGTCGCGTACAGGTGAAAAACACCGCGAGCGTGCCTTCCAGATCGGTGTGAATGCCTACATGGGCAAGCCTTTCCAGGAAGAGCAGCTGCTTGAGACCATTGGCGAGTTGCTTGCAGCGGCGGCGGTGAGGTAATCAGTGATGAATGAACGTCGCAACCCCCGCATCGGCGTAGTCAGTGACTCCAACCTGCAACGGCTTGCGCTTGCGCAAACGGTAAAGGGGCATGGCTACGAGCTGAGCCTCAACACCTCGCCGGAGCGTCTGGATGAAAAGACGCTGGACGATGCCGAACTGGATGTGTGGGTGGTGGACATGCAGGACGAGGATGATGATTTCCTCGATCGCCTGCTTGATCATACCGAGGCCCCCATCCTGTTTGGTCTTGAGGAGGCGCCGCCACAAGGTGCCCGCAGTTATCCGCGCTGGGAGCGACGGGTGTTTGTGAAGCTCAAGGAGACTGTCGGCGAGCCGGTGCAGGACGACCTGCTCAATGATCTGCAACATGTCCCGCCGGCACCGGCCGAGCCTATGTCGTTGCCCCCTGAAATCCTGGCCTATCACCCCGATGGTCTGGAGCTGGTGGTCGTGCTGGCCGCATCACTGGGTGGCCCTGCCGCCGTAAAGGAGTTCCTGGACTGCTTGCCCAAGGGGCTGCCGGTTGCCTTTGTGCTGGCGCAACACATTGATGAGCGCATGCAGGACACCCTGACCCATGTGCTGGTGCGCCATAACGGCATGCCTTGCAAGATTGCGGCAGCAGGCGATTGCCTCACGGCGGGCGAGTTGCTGATTGCCCCGGTTGGCAGTGAAATTGATTTTGGTCCGACGGGCGAGGTGATCTACCGCAATATCAAGTGGGATGGCCCGTACTCTCCCTCGATTGACCAGATGATTGCCAATGTGACCCGTCGCTTTGGCAACCGTGCCGGTGCCGTGATTTTCAGTGGCATGGGCGGTGACGGTTCGATTTCCGGTCCCTTGCTGGAGGAAGCCGGTGGTTTTATCTGGGCACAGACAGCCGAGACATCGGCCTGCGCCAGCCAGCCGGACTCGATGCGCGCCACCGGTGTAGTGACTTTCAATGGGTCGCCCAAAGAGTTGGCGACCCATCTTGTTGAACATATTCGCCAGCGCATCACGATGCCGGCCTGAAGGACCCTGACATGGCGACCACCCAGCTTACCCTCAACCAGACCACGCTGCTTGGTGCTACCACCGGAACCATCGCCTGCCTGCTGGCGCCGATTGTCGGGCGCCAGTTGCTGCTGCCGAACGTGACGGTGGCGGAAGTGTTGCCGGCAACGGACATGCTGCCAGCTCCCGCAGGTGCAGCCGAGTGGCATCAGGGCTACATTACCTGGCGTGACACCAGCATTCCGGTGTTTGCCTTCGAGGGCCTCAACGGCGAAACCACACCGCGCGAGTACCAGCGTGTCGTGATTCTCAATACGGTTACCGGCAGTACCCAGTTGCCGCTTTATGGCGTGGTTGTGCAGGGTGTTCCGCGCGTTGCCAAGGTCAAGATTGCCCAGCTGGAAGATCTTGAGGGTGCGCCTGTCGGGCCCGTGGAGTTTTTGCAGGTGCGCTACGCTGGCGAGCTGTCAGTCATTCCTGATCTGGATGCCATTGAAGCGCGCATTGCGCCCTGATTGGCCACCGCACTTCATCCTGCCTTAATCTTGATGCCCTAAATTGAACGTAGTACACGGGAGGTGTCTATGCATGCACGCAATTCTGAACGGCGCTGGGGCTGGGTAGCCCAGGCGTTTCACTGGCTGATGTTCCTGCTGATCGTCGGCGCCTGGTTTGCAGTCGAGCAGCATGAAGAGTTTCCGAAGGGGTCGCCCGAGCGTGGCGCCTGGATGGACCTGCACAAGGCCATCGGCATTTCGGTGTTCTTCCTGTTCTGGGCCCGTCTGGGCTGGCGATTCTCCGGGCCGGTACCGGCACCGGTCGTGACCAGTGTCTGGCAGCATCGTCTGGCGGTAACCGTGCACTGGGGACTTTATTTTGTCATGTTGATGATGCCGCTGTCCGGGCTGGTCATGTCACAGTTTGGCGGGCGTGAAGTGTCCTGGTTCGGTATTGTCGAAATTCCGGTTTTTGTTGCCGAGAACAAGGATCTGGCCGGGCAGATCAAGGAGCTGCACGAGGATGTGTGGTGGCCGCTGCTGCTGGCACTGGTGGCCCTGCATGTGGTGGGCGCACTGTGGCACCAGTTCATCGTGAAAGACGGCACCATGAAGCGCATGCGTCCTTTCTGATGCTTTTTCCGCGAGTGCAAATAAAAAACGCCGGCAATGCCGGCGTTTTTTATGGCTGATCCTGACGCGGGCTTCAGCGGAAATCGCCAAACCGCGACTGCAGTACGGCCAGTGCGGCAACCGGAGCGGTTTCCGTGCGCAAGACGCGGGTACCGAGCTGCCACGGCAAAAACCCGTTGGCAATCGCATGAGCAATTTCGCGCCCGGACAAACCACCTTCGGGGCCGATCAGCAGGGCAACGCTGGCAGGCTGGATGTCGTCAGGCATGGCAGACGCGACGGCAGGTGCCAGTACCAGACGCAGGTCGGCCCGTGTTGCTGCTGCCCATTCGTCAACCGGCATGGGCTCATGGATCACGGGTAAACGGTTGCGTCCGCTTTGCTCGCAGGCGGCAATGGCAATGCGACGCCAGTGCTCCAGCTTCTTGTCGGCTCGCTCTTCGCCGCGCAGCTTCAGTTCGCAGCGCTCGCTCGTGAGCGGTGTGATTTCCGTGACACCCAGTTCGGTGGCCTTCTGGATGGCGTAGTCCATGCGCTCGCCCCGCGACATGACCTGGCCCAGGTGTGTGTGCAGCGGCGAGGCATGATCATCCGGGTGGAATTTCAACAGGCGTACCCTCGCCGACTTTTTTCCGGCATCAATCAGTTCTGCCTCGTAGGCACCTCCCCGGTTATTGAACAGCGTCAGCGGGTCGCCAGGGCTGGCGCGCAGGACACGCACGAGGTGGTGTGCTGCATCTTCCGGCAGCTGCAGTTCATCCTGGTCAAGTTCGGCGTCGATATAAAAGCGCATGCAGTTGGCCTAGAACAGGTTGAAAAGAGCGCCCACCTTGGCAATCAGCTTGCCAAAGAGTAGCCCGATGACGGCGATGTAAAACAGTATTTTCCGGACAACACGCTGTACGGCATAACCATGAAAGCGTCGCAGCATGAACATCAGCATTTCATTGTCGGAAGAAAACTGTTTTTCCGGGGCGATGTGCGGTGAAAGCAGACGCTGCATGTCGGCGGATGGCCACAATGAAAATTCGCGGGCCATCGATTTCATGCGGAAGGGCATGTCCTTGCGGCCGATGACGAGACGGTCCGGGCCAAGCCACATGTTGTCGTAGGGCAGGATGCGTTTTGGTTTGCCCGCCACCACCTGCACCAGTCCCTTGCGGGTGACGACCAGCGACTGGTCGTAATGGCGGCTGAACCGTTTGGCGCCGGAGCGTGATGTCCAGACGATGAGACCGGCCAGTAGCAGGGTGATCGCCAGGAGGGCCTGCACCGTTCCGCTAAAGCCCGTGGCCAGCCAGAGAATGACGAGTGGCAGCAGTGTGATGACACCGCCCCAGAGCATGGTCTTGCGCAGGGTGTTCTGCTGCACTTCTTTCCAGAGCAATAGGCCGCTGTCATCGGTAGTGATGGTCTGCTGGTATTGTGTGTCAGGGCGCACGTGTTGTACCTGTGGTTGTGCTTGAGAAGTCATCTGCATCATTTTTTCAGGGGATATAAAGATTGTCGTGTGCGCTGGAGCTTGCGGTGGCGCTCATGGCGACGTCAATGGCGGCAATGGCGGTCTGCACCATGAAACGTATTTCGTCCGGTGTGATCACATACGGCGGCACAAAGTACACCACGTTACCGATGGGACGCAGCAGGACGCCGTTGGCCAGGGCGTGCTCGAATATCTGCAGGCCGCGACGCTCGCGCCAGTCGAAGGGTTCGCGTGACGTCTTGTCCTTGACCAGTTCCACGGCGGCAATCATGCCGGTCTGGCGTACCTCCAGCACATTCGGGTGATCGTGCAGCGGCGCCAGCGCCTCTGCCATCGCGCGCGCCAGTTCGCGGTTTTTTTCGATAACGTTGTCGCTGGCAAAAATATCCAGGGAGGCGAGGGCGGCACGTGCGGCCAGCGCATTGCCCGTGTAGCTGTGCGAATGCAGGAATCCTTTCAGTGTTTCGTAGCGGTCATAGAATGCGGCGTAGATTGCATCGGTGGTCATGACGACCGACATGGGCAGGTAGCCGCCGGTGAGGCCCTTGGAGAGGCACAGGAAGTGCGGTGTGATGCCGGCCTGTTCGCACGCAAACATGGTGCCGGTGCGACCAAAGCCCACGGCAATTTCATCGGCAATCAGGTGCACACCGTAATGGTCGCAGGCCTGGCGTAACAGGGTGAGGTACACCGGGTGATACATTTTCATGCCGGCTGCGCCCTGCACCAGGGGCTCGACAATTACGGCAGCCACTTCGTGGTGATGTTGCTGCAAGAGTTTTTCCATGGCCTCGAACTGGCGCCGGGAATGATTTTCCCAGGTCTCGCCGGGCTCGCGCCGCGAGCAGTCGGGCGACGGTGCACGCAGGTGCTCCTTGAGCAGCGGCGCGTAGGTGGCGGAGAAGAGGGGAATGTCGGTGACGCTAAGGCTGCCGAGGGTTTCACCGTGGTAGCCGTTTTCCAGGCAGATGAAGCGTGTCTTTTCGGGTTTTCCGCTGTTGCGCCAGAAGTGCAGGCTCATTTTCAGCGCAATCTCGGTGGCGGCGGAACCATTGTCACCATAAAAGCAGCGCGTCAGCCCTTCGGGCGCCAGTGCGACCAGCCGCTCTGACAGCTCGACAATCGGCTCGTGAGTGAAGCCGGCCAGAATCACATGCTCCAGCGAGTCCAGCTGTTCTTTCAGGGCTGTATTGATGCGCGGGTTGGCATGACCAAACAGGTTGACCCACCACGAGCTCACGGCATCCAGATAACGCTTGCCGTCAAAGTCCTCCAGCCACACGCCCTCGCCACGGCGGATCGGGATGATGGGCAATGTCTCGTGATCCTGCATCTGGGTGCAGGGGTGCCAGACGTGGCGCAGGTCGCGGCGGGCAATGGCGTCATTCTTGCTGTCGGTCGTGCTCATTGGGGAGGTCATCACAATATTGTCCGGTGATGGTAGGGGCAAAAGAGTGCGCATTCCAGCCTTCCGGGTGCGCTATGCTCCTTGGTATGCAAGGCTGATCCTGATGATCGGGCTTGGCAAAGGGGGCGTAGGCATGAAGACAAGAATCTGGCTGGGTGTGGCGTTGCTGATGTGTGGCGGGCTGGTGCGGGCGGTGGATGGCCCCGCTCTTTACGAAACACATTGTGCGAAGTGTCATGGTGTGACAGGGCGGGCCGACAGCTGGCGCGGGTACCTGTTTTTTTCGCGTGATTTCAGCAGTGCAAAATGGCAGGCCGCACGAACTGACGAGGAAATTCTGGAAAAAATCGATCAGGGACCGCGCATCATGCCGCCATACAAGGACAAGCTTTCGGCAGAGGAGCGTGCGGCGCTGGTACAGGCGGTGAGGAGTTTTGGCCGCCAGCCATGAAAAACGGGACCCTGGCCCCGTTTTTCATTCTTGTGCGTCAGGCACCAGGTAGCCCCAGACGGCGCCACAATGCCATCGTGGGTTCGGTCTGGTTCATGGTGTAGAAGTGCAGGCCGGGTGCGCCGCCTTCCAGCAGTTGCTCGCACAACTGCGTGACCACGTCTTCCCCGAACTTCTGGGTGCTGACGGTGTCATCGCCGTAGCTTGCCATCTGCTTGCGGATCCAGCGCGGAATTTCCGCACCGCAGGCATCGCTGAAACGCACGAGGTTGGCAAAATTGGTGATCGGCATGATGCCGGGAATCACCGGAATATCGACGCCCTGCTTGCGAACTTCATCGACAAAGTGGAAGTAGCTGTCGGCATTGAAAAAGTATTGCGTGATGGCCGAGCTGGCGCCCTGCTTTACCTTGTTCACGAAGTTGGTGATGTCGGTGGACAGATTGGCAGCCTGTGGATGGCACTCGGGGTAAGCGGCAACCTCGATATGAAAATGATCGCCCGTGGTCTCACGGATGAATTTCACCAGGTCGGCAGCATAGGCGAGTTCGCCATGTGCACCGCCCATGCCGGAGGGCAGGTCGCCGCGCAATGCCACGATGTGACGAATGCCGTTGGCCTTGTAGGTGGCCAGCAGTTCGGCCAGTTCTTCCCGGCTGTCACCAATGCAGGAAAGGTGTGGCGCGGCAGGGCGGCCGGAATTGTGCTGGATTTCCAGCACGGTACCCAGCGAACGGTCACGCGTGGAGCCGCCTGCCCCGTAGGTGACAGAAAAGTATTCCGGCTGGAGTGTTGCCAGCGTTTTGGTGACGTCACGCAGCTTGACTGCACCGGCATCCGTTTTGGGCGGAAAAAATTCGAAAGAAAAATGTTTGCTCATGGCATCCTCAGGGGTGAGAGGGTTTATGTGGGAGCGGCTTCAGCCGCGAAGCATTCAAGTAATGCAATCGCTTTCGCGGCTGAAGCCGCTCCCACGCTCTACCCAGGGTTATTTAGTACTTGTATGTGTCCGGCTTGAACGGGCCTTCCACCTTGACGCCGATGTAGTTGGCCTGGGCAGGGGTGAGCTGTGTGATCACGCCACCAAAGCCGGCCACCATGGCCGCAGCCACTTCTTCGTCCAGTTTCTTTGGCAGCACTTCCACTTTCAGCATGCGTTCCTGCACGGCGGCAGAGTGGGTGGCAAACTTCTGGTCGAACAAATACATCTGTGCCAGCACCTGGTTGGCAAAAGAGCCATCCATGATGCGCGACGGATGACCGGTGGCGTTGCCCAGATTCACCAGACGGCCTTCGGACAGCAGCAGCAGGTAGTTGGGGTCGGCCGGATTGGCGTTGGAGCCCGGTGCCACACGATAGATCTTGTGTACCTGCGGCTTCACTTCTTCCCAGTGCCAGTTGGTGCGCATCCACGCGGTGTCGATTTCGGTATCGAAGTGACCGATGTTGCAGACCACGGCGCCGTTCTTGAGGGCACGCAGCATGGCGGCATCGCACACGTTGGTGTTGCCGGTGGTGGTGACGATGAGGTCGGTTTCACCGAGCAGGCGCAGGTCGATGTCCTCGAACTTGCCAGTGTTGATGCCGTTCTTGTAGGCGGACACGACTTCGTAACCGTCCATGCAGGCCTGCATGGCGCAGATCGGGTCGACTTCCTGCACGCGCACGATCATGCCTTCCTGGCGCAGTGACTGTGCCGAGCCTTTGCCCACATCACCGTAACCAATGACGAGGGCGCGACGGCCGGCCATCAGCATGTCGACGCCGCGCTTGATGGCGTCGTTCAGCGAGTGGCGGCAACCGTACTTGTTGTCGTTCTTGGATTTGGTGACGGCGTCATTCACGTTGATGGCCGGAACCTTCAGTTCGCCCTTTGCCAGCATTTCCAGCAGACGATGCACGCCGGTGGTGGTTTCTTCGGTGATGCCGTGAATGGTCTTCAGCATGTCAGGATATTTCTGGTGCACGACCAGCGTGAGGTCCCCACCATCATCCAGAATCATGTTGGCATCCCAGGGCTTGTCGCCGCTGAGGATGGTTTTTTCCAGGCACCATTCGTATTCGGCTTCGGTTTCGCCCTTCCAGGCGAACACGGGAATGCCGGCTGCGGCAATGGCGGCAGCGGCATGGTCCTGCGTGGAGAAAATGTTGCAGGAGGACCAGCGCACTTCAGCACCCAGTTCGACCAGCGTCTCGATGAGCACGGCAGTCTGGATGGTCATGTGGATGCAGCCCATGATCTTTGCCCCGGCCAGAGGCTTGCTGGCGGCATACTTGCGACGCAGGCCCATCAGCGCGGGCATTTCAGTTTCGGCGAGGATGATTTCCTTGCGGCCGTATTCGGCCAGGGAAATGTCAGCCACCTTGTAATCGGTGAAGGTATTGAGGTCGACAGTGGTAAAAGCAGTCATGGCGTCATTCTCCATAGAGAGATCAGAAAAATGACGCGGCAGGGAGTTTGCTTTGATTGCAGCAACAGAGGCTCGCCAACCGCATCAGGGTCAAGCGAGCGCAGTTGCAGCCGGCCTGGATGCAGAAAGCAGGCCGGGGACCCGAGCCTGGCGGAAGGGGATTCCGTCGCAGCGCTCCTCGGGAGAGGTGCCATTCTACCTCTGAATACGCGGGCTGCCCATCCCTCCCGTCATGCTGGTGCGACAGTTGCTCAGGGGGTGGAGGGTGCCCCAGTGCCTGGTCGACGCGCTGCATCATCCACGGGAAGAACGGGTTGTAGCGCAGGCGCAGCAGGGCCGTTTCTGATATCAGTAACATACCGCGCTCCCCATAAAGTCCGGCGTGGCCAAGCCAGATGCGCCGGGATTGCCAGGGCGGTGCAACGTTGCCGTACACGGCGTCGCTTGACGCCACCGGTACCGCAACATGCGACAGTGCGAAGATGTCCCGCGGCCAGTGCAGGTCGGTTGGCACGTGCTGCAGATCACGGGTGCCGGCCTTGCGGACCCAGGTTGATACCAGAGGTTCATCATCCTGCTCGTTCGTCACGCTTTCCACATCGAAGGGCAACTCGGGCTCGTCGAGCAGACGGCCACGGGCGGCGAACAGGTCGGGTTTGAGGATCTGGCGGTCATGGCCGACGCGGTTGGCGTCGAACAGGACAAGGCGATGACCTTCGTTCGGCAACCGGCGGTACAGCACGTCGATGACTGCCCGGGTTGACACGGTGGCATTGGCGGCGGACTGGAACGCGAGAATGTGCGGCAGGCCGGTGGCGCCTCCTTTTTCCGCAAGGTCAGACATCTGGTCATCAATTCGCTGCGTGAGCTTCCAGATCTGAGAGCCGGCATTCATCGGGAAACTGTTGTACTTGTAGGGGGCGTATTCGGGCTGGAGGGTTTCCCATGCCATCTTGTGCAGGCCCGGTATGACGGAGAGGGCGTTCACTGTGCCAGCCAGCCGCGCCATCGGTGATACGCCGATGGCTGGCGAGAACAGCAGCAGGTTTGATGGCTTTGGGATCGCCTCACCCTGACGTTGTGACAGTGCATATTCCACCGACAGTGCGCCCCCAGTGGAGAAGCCGCCAAGCACGAAAGGTTTGTCCGCGCCAACAGTCGCCACGAGATCCTTTGCGGCCACGCGTACCGCTGCCGCCCAGTCCTGCCACTTCACCTTCAGCAGTCCCGATGGCGCCGTACCGTGCCCCGGCAGGCGGAACACCACGACGTGCCAGCCCTGTGCGTGAAGGTGCTCGGCCACGCTATGCATGATGTACGGCGAGTCGGACAGCCCGTGAATGAGCAACACGCCACCACGCGGGTTTGCCACGGCTGTAGCGTTGGCCGCTCTTTCGCCTTCTCGTCCTCTGCCGGGGCCAGCATCGGCAAGGATGCTGCGACGATGACAAGGCTTCCGAGCAGCCAGTGCTTGAGGCGTTCAGGCAGGGAGTGCGGGGCGTTGAGCATGACAGATGTCCTTTCTGCGTGTAGTCAGCTCGGCCAGTGCGGGAGGGCCTTCATCGCATCAGGATACGATAAACCCCGGGGCCTGCCGGAGAAAAAACTTTCCTGCGCTGGCGTTTGATGCCTGTCAGCTACCTTCGTCCTCATTAGGGGTTACACTGGACATATGTCCCCGTTGTGGAGTTGTGGAAATGTCCCGTGAACTGACCGAACAGAAGATTGCCGCCCTTAAGTCCTCGCTCCAGCACCATCATCTGGATGCCGGTCAGCAGCAGGCGCTGCACACGGAGCTGGAGGCTCTGGAAGAGCGCCTGCAGGCTCAACTGCCACCGGATGCCGAGGCGCTGGAAGCCCAGTTGCGCGACTGGGAAGCCCGTATGGCCGTGGAGCATCCCCTGCTGACGTCCGTGATTACCGATGCCCTGCAGAAGCTGTCGTCGATGGGAATCTGAGGGATTAGGCGATTCAGTAGGCGAGTCTAAATTTGGGTGGACTGTGAGGGAGGGTCTGTATAGAATGGCTGCGCCTAAATCTGGCGCATCAAATAACAAAGCGGCATAAGCCGCATGGCCAGGCATGGGTGTGTCTGAGCGGACTGCCCTCTTGGGCTTTCCATGTCTTTTTATGTCAATGGACTGGTCTCTTCATGAAATCACGTTTTTTTGCAGCCTTCATTATGCTGGTGGCTTCTGCCATTTCTCATGGCGCTTATGTGCCCGTCCCCGCAAGCAATAGCTCAACCGGGGAGGGATATTTGACGATTGAGACTTACAACTTTCAGAGTGTGAGCGGGACAATCGCGCTGGTTGTCAGATTCAAGCCGGATGGATGGGTCAATACGGGCTGCTCGGCCAGTGATACTAATAAGATAATGACCTATTGGAATACTTCAACAGGTCCTTTTTTCCAGATTCTCCATGCCTCTGTAATTGCTGCAATGGCACAGGGGCAAAAAGTCAGAGTGGGCTATGACAATGCGGTGTGTGATGCGTCGTACGGCCGTCAACTTTACGGGATTTCTCCTGGGCCAATTCCTGAGTAAGGCTTGAGCATAATCATGTAAAGCCTGCTGATTAAGTAGCCATTGATCATTCGGATATGGCTCTCTGCATGGGTTATGCAGTTGGCGGCGCTTGCTCGCGAGTATCAGGGTTTAGTAATCCAAGTATAGAAATTAGGGCTCACTATGCGGCTCTTTGGGGGTTTTGTGTCAAAAAAATGGCTTTTTCATTCTTGGATTATACTTTCTTTGGTTGCACAGTCGGCTCTTGCTGCTGAGTCGTCTGGCGTTGCACTGACGGGCCAGTTGGAAGTGACACCGGCTGGGGCAGCTACATATGCGATCCCGATAGTGCTGCCTTCGGGTCCGGCAGGTGTTTCCCCTGATTTGTCGCTTAGATATAACAGCCAGCAATCAAACGGATTGCTAGGTGTTGGTTGGATGGTGTCGGCATCTTCCGCGATTACGCGCTGCCCTTTAACCCTTGCACAAGATGGTCGTGACAAGGCGGTTGACTTCAGTTTGATGGATGGTCTTTGTCTGGATGGGCGAAGGCTGGTTTTGGTTGGTCAGGCGGCCGTAGGCTCTGGTATTGAAAAAGAGTACAGGACTGAGCTGGAATCGTTTGTGCGGGTGGTGGGCTACGCCGCATCAAGCCAGAGTGACATAGAGTACTTCAGGGTATGGCGAAGCGATGGCTTTATTGAGCAGTACGGGCACACACAGGATTCCAGGATCGAAGCGGGAGCTGGGACGGCTTTTGCCAGTGCATGGAGGCTTAATCGTCGTGAGGATCGGAGAGGCAATTATATTGATTACGAGTATGTAGAAGATGCACTGAATGGTGAGGTCTACATATCAAAGATAGAGTATGGCGGGAATACGAGCAATCAACAGGCACACCTTTATCGTGTGGTGTTCGAGTCAGAGAGCAGGACGGATACGATTTTATCGTACCGGCAAGGCTACAAGTTTTCACGTAATAGTCGCCTGAAGTCTATTCATTTGTTGCAGTTGGGGCTTGGTCAGTCAGCGGAGCAAGTATTCTCATACAATCTTGGCTATGACTACAGTCCAACAACAGGTGCAAGCAGGCTTAAATCAGTAAGCAAGTGCGGGCTTTCGGATTGCGTTCCTGCGACCAGCATTACTTGGCATCAAGCCCAATTTGCGTTTCATTCTCCGAGTACCACGGGCATGCCTCAACACTCCATGGCTGCGGAGTGGCATTACACTGGAGGCATGTTTACGGACCTTGATAATGACGGCTGGGTAGACTATTTGCATTCGGGGGCCATGGGCACGCTGGGAGAGGCCGCCAAGAATATTTTTATGCTAAATCAGTCGGGGGTATTCCCGACATCTACATCGTTTCAATCCAGTCGCTACCTGAGGGGGGACGCAAGTAATGGAGGGCTGCGGCTACTGGATTTTAATCATGATGGCAGGTCCGATATTCTGAAAATTGTAAATGGCGTTATAAGTGCCCAGTGTGGTACGGGGCATGGCGGTGCGTTTGGCTTTGTGGAGTGTACTGCCATTCCGGCTGGCAAGACTGCGCAGGAAGCATATTTGTTTGTGGCAGGTAATTATTCTGATGCTACAAAAGATAATGGTGTGCGAGTTGCAGATATAAATGGCGATAATATTGACGACATCATTCTTTTGAAAAAAACAGATACCGCTGCTTTCAGGAAGGTGTATCTGGGTGGTTATCGTACGGATATTGTGCAGGGCCAGAAATATTATTACTGGTATGAGCATGCCGCCCTGACGGCAGCGTTGCCGCAGGATGCATACTTTGTCAAATCTGGCAAGGATCACGGCCTGAGGCTGATTGATATAAATGGAGATGGCCGACCTGATCTCGCGCGCTCATCTCCTGATGGCACAAAGTCTGTTTTACTCAACAAATGGGCGCCAGATGAGCTTGATGAGTCGGTTGCTCCTTCGCGAAAGACACTGGGCGCTATATTTGAGCTGGATACTGCCTTGGCGGATGCTATTCCGATCTCGTTTGTTGGTGGCGATGGAGTAGATATCGGTGTGCGATTTGCGGATTTTAACGGGGATGGCATCCTGGACATCATTCGGGGGTATTCAAGTCCCGATAATATAGCGGTAAGACTTTATTTTGGCACTGGTACGGGGTTCTCGGCTAATGATGCTGAGTATGCAGGCTCAATTGGTTTTGATGTCAATATCAACGGGCGCGAAGGGGGAATCCGATTCGCTGATGTTAATAATGACGGATTGACGGATGTTGTTGAGTTGCTTTATGTGGAAAGTTATTCGGGTAGTGATGAATACAAGAGGAATGTGTTCTTAAATACAGGCAAGCGCTTCAAGTGGTCGCAATCCTTGTCGGAGTCTATCGGTGAACTTTATATTGGTAAATATAGAGATAACTGGGTTGAGATGCATGGCACCGATGTCACGGATATTAATGGCGATGGTTATGCTGATCTTGTGCAGCTAAACAGGGTTAAAGATTGTGTGGGGTGCGAGTTTCCATATGGCAGAGGTGAGGTGCTCAGGCGCTACCAGGCACAGAAGCGAGCTGATGGTGAGTCAAATGACAAGGTCTCTGCTATTTGTGATGGGCGTAACCACTGCTTCAATATCAAGTATGAGCCGCTAACAGATCCTGCAGTTTATACGCCTGCATTTGATGCTGAGCTACCAAAGCGCAACCAGAATAATTCAATGCATGTTGTTTCTGTTGTGGACGAGGTGGCGGGCAGCGGATTGTCGCGTCGCAATGAGTATCACTACAAAGGGCTTGTCACGAGCCTCGATGGCAGGGGTAGTCTTGGCTTTGCAGAGTATACAGTTTCATCTTCTGTGTCTGATGATGCGACAGGCCAATACCGGCTACATCAAAAAGTGGCAACGAGCTTTAGTCAAGAGTGGCCATTTGTTGGAATGCAGACAAATGTTAAGACCTGGGCCGGAGATGCACAAACCCTTGTCAGTGAGAAGGTTAATGCTTTTGGTCTGAAGATATGTGAGGGGGCGGACAACTCTTGTTTGTCTGATGCATCGAGTGCGGTGCAAGACCCGACGAAGCGTTATTTTCCATATGTTCAGTCAAGTGTTGAGAATAATTACGATTATGCAACGGGCGTCCTGTTAAGTACGGTTTCTGCCACGTATGACTTGGATGAATATGGAAATATTACGAGTCAGCTGGTGCAGGCGACTGGAAATGGGCAGCTTTATACGGATCAAATGGATACGGCATATTTGCCGGCTGACAGTCAGAACTGGATGTTTTCTCTGCCGGTTTCATCGCTCAGAAGGCGGACGCAGCTGGATGTGGATGGTAATGACGCAAACGATGATTATACGACGAAGCGAACATTCTCTTATTACTCTTTTGGTGAAGGCCATAACAATGGTGGGCAGTTAAAGCAGGAAGTCATTGAGCCGGAAGATTTGACTGATACGTTGCGCCAGACAAATAACTTTACATACGATGTGTTTGGTAATCGTACATCTGTGACGGGCGTGGTCAGCGGGCTGCCAGCACGTGCCAGTACCACTCAGTATGATGAACATGGTATTTACCCGATAGTTGAGATAAATGCACTCGGGCAAACGACTACCCGTGTGTTCGATGCTGTGCATGGCCGGTTGAAGGAAGAGACGGATCCTAACGGGCTGATTGACAAATGGTCATATGATTGGCTGGGACGGGAGATAAGCCGTACGAGTCCTGATGGTGTTGTTACAACTACGACATATTCCGAGTGCGCCCTGGATTGCTTGTCTGATACGGACTCTATTGTAACCAGTACGACAGTGGGTCAGGCGCCAGTGGTTACGTATGTGGATGCTTTGGGTCGCGTGATCGGCTCGCGAAAGAAGCAGTTGGGTGGCAAATATGCCTACGTTCAAAAGAAGTATGGCAATTCAGGAGAGTTACGGGCTGTCAGTCGTCCATATTATGTGGGAGACAATGTGTATTGGACGACATTTTCGTATGATGCACTGGGTCGCCTGCTTTCAGAGATTGCGCCAAATAATGCTGTAACTGCATACGAGTATGTCGGCTTTGATCGCATAAAGACTAATGCACTTGGGTTGCAGGAGATTGAACAAAAGAATGTATTGGGGCTTCCGCTTCGCATTATTGATGCGAAAGGAAAGTCTATTTATTTCTTCTATGATGCATTTGGTAAGCCCAGTCGTACGATTGATGCCAAGGGCAATGAGACTCGCATCGTATATGATGTTCTGGGTCGAAAGACGGAGTTGCGTGATCCCGATCTTGGGTTGTGGACCTATGCTTACAATGCATTTGGCGAATTAATCCAGCAAACCAATGCTAAGGGCAAGAGTGTTTCGCTTACGTATGATTTGCTTGGGCGTTTAAAGGAGCGGTCCGAGGAAACACTTGCTAATACAACTTGGACATATGATGTTGGAGCTAATGCTGTCGGGAGACTTTCTTCCTCAAGTACAAGCAACGGATTCTTGCGAACTCATACATACGACAATTATGGTCGACTTTCATCGACGATCACCCGAGTGGCGGGTGTCGATTATGCGATGACACAAGAGTATGCAGATGGCCGTGTAGTGGCAGTGCGATACCCTGGCGACCGGGGGTACCGTAATTTCTATAATGCAGATGGACAGCTTGCCGAGATCAAGGATTACGGCAGTTTGTCTGTTTTGTGGTCTGGTTATGCCATGGATGCCGCAGGGAATATTACTGAGGAAAAGTTTGCCAGCGGGATTGGTGTTCATCGGGGGTATAAGCCGGATACGGGATTGCTGGACTACGTTCGAAGCGGGCCTTTGACGGCTGGTCGAATACAGGCAACCGTGCAGGATGATTACTACGATTATGATTTGCTGGGTAATCTCTGGTTTCGCTATGACGGGGTTGCGGGGACTACAGAGGTATTCTCGCATGACGAGTTGAATCGATTACAAACTGCGCATGTCGATGGTTTGTTGCCACAGGAAGTTGCCTACGATGAAATTGGAAATATTGTTTCAAAGTCTGGTGTTGGCAACTATGTCTATCCTGTTGCAGGCCCCAATGCGATTCGACCTCATGCGGTTAGCTCTGTTACCGGGGGAGTGAGTTCGCTCTTTAGTTACGATGCAAATGGCAACATGCTGGCGGGTAACGGGAAGTCCTATACTTGGACCAGTTTTGATAAGCCAGAGTCTATCTCGGCAGGTAATCTGACGGATGATTATTTATACGACTCTGAGCACGAGCGAGTGCAGAGGCTGACTTCGTCTGTAGAGGGCGGAGTAAGTACGCCCCTCAGTCGAATCGTTTACCTCAACCCACGGCTTGACCTGGGAGGCACCTTCGAGCGTGAGTTCAAGGCGGACGGCAGTATAGAGACAACGTATCATTTATATGCCAATGATCAAGTAATCGGCGCCATGGTTTATCAGGGGCTGAGCGGAACAGCCAGTCCTCGCTTCTTTCATCTCGATCACCTGGGGTCGATTGTTGCTATAACCGATGCATCTTCAGCAGTGCTGGAGCGCTTGTCTTATGATGCCTGGGGCAAACGGCGGTTATTGAACAAGACCAGTACAGTATTGGGTGGTCTGCCTTCTGTAGTTTTGCCGCCGCTTGCTGAAGACAGGGAGCGATTGATTGTCAGGCAGAGCAATGGCTCGCTGATTACGCATACTAATGGCCTTAAAGCGACCAGACCATTTGCCCGTGGTGAAAATGTTCCAGCCACAATGCTGCACTCGGCGGAGGCTGTTTTGCAGACGGGTTCTGCAAATGAGAGTGATCGTAATTTTATTTACGCAGTGGAGAATACGGCTGGAGAAGGTGGGGCTGCATATCGCCGGTATGGGGTTGTTATGCGCAAGACGACTTTGTACGAGCAGTCCTGCGCTCAATCTACATGTGATGAGCGACCTCTCGATACGCTGAAGCCATCTACTCAATATGTGGTGCGGCTGGTTTCCAATGGTGTGATGGCGCAGTTGAACGTTCAGGAGCAGGGTGTGCCTGGGGCGCTGTCTCGTACCGTGACGCTTGACTGGATGGGTGGATTGCAGAATATGCAAAAACACCTGGTGATTGGTCTGGCAGAAAAACAAAAGCCGAGATGGTTGCCGGTGTCTGGCATGATTGTGCGACTGCATCATCATGATGCTCCAGTCGCCATGCTTGCCTTGTCACAGGAGCAGGTGGCGGTACAGGATGGTGCCGTGATTGCACAGTCAACGCGTCATGGCTTTACAGGGCATGAAATGCTGGATGCGATGCAACTGGTTCACATGAACGGGCGTATTTATGATCCGTTGTTGGCAAGGTTTCAAAGCCCTGATGTGGCTATATCGCTCCCAGGCGACCAGCAGGCATATAATCGGTACTCATATGTAATGAATGCACCGTTGGCACATACTGACCCATCGGGATTTATTATTAATAAGCAAAGCTCAGTGCTTCCAGACGTCCCTTCATCACAGGATCGCATGGAAGGCGTAGTAATGCAGGGCGCTTCTGCAAGTGTGGCTAACTTCATGAGCGGTCAAGCAGCTGTTTTTGGTGAGCCAGATGGTTTCTCTACTCCAAAAATAAACTCGGATTCTGGTGGAAATCTTCAGGTTGCTGGTCCAGTACCGCCAGGGTCATTGGCAGCGAAGAATAGAGAAGAGGCGGAGAGGGCGGCTGGTGGCATGCCCAGTATGCATCTTCATGACGATGAATTCAGGCCCAGAATGAATGCCGTCGGCGAGGTGGGTACGGGAGTTCTGCAAAGTGCAGCCCCGAGTGGGCTGGGGTTGGTGACTGGGTTTGCCATAAAGTGGTTCCGTGGCTTATGGGCTGCCAAGGCAGCAAATGCTGCAACTGTTGCAAACACGGCATCATTTGCTTCAAAGCAGGCTGCTAGGGAGGCTTTGGATGGACGCTTAGGAGTGGCCGCTAATAGATTTTTTAGGGATGCTGCCAAGAACGCGCAAGACTTCCGTATCAGCAATCTTGCAGACGGCGCTAAGCGATTCGAATTTTTCTCACCAGCAAGAAATGCCGGATATGGAAAGCAATATGTTCAGGAAGTTGACAGTACGGGCTCCATCATTCGCGAGTTCAAGAACACAATGGGCCCTAACGGCTTGATCGAAACCAAATGGATACATGGGGGGCCGTGATGGAAACGTTAGCAGCCGCTATCTCGGCGATTGTCGAGGGTGATCTGAATGGCCTTGCGGCAGTTCAGGCCGCCACCCATCGCCAGCTGAGGGATGCGGCAGCAATACTCCCTCCGCTTATAATCTCGCGCCCTGCTTTGGTGAGGGTGTTGGAAGACTTGCGTTGTGATCTCTTTCCTACTGAGGAAATCCAGCGATGGGCGTCATTCATCCGACGTGGTTACGTTCCTGGCCGCTCACAAGGTGAAATTCACCCAATTGAGATCAAGTATGACGCTAATGATGAGGCGTTGATTGCCGAGATCATCGGAAGACTAGATGAACTTGGAGATCAAGTTGATGGGCAAATAGATTCCCACGAGCAGGAGGCAATGCTGCTTGCCTTGCGCGAATAACTCTCGTTGCAATCGTTGCAGGAAGAGTCAGCCATGTAATTCCATAAGGACGTGTAGGCCATATCTTTAGAAATGCAGAGGGTCACTTGCCAGCCGCAGCGGCTAATCGACAACTCCTGCAGAAGGTTGCTGATGATGCTGCTACAACCTTGGGTAAGGACAAATATGGAAGTACATGGTCTGCGCTTACGCGCTCAGATGGGACCCAAGTCTGGACTCAAACCAGAAATGGCCAGGTTATCAATGGCGGGGTGAACCAGACGCCGCGAGTGTTCAATCCTAAAACTGGGTTATCTAGCGCTGTAAAGCCGAGGTAATCATGGAGGAGAAGATGATGCTCACCTCAGATGAGGCATTGGCAGCGATGCACAGGTTCTTGGAAATGTATTGGGAGAGGGGTTCTTCTGAAGAAATTGCTATGTTGCTTGGCTCACTCTCAATACAGCCTGATGGAAAATGCGCTGATCCGGCTTTGTGGAACGACTGGATGCAATGCGTTCAGGAGATTGCTGGTAGGAATAAGCGCGATTAAATGCGTAAACATCTATTGTATTCTTAGCTGCTAAATAAGCCCCATCCACCGCTCGGCAATGCCGGGCGGTGTTGTTTTAGCGGCTGGTTTTTTATTCGTCTTCCTGATTCCAGGGTGCCTGGCTGGCCTGCGCCGGATCGCGGCGGCCGTGCATGACGGCCAGAATCAACGCGCGGTCGGCCTCCTAGCTGTACAACACGCGGTAGCTCTGCACGATCTTCTCGCCGAAGAGCTGGGCATAAAACGCCGAGTCCCGGCTGATGTAGGCCACGAGATCATCAAGATTGTGGCTCAAAAGCGCGAGGACGTCGTATCGTTATATAACACCAAAAGACGATTCGAAATAATGCGATTAACCACAAACAAAGAACCCGCTTCACTTAAGTGCCCATAATCAACCTGGAGTAATTTGCCTTCAGTTCTCACCCTGCAGTAATACTTGCTGTCAGCAATATTTTTTTTACACAATTCATCGATTAATGATATGTATTCAAAGCCAATTGGGGGCTTTACCTGCTTCATTCTCCCGTCAATCTCAATGACATCCAGGTCCAAGCCTATGTCAGATATGAATTCATCATTGTTTTTCCAGTTTTTCGGCTTAATCATGATCTTGGGTAATGATGGCTTCCACTGAGATAGGGGGCCAACGACCACTACCCTCGACACACCCAGTCGCAATAGCTCCCTTGTTATCCTGTCCCAATCAGTCCTGTCATGCTCATTGGCTTGTGCGATCAGAACAATGTTTGGTTTAATCCTCTCAATGCTCTCTAGTGCTACTTTGTTGGAGTGATCACAGGCCTTTCTGAAGATGCCTCTTTGATGGGTCACCTCATCCAAAGATGCCCGGCAGCCCGCTGAAGTTTTTTGATAAAACGGTATGTTCTTTGATTTTAGTAGTGTTCTCAAACCAAGAGAAAGCGATTCGGCATGTGAATCCCCCCACAAAAAAACACCGCCACTGCTATGCTGCTTTTCTATGCAGACTGGGTCAATATCATACGTATTGTGTTTATTTAGGGATGTATAGGTATTGCACTTGTGCCAGTATGCCTCGCCTAAATCTTTATGTTTCTTGGCGTAATAATTTAAAAATACGGCCTCATCCGAGGAGGCCCCTTGACGTAATACGGTATCGACACCATCCGACAAATCTATACACCACCCTGCCGCCGCCACAGCGACAACAAAATATAATGGCTTTATGCGGAAAAATGCCTTCCAGTTGTCATACGATAAAAACTTATATTGCTCTATATAGTGATGACTAAGAAAGCCGAGTAGTCCAGATAGGGCTATGCCTAAATAAACGAATAAACCATCGAGGGAAAAATAGTTTATAGCGACAACTATGGGCCAGTGCCACAAATAAATGGAGTATGACCAGGTGCCAATTTTCTGAAATAAGTGATTATTAGTAATGAAGCTATTGCTTTGGTGTGCCCATATAACAAGAAAAGAACCCATAACCGGAAATAATGCCATATAACCTGGCCATGCAGTCTCCGCTGAAACATAAAAATAAGAGCCGGCAATCAAGAAAAAACCTGTTATCCCCAATATTTTCTTTTTTGTCTCTTGGGCACCTAGAGGATAAAGATAGGCAATGCCTCCTATCAGCATCTCCCATGCCCTGGTCGGCAGTAAATAATATGCGGCCGTCGGCGATTTATATGTTACAAAAACAGAAAACAGAAAACCGGACACTGTCGCAATCAATATCAGCAGCTTCATTTTGCGGACAGCAAAAAATTTGCTTATGCCTAAAAGTATAAGTGGATATAGTATATAAAACTGCCACTCAACAGACAAAGACCACGTGTGCAGTAGCCATTTTTCCAAAGATGAAGCATCAAAATAGCCAGACTCTCGCCAATACACAACATTCGACAAGAAAGTTACACTGGCAGCGGCGCTTTTTCCGAGTGACTTGAAGTCGAAAGGGGTTAGATAAAACCAGCCCCATACAAGTAAAACAAAACAAAGTGCAGCGAGTGCAGGGATTATGCGGTTGGCGCGAGCAACATAAAATCTTAGTATTGAAAAATCACCATGTTTTATCCCTTCAAATATTACGCCTGTCATTAGAAACCCGGAGATGACAAAAAAAACATCAACGCCAGCAAAGCCACCAGGGACCCAGGTTGGTTTAAAGTGAAACAGCACAACAGCTATCACCGCAATAGCTCTCAGGCCATTTATATCCTTTCTAAATTTCAAAATACTTTCTTCCAGAAATAACTTCTTAAAAATGGTTTTATGCGCCAAAGCCAGTGCACTGATTTGAGCTTGCGTGCAGGGCATTGTGTGGCTACATACTACAGCAGTGTGTAAGCTTTCCCGTCAACTGGATACTGGCTTACAGAGATTATGACTTATTGTGCCTTCGGCGACCCCCGAGGGTAAAACCCGTTGGGCTTTTCATGCAGGGCTTTCGCTGGTTTGTGCAGGCGCCTTATTGATGCGCGGGAGTGGCCAGAAATACCCAGTCGCTAAGACTTTCAGCCTCATTCAGGTAAGGATGCGCACCATCGAGATGGGCAAGTCTTACGGGTTGCTTTTTTGATAATGAATGGATGCCAATGATTTCTCCTTGTCTGTTCCGTATCAAACCCCATGCGATTGAACCTGTGATCGGGTCTTTCTGCAGTGCACGAATGTGGCGCTTGATGGAGACCATGCGTGTGTCCAGGATCAGGTTTTCCAGCTTTAGTGGATAGCGCTTCAGCATTCCCGGGGATGTGTTGTAGTAGCTCTCAATGGCTAGACGATACTGGTTGCCGATATAGAGCAGCTGCTCCTCTTTTTCTCGCTGCAACTCATGGTGGTAAACCTCAAGCGCACGGCCCAGGCCAAGACCAAGCAGGGTGAGCGCCATCAGGATCCAGATGTAGGCGAAGCCTCCCTGAGGTTTACCAGTCCGCAAGCCGCGTGCCATCAAGTGCTGCTCCGGTTGCGCCGCTGTGAATGTCTGCTATGCCAGGGTTGTCGGTATCGGCAGAGCGGGTGAGCTGCCAGGTTTGATTGCTGCTGGTGAACGGATCCACGGGAATTTCACGCAGATAGTGTGCTGTTACCAGTGTGCGCAACTCGGCAGGGTATGCCCCTTTATCTCCATAATATTTGTCAATACTGCTGCGCAGGGCATACAGGTTCTGGCGCAGTACAGCCTCGCGCCCCTTGTCCATTTGCTGGAAAAAGCGGGGTGCCACAATGGTCAGCAGACTGCCAATGATGGTAAGCACCACCAGCAGTTCAATCAGGGTAAAGCCTTTCCGTGTATTCATGGTGCTCACCACTCCCGGTAGGGAATGCCGTTAAGGCCGGTGCCGGTATTGCGGGAATAGACATCGTACACGTCCGCCCCGGGCTGCGGATTATCCGCCTCACTGGCATAGCTGCGCAGTCCCCAGGTTTGTTCGGGCGGCAAGGCAGGGTCTGCAAACGGGTCACGCGGAAGGCGGCGCAGAAAATAGGCCTTACGCCTGCCGGGATGTTTCAGGTCTTCACTGCCCATAACCAGCGACTTCAGGTCAGGTGGGTAGCCGCTTTCAGTAATGGATGCATGAATAAGTCCGCTATCCCGCGCTTCTTTCCATTTATCGATGGACTGGCGAATGTCACGCAATGCGGTGCGCAGTTCGGCCTCCTGTTGCCGCTTGGTGGAGAGCTGTGCCAGGGGAATCACTGCCAGTGCCAGCAGCCCCATCAATGACAGCGTCACCATCAGTTCAATCAGCGAAAAGCCATTATGTGTCCGGGTATTCATGGCATGACATTGAAGGGGCGACCATCACCCGCATAAACAAGGATATCCTGCTGGTCGGCATCGACGGCGCGCTGGATGGTGGTCTTGAGGGTGCCATTCTGCACTGCTGATTTTGCCTGCAAGGTAAGCATGGCCAACGGGCCATTCACCAGTCGGGCATCGCGGGTACTGGCTGCGATGGAGACGACCTTGTCCTGCACGCTGCTTTGTATTTGCAGCCCTGCGCCGGCCGTAGTGCGAACAATGGAGATGTCTGTGGGCAGGGCCAGCGTGAGGTTCATCTGCTGAAATGATTGCTGGCTGTTGGCCATGATGGCAACTGTAAAATGCTGTCCGGCTTTGACCTGTGCCGGTGCAACGACATTCAGGCGGATTTTGGCAAGGGATGGATCAAACATGACAGTGGCTGCTTCTTCTGCAGGGTTGCCTGTGCTGTCGTTTGGTGCCATGACGGTGCCGGCTGGGGTGGCAATGGTTGCTGCTGCTGTTGTTGCAGCACTTGATGCGGATGATGTTGCCGCTGCTGTGTTGTCTGCTGGTGTAACCACGCGATTGCCCAGAATGCCACTGCCGCCGGTGTTGTTGTAACGGGCGCTATTACGCAGACGCAGAATGGTGCCGGGGTTGTCCTCGGTACCTACGAGTATTTCGCTGTTGC
This sequence comes from Moraxellaceae bacterium, assembly GCA_003543245.1. Classification (GTDB taxonomy): domain Bacteria; phylum Pseudomonadota; class Gammaproteobacteria; order Pseudomonadales; family Moraxellaceae; genus UBA2031. Next base: position 8,383 of record DPJB01000027.1, on the reverse strand, counting down.
CGGAATCGGGCACGGCCTGGCTGCGCACAATGCGCGGTGTGATCAGTAGCACCAGTTCGGAGCGCTTTTTGGTTTCGCTTTGATTGGAAAACAGACGGCCAATCAGGGGGATGCTGCCCAGTCCCGGTACGCGGCTGGCACTTTCCTTGTTTTCTTTCCGGATAAGGCCGGCCAGCGCTTGCGTCTCGCCATCACGCAGGCGCAGCGAGGTGCTCGCGTTGCGGGTACCAATCTGGTAGGTCGTAAGGCCTGTGCTGCTGGTGACTTCCTTGACGATATCGCTGACTTCCAGGCTCACGACAATCCCGACATCATTGTTCATGTGAATGTCCGGCTCTACCTCCAGCTTAAGGCCCACATCCAGATAGCTGATGCTTTCGCTGATTGTGCCAGAGGTGGTGTTATTGGTGGTGGTGATCACGGGCACCTTGTCGCCAATCAGTACCTTGGCTTTTTCATGATTGCGTACGCGGATGCGGGGGTTGGCCAGGGTGTTGGAAACACCATCGGTATAGCGCAGGTTGAGTACGGCGAGAGGGTCGCCCAGTGTTACCAGAAAATTGCTCTGATCAAGGCCGGAAAACTCGGGTAGCGGGATAACGCCTGGCACCTTGTTGCTGCCAATGATGGATGCCTTTGCCTGGGTGGGATACTGCACACCAATATTCAGCAGCTTATCGGTGTTGATTTCCATGATTTCGATTTCGAAGACTACTTCGGCATCGGCAGTGTCATTGGCGGCAATCAGGCGCTCAATAATATTGATGTTTTGCTGGTTGTCACGAACGACAAGACTTTTCAGTTTTTCATCAGAAAAAACATCGGCTGTCTTTACAAAATTCTTCACAAGATCCGAAAGGACTTTTGGATTGTTGTTGCCGATCGGAAAGGTCTTGATGATCTGCTCTTCGTATTTCTTGCGCTTTTCTGCCGTGGCCGGGTAAACAAGAATGGTGCTGTCGTTAAGCACCTTGTAGGCAAGGTTACTGGTGGCCATGAGCAGGTTAAGGCTGTCTTCTACCGTGGTGTTGCGGGCAAAAATGGTGGTGCGTTCTTCCGGGCGAACACTGTTGTCCAGAATAAAGCTTAGCCCGGATGTTTGCGTGAGTAGCTCCAGTATGGACTGGATTGGAACCTGTCGTAGTTCGAGTGAGACAGGTTTGGAGAACGACTTTTTGAGACCGGGCGGAAGGCGTGCTTCCCTCTGCTTGTTGGAGCGCAACTCCAGCAGAAGTTGCCGGGCAGCATTGTCATTGGGGTCGTTGACCAGTATTTCGCTTAACCAGCGTTCTGCCTGATCGCTTTGTCCGTTTGCAATGGCGGCTTTGGCGCTTTCATGCCATGCCTGTCTGGACTGCCGGCTCTCAATGTCGCGCAGCCCCTGCAGTGCGCGTTCATTTTCTGGCTCGATACTGAGAATGTCCTGGTAACTGGTCAGGGCGGCTTCCGGGTTGCCCGTGGCTCTGCTGCGCGTTGCCTGACTGTGCAAGTCGCCGATAATGGCATCATGATGCAGGTGATACGTCGTTTTGGCCTGGGTGTTGTCCGGATGGTTTTTCATCGTTACCTGCAGGCGCTTCAAGCCCTCCAGCGACTGGCCCTGCGCAATCTCTTCCTTGGCAAGGCGGATCTCGCGGTTGACTGTGCAGCTGGCCAATGTGAGAGCGACCATGCTGATGATGAAGTACTTGGAGATGCTTCTCATGACGACGTCAGCTCGAAATCCTGATGTGCATATTGCGTGCGCATCAGTCTGGTGATGGCATTAACAGGTAATGCGTTATAAAAAGTCAGGACATTCATCATGGTCATGGTCATGGTTAATGGCCTAATGGAATTCGTTGATCTTCGTTCAGTGGCAGGTACACCAGCTGGACTCCACTGGAGTCCAGTCGTTTCACGGCATAGCTGCTGCCTAATTTTTCTCCAACACGGGTAATAATCGTGTTTTCGCCGTGCTTTAGCAGAATGCGAATGTCACTACCCTCTTCCAGCAGGCCAAGGTATTGGTAAGGCACTGCAGGTGCGCGTACCGGCTCTGGAATGGGGGGCGGTGGTGGTGGAGGGGGTGGTGGCGGTGGCGGCAGCTCACTGGCAAAAATATCGTGAACCCTCATGGGGGTATCGCGACGCACAGGTCCTGATGTCTGGATGGGTGTGCCCGATCCGGGCCTGTCATTAGCTACCGCATGTGGCAGCAGGCTCTCCGTGCGGGGTTGGGCTGGCACATGGAGCAGGCTGGCAACGGATGCCAGAATGGTCAGTAACAGGACTGCATAAAGTGGGCGGCTGATCATGATGCCCCCCGGGGTGGCTGCAAGGCAAAGTAAAGACTGAGCTGGAGCAGGACATGCGGCTGCCCGGACAAGACATCCTCACGTTGTATTTCCAGTTTATCCAGCGCCAGATTAGGTTGCTGTCTGAAGGCAGTCGCAAGGAACTTGCGAAGCGCCACGTAAGTCATGTTTCCATCAAAGGCAATGCTGTAGCGCCAGCAGGTTTGCTCCTCCTGGTTTAACTGGTAGCTCACCGTTGTGAGTGTGATGCCAGACTGTCTTGCAATGGAGTGCAGGTTGATGATGTTGCGGTTGAGTTGCTGCAACGTAGGGAGCGCCAGGGCATCTGCTGCAGGGGCTTTCCTGGTTTTGGCTTCATCCTGCAGTCTGGTCAGTTGTAATGACTGTTGGGCAACGTCGGCGTTCAGCTGATCAACTATCGCCTGCCGAGGCTTAAGGCCAAACTCCATTAATACGGCTGCAAGCAGCAGTAGAAAAATAACCGTCAGCCAGTGATAGCTCACATGACGAAGTCGTTGTGCAAGATGCCAGCGAAGCCTGCTCATGGCGTTGCCCACCTTGCCTGCAGGCTGAATTGCAGCATGGGCTGGTTGTTGCCAGCGACTCTTGGGGCCTTCTCATTAACCGGTTGCTGATTGATGAGGTGCACCTGGTCAAGCTCGTTTGTTTTCTCAAGAGCATCAATGTAGGCCATGGCCAGGTTGATTGACTCACTCTCGACTTCAATCCTGATGCTGGAATGCTCTGCGTCCGGAGTAACCGAGAGCAGGCTTACGCCACGAATGGTGGTTTTATCCAGTGCTGCAAGCAGAGGCAGCCACTCCTTGTTCAGTTTTTTTTGTATGGCCACAAGGGTTTTGCCCTGCATAGGCTCTTGCTTTTGGGCGGCAGAGGCCTCGTGGCGATCCGTCAGAAAGACCAGTTCCTCCTTCTGCTCAAGGAGTTGTCGGGTGTGTTGCTCAACAGAGTAAGTAAGGAATGCGAGGTAGGCGCAGCTGGCCAGCAGCAACATTGCAAGCAGAAGGGGTGTTCGTGTTTGCCAGTGACGATTACCAGTAGTTACGCCAAAGGCCAGAGGTTTGCTTGAGTGCACCATGCTGTGCACCCCAGTTTTAAGGGCTGACAGCTCTGATGACGCCAGACCTGTCTGTGGGTTGGCAAACTCCTTCAACTGGGCCTGCCAACTGGCTGGTAAGGCATCCGCCATGATATCCAGCGGTTGATTGTGTTGCAGTTGCTCCATGCGTAACAGGCTGAGTAGTGCAGCGGGATCATCCGGTGCAAAAAAGCGCTGGTGAATGGCGAGCACCTGGCCTTTTTCCTGCGTAAGTACCGTCAGGCAGCCTGGCTCGGGCACATACAGTGTTGCCTGGCGTCGTGATGATTTTTGCCGGGAAACATCCCAGGCACAGGTGACCCATGGCTGCCAGCTGACAAGCGGATTTCGCTTGGTCGATAACGAAAGCAGGCATTGTGCATGCTCTGCAACTATTGCTGCTGTCAGGCGGTCACATTCATAGTGAGGGCTATCGAGCAGAGTGGTCCATTCTGGCGTGCGGCCTGTTGTGCCTGACTGGCCCGCATTGAGCATGTCAGTACACAGTGCTGTTGCCGTCATTTCGTCGGTTTCGGGATGGCCGGTCTGGAGGTTCCAGGGCAGTGCTGCAAAGCGTAGCCAACGGTTGCCAATGATCAGTTGTACGTCGCCGCGCCAGTCGCTGTCACTGAGTGCGCGTGCAGCAGTGTCAAGCAGCTCGGGTAGCTCCTGGCCGTTTGCGTCAATCTGTCGCGAGGCAATCAGGTGGCGGGGCCATTTCCGGTATAGTGAGAGATGAATATTGTTCGCAAAAAGGCGAATCACTACTCGCCTATTCAGCGAACGTAACACGATTGGCCTCCTGCAATGTTGTTTCACCATGGCAAACAAGTTCAATAACCGCTTCGCGCAAGCTGCGCATGCCATTTTTGCGGGCAGACTGGCGCATGCTGCCCAGACTGCTTCGGTTAATGATCAGATCGCGCAACTCATCATTCAGCGGCAGAACCTCGGCGATGGCACGGCGGCCTTTGTAGCCGGTATGCCTGCAGTGCTCACATCCCTTTGCCTGGCGAAATGAGAAGTGGCCGCTTTCTTCTGGAGATAGCCCGGAGAGAGCCAGTTCATCTACCCCTGGGCTGAATGGCTGGCTGCAGTGAGTGCACAGCAGGCGAACCAGTCGTTGTGCAACAACGCCAGTCAGCGCCGAAACAAAGTTATGCGTATCAACGCCCATGTGGGTGAAGCGGCCGATAACGTCAAAGACGTTGTTTGCATGAACGGTGGTAAAAACGAGGTGGCCTGTTAGTGCTGCCTGAACAGCAATATCAGCCGTTTCCTCGTCGCGAATCTCGCCAACCATGATCTTGTCTGGGTCGTGGCGCAGAATGGAGCGCAAGCCCCGTGCAAACGTAAGCCCTTTTCGCTCATTGACAGGGATTTGGAGGATTTCGGTCAGCTGATATTCAACCGGATCTTCAATTGTGATGATCTTGTCTTCGCCCTTGTTTATTTCGCTAAGTGCGGCATACAGAGTGGTGGTTTTTCCACTGCCTGTGGGGCCGGTGACTAGCAACATGCCATAAGGGGCATGAATCATTTTGCGTAATGCAGTCAGGGTTGTCTGGTCAAAACCTATGGCATCCAGCGTTAGCTGATTGCCATCACGTGTCAGTGATTGCCTGTCCAGGATGCGGATAACAGCATCTTCTCCCCACAGGCTGGGCATGATGGAGACGCGAAAGTCGACATCGCGATGATGAATGCGCGTCTGGAACCGGCCATCCTGCGGGATGCGTCTTTCTGCAATGTCCAGCTCGGACAAAATCTTGAGTCTGGATATGATCTGTTCGGCGAGTGTTATGCCTTCAAGTTGCATGGAGGGAACCAGCACGCCGTCGATGCGGTACTTGATTCGCAGGCCCTCGCCGGTGCTTTCCAGATGTATGTCACTGGCGCCAGAGTCCATGGCATCAGCTAGGATGGCCTGTACGCGCTGGCTGATGAGCGGAGAGACACCGCTCTGGACCGGGGTTGCCGGCTCTTTGCCTTGGTCCGGCGTGTTGTCGGAGTGGCGTGAATTCTGGGCTGCCCTGGTGATTTTTTCGCGGTCAATCAGGTAGCGCAAGGAGCCGTTTGCGAAGAGAGAAGGCAGTCGCGCTTCGATCTGCGCATCAAAGGGATCGGCAATGGCGATGATGGATTGCTGGTTTGGCAACGTAAGTGGCAGTACACCCCATTCGAGGATGTGCTGAATGCTTATGTGGTCCAGCCTGATGGTGCTGCAGTCGAGTATTTCATCGGCAAGAACCGGCATGCCAAGTTGTTCGGAAAGCAGTGCGATGGCCTGCTCTCTGGTATTGCCCTGCTGATGCAGTTCGCTGATGACGTCATGGCCATGCTGGCGCGCTGAGCGGATGACTTCCTGCCAGTTAATGCTCATGTTTGCCAGCTTCCGGCCAGATCAAAAATGGGCAGGTACATCAAGACAACAATCAGGCCCACAAACAGGCCAATCAGCAGCATGAGAACGGGTTCGAATATCTTCGAGAAGCGTTCCATCCAGATGGCTGTTTCTTCATCATGAAAGTCGGCGGTGCGTTCAAGTAGCGTGGCCAGTTCGCCGCTTTGCTCACCTACGCGGATCAGGCGCTGCGCAACTGGTGTTAACAGGTTGCCGAGACTGAAGGCATGGCTAAGGGACTGGCCTTCCTCGATTATGTTCAGCACGAGTGGCATCTTTGGGCGCAGGGCCGGATGCAGGAGCTCTTGTGTCATGCGCAGGGCAGGCAGTACGGGAATGCCGCTTTGGAGCAGCATGCTCAGGGTGCGATAAAAGCGTGACAGATGAAGTGTGCGTAGCCATGGGCCTATGCCACGTAATGTCCATAGCCGCGCACTGATTGAGCTTCGTAATTGCGGTTGATACAGGCACCAGCCAATAAGGCCGGATGCAAAAAGAAGCCCAAGAAGTACGGGGGCTGTGTGTGCATGCAAGAGCTGCCCCCATTGCAGCAGAAGCCGTGATGCGAGGGGAAGATTGCTGCCGACGTCGGCATAAACCATGCTGAAGCGTGGTACCAGGTAAAGCAGCATGAACAATGTTACCCCTGTGCCTGCAAGCAGGAGCATTGCGGGATAGATTGCGGCACTGATCATCTTTCGGCGTAACGAGTCGATTTGTTTCCGGTACACCAGATAGCGACGAAGGGCGGGCAGTATGTCACCAGTGCGCTCGCTGGCGCGAATGGTGGCTACGTAGATGTCGCCGAACAGGGCTTTATGCTCTTCCAGTGCGCTTGAGAAGGGTTGCCCCTCTTCCAGGGATGACTGCAATGAGGCAAGCACACTTCTGGCACGACTGCTGGTTTCTTTGTCGTGTAGTGTTTCAATGCATTCGTAGAGGGTAAGGCCGGCATCCAGCAGTGACGTTAGTTCTTGCGTAAAAAGCACAACGTCAACGGATGGGCTTTGCCATGCCGGAAGCGTCAGGCCTCCGGCTTTTTCTGCCCGTATTGCCCTCCAGCCATTGTGAGTTGCAAGTGCCATGGCATGTGATGCATCTCGGGCCTCTACTTCATGCTTTTGAAGAAGATGATCTTTGCCGAATGTGGTCACAATGAAGAGTGGCATGGTTTTACCAGCTCACCAGGTCCGCATTCTCTTCTGTACCACCAGTGGCGCCGTCCTTGCCAAGGCTGATGATTTCGTAGTCGTGCATATCAGCCCCTGGTTGCCGATATACGTATGCATTTCCCCATGGGTCCAGTGGCGCTGCCTTTTTCAGGTAGGGTCCATGCCAGCGCTGTGCGTCGGCCGGTGCCTGAGTGAGCGCTGCAAGACCTTGGTTGGTACTGGGGTATTGTCCGACATCAAGTCGGTAGGCATCGAGTGCCTTGCCAAGCATGTCCATTTGGGCTTTTGCTGTTGTGACCTCGGATTGCCCGACATGCTTGAACAGATTCGGCCCCACAATCCCGGCCAGGAGGCCGATAATGATCAGCACTACCAGCAGTTCAAGCAGTGTGAAGCCCGATCTTTTGTGGTTGTGGCGCTGAGGAGTGGTCATGGGCGGTATTATTGTAATGGGTGCGTTCGCGTGCGCGTATTCTATAGGCAAGGCTCCTGAAATCCTATGAGTCTGTGGCTTTGGCCTAGGGGACGTGTCGGCCATGGGAATCTGAGCCGACTTGTCCGGGTTGGCTCAAATGTGCCTGCTGGCATCCGGCCGGCACAGCAGCAACAGGCCTGTCGAGACCAGCAGGCCGCCAATGATCATTTCCTTCTGTCCACTGATCATGCCGATCGGTGCTCCCAGCATAACGGCCATGTCTGCCACCGACCAGCACAGCATGTAGGCCGTACGCAGTTCCTGATCCTTCTCGTTGTTGCCTTGCCATTCCCTCTCTTTTGCACGCATGCGCTGGCGCAGGATCAGGGTGGGCGCGACCGGCAGGATGATCGCCAGCCACCAGAGCTGGCCACCGGGAAAGGCGCTCGAGCTGTCATAGGGGAGCAGATACATGGTGGCAGCGATAAAAAATACGCCTGTCAGCAGCCCCATCCAGATCAGGTTCATGTTGGACATGCTCTGTGTGTGCCGTGCCGCTTACTTCAGGCCGGCTTTCTGGCGCAGCTCTTCTGCCTTGTCGGTCCGCTCCCACGTAAAGGCAGTGGCCTTGTGCGTCTTCTGCAGGACCTTGCCGCCTTCGCGCACTTCATAAGCGTATTCAAGCTCATGCGGGGCGCGGCCGAAGTGGCCGTAGCTGGAGGTGGGCCGGTAGATCGGGTGCAGCAGGTCGAGCTGCTTCACCAGACCGTAGGGACGCAGCTCGAAGGTGTCGCGGATGAGCTCGATGAGCTTTTCATCGCTGACCTTGCCGGTGCCGAAGGTGTTGACCGAGATTGAGGTGGGCTGGGCCACGCCGATGGCGTAGGACACCTGGATTTCACAGCGCTCGGCGAGGCCGGCGGCCACGATGTTCTTGGCCACATAGCGGCCGGCATAGGCAGCTGAACGGTCAACTTTGGACGGGTCCTTGCCGGAGAA
>DPJB01000010.1 GCA_003543245.1 Moraxellaceae bacterium | reverse complement strand
AAGCCATCGAAAAGGCCAAGAAGCTCTAATCGATTGTGGAAGGCGGGCTCCGCATTGCGGTGCCCGTCATGCTTCCTGATGAGGAAATGAACATGGCACATACCATCAATTGCGATATCGTCAGCGCGACCGAGTCCATCTTTGGTGGCAAGGTCACGATGCTGGTGGCGCATGGTGTTCAGGGCGACCTCGGCATTCTGCCTGGCCATGCCCCGCTGCTGACCCAGCTTAATCCGGGTCCGGTGCGCGTGACCAAGGAAGACGGGTCGGAAGAGGTTTACTACGTGTCTGGCGGTGTACTCGAAGTACAGCCAAGCATCGTAACCATCCTTGCTGACCACGCTGTCCGTGCACATGACGTGGACGAAGCAGCGGCTGAAGAGGCGCGCAAGATGGCTCTGGCTGCCCTGCAGAACCAGAAGGGCGAGATGGAAACATCGACAGCTCTTGCTGCACTGGCAGAAGCTGCCGCCCAGTTGCGTACCCTGCAGCAGATGAAGAATCGCGCTGGCCGCGGCTGATTGCTGCAGGCGCATGAAAGCGCAGTCGAAAAAGGGTAGCCTAGGCTACCCTTTTTGTTTTTTGGTCAGGCCGTTTGTTCAGGCATTCAACGGCCAGGGAATACGCTGATGGAACTGAATGTAGTCATTCTCGCAGCAGGCAAGGGCACCCGCATGAAGTCGGTGCTGCCCAAGGTCATGCAGCCTTTGGCCGGGCGTCCGTTGCTGCGGCATGTGGTCGACACGGCGAAGGCGCTGTCGGCGGCACGCACACTGGTGGTGTACGGGCATGGCGGTGATCTGGTGCAGCGTGCCTTTGCATCAGAGTCGCTGCTGTGGGCCGAGCAGGCGGAGCAGAAGGGTACCGGCCATGCCGTGCAGATGGCACTGCCACAGTTGCCGGCCACTGGCCGCACACTGATCCTGTATGGGGATGTGCCACTGACTACCACTTCAACGCTGGGCCGTCTGATCGAGCGCGTGGCCAGCGATGCGGCCATGGGCCTCATCACGCTGGTTATGGACAATCCTGCCGGCTATGGCCGCATCGTGCGCGATGCCGGTGGTGACGTGGTACGCATCGTCGAGCAGAAAGATGCGAGTGACGATGAAAAGAAAATTCGCGAAGTGAACACCGGTATTTTCTGTGTGCCGAATGTGCTGCTGCACAAGTGGCTGCCGGCACTGCAGAACAACAATGCGCAGGGTGAGTATTACCTGACCGATATCATTGCCATGGCCGCGGCTGAAAATGTCCGTATTGAAACGGTGCAGCCGGAGCAGTCGTGGGAAGTGGATGGCATCAACGACAAGCTGCAGTTGTCGGCACTGGAGCGTGTCCACCAGCGTGTGCTGGCTGACAGCCTGATGCGTGGCGGCGTCACCCTGATTGATCCGGCGCGGCTGGATATTCGTGGCAGTGTCACGCACGGCATGGATGTACACATTGAACCGAATGTGATTCTTGAAGGCCGTGTCGTGCTGGGCAACAACGTGCGCATCGGTGCCAATTGCCAGCTCAAGGACTGTGAGATTGGCGACAATGTCGTGATCAAGCCTAACTCGCTGATTGACGATGCAAGAGTCGGCGCGGGAGCAGAGATCGGTCCGTTCGCACGTCTGCGTCCTGGTACCGTGCTGGCCGAGAATGTACACATCGGTAATTTTGTCGAGACGAAAAAAGCGGTGATCGGCAAGGGTTCGAAGGCCAATCATCTGGCCTATCTGGGTGATGCGGAAATTGGCAGCGGCGTGAATATCGGTGCGGGCACCATCACCTGCAACTACGATGGCGTGAACAAGCATCTGACGACCATTGGCGATAATGCGTTTATCGGGACCAATACGTCGCTGATTGCGCCGGTGGTTGTTGGTGCGGGCGCAACGACTGGTGCCGGATCGGCGATCAGCAAGGATGTACCGGACAATACCCTTGCCGTTGCACGCGGCAAGCAGGTAGTGATTGAAAGCTGGCAGCGGCCGGTAAAAAAATGATTCAGCTTGCCGGCTGACGGCAGGCAAAAAACATTCAGGCGTGCAGGGCAAGTAAACTCCCTGCAACAGGAGCAAGAAGCATGTGCGGAATTGTGGGTGCTATCGGCAAGAAGAATGTCGTTCCGGTACTGGTTGACGGCCTGAAACGTCTTGAGTACCGCGGCTATGACTCGTCCGGTATTGCCGTGCTGGTTGATGGCAGCATTCATCGTGTGCGTCGCGTTGGCCGTGTGGCAGAAATGGAGCACGCGGCACAGGCAGAAAATGTGAGCGGCTTGCTGGGCATTGGCCACACCCGCTGGGCGACACATGGTGGTGTGACTGAGCCGAATGCGCATCCGCATGTGTCCGGTGACCTGATTGCCGTGGTGCATAACGGCATCATCGAGAATCATGATGCAAAGCGTGCCGAACTGAAGGCACTGGGTTATGCCTTCACGTCGCAAACAGATACGGAAGTGATTGCCCATCTGGTGCACCGTCATTACCAGCAGGATCATGACCTGTTTGCCTCTGTGCAGCGTGCGGTGAAAGAGCTTGAGGGTGCCTATGCCATTGCCGTGATTGCCAAAGACAATCCCGATCTGCTGGTGGTGGCGCGTATGGGTTGCCCGTTGCTGGTGGGCGTTGGCGAGGGCGAGAATTTTGTGGCGTCCGATGTGTCTGCGGTGATTTCGTCCACCCGGCGCGTGATGTATCTGGAAGAAGGTGATGTCGCCAGGCTGACCCGTGATGGTGTCAGCGTGTTTGATACCAGTGGCGCACCAGTTGAGCGCGCCATGCATCTGTCGGATGTGTCGCTGGCATCGCTGGAGCTTGGTCCGTACAAGCACTTCATGCAGAAAGAAATCCACGAGCAGCCCCGTGCGCTGTCGGATACCATCGAGCAGATTCTGGACCATGGCTTCAAGCCGGCCCTGTTTGACGGTGATGCCGCATCGGTGTTTGCTGGTGTAAAGAGCGTCCAGATCATTGCCTGCGGCACAAGTTTTTATGCCGGTTCGGTGGCACGTTACTGGATTGAAAGCCTGACGGGTTTGCCCTGTGCCGTGGAAATTGCCAGCGAGTACCGCTATCGCGATGCTGTTGCCAGCCCCGACAATCTGATCGTCACCATCTCCCAGTCCGGCGAAACGCTGGACACGATGGAGGCGCTGAAATACGCCAAGTCGCTGGGGCAAAGCCGCACGCTGTCGATCTGCAACGTGCGTGAATCTGCCTTGCCGCGCAGCTCGGCCGTGGTGTTTTACACCAAGGCCGGTGCGGAAATCGGCGTGGCGTCGACCAAGGCTTTCACCACCCAGCTGGTGGCGCTGTTCACACTTGCCGTTACGCTAGGCCGGCTTAACGGCCGCATCAGCGATGATGCAGAAATTGAATACCTTGATGCCTTGCGGCATCTGCCCGGCAGTGTGCAGCATGCACTGAACCTGGAGCCACAGATCAAGGTATGGGCTGACCGCTTTGCCGAAAAACATCATGCGTTGTTTCTGGGGCGTGGCGTGCATTATCCGATTGCACTTGAAGGCGCACTGAAGCTGAAGGAAATAACCTACATTCACGCCGAGGCGTATCCGGCGGGCGAGCTCAAGCATGGGCCGCTGGCACTGGTGGATGAGGACATGCCGGTGGTGGTGATTGCTCCGCACGATGCACTGCTGGAAAAAGTGAAATCCAACATGCAGGAAGTGAGTGCGCGCGGTGGTGAGCTGTTTGTGTTTGCCGACCTGGATTCCAATTTCACCGAGTCCGAAGGCGTGCATGTGATCCGTACGCCGCGCAATGTCGGCATCCTGTCGCCGATTGTGCACACGATTCCGGTGCAGCTGCTGGCGTATCATACGGCGCTGGCGCGGGGCACGGATGTGGACAAGCCACGAAACCTGGCCAAGTCTGTCACCGTCGAATAAAAAATCCCCGGGATAACCGGGGTTTTTTTGGAGTGAACGGTCTGCCATCCCCTGCTTTTTCTGCATGATCACTATATCCGTCTACCATGATAAGGAGTGGCAGGGCCTCGCCACGGCTATGCGTGGATTAAACAGGAGGGGCATCAGTGAACCAGATCAAACCATTAACGCCTGCGCAGCTCTACCGGCGCTGTGATCCGGACAGGTTTGCCTTCGAAACCACGGCTGAACTTGAGGATCTGACCGGTATTATCGGACAGCTGCGCGCGACAGATGCGACCCGGTTTGGCATCGGCATGCGTCATCATGGTTACAACATTTATGTGATGGGACCACAAGGCAGTGGCAAGCGTACGCTGGTGCGGGAATTGCTGGGAAAGCGCGAGGGTGTCAGTACCGAAACGGCGGACGACTGGTGTTATGTCAACAATTTCTCCCAGCCGCACAAGCCACGCGCCATCCGGCTGCCGGCGGGTATGGGTGCAAAGTTGCGCACGGACATGCGGCAACTGGTGGATGAGTTGCTCGCGACCATTCCTGCGGTATTCGAGGGCGATGAGTACCGGAACCGCCTCGACAAGATCAACGAGGAATTCAGTGAAATCCATACCAAGGCATTCAGCGAGGTAGGTGACGAAGCGGGCAAGCATGGCATCGCCCTGTTGCACTCACTCGACGGATTTTCTTTTGTGCCGACCAGGAATGGCGAGGTGCTCGGTCCTGAGGAATTTTCAGCGTTGCCGCCAGAAGAAAAGGAGCGAATCGCCAAAGCGAGTGAAATGTTGCAGGAGCTTCTGGAGAAAGTGATCCGGCAGGTACCGCGGTGGCGAAGGGAACGTCTGGCACGTGTAGGCAAGCTCAATGAAGAGGCGGTGCTGTTTGCGGTGGGGCACCTGATCGATTCATTGAAAGAGGATTTTGCCAGTAGTGAAGCGGTGCAGGAGTACCTCGGCGAGGTTCGTCAGAACATTATTGAAAGCATTGATGACTTCCGGCAACCGAAGGAAGGCGAAGCAATTGCCAGGCCATCACATGGCGTGTCCGATGGTGAGAATTTCAATCGGTATCGAGTCAATCTGCTGGTCGATCATGGCGATTTGCCGTTCGCACCGGTCGTTGATGAAGAACATCCAACCTGCCAGAACCTGATTGGTCGGGTCGAGCATCTGACGCAGTTTGGCACGCTGGTCACCAATTTCATGCAGATCAAGCCAGGGGCACTGCATCTGGCCAATGGCGGTTATCTGGTGCTTGATGCCATCAAGTTGCTGAGCCAACCGTTTTCATGGGAGGCACTGAAGCGGGCGCTGGCCACCCGGGAAGTCCGGATCGAGTCGATCGGCCAGATGTACAGCCTGATCAGCACGGTATCGCTGGAGCCGGAACCGATTCCGCTGGACATCAAGGTGCTGTTGCTCGGTGACAGGATGCTTTATTACCTGCTGGCGGAATACGATCCGGAATTTGCCGAGCTGTTCAAGGTGGTGGCCGACTTCGAGGATGAAGTGCCGCGCAACGAGGATAATGATCTGCTGTATGCGCGCCTGCTGGGCACACTGGTGCGCAAGGACGGGCTGCGTCCGTTTGATCGGCATGCGGTAGCGCGGGTGATCGAGCACTGCGCACGTCGTGCAGAGGACGCCGAAAAATTATCAACTCATATGGAGAGTCTGGCGGCGCTGGTTCGGGAAGCGGATTACTGGGCAGGAAAGGAGGATAGGCAAACGGTGTCATGCCCGGACATCGAGCGGGCCATTGCTGCACAGATCCATCGTGCGGATCGCCTGCAGGCACGCTCACATGAAGCCATTCTGCGCGGTGAGCTGCATATTGATACGTCGGGGCGGGAAGTGGGACAGATCAACGGACTGTCGGTGTTCCAGCTTGGCCAGTTCGCGTTTGCACAACCGTCACGCATCACGGCCGCGACGCGCATGGGCCGGGGCGAGCTGATCGACATCCAGCGCGAGATCAAGCTGGGCGGTTCGATTCACTCCAAGGGCGTGCTGATACTTTCCTCGTTCCTTGCTGCACGCTATGCAGCCGAACAGCCATTATCGCTGGCGGCAAGCCTGGTATTCGAGCAAACCTATGGGGCAGTGGACGGCGACAGTGCCTCACTGGCCGAGCTCTGTGCGTTGTTGTCATCCTTATCGGAAATCCCCCTGCGGCAGTCGCTGGCAGTAACGGGCTCGGTGGACCAGCGTGGAAGGGTGCAGGCGATCGGCGCCGTTAACGAGAAGATTGAAGGCTTCTTCGATATCTGCAGCCAGCGCGGTCTGGATGGTGAGCATGGGGTCCTGATACCGGCCACGAACCGGCATCACCTGATGTTGCGGCGTGACATCATTGATGCCGTCGCGTCAGGACAATTCAGTATTTATCCGGTAGAGACGGTGGATCAGGCCATCGAGCTGTTGACGGGCGTGGAGGCAGGGGTAACAGATGCCCAGGGGAGCTATCCTGCGGGCAGCATCAATCGGCTCATTGTGGACAGGCTGCACCGGCTGGCGGAAATCCGACGCAACTTTGCCGGGAAAGACGAGGGCCGGCATGGATGAGGGCTAACGGAGGCTGGATTCAGCCAATAAAAACTGTCCGACCACACGACATCATTTGTCAGGCATCAGCACGCGACATCGGTAACGCGTGGAGTAAAAAAAACCGGAATTATCCGGGGTTTTTTTATGGTTTCGGAAGTGATACCTCTTCCGAAACCATTACGGCTTACAGGCGCTCGATGATGGTCGCGGTGGCCATGCCCTGGGCGATGCACATGGTTTGCAGGCCGTAGCGCGCACCACGACGCTCCAGTTCGTTGAGCATCTTGCCCATGAGGATGGCACCGGTGGCGCCCAGCGGGTGGCCGTGCGCAACGGCGCCGCCATTCACATTGACCTTTTCAGCAGGCACACCGAGCTGCTTCATCCAGATGATGGGCACGGGCGCGAAGGCTTCGTTGATTTCGAAGATATCGATGTCGGCCAAGGTGAGGCCGGCGCGCTTAAGCGCCTGCTGAGTGGCCGGAATTACTTCGAGCAGAGCCAGTGTAGGATCTCCCGCGGCACAGGCACGGGCGACGATGCGGGCACGCGGACGGAAGCCGTCCCGCTCGGCAACGGCACGATCGGCAATCAGCAGGGCGCCTGCCCCGTCAGCAATCTGTGAGGCATTGGCGGCGCTGATTTTGCCGGTGCCAGGACGGAAGGGGCGTGGCAGCATGGCCATCTTGGCGATGTCCACCGATTCGCGAATGCCTTCATCAAGAGAAATGGTGACGGCTTCACCAGCGGCATTCAGCCCGGTCAGCGGTGCGATCTGCGAAGCGAAGTAACCGGCCTGTTGGGCCGCCCAGGCTCGGCGATGCGACTCCACGGAGAACTGGTCCAGCTCATCCTGCGTGACGCCATGGATGTCGCAGAGGCGCTCGGCCGCTTCGCCCTGATGAATGATTTCATATTTTCTTTTCAGGTCGGGATTGACGTTATCCGGTGTGCCGATGTCCGAAAACATGGGCACATGACTCATGGATTCCACACCACCGGCAATCACATAGTCAGCATCGCCACCGATGATTTTCAGCGAGGCCAGATGCACGGCTTCCTGCGAAGAGCCGCAGGCACGGATGACCGTGAAGGCATTGGTGGTTTCCGGAAGATTCGCCAGCAAACCTGCCATGCGCGATACGTTGTTGCCCTGATCGCCGCGCGCGGTGACGCAGCCGGTAATCAGTTCGCTGACTTTTGCGGGGGCAATACCAGTTCTTTGCAGCAGTGCGTCAATGGTGTGGGCGTACAGATTGACCGGGTGCCAGCCACGCAGGCTGCCTTTCTCGGCATGGCCACGGCCAATGGGAGTACGCACTGAATCAATGATGACGGCTTCTTTCATGAATGTTTCCACTTCTTTATATGACGATGACCCATGCACCTGCACTTGAAAAGGCATGCAATAAGGCAGTTTTCTTTACGCCAGTCTTGGCGAAATTAATCTTTTGCACCAAGCCCGAAGGCGGGAACGATGCCTGGATTATTCGACTCGTGAAAGGCCTCACGCGCCTTCCATGCCTTTCCATAAAGATAAAACGGCACGGTGGGATAAAGGTGATGCACCAGGTGATAGTTCTGGTAGAGCAGTACCGGTGTCAGCAACCACTCATGGCCTTTGCGAATCAGCGAGGCGCGATAAGGATCGTCACTCTCACGCACAGTATGCGGGTAGTGCGGCAGCACCATGAATACGAGGCACATCAGGAAGAAGCCGATATACAGCGCGACCAGCCAGAGCCAGAACATTTCCAGCGGTATCCAGAGAAAGAAGGCGCCGATGATGGTGAAACCGATGGCGAGCTCGGTCCAGACTTCCTTCGGTTTCAGGCCGGGAAAATTCTCAGGATTTTTAGCAAAAGTAATAATGTAGAGAAAAGGCCAGATGCCCCAGAGCGGAATCATCTTGAACTGGCTGGCCAGGGTGTGATCCGGATCATTTTCTTCGTTGGTAAAACGGTGATGCTGCATGTGCATCACGCGGAAAAAATGCCCCTTGCCAAACGGTACGGCCAGGGCGGTGCTGATACGCAACACCAGTTCATTCAGCCAGGGCAGGCTTGAAACGGAACGGTGCATGGCGTCATGGGATGGTGTAAACAGGAGATACGCCATGATGCCGTTCACAATGCCACCGAACCAGAGCGGCCAAATGCCCTTGAGACAAAGCACCCAGGTCAGGATGGTGCCGCCATGACCGGCGAGCATCAGGAAAATCGCCGGCCAGGAAACCAGTGGTGGCTTGCGCAAGTAACTCAGTACTGCGAGCCCTTCCGCTTCTGACGTCATTGTGTCAGTAGTGTTCATGATGCGTGTCCTGCTGGCGTGCACCACCAGCTCAGTTGGCGTTGTTTGTTTTTCACACCTTATTTTTCAACAAAGGCGCGTTCAATCACATAGTCGCCCGGCGCATGACTGGTCCCTTCCACGAAACCGCGCTTTTCCAGAATCTCCACCAGATCTTTCAGCATGGCGGGGCTGCCACAGATCATGATGCGATCCACTGCAGGATCGAAGGGCGGCAGGCCGATGTCAGCGAACATCTTGCCGGACTCGATGAGGTCGGTCAGACGGCCCTGCTGCTCGAAGGCATCGCGGGTCACGGTCGGGTAATAGATCAGCTGGTTCCGGACCAGCTCACCAAAGTGTTCGTGCGCGGGAAGGTCTTCGGTGATGTGCTCGAAGTAACCGAGTTCGTTCTTCCAGCGCACTCCGTGCGTCAGGACAATCTTCTCGAAGGCGTCGTAAAACTCGGGATCGCGAACCACACTCATGAAGGGCGCGAGGCCTGTGCCGGTAGAGAGCAGATACAGGTTCTTGCCCGGCTTCAGGTTGTCCATGACCAGTGAACCGGTTGGCTTGCGTGACACCAGCAGCTTGTCGCCCGGCTGCAGGTGCTGCAGACGCGAAGTCAGCGGGCCGTTCTGCACCTTGATGCTGTAGAACTCCAGATGGTCTTCATAGTGTGCGCTCACAACCGAGTAAGCGCGCATCAGTGGTTTGCCATCTACTTCCAGGCCGATCATCACGAACTGTCCGGTCTTGAAACGCAGGCCAGGATCGCGGGTCGTGGTAAAGCTGAACAGGGTGTCGTTCCAGTGATGGACCGTCAGTACGGATTCATGGGCGAAAGCTGACATCTTTATTACCTGGAAATCCTGGGTGGGTACCGACAGGGGCAGCGCACGCATGGCGACGGTATCCAGTCCGTGCCCGGCAGCCCCAACCGGTCGGGCACTTTCTTTAGTGTGTTCGTAGCTTAATGCGAACATGTATTCGCATTCAATTCGCGTTGCGACGAAAGCTGAAGCAGCCTTCAGGGACTAGGCGGCCTGAGGGCCGCTTTCCATATAGCCCACAATCATCTCGATCAGACCCTCGGCCACGTCCTCTTGCCGCACCAGAGGGTGATCCTGGCTGATCAGGCGGACCATGGTGAAAATCGTGCTGTTGACGATGATGAAGGTTCTTACCTGCAGGTTTTCGACGGGGTGCTCGCGGTAGTGCTTGAGGAAATAGAGACGTGCCAGCTCCAGGAAGTGCTGCTGCAGGGTATCGGCCACCTTCTGTGTGGGCAGGCGGTGCCAGTTCCTCACCAGCTCCACATAGAGCCCGTCGCCGGAGTTCAGCAAGGTAAATCCGAAACGGATGGCTGCACTGATCATGTCACGCAGATTGCCGGTTGGTTCCATGGGCAGGCGCTTGAGTCCCTTGGCAATATCTGCAGCCATCCTCTCGACCAGTGCCTCGATCAGTGCCTCCTTGCCGTCAAAATACTGGTAGAGCGAACCCACACTGACCCCGGCCAGTTCCGCAATGCGTGGGGTGGTGGCGCCATCCAGGCCATTTTCGACGATACAGCGGGCAGTGGCGTCGACCAGTGTTTCCACCATCTGCCGGGAGCGTTGTTGTTGGGGACGTTTGCGCATGGTGACTCCGGAACGCGAATACATGTTCGCATTAAGCTGCGCGCCTGTACAACCACTGTTCGCGGAGCAGACACCCATGAGCGCCTCAGAAACCCGGCTTGTCCACCCGCAACGCGTTCGACCTTTTGAGAAGACCCAAGCCGCAACGCCAACGCTGGTGCGCCTGCTGGTCGGGCGTGATCTGTCCCCCACGCGTGATGAGTATGACCGCGTGTGCACCGCCCTCTGGGATGGCGATGCGGCCATGGATGCGCTGATGGACTGGATGTACCAGTATGGGCCGGGCGAGGCCCGCGGCCTGTTCATGAAAGCGCTGGAGGAGGGGGTTGGCAGCATCCCGGACTGCCCGGAACCGTTGCGCGTCTTTTTTAAGACGTATGACAGCCCGCCAGTCTGGATGAATCAGCAACTGCTGGACGAGGGATGCCGTTTTATCCACGGCACGGGCACTACGGCCACCATTGTGCTACGCGATCTGGCCCTGATGGCCGGCTATCTCCTGTCTGGCTTCAACCAGTCCCTGGTGATGACCGGCGCCCTGAACAAAAGCACTTCCCGGCGCGTGGCCGAGACGGGCAAGTGGTGGATGGATTGCACGGAGACCGGTGGCTTGCACCGCTTTGGGCAAGGATTCAAATCGACCATGCATGTCCGCCTGGTGCATGCCTTGGTGCGTCGCGGTCTGGCGGCCAGGCCGGAGTGGGACAGTGCCAAATGGGGCCTGCCCCTGAACCAGATTGACATGGTGGCGACCTATCTCGGTTTCAGCGTGGTCATGCTGGGCGGCCTGAAAAAGATGGGCGTTCCCGTGACTCCGCGCGAATCCAAAGCCGTCATGCATCTGTGGAGCTATGCTTGCTGGCTGATGGGCGTGGACGAGAAATGGCTGGTGAAGACAGAAAGTGAAGGTGCCGTATTGCTCAACCATACCTTCATGACGCAAAGCCGCCCGGACTGGACCACGCGTGAACTGGCCCAGGCACTGGCAAAAGAACCACTGGAACGCGGCTATTCTTCCTTCCAGAGTGTGCGCCGGAAGCTGGCCTATCACCAGCATCTCAGCGTGACCCAGTACT
The DNA here is from genome assembly GCA_003543245.1 of Moraxellaceae bacterium. Classification (GTDB taxonomy): domain Bacteria; phylum Pseudomonadota; class Gammaproteobacteria; order Pseudomonadales; family Moraxellaceae; genus UBA2031. The sequence continues at coordinate 30,822 of DPJB01000010.1, read as the reverse complement.
TCATGGGTGATGAGAAAATGGCGCAGCTGGGTCTGCCGGAAAATGTGACATCCTGGTATCCACTGCTGACGACGCCACCGCGTTTCATTAATTACACCACCCGCCGTTTGTTGCCGGGACTGCGTGCTGCGCAGGTAAAGCGCGGTCGCGAGGCCCAGCACGCAGCGCTGGCCTCCATGTTCGGCGATACGGAACACGCCGTAATCAAGCCGGGCAAGGACCATCCTGCACATATCTGACAAGGACGCACCCAATAGCCTTGCATAGGCCGGGAGCCCGATGCTCCGGGCATCACATGTTGTTCGGAGTGGTTGCCATGTTTTCTGCGCTGTCCAACGCACTATCCAGAAAGTCCCGTGACCGGATGAAGGCCATCCCCTATGCTCCGGGGCTGCCGGTGATAGGCCACACTTTGCACTTTATTAGCAATCCGATCGGTACGGCCCTGCGCCTTCATGCCAGGCATGGTCCGATAATCCGGGGTGGGGCTTTTGGCCTGCCTGCCCTCGTGATGATAGGGCCGGATGCCAACCAGTTTGTGTTGCGTAATCAGGACGGAGCCTTTTCCAGCAGCAAGGGTTGGGGGTTTTTTCTCGGCAGGTTCTTTAATCGCGGCATCATGCTGCTGGATTTCGAGGAACATCGTTTTCATCGTGGCATCATGCAGGCGGCCTTCAAAAAACCGGTGCTGGTGCAGTATTTGCTGCGCATGAACCCCGCCATTGATCATGGCATTGCCAAGTGGCATACCGACAGGAATTTCCATGTCCTCACGCATATCAAGCAACTGACGCTCGATATTGCCACCGATGTATTCATGGGTGAGCGCCTGGGGCCGGAAGCCGAAAAAGTCAATCAGGCCTTTATTGACTGCGTGGCGGCCCCCACTGCAGTGGTGCGTTTTCCCGTGCCGGGCGGGCGTTGGAAAAAAGGCCTGGACGGTCGCCGCCTGCTCGAAGAATTCTTCCGCTCACGCATTGCCGACAAGCGTGAGAATCCGGGTGACGATCTGTTCTCACGCTTCTGTCAGGCTGAGGACGAGAGCGGCCAGCGTTTTACCGATGAGGATGTCGTCAATCACATGATTTTCATGATGATGGCGGCGCACGACACCTCCACCATCACGCTCTCTGCGATTTTCTATTATTTGGCCAGGTATCCGGAGTGGCAGGAAAGGGTTCGCGAGGAATCGTTGGCGCTGGGCAAGCACTATCTTGACCACGAAGACCTGGCCAGGATGAATGTAATGGACATGGTCATGAAGGAGTCCTTGCGCCTGATTGCGCCCGTCCATGTCATTCCGCGCAAAACCGTGAAAGATATCGAGTACATGGGGCACATCATTCCGGCTGATACGTATGTGATCCTCAGCCCCATGGTCACGCACCATATGGAAGAGTGGTGGCCGGATCATAGAAAATTCGATCCGGAGCGTTTCAGCGAAGCCCGCAACGAGCACAAGAAACACCCCTACCAGTTTGTACCTTTTGGTGGTGGTGCCCATATGTGCATTGGTCTGCATTTCGCGGAAATGCAGATCAAGGCCATCTTGCATCAGGTCGTACAGCAGTATCGCTGGAGTGTGCCAGAGCATTACGAAATGCCGGTGAACTTCACCACGTTGCCGACTCCAAGGGACAAGCTTCCGGTGCATCTTGAGCATTTATAAGCACCCGCTTTGTCATCAGGGATGACACGCGAAGAATTTCTGGAATGACTTCTCCAGAATTTATTACCAATTGTAATGTGTGCACATAAGCGCACTGAGGGAAGTGAAAAATGACAACCACGCAGAAGACGGTACTGATTACCGGCTGCTCCTCCGGCATGGGCCGCGCTGCCGCTTTTCTTTTCCAGAAGAACGGTTGGAATGTGGTGGCAACCATGCGCACCCCGGCCAGGGAAACCGAGCTGAACAAATTGCCCAACGTGATTTGCCCGGCACTGGATGTGAACGACAGGGCTTCTATTGAGAGCGCACTGGCCAAGGCCAAGAAGAAGTTCGGTCAGATCGATGTACTGGTGAACAACGCCGGCTATGGCCTGATGGGGGCTTTTGAAACCTTGAACGCCGAACAGATCCGGCGCCAGTTCGACACCAATGTTTTCGGTATGATGGAAGTTACACGCGCCGTTCTTCCGCATTTCCGCCAGCGCAATGCAGGCTTGCTGATCAATGTGGCGAGCATGGTCGGCCGCGTGCCGCTGCCGCTATACAGTGTTTACAACTCCAGCAAGTTTGCCGTTGAAGGCTTCACCGAGGGCCTGACCTATGAGCTTGAGCCCTTCAATGTGCAAGTGAAACTGATTGAGCCAGGATCGGTCAAAACGGATTTTTTCGGCCGCTCCAGTGATCGGGCCAACATGACGGGTGTCACCGCCTACGAGGCTTACAGCGCCGAGCAGTTTGCGGTCATGGATGGTATTGGTGCCAGTGGTTCCACCAGCGAAGAAGCAGCCCGTGTGATTTTCCGTGCCGCCAGCGACGGCAGCAAGCGCCTTCGCTATTCTGTCGGCCTGGACGCCATGGCCATTATGGCGGCACGCAACCTGCTGCCAGATGGCGTGTTCCGGGCCATGATCAAGCTGTGCCTGAGCCCGGCGGCGTACAACAGTGTGGGCCGTCTGCTCTACAGGCAAGCGGAATAAACGCAGCCGCGCATTCACGCAATGATGTACCGGCGCGGGGTTTCACGGATGCAGTGCGCCACAGGAGCGTTGAGTCATGGCCCTGCTGTTCCCGTCTTTCAACAAGCCTGTACACGCCCATGTCAGAAAGCTGTACTTGAGTTGAATCAAGTCGTAAGCGGTCCAATGCAGCAAGCGGACACGCACGGCATGCTTTCCTGCGTATCCGCCTCGACGCATCAGTAGTGCCCCCCACACACGTTCAACCGGATTCAGGTCATTGAGATTCTGGGCATGTGTTATAAAGGGCAAAAAATTGACCGATAAGTCACGCTTGCTGGCTCCTTTTAAGACAGAGGTAATACGTGTCTCACCTGCCCGTCATCGTTGGATTTGGTGGTATCAATGCCGCTGGACGCTCGTCATTTCATCACGGTTATCGCCGTCTGGTGCTGGATGTGTTGCCGGAAGCGGAGCGCATCCGTACCTTGGCGGATCTGGCCCACCTCATGCGGCTGGCCGATGGCAAGCCGGTGACGGCGCAACAACTGGCCACCGAGCATGGAGAGCATGTCCGGCGACACACCCTCGTGCGACGCATCGAGGCACAGTATTTCGATGTCAATGCGCTGCCGTCGCAGCGCCGTCTGCATGCCGATGCCGCGGACATGCGCTTTCAGCTGCGTGTGCGTGATCTGCCCCATGTCATTCCACCGCGCTGGCAATTGCGCCAGATCGACTCAGCTACCGTGGAAATCTGTATCAGTGGCAGCCAGGAGTTCCTGGTGCCGGATTCCCATCCGGCGCTGGTGACCAGTGCCGGGCAGTTGCCCACCGGCTTTGATCCCGAGCATCTCTATCCCTCGCGGCATCATCCGCGCGCCCTGCAAATGACGGTATTCGGCGCCAGCGATGCCCTGCATTCAATGGGGCGTTCCTGGGAAGAGGTGACCCGGCAGGTGGCTCCCGACCGCATCGCCGTGTATGCCTCCAGCGCCCATGGCCAGGTCGATGATTATGGTATGGGCGGCATGCTGAAAGCGCCTTGGCAGGGCAAGCGTACCAGCAGCAAAAGCTGTCCTCTGGGCTTTGCGGAAATGCCGGCGGATTTCATCAATGCCTATGTGTTGGGATCGGCCGGGCCCACGGCCGGCATTCTCGGTGCCTGTGCGACGTTTCTCTACAATCTGGAGCGCGCCACGGTCGATATCCAGGCCGGCCGAATCGATTTTGCGCTGGTCGGTGCTGCCGAGGCGCCGATCACGCCGGAAGTGATGGAGGGCTATCGTGCCATGGGCGCCCTCGGCGAGGATGCCAGGCTGCTGGAGCTGGATAAGGCCCTGAGCCTGACCCAGGTCGACAATACACGCGCTACCCGTCCTTTTGGTTACAACGCCGGCTTCACTATCGCTGAATCCGCACAGTTTGTGGTGGTCACCAGTGATGCCCTGGCACTGCGCATGGGTCTCGACATCCACGCCGCCGTGCCCGGCATTTATGTCAATGCCGACGGCGTGAAAAAGTCCATCTCCGCCCCCGGCATCGGCAATTACCTGAGCATGGGCAAGGCCACGGCCCTTGCGGCCAGACTGTTGGGTGAAAAAGCCCTGCGTAGCCAGACCTGTGTGCAGGCGCATGGCACAGGAACGCCGAAGAATCGCGTCACCGAATCGCATGTGCTTGACCAGATCGCCGGCGCTTTTGGCATCGATAACTGGCTGGTCGCGTCCATCAAATGCTATACCGGGCATTCCCTGGGGGCCGCTGCCGGCGACCAGTTCATGGCCGCACTGGGCGCCTGGCAAGATGGCTGGATTCCCGGCATTTTCACCCTGGACGAGATCGCCCACGATGTGCACAGGCAACATCTGCGCTTTTCCCGGGTGCATGTCGAGGAAGGCCATGACATGGCCGCCTGCTTCATCAATGCCAAGGGCTTTGGCGGTAACAATGCAACCGCCCTGTTGCTCAGCCCTGCTACTACACAAACCTTGCTGACGCAGCGTCATGGCACTAGTGTCATCACCGCCTGGCAGCATGCCCGCGAGACGACGCGAGCCAATGCCGGCGCCTATGACGAGCGCGCCAGCAAGGGCAACTACCAGCTAAGCTACCGGTATGGCGACGGCGTGGTGGAGGGTGAGGAGCTGGGCATCAATCGTGAGGGGGTTGTCATTCCGGGCTTTGCGCAAAAAGTAAGCCTGGAGCTTGAAAATCCTTACGAGCGCTACATGAAGAGTTAATCTGGAAAACTGTCCGGACGCAGCGCCGGGCGCCCAATAGCACCGTTTAACCGAATGGTCGTGTGTCGGCCAGCACGTCTCTCCATATATGATTTCAGTGAAATCGGGTCATCCCTGAGGATGGCTGCTGGAAGGGGGGTGCTCGTGCTGACTGAAGAGGCTCTTACGGATATTCATCTTGCGATTGGAGCGCGTGGCATCTGGTGCCCACACTGCCGGCGGTGGTGAGCCAGCAATTCACGGTGCGCCGTCAACAGGAATTTGCCGAACTGGTGCATGTGGGCCGGCCACTACTGGTGCTGATGGTGGGGCTCATGGTGGCTATCGTTGGCGCCGGCCTGACCATCGTGCAGTTTGCGCCCGTACAGAGCCATTACATTCCGGTGGTGGCAGGCGTGGGTATGGCTGCAGTAGCCACCATTCTGGCCGGCGGCATGCTGTTCAAAAACCCGGTGCTGGCGCAGGAAGCCTATTACGTCAGTACGCTCCTGGTAATTGGCATCATGCTGCCGCTTGAGGATCAGCTGACCGGGCTGGCCAATCGGCGCAGCTTCAATGACACACTCTTCCATGAGTGGGAACGCTGTGGGCGTTCACGCCAGCCACTGGCGCTCCTGTTCATGGATGTCGACGACTTCAAACGCTACAACGATACCTATGGCATGCGGCTGGCGATCAGTGCCTGAGCAGTATTGGCCAGGCACTCAGGGACAGTCTGCTGCGGCCGGTGGATGCAGTCGCCCGCTTCTGTGGTGAAGAGTTTGTGATTCTGCTGCCGGAAACGACAAGGGAAGGAGCGTTGGCCGTGGCGCAACGCGTGCTGGATCAGATTGATGTGCGGGCGATTCCGCACCAGACCTCCGACGTGGCATCACACGTGACCGCCAGTATCGGCATTGCCTTGCAAATTCCGGATCGCAACTCGTCTTCGGCCCTGCTGCTGGAAAATGCCGACAAGGCACTTTACCGGGCCAAGCGGGCCGGCCGTCACCAGGCGGTCATGTACGCGGAATAGGCCGTCTTCATGCGGAGGGCTGCGGAATGCGAGTTGAATGCGAATACATCTTCGCATTAAGGTGCCGCCACGCGGTGTATTGCATCCGCGATGATCCCGTCCTACATCCGATGATCTGTTCCGGAGCCAGCCATGCAGTTTGATTTTGCTACCACCCCGCGTGCAATGGTCGGGCCCGGTCTGGCCTGTGCACCGGAAAAGTGGATGGCCGATTTTCCGGCGGGTCAGGTTTTTGTCATTACCGATCCGGGCCTGATCCGTTCCGGCATGGTGACTCCCGTGCTGGAGGCTTTACGGGCGCAGGGCTCGGCGGTCACCCTGTATCAGGATGTGGAAGCGGATCCTCCCGAGGCGCGAGTGTTGGCTGTGGTTGCGGCAGCCATTGCCGCACGCGCCAGCATGATTATCGGCATCGGCGGTGGCAGCTCGCTGGATACCGCCAAGCTGGTTGCCCTGCTGGCGGCGACGCAACAGGAGTTGCCAGCGGTTTACGGCATTGGTCTCGCCAAGGGACCGCGCCTGCCCCTGATACAAATTCCGACAACGGCCGGCACCGGCTCAGAAGTTACGCCGATTGCCATTGTCACCACACCGACACAGGAAAAGAAGGGCGTCATCTCGCCGCTGCTGTATCCGGACCTGGCCATACTCGATGCCGAACTGACGCTGGGCCTGCCGCCGGCAGTGACGGCCATGACTGGTATCGATGCCATGGTGCATGCCATCGAGGCCTATACCAGCCGCATCAAGAAGAATCCGCTCGCGGATGCTCTGGCCAGGGAGGCGTTGAGCCTGCTCTATGTGAATTTGCCGCGTGTGCTGGCCAATGGCCAGGACATCGAGGCGCGCTCGGCAATGCTGGCCGGTTCCATGATGGCGGGCATGGCTTTTGCCAATGCGCCGGTCGGTGCCGTACATGCNNCTGGTGCTGGCGCCGGTGCTGGCCTACAACATGCCGGAGGCCGAAACACAGTATGCGGAACTGGCTGCCGTGCTGACCCCGGGTGTACATCATGGCGACAAGGCTGCTGCGGCCGTCTGGTTTGTCGAGGCAATGGCGCGCCTGGTGGCCAGCATGCCGTTCGCACAGCGTCTCGCTGAGGTTGGTGTGAAAGAAAGCGACCTGGATTTGCTGGCGACAGATGCGATGAAGGTTGAGCGCCTGCTGATGAACAATCCTCGAGTTGTTACCTTTGACAGTGCTCGTGCCATTTACGCTCAGCAGCTTTAAGTAACGTCGAAAGATCCGACCCATCATCCCGATTGATCCCCTGGCGGCACCTTTCTGCGCCGCCGAGCCCCCCGAATAATTTTTCTTGCAGGAAAATAGTGATGCCCGCTCCAAGACCCCGCCGCGATTCCTACCGCGAATTCATGTCACTGGAAACGCGCTGGATGGACAACGACGTCTATGGCCACGTCAACAACGTCCAGTACTACAGCTATTTCGACACGGCGGTGAATCACTACCTGATCAAGACCGGCTGGCTGGATATTCATCAGGGCGAAGTCATCGGCCTCGTCGTGGAAACCCGTTGTACCTATCACGCTTCCGTGGCGTTTCCAGATCGTCTTGACATCGGCCTGCGTGTGGAACGCCTGGGCAATTCCAGTGTGCGCTACGGCATCGCCGTATTCCGTGAAGGTGAAGACGAAGCCGCGGCCGAAGGGTATTTCGTGCATGTGTATGTGGACCGCGAGACTAATGTTCCCGGCCCGCTGCCTGCCAGCCTGCGTACGACACTCAAACCGCTGGTGGTAAATGTGGAGACCAAGTGATGTTGACTCGCAGCGATCTGCTCAAGAGCCTTTGCCTTATCAATGGGCAGTGGCAAGGCGCCGATAACGGCGACACGTTTCCAGTCACCAATCCTGCCAACGGAGAAACCATTACCGCGGTGCCGCGCTGTGGTGTGGCTGAAACCAATCGTGCCATTGATGCGGCCAACGCGGCTTTGCCGGAATGGCGCAGCAGGAGCGCGAAAGAGCGCGCAGTTATTTTGCGCCGCTGGTTTGATCTCATCATGGCCAACCAGAAAGATCTGGCCCTTATCCTGACGCAGGAACAGGGCAAGCCGCTGGCTGAAGCCAGCGGTGAGGTCGCTTATGGCGCCGCTTTTATTGAATGGTTTGCTGAAGAGGCGCGCCGTGTTTATGGCGATATCTTGCAAAGCAATAATGCCGCACAGCGCATGCTGGTGCTGAAACAGCCCATCGGTGTGGTGGCGGCCATTACACCGTGGAATTTCCCCGTCGCCATGATCACGCGAAAGGCCGGCCCGGCACTGGCTGCCGGTTGCACCGTGGTGATCAAGCCCGCCTCGGAAACACCTTTGAGTGCGCTGGCTTTGGTGGCGCTGGCAGAAGAAGCCGGCGTACCTGCTGGCGTCATTAATGTAGTAACCGGCTCGGCCGGCATCATTGGGCCGACGCTGACGCAAAGCCCTATCGTGCGCAAACTGTCGTTTACAGGCTCCACGGAAATCGGTCGTCGTCTCATGGCCGAGTCTGCCGACACGCTGAAAAAGCTCTCTCTGGAACTGGGCGGCAACGCGCCATTTATCGTGTTTGAGGATGCCGACCTTGATCTCGCCGTGCAGGGCGCGATGGTGTCAAAATACCGAAACTCCGGCCAGACTTGTGTCTGCTCCAACCGATTTTTGGTGCACGAAAAAATTCACGATTCCTTTGTGGAAAAATTATTTGCCGCGGTCAGCCGCCTCACCCTTGGTGCCGGCTGGGAGTCTGGTGTGACGCAAGGCCCGCTGATCAATATGGCCGCCGTTACGCGTATCGAAGCAATACTGGAGCAGGCCGTGATCGATGGCGCCAACATCATCTGTGGTGGCAAACGCTCCGCTCTCGGGGGCCTGTTTTTCGAGCCAACCATTATCACCGGCGTGCGCAACGACAGCGCTCTGGCGCAAAGCGAGTTGTTTGCACCAGTCGCCCCCGTCATCCGTTTCAGCAGCGATGAAGAAGCCGTTCGCCTCGCCAATGATTCGGAATTTGGTCTCGCTTCCTACATGTATACGCGTGATATCAACCGAATCTTCAGAGTCAGCGAAGCGTTGGAATACGGCATGGTTGGCATCAACGAAGGTCTGATCTCCACCGAAGTCGCACCTTTCGGTGGCATCAAGGCATCCGGCTTTGGCCGGGAAGGATCGAAATACGGAGTCGATGAATACATGGAGAAAAAATACATCTGTATTGGCAGTGTGACGGGAAGTTGATACACCAGCCAAGAAACAAGCACTATTATCCGCGCCAGCGCGGGGCAGACAATTTCAATTTTATTACCTGGCTAACAATTTTTATTTACCTGGAAAAATTATGCCACAGTACACCGCGCCACTACGTGACATGAATTTCGTGCTGCATGAATTACTGCAAGTGGAGAGGCAGTACAGGGAGCTTCCGGCTTTTGCCGAAACCGATCGTGACATTATGGACAGTATTCTTGATCTTGCTGTCCGGTTCAGCGAGAACGAACTGGCGCCGCTCAATCGCTCTGGCGATGAAGAGGGCTGCGTGTTCCGGAATGGTGAGGTGACAACGCCAAAAGGCTTCAAGGAAGCTTATGCGAAATATGTCGAGATGGAGCTCGGCGCCTTGTCAGAGCCCGTCGAATACGGTGGTCATGGCCTGCCGCATTCGCTGGCCGTGGTGCGCAGTGAAATGGTCTGGAGTGCCAATCGCTCCTGGGGAATGTTTCCCTGCGTCAGTCATGGAGTGATCAGGATTCTGGTGACACATGGCAGTCAGGACCAGGCACATGTCTATGTTCCGAAACTGGTCTCGGGAGAATGGACGGCCAGCATGTGTTTGACCGAATCCCACGCCGGATCGGATCTCGGCCTGATTCGCAGTCGTGCCGAAGCCAATGCGGATGGATCTTACAGCATCACCGGCAACAAGATTTTCATTTCCAGCGGCGAGCACGATTACGGCGGCAATATTATTCACCTCGTGCTGGCACGCCTGCCCGATGCACCCAAGGGCAGCAAAGGCATTTCCATGTTTGTCGTGCCCAAGTTCTTGCTTGACGTGGGTGGAGGAATGGGTGAGCGCAACACTGTCAGCTGCGGCTCCATCGAGCACAAGATGGGCCTCAAGGGTTCTGCCACCTGTGTGATGAATTTTGATGCGGCCAAAGGCTTTCTGATTGGGGAGCCCAACAAGGGTCTCGGTTATATGTTCATCCTGATGAACTCAGCCCGCCTCGGTACCGCCCTGCAAGGTGTGGCCGGAATGGAAAGTTCGTATCAGGGCGCGCTGAGCTATGCCAAAGACCGCCTCGCCATGCGTTCTGCTTCCGGCGTGAAAGTGCCGGAAAGGGAGGCCGACCCCATCATTGTGCATCCTGCTGTGCGCAGCATGCTTCTGACACAAAAAGCGTTTGCCGAAGGTGGTCGTGCGCTGGTGTACTGGCTGGCGAGTCTGGAAGATATTGTTGAGGCATCGGCTGATGTGGAACAGCGGAAGGCTGCCGACTCCCTGATGGGCTTGATGACACCCATTGCCAAAGCTTTTCTCACTGAAATGGGGCTGGAAGTCGCCAACCACGGCATTCAGGTTTATGGCGGTCACGGCTTTGTGCGGGAATGGGGCATGGAGCAGATTCTGCGTGACGCCCGCGTCGCTACACTCTATGAAGGCACCACACAGATTCAGGCGCTGGATCTGCTTGGCCGCAAGGTTTTGGGTAATCAGGGCGCTGATCTCAAGCATTTCACTGGTACGGTTTTGCAGTTTTGCAACGCACATGCAGACGATGCTGCCATGCAGGAATTTGTCACGCCGCTGGTCGAACTGGTGACGGAGTGGGACCGCCTGACACAGAGTATCGGCGCACGTGCGACCGGGGATCCCGATGAGATTGGTGCAGCAGCGGTAGATTATCTGTATTTCGCCGGCTATGTGACGCTCGCCTGGTTCTGGGCAAAAATGGCCAAGGCGGCACAGGAAAAGCTGGTCGCAGGAACCATGGAGCCCGGTTTCTATCAGGCCAAAATCCAGACCGCGCAGTTTTATTTCCAGAAAATCCTGCCGCGCACGAAGACCCATTCCGCTGTCATCGACAGCGGTGCCGTTGTACTGATGCAGATCGGGAATATTTGATTGTTCAGGTGCTTGGCAGGGGCTGAGCGGCACATGAATGGGCAGCCAGCAGCAGCTCGTTCTGTTTTGCGGTCAGGGATTGTTGCTGGTGACCATCCGGGTGCGGGTAGACGAACCTGAGATAGGGCAAGATATGGGTACGGTGGTTGCAGGAGCCGGGATAATCGCGCAGGGTGCCGGCAGTGATGCCCAGCCCCCACTCCCAGTGGGGTCTTCAGCGTCTGCCGGTGTTACGCCCAGCGCCAGCAGCAGGCCTGCCCTTCGCCAACAGACACCGGTGCAATGGGGTGCAGGGTGAGTATGGGTTGCGTGCATGGACGTATCCGGTCGCGTATCGTTTCTTCATCCCGGGCCCGGACTTCGCAAGGAGCAAGGGGCGCTTGCCGTCCGCATGAAATGATTTGTCAGGCAGTAACGCGTACAAATAAAATCAATGGTTTGTCCGGGCACTGAACCGAAGGCTTTCTGCTCCGGGTTCAGGCTCTGTCTGTGTCCCAGGAACAACCACAAGGAAGATGTCATGCCATCGCTCAAGCAGACCGTACTTTGGACACTCATTACGCTGGTTGGTGTGGTCGCGTTTGGGGTGCTGGCCCTGCACAACGGTGAAAGCATCAATGCCGTGTGGCTGATGACGGCGGCCATCTGTGTCTATCTGATTGCCTATCGCTTCTACAGCCGCTTCATCGCCGAGCGGGTATTGTGGCTGGATGACACTCGCATCACGCCGGCGGTGCGCAACAATGACGGCATGGATTTTGTTCCGACAGACAGGTTTGTGCTGTTCGGGCATCACTTTGCCGCGATTGCGGGCGCAGGCCCGCTGATCGGGCCGGTGCTGGCGGCACAGATGGGCTACCTGCCGGGGACTTTGTGGATTCTGGCGGGGGTAGTGGTGGCAGGTGCGGTGCAGGACTTCATCATCCTGTTTTCATCGGTCCGCCGTAATGGCCGCTCGCTGGGCGACATGATCAAGACGGAAATGGGCAGCGTGCCTGGCGTGATCGCCAGCATCGGCATTCTCGCCATCATGATCATCCTGCTGGCGGTACTGGCGCTGGTGGTGGTGAAGGCACTGGCCCATTCACCCTGGGGCATGTTCACGATTGTGGCGACGATGCCGATTGCCGTCTTCATGGGCATCTACATGCGCTATGTGCGTCCGGGCCGGATTGGTGAAATTTCCGTGGTCGGGTTTGTGCTGCTGATTCTTTCCATCTGGTTTGGTGGCCATGTGGCGGCGCATCCGTACTGGGGGCCGTTTTTCACGCTCAAGGGCGAGACCATTGCCATGCTCATGATTGGCTATGGTTTTGTCGCCTCGGTATTGCCGGTATGGTTGCTGCTGGCACCCCGTGATTATTTGTCGACGTTTCTCAAGGTTGGCACGATTCTCGGACTGGCGCTGGGTATCTTCATCGTGATGCCGGAGTTGCAGATGCCGGCCCTGACGCGCTTCATCGACGGCACCGGGCCGGTGTTTGCCGGCAGCCTGTTTCCTTTCCTGTTCATTACGATTGCCTGCGGCGCAGTTAGCGGCTTTCATGCACTGGTGTCGTCCGGCACCACGCCGAAAATGCTGGAAAAGGAATCGCATGCCCGCTTCATCGGGTATGGCGCCATGCTGATGGAATCGTTTGTGGCCATTACCGCCATGATTGCGGCCTGTGTGCTGGAACCGGGTGTCTATTTCGCACTGAACTCGCCGGCGGCATTGATCGGAACCACGGTTGAAAGTGCGGCGACAGCCATTTCATCGTGGGGCTTTTTGATCACGCCGGACGTGCTGACCCAGATGGCAAAGGACATCGGTGAAGACTCCATCCTGTCACGCGCAGGCGGGGCGCCGACCCTGGCAATAGGGATGGCCCATATCCTGTCGAGTGTCATCGGTGGTCAGGCAATGATGGCGTTCTGGTATCACTTTGCCATCCTGTTNNAGCACCGAATCGTGGGGCGCCAATCTGCTGGCCACCTCGCTGTGCGTATCCGGCTGGGGCTATTTCCTGTATCAGGGCGTGGTGGATCCGCTGGGCGGCATCAATACCCTGTGGCCCTTGTTCGGCATTGCCAACCAGATGCTGGCGGCGATTGCCTTGCTGCTGGCGTCGACCATTCTCATCAAGATGAAGCGCGAGAAATTTGTCTGGGTCACACTGGTGCCGGCGTGCATTGTGCTGGTGGTGACGCTCACGGCAAGCTGGCAGAAATTGTTTCATGACAACCCGAAAATCGGGTTTCTGGCGCATGCCGACAAGTTCAGTGCAGCCGCAGCACGGGGTGAGGTGCTGGCCCCGGCCAAGAGCCTGGCGCAGATGCAGCAGGTGATACTGAATGACCGGATTGATGCAGCCCTGTGCGTGATTTTTCTGGGGGTGGTGCTGGCCATGCTCGGTTTTGCCATTCGTGCGATGCTGCAGGCCTGGCGTCATCCGGATGCCACGGTACGGGAAACCATCCATACGGCAGAGGTGGACGCATGAAGCTGCAACACCTGTGGCAGCGCTTGCGCGAAGGCGGCAGCCTGATGGTGGGGGTTCCTGATTATGACCGCTACTGCGAACACATGCGGGCTACCCATCCCGGGTTGCCGGTACTGAGCCGTGAGGCGTTTGTGCGTAACCGTATGCTGGCCCGTTATGGGGGCAAGGCCAGCGGAAAGTGCCCCTGCTAGGACGTACTGACATTTCATTTTATTTGCATGCAAGGACAAGCCATGCTGAGCCAAGATGTATCACCCGCGCACCAGCAGTTACAGAAACAGGAATACCGTTTTCGTTTCACCGGCAGTGGCGGTGAATATTTTTCGATTTGGATTGTGAACCTGCTGCTCAGCATCATCACGCTGGGTATCTACTCTGCCTGGGCCAAGGTACGGCGTGAACAGTATTTTCATCGTAATACCTTGCTGGATGACCAGCCGTTTGATTATACCGGCGATCCGGTTCGCATCCTGATTGGCCGTATTGTGGCGTTGCTGGTGATTGGCGTGGGTTCGGCGGTACAGGAAGTCAATCTGGTGATGGCGCTGGCGGTTACGGCGGTTTTCTTCCTGCTGTTTCCGTGGGTCATTGTGCGCAGCATGCGTTTCCGGGCGCGTAACACACGCTACCGCAATCTGTCGTTTGCGTTCACGGGCACAACGTTTGAGGCGCTGAAGGCCTATTTCTGGATTTATGTGGCGTTGTTGCCGTTCATTGCGGCATCAATACTGATGACGCCGGAACTCAAGCACATCCAGGAAAATCCGGAGCTGGCGAATGCTCCGGACGCAACCAACCTGATGATCAAGCTGGGCGTCGCCCTTGGGGTCAGCGTGTTGCTGGGGGCCTTGCTGTTTCCGGCCTACCAGTGCCATGTCCGTTCATTCCTGCACCGGCACCTGCGCTATGGCAACGCCCAGGGAACATTTGACGGCACTGCCTCGGCGTTTTATGGCGCGCTGTTTCGTACCTTTGGTGTCTCGTTGCTCACGGTCGTGCTGATTGGGGCCGTTGGTTTTGCTGCAAAACTGGCGGAGCAGCCATGGCTGCTGGTGCTGGCCTATCCGGTGCTGTTTCTGCCACAGGCGGCCTACACGGTGAACATGACCAACGTCACGTACCGGCATGCCGGAATCGGTAGCAACGGGTTTGTTTCCGACATGAAGGTTGGCGCGATGGCGTGGCTGCTCTTTACCAACCTCCTGCTGCTGATGGTGACACTGGGGCTGGCCTGGCCATGGATCAAGGTGCGCCTGGCCCGGTATCGCCTTGCGCACATGAGCTTGCTGATGGTGCCGGGCACGGTGGATGCGATCATTGGCGAGGCACAAAACAATCCGTCGGCCTTCGGTGAAGAAGCAGCCGAATTTCTCGACTTTGATGTTTCGCTGTGAGCACGCTGGCCGCGCAGTATTTTGATGGCCGCAGTGCGCGCGGCCATGCCGTGCAGTTGTCCTGCGAGAACGGGCTGCTGATGGTGCGCGGCGAAACGGTTGCCCGTACGGAGCAAACGACGGCGCTGGAGCTGTCGCCGCGTCTTGGGCGCACACGCCGTCGTATCGCGTTTCCTGACGGGGCGGTGTGCGAGCTGGAAGATGATGCGCTGCTCGACAGCTGGTTTGACTCCGTCACGCACCAGGGCTGGAATCTGGTGGCCCGTCTGGAGGGCCACTGGGCCATGATTGCGGCCAGCTTTGTGCTGGTTATGGCAATGACGGCGGCGCTGGCGGTCTGGGGGCTGCCCTGGGCGGCACAGAAGGTGGCGCTGCGCCTGCCGCAGGAGTGGGTGGTACAACTGGGCAAGGGCACGTTGACGGGTCTGGACAGCGCCATGCGCAGTACGACGACGTTGCCGGTGGCCCGGCAGCAAACCCTGCAGGCCGGTTTTGCCCGTTTGCAGGCGGGGGCGGGGGTGCCATCGGTTCTGCTGTTCCGCGACTGGCCTGAAGTTGGGCCCAATGCAATGGCCTTGCCGGATGGCACGATCGTCATGACGGACCAGCTGGAATCACTGGCGACAGATGATCGCGAGCTGATGGCGGTGCTGGCCCACGAGCTGGGGCATGTGCATGAGCGGCATGCCTTGCAGAAGGTGATTGCCAGCTCGGGGGTGGCCGCCCTGGTGTTTGTGCTGACCGGTGATGTATCGGGGCTGTCCAGCATTGTGGTGGCTGCCCCGACCATCATGACGCACCTGCATCATTCGCGTGCGCTGGAGGCCGATGCCGACCGCTATGGCTTTGCCCTGATGAGCAAGACCGGTCTGGACCCGGTATGGTTTGCCCGCATCATCCGCAAGCTTGAGGCCGCGCATGGTGGTAGGGCCACAAAGGGCGAAAAGGCCGAGGTGAGCGACTGGTTGCGCACGCATCCGGCCAGTGAGGAGCGGGCCCGTCAGGCCGAGCAGTACCGCGCCTGGCATTGATCTGCCTTGATCAAAGTCATTTACTATTGATAATCATTATCATTTGAAATACGATGCCAGCCCTGAACAGCACCGGACCCGCCGGCTGCTGTCTTCGCGCTAGCCAGCCATGACGGGCATTGCCCTGATAGCCAAGTGACGCATCACCGACTTGGCCATTGAGGAATCCGTCATGACTGCCCGCTTCTCCCGTCGTCCCCTTGTTCTCAGCCTTCTCGCCCTGCACGGGCTGCCAGCACTCGCCGAAGAGGCCACACCGACCACACCGGAGACCGTGGCACCGCCCCAGGTCATGCAGGAAGTGATGGTGACGGCAGGTGCAGTCACGGAACAGAAGTCCTATACCCCGGGCGTGTCGACAGTGGGTGGAAAGGCACCAGCGGCCCTGCGTGACATACCGCAGTCCGTGATGGTGGTGGATCGGGCGGTGATGGATGACCAGGCCGTGGCCAGCCTGACAGAGGCCCTGCGCAATGTGCCGGGCATCACCATCTCCGCCGGTGAGGGCGGCAATATCGGTGACAACATCAATTTGCGCGGCTATTCCGCACGCACCGATGTCTATGTCGACGGTTTCCGCGACCGTGGCCAGTACAGTCGCGACACCTTTGCGCTGGATGCGGTGGAGGTGCTGAAGGGACCGGCTTCCATGCTGTTCGGGCGTGGCTCGACCGGAGGCGTGATCAATCAGGTCAGCAAGAAACCGGACCTCGAGACTCGCGGCCAGATTGGCGTGAGTGTGGGGACGGACGATTACTACCGCACCACCTTCGATTACAACACCCGCATTTCTGATACCTCGGCCTTCCGCATTGCCGCATTCGGGCAGGACACGCAGTCGACGCGTGATGTGGTGGAGAAAAAGGATTTCGGTCTGGCACCGTCGATCAGCTTTGGTATCGGTACGCCGACCGAAGTGCTGATGTCGGCACTGGTCCAGCGTAACCGCGACATTCCAGATTACGGATTTCCGCTTTATCGCGGCGCCCTAACCACGCCGGAAAATCCGGGCAAGCCGATTGCGGCAAACCATGACAATTTTTATGGCTTTACCGATGACAGCTATGACCAGGACATCAATGTCCTGAATGCATCGGTGTCACACCGCTTCAATGATGCGGTGCGCGTACAGAACCGTCTGCAGTACGGCGAGTACGAAACCTATGCCTCGCCAACCACGGTAACACTTCCGACCAGCGTCACTGCATCGACCCCGCTCGACACGGTCACGGGTACCCGTGCACGCCGCGAGCGTGAGCTGCGCGACAGCACGCTGTACAACCAGACGGATCTGTTCGTGAAATTTGACACCGGTGCAATCGCGCATCACCTGATGGCGGGTGTGGAAGTCGGACGTGACACTTACGAGAACCAGGCCTACTTGTGGACCGGTGTACCGACCACCAATATGGCCGATCCGGTTTACGGCCCGATGCCGGGCAGTGCAACACGCACCACAAGTGCTACCAGGACGGATAACACGGCAGAGACCGTAGCCGTGTATGTCAATGATCAGGCCGACCTGACCGAGCAGCTCAAGCTGGTCGCAGGTGTGCGTATGGACCGCTACGATCTGGAAGCCGACACGATCACCAATGCGACCGGTGCCACGCAGCGCTACAGCCGCGTGGATGAAATGACCAGCGTGCGTGGCGGCCTCGTGTGGCAGCCTGATGCGGTGCAGTCGTATTACGCCTCGTATGGCACATCGTTCAATCCGTCGGGTGAAACCCTCACCATGTCGCAGTCAACATCGACGGTGGCGCCGGAAGAAAGCGAGTCATTCGAAATCGGGGCAAAGTACGCCTTGTACAACGATGCCCTGCAGCTTGCCACCGCCGTGTTTCGCGTTGACAAGTCAAACGCCCGTACGAAAGATCCGCTGACCGGCTTCACCACACTGGACGGCAATACACGCGTCGATGGTTTTGAGGCCAGTGTGGCCGGCAAGCTGGCCGAGAAGTGGCAGATGCTGGCCGGCTATACCTATCTCGACAGCGAGATTGTGGCATCGAAAGACCGCCGCAATGTCGGCAGCAGTTCATCGCCGGTGTATGACCTGTACGCCGAAGGCAATCACATGGCCAACGTGCCGACACATTCGGCCACGCTGTGGACGACCTACGGAATTTCCGCCAACTGGGAAATCGGCGGTGGCGCCGTGTACATGGCAGACCGCTTTGTCGACAACTACGAAGCAGCCGTCATTGATGACTACACTCGCTACGACGCAACACTGGCGTACCTGCAGAAAAAATATGACGTGCGCCTGAATTTGCAGAACCTCGGCAATGAAGAGTATTTCGAGACGGCTTCGACGGGCCGTGCCACGCCGGCAAAAGGGCGCGGCGCGATCATGACGCTGACGTACCGGTTCTGATCGTCGTGTGGGCAACGAAAAAAGCTGCCTGAATTACCGGAGGACATCCAGACATGTTGTTGCATATTCCGCAGGTGCTGACGGCAGAAGAAGTGCTGCACTGTCGCGAGCGCTTGCTGGCGGCAGAGTGGACCAGTGGCCTGGTAACCGCCGGTAATCAGGGCGCCCGCGTAAAAAATAATCGCCAGTTGCCGGAGGGATCGCCGGTAGCGAGTGAACTGGGCGATGCCATTCTGGCTCGCCTGGAGCGGCATGCAATGTTTATCAGTGCCGCGTTGCCAGCATGTGTCTATCCGCCCATGTTCAATCGTTATGAAGGTGGCGAGCAGTTCGGTCATCACGTCGACAATGCGGTCCGGTTGTTACCGGGTACTGGCAAGCAGTTGCGTACGGATGTGTCGTGCACGCTGTTCCTGACGAATCCGGAAGAGTATGACGGCGGCGAGTTGCTGATCGAGGACACCTATGGCGCGCAGCGGGTGAAACTGCCGGCGGGCGATCTGGTGATGTATCCATCGACCAGTCTGCACCGTGTAACGCCGGTGACACGTGGCGCGCGGCTGGCCTCGTTTTTCTGGATACAGAGCATGGTGCGTGACGATGTGCAGCGTGCACTGCTGTTTGAAATGGACACGGCCATCCAGCGTCTCAACCAGAGTGGTGCGGATGGTGAGGCGCTGGTGCATCTCACCGGCAGCTATCACAACCTGCTGCGCATGTGGGCACAGACATGAAATGCCTGACCCCGGACGAGTGCGTCGCGATGACTGACGCCGTGAACCGTCGGGCGCGACAACGCCGTGCCTTCTGGACGCGGCAGCTGCATCAGTGGCACTGGATCAGTTCCGCCTTGTCCCTCGTCGGCATGCTGCTGTTTGCCATCACCGGCATCACGCTGAACAACGCCGCACGCATCGAGGCGACACCGGTAGTGACACGGGCGCAAGCAGAATTACCGGCGCCCCTGCTGACAACGCTGCAGGAAAATCGTCCGTTGCCCGCCGGTGTCACTGCATGGCTGGCAGATGCGCTGGACGTGGATGCGAAGTCGGCTACCCGCACGGTGGAGTGGTCGACAGACGATGCCTATCTCTCGCTGCCGCAGCCGGGGGGCGATGCCTGGCTGAGCATTGACCGCATGACCGGTGCGGTTGAATACGAGCACACGTCACGCGGCGCCATCGCGTATCTCAATGATCTCCACAAGGGCCGGCACACCGGTGCTGCATGGAGCTGGTTTCTGGACCTGTTTTCGGTGGCCTGTGTGCTGTTCTGCCTGACGGGTCTTTTTTTGTTGCACCTGCACGGCCGGCACCGGCCCGCCACCTGGCCGGTGGTGGGCGCAGGGTTTGTCATTCCCTTGCTGCTGGCCCTGTTCCTGATTCACTGATGAGGCAAATCATGAAGCAATTCGTATGGTCATTTTTTCTGGCCGCAGGGCTGACGCTGCCAGTGGTCGCGATGGCGGCAGACATGACGGTGAAAGTGTCGTTGCCACGACTGGAGGTGGCGGAATATCACCGGCCCTATGTCGCGTTCTGGCTGGAGGGAGCGACGGGCCCGGCACGCACACTGGCGCTCTGGTACGACGTGGACAAGAAAAACGGCGAGGGCACCAAATGGCTCAAGGACTTGCGGCAGTGGTGGCGCAAGTCCGGACGCGAGCTTGTGATGCCGGTGGATGGCGTGAGCGGTGCGACACGGCCGGTGGGCGAGCACACGCTGCAGTTCAGCGACCGGCAATTGCCGCTCAAGGGTCTGGCCCCCGGCCAGTATCGCCTGCGGGTGGAAGCGGCCCGTGAAGTGGGCGGGCGCGAGTTGCTGGAAATTCCGTTTGCATGGCCGCCAGTGCGTGCGCAGCAGCTCAAGGCCCAGGGCCAGAGCGAGCTGGCTACGGTGGTGCTGATCCTTACTCCCTGACCCTTCGGATTTTGTCCCTGATTCTTACATTTCTGCCTGGAGCCTGATCATGACCCCGCGTTTCACTGTGCGCCTGCTGGCGCTGGCCCTTCCGCTGCTGGCCTCGACGGCACTCGCCCACCGCAGCTGGCTGCTGCCATCCGCCACGGTGTTGTCCGGCAAGACCCCCTGGGTGACCGTCGATGCCGCCGTATCCAACGAGCTGTTTTCTTTCGAGCATGTGCCGGTGCGTCTGGACGGCCTGCAGGTGACCATGCCCTCAGGCCGGCCGGGCAAGGCCGAGAATGTGGCCACCGGCAAGCTCCGCAGCGTGTTTGACGTGGCCCTGACAGAGACCGGCACATGGCGCCTGATGACGGCTTCGACCGGCCTGATGGCCAGCTGGGAAGAGAATGGCGAGCGCAAGCGCTGGCGTGGCAGCCCTGATGCGTTCGCGAAGGAAGTCCCGGCGGGTGCCACCGGCCTGCAGGTCACGGAAACGTCGAGCAGGGTGGAAACCTTTGTCACCGCCAGCCAGCCCACGACCACCGTGTTGCAGCCGTCCGGCAAGGGGCTGGAGCTGGTCCAGCTTAACCATCCGAATGATCTGGTCGCCGGGGAAGCCGCCCGTTTCCGCCTGCTGATGGACGGGCAGCCTGCCACCGGCCTGGAGGTTGAGGTAGTGCCCGGTGGCAAGCGTTACCGTGACCAGTCCAGCGAGCAGGTTCTCAGGAGTGACGAGCGTGGCGAGTTCAGCGTGACCTGGCCGGCAGCCGGCATGTACTGGCTGGGCGCCTCTCTGCAGGATGACAAGGCCCTGTCTCCCGCCACGCAGCGTCGTGCCAGTTACGCCGTGACGCTTGAGGTGATGGCGCCCTGAGCATGCTGCCTTGCTGAAATGAAAAACCCGGCTCATGGCCGGGTTTTTTATGGACGGGTGATACGGGCCATCAGGCCTGACGACGCAACAGTCCCGAAAGCTCTTCGTCCGGCACCGGCCGGCTGAGCAGGTAGCCCTGGATGTAGTCGCAGCCCTCACGCACCATGAAGTCCTTGTGCACCTGTGTTTCCACGCCTTCGGCCACGACTTCCATGCCCATGGTGTGGGCCATGGCGATGATGGCGCGGGCAATGGCCTCGTCGCCGGCACTGGTGCCGATGTCGCGCACAAAGGCCTGGTCGATCTTCAGGGTGTCGATCGGGAAGCGCTTCAGGTAGCTGAGCGACGAGTAGCCGGTACCAAAGTCATCCAGCGAGATCCGTACACCCATGCTGCGCAATTCCTGCAGCATGCTGAGCACATCGTCACCGTCATCCATCAGGCAGGACTCGGTCAGCTCAAGATCCAACAGGTGCGGATCAAGACCGGTATTGTCGAGGACGCGCTTCACCAGCTGGACCAGGTTGCCCTTGCGGATCTGCTGTGCCGGAATGTTGACAGCCGTGTGAATCCTGCCAAGTCCTGCGTCCTGCCACAGCTGGGCCTGCCGGCAGGCCTTGTCCAGCACCAGCTCGCCAATGGCCGAGACCAGACCGGTTTCTTCGGAGAGCGGGATGAATTCGCTGGGGTAGAGCAGGCCGAGGGTCGGGTGGTTCCAGCGCACCAGCGCCTCGACCCCGACGATGCGGTTGGTGGCCAGGTGCAGTTTGGGCTGGTAGTGCACCACGAACTCGTCGCGGAAGATGGCCTTGCGCAGGCTGTTTTCGAGGTTGAGCTGTTCGATGGAGGCGACACGCAGGTCCGAGGTGTAGAACTTGGTGGTGTTGCCACCCAGTCGCTTGGCCTGGTGCATGGCGATGTCGGCGTGATTGAGCAGCACCTGGAGTTCGCGACCGTTCTCCGGGAACACCGAGATACCGATCGAGGCGCCCAGCAGCAGTTCGTGTTCGTTGATGCGGAAGGGACGGCGCAGTTCGGCAATGATGCGCTCGCAGTAGTGCTCCAGCGCGGCACGGTCCTGATAGTTGTCGATGATGATGGTGAATTCATCGCCACCGATACGCGAGATGGTGTCGACATTGGCATTCACCGAGCTGATGCGCTTGGCAGCCTTCTTCAGCAGCTCGTCACCCACTTCATGGCCCAGGGTGTCATTGATCTGGCGGAAGCGGTCAAGGTCGATGTAGAGCAGGGCAACCTGCAGGTTGCGGTCGCGGGCCGTGGAGATGGCTGCGTGCAGGCGGTCACGGAACAGGTTGCGGTTGGCAAANNTCGCCATTCTTGCGGTATTCCGTGAACTCCCCCTGCCACTCCCCCTTCTGTTCAAGTGCACCAACAATTTGCAGGTACATGGCGTGAACTTCGGGGTAATTGGGGCGAACTTCGGTAAGCCGCGTGCCCGTGGTTTCGGACTCGGTATAACCGGTAATCTGGGTAAAGCCCGGATTGACCGAAATGATGCGGAAGTCGCGATCCATGATGAAGATGGCTTCGGCGGCCTGATGGAACACCGAGGCAGACAGACGTAGACGCTCTTCCAGTTCGCGCTCCTTGCTGATGTCGCGACGGGTACCGATCATGCGGGTGGCGCGACCTTCTTCGTTCCAGGCCACGACACGGCCATTGTCCTCTACCCAGATCCAGTGCCCGCGCCGGTGGCGCATGCGGTACTGCACGTTGTAGATGGGGGTGCGCTTGCGCAGGTGCAGGACGATGGCCTTCTTGACCAGCAGGTAGTCATCCGGGTGTACCAGCGGCTTCAGGTGACCCATGAAGCCGGTCAGCTCCTTGCTTGAGTAGCCCAGCAGCTGCTCGAAGTTGGAGTGGTAGATATCATCGTTGAGCAGGTTCCAGTCCCACAGGCCGATGCCTGAGGCATCAATGGCCAGCGACAGACGCTCCTGGCTCTGGCGCAGTGCATCATTCAGGGTGGACAGGGCCTGGGTACGCTCGTTGACCTTGCGTTCCAGACTGTCGTTCATTTCCTGCATGCGTACTTCCGCGTTCTTGCGGTCGTAGATTTCCAGGGCCAGCTTCTGGTTGATCGACTCCATTTCCGACTTGGAGCCTTCCAGATAGCGGATCAGGTCTTCATTGTTGACGCGCAGTCGCAGGGAGGAGTGGGTAGTGATGTTGATGCGCCGGCTGCTGACCATCAGGAAGATCGACAGCAGGCCGCCAATCCCCACCGTGGCATAGGCAGTGGGCGACGGGTTCAGCAGTACATGGGCCAGCCCCGGCAGCAGGGCGGAGGCAAGGAACATCAGGAATGACGGGAAATGGGCCGAGTAGCAGGCCATGGCCGCAATGCACTGGCTGGCCAGCAGGGCGCCGAACAGGGCCTGCCGGTAATACACCTCGCCCTCCACCGGAAACAGCTCCGGATTGAACAGCATGGTGGCCACGCCCCAGAAGGCACCGGTAATCGCGGCCGACAGGGCGACCAGATTGCGCATCCGGGCAGGGTTATCAATGACGTTGTTCCTGACCTGCCAGATCACCACGGCACGAATCAGCATGAAGACGAGAAACAGCCCCAGCCAGCTTTGCAGGTAGAAGTGGGGAATGGCCGGGTCTTCCCAGTACAGGGCGACGGTGGCAAAGGCCGAAATGATGGACACGACAATGAACGCCGGCAGCTGATCATAGATAAGCCGGGTTTGCATCACGTCAAGGCTGTCTGACGGGTGTTGGGCTGACGCAGCAGCATCCAGACGTCGAGCGGACTGGCTGCCTGGACTGTCGTTGTCACGATACACGGACATACGAGAGTTACTCCCGTTTACTTCTTATTATTGGCGGGCGTCCGTGGCCAGGGTGATTTTGTGAATGGCTCCACAAATCAGGAGCCGTCAAGATACCAACCCTTTCACGGTTTGTTAACCCGCTGACGACAAAGCGTTACAGGTTTTGTCTTCCATAACAACATCTTGTGCTAACGCCCGGGTCACGACACAAGAAATCAAGGTTGTTTTCACAATCAAACTACGCCCACCTCCTTTAGAATAGTGCGATGAAGCTCACAAACCTGACCAGCGGTCTGAATGCCGCACAAATGGATGCCGTTACCTCCGATGCCCAGCACCTGCTGGTGCTGGCGGGTGCCGGCTCCGGCAAGACCCGTGTCCTGACCACGCGCATCGCCTGGTTTTGCCAGGAGCATGGCCTGTCGCCCTGGAGTGTCCTGGCCGTCACCTTCACCAACAAGGCGGCGGCCGAGATGCGCCATCGCCTGGAAAGCCTGCTCGGCATTCCCACACAGGCGCTGTGGGTGGGGACCTTTCACGGTCTGGCCCACCGTTTCCTGCGTGCCCACTGGGCCGAGGCCAGCCTGCCGCAGAACTTCCAGATTCTGGACAGCGATGACCAGACCCGCCTGCTCAAACGCGTGATCCGCGAACTCAATCTGGACGAGGACAAGTGGCCGGCCCGTCAGGCCGCCTGGTTCATCAACGGACAGAAGGACGAGGGACACCGGCCCCAGCACATCCAGCACAACGGCGACCTGTTCCTGGCCACCATGACACGTATCTACCAGGCCTATGAAGACGCCTGTGCCCGTGGCGGCATGCTCGATTTTGCCGAGCTGCTGTTGCGCAGCCACGAGCTCTGGCTGAAGGAGCCCCGTCTGTTGCAGCACTACCAGAGCCGCTTCCGGCACATTCTGGTGGACGAGTTCCAGGACACCAACGCGGTGCAGTATGCGTGGCTGCGCATGCTGGCGGGCAAGGAAAACATGCTTACCGTGGTGGGTGACGATGACCAGTCCATCTACGGCTGGCGTGGGGCGAAAATCGAGAACATCCGGGAGTTCCAGCGCGACTATCCCGATGCTGACGTGATCCGTCTGGAACAGAACTACCGCTCCACCGGCAACATTCTGGCGGCGGCCAATGCCGTGATCGCGCAGAACAGCGATCGCCTTGGCAAGGAGTTGTGGACCGAGGGTGTCGAGGGCGTACCGATCCGGCTGTACACCGCGTTCAACGATCTCGACGAAGCCCAGTACATCGTGCGCGAGATCGGGCAGGCGGTGAATCGCGGCATGATGCGCAAGGAGATGGCGGTGCTCTACCGTTCCAATGCGCAATCACGCGTGCTGGAAGAAGCATTGATCCGGGCGCAGATGCCGTACCGCATTCATGGCGGCCTGCGCTTTTTCGAGCGTGCAGAAATCCGCAATGCCGTCGGCTACTTGCGCCTGATGGCCAATCCGAATGACGACACAGCCTTTGAACGCGTGGTCAACCTGCCGGTGCGCGGCATTGGTGACAAGAGCATGGATGCCCTGCGGGCACTGGCGCGCGAACTGGGCGTGTCATTGTGGCAGGCAGTCGAGCGTGCTCATGCCGACAATCTTCTGCCGTCCAGCGTGATCAGCAAGCTGTGCGTGTTTACCGATCTGGTGCGCGATCTGGAGCGCAAGACCGAAGGCGTGCCCCTGCACGAACGAGTCGATGCCGTGATACATGGCACCGGCCTGTGGGCGCACCATGAAAAGGAAAAAGGTGAAAAGGGCCAGACCCGCCTGGAAAACCTGAAGGAACTCGTGGCGGCCTCGCGCGAGTTCGAATGGGATGAAGAAGAGGCGCCGAGTGCGTTGGCGGCTTTTCTGGACCATGCGGCACTGGAAGCCGGCGAAGCCCAGGCCAGCGAATTCGAGGATGCCGTGCAGCTGATGACGCTGCATTCTGCCAAGGGGCTGGAGTTTCCGCTGGTGTTTCTGGCGGGGCTGGAAGAAGGCCTGTTCCCGCACGAGATGGCCCTACAGGACAACAACCTGGAGGAGGAGCGGCGGCTTTGCTATGTCGGCATCACGCGCGCCATGAAAGAGCTGGTCATTACGCACGCGGAAATCCGTCGCTTGTATGGCGATGAAAAACACAACGCACCGTCACGCTTTCTGCGCGAGATTCCCGAGGTGTTGTTGCAGCGCGTGCGTGCCGGCAACAACAGCCGGGGTTTCACCTTGCCGTCAGCGGCCATCAATACCGCGCCGTCGCGGCTGGGCGGCAATGACGAGGGCAGTGGCGCTTTCCGCCTTGGCCAGCCGGTCCGGCATCCGCGCTTTGGTGATGGCGTGATCCTCAAGTTTGAGGGCAACGGGCCGAATGCGCGTATCCAGGTGAACTTTCATGACGCCGGCAGCAAGTGGCTGGTGGCGCAATATGCACGACTGGAAGCGGTGTGATGCAGGACTTCTTGATTGGCCAGGGCTGTGGGATGATCCGGGCAGTGTTTTTTTCCAGGGCAGGAGACCCGTCATGAAATTATCCCGTTCAATAGTGAGTGTGCTGGCCCTGTGTCTGGCCGCGGCGGCCCATGCTGCACCGCCCCAGATCAAGCCTGGCCTGTGGGAAATGCAGATTCAGGGTGGCAAGGGTGTCGGCATGCCGGACCCGGCCGAAATGCAGCAGGCCATGCAGAAAATGCAGGCGCAGCTGGCCCAGATGCCGCCCGAACAGCGCAAGATGATCGAGGCCCAGATGGGCAACATGGGGGTGTCCATGAGCGGCACCGGCATCCGGATCTGCCTGACGGAAGACGACATCAAGCGTGAGCAGATTCCGGTGAGTGACGGCAAGTGCACCACCAAGGTAGTGACTCGCACAGCCAGTCGCTGGGTGGCAGACATTGCCTGCACCGAGCCGCCCACCAAGGGCACTGCCGAGGTGGTGTTTGAAAGTGCAAAGGCCTATCGCATGAGCATGAACGGCACCATGCTGCGTGACGGCAAGCAGCAGCCCTACAGCATGAGTACTCGCATGCAGCATGTTGCATCGGATTGCGGCAAGGTGAAGCCGGCGTCCCAGGTGCAGAAAGAATATGAGCAGCAGATGAAGAAACAGGCGCGCTGATTTTCGCAAAAAAGTTTGCAAATACCTGGCAAACAAAAAGGGAGCGACCGCAAGGTGCTCCCTTTTTTATTCAGGTAACTTTTATTCACATGGCCTGCATCTGCCATCAGGGTTGTGCGGGTGCTGGTACGGCGCTGACCAGAGGCAGGGCAATACGGCCCGCCACAGTGGCGTCGGTCGCGCTGCCCGAGCCGGCAAAACGGAATTGCGAATTCCAGCCGGTGACCAGCAGGCCCAGTACCTCGCCCGGTTCGATCCGGGCACTGACGCCGCCCAGCTCGAACTCCAGCGGACCTTTTGCATGCACCGGGGTGACCTGCTGGTTGAGCACGGTGTAGCTGCCGGAGCCGGGCCGCCACTTGGCAAGACGCAGGTAGAGTACGGGATCATCACGGTCGGTGTGGCTGAAGGTCAGTGCAATGCGCGGGACACCCGCCACCCAGGTGGATTCCTTGGGTGCCAGCAGGGGCACTCGGGCCGGGCGTATCCAGCCATTGTGCGGCTTGTCCCAGTTGGCCGGCACATGCGCCGGGCGCAACCAGTTGCCGACATGATCCAGCGGTTTCAGCAGCAGCTCGAACTGGCCACTCATGCCGCTGCCGACATGCACCGGCCTGAGCTCCTGCCATTCCCCGATCTGCTGGCGGGCATCGGCCAGTTCGTCACCGGTCAGGCAGAAGTGCGGCACCCGTGCCAGCGCCTTCTCATCACCCCTGAGCTTGCCATCCAGCCAGTCGCGGATGAGGGCGGCTGTCTGCAGGGTCTTGCCGCCACAACTGACCTCATCCTGCATTTCCCAGACGGGTGTCCCCGTTGACCATTGTGACCCTGGCAGCAGATGGCCGTCTGCAATCGCCACCAGGCGGACGTCCTTGCCGGCCATCTTGAAGCAGCGCTGTATGTCGACCGACTGGTTGTAGGGGAACAGCACGTCGCGCATGCCCGGCATCAGCAAGGCATCGGCCTTGGGCCAGACGCCGTTGCCGCAGTGGGCGGAGAGGCTGTTGTTCTGCAGGGTCTTGCGCAGGTGCGGGTTGTTGTTGCCGAACATCTCGCCAATCAGCTCGCCGCTCATGCCGTTATCCATGTGAAACGGATTGAAGACATAGCCAATGGCACCCAGAAAGGTGATCCAGCTGGTCTTGGGGACGCCGTTCGGGAACAGCGCCTGGTCCAGGTTGTACCAGGCCGTGATGGGCACAATGGCATCGATGCGGGCATCGCGGGTGCTGGCCAGCAGCTGCACGGCGCCACCATAGGATTCGCCAAGCATGCCGACCACCGGATCATTGTTGTCGGTGGCCAGCGGCAGGTTGCGCACCGCCCAGTCAATGATGCGTGAGACGTCATCCGCTTCCTTGTCGGGCCGGATCAGTCCCACGCTGTCGCCGGTCGAGCCGTGACCGCGCTGGTCGTAACTGATGACAAAGTAACCGTCATGCCATGCCTGCAGGGCAATCTCGCCGGGCGGCAGCAGCGTTCCATAGAACGACAGTGGCCGTGCCATGCGGCTGAGGCCATAGCCATGGGCATGGATCAGTAGCGGTGTGGTGTGGTCCGTACGCATGCGTGGCTGGTAAACGGTGAAGCGGATTTTTGTGCCATCTTCCGCCGTGGTTTCGGCGTGGTAGTACGTCTGCTTCAGCAGGGTGCCGTTACGCAGCGTCTTGCGCGGCGCACTTTCGTGATAGCTGAGGACACAGCCGGACAGGAGCAGGGTGCCCAGGACCAGGGCCAGGGCGCGCAGAAAGAGCGACATCATTCACCAGCGTTGTTTTTATTGTTGTTCCGGGCGCCGGTGCTGCGGGGCAGTGCCGACAATGGGTGATTCTGCCGGGTGAATGGTGGGGCGTCGAGAAAAAAGGACCGTGCAAAAAGTCCGTTCCGCGTCTCAATGCACGCGCAGGATGATTACACCGGGCAGGCTTCCGGCGGCACCGCGCGCGGCCGTCCGCTCTCGTCAATCGCCACGTAGGTGAATACACCTTCGGTGAGCTTCACCGGTGGCCGGCAGGGGTCAGCGGTTTCCCAGACCTCGATGCGGATTTTCATCGACGTGTTGCCAATGCGCTCGATGGTCGAATAGCAGGAAATCACGTCACCGATCTGCACCGGATGATGGAAGACCATGCTGTCAACCGCGATGGTGGTGATGCGGCCATGGGCGCGCTTGCGTGCAGCAACGGCACCGGCAAGGTCCATCTGTGCCATCAGCCAGCCACCAAAGATGTCACCGTTCCAGTTGGTGTCGGATGGCATGGCAATGGTTTGCAGGGAAATGACGCCGTTCGGGGTGGTGCTGCCAGTGCTGTCGGTCATGAGGCACTCCGGTGGGAAAGGAATGCCCTGTTTATAGCAGATCGACTCGCTGCCGGATGCGCGCGTGGTGCCTGACGTTAATCAGGCTGGCGGGATGGGGCGTGTGTTGCCTTCGTCATCAATCGCGACAAAGGTGAACAGGCCCTCGGTGAGTTTGGTGTGCTGGCCGGTCAGGTCATCGGTTTTCCAGACTTCGATCAGGATCTTGATCGAGGAGCGGCCGACCGACAGTACCTCGGTGTAGAAGCCGACAATGTCGCCGACCTTCAGTGGCCGCAGGAACACCATGCTGTCGATGGCCACGGTGGCGATGCGCCCGCGGGCGCGCTTGCGCCCGGCAACCCCGCCGGCGAGATCCATTTGTGAGACCAGCCAGCCACCAAAGATGTCGCCATTGGGATTGGCATCCGCCGGCATCGCCAGCGTTTGCAGGCAGAGCGTGCCGCGTGGTTCCGGGGCGTTGTCGTGGTGCGAATTCATGGTGTCTCTCTGTGTAGGCGCCAGACGAGTATAAACAGCCGGCACGGGCGATGGCAGGCCGATTGTCATACCACGCACTGTCACATTTCCGTCACTTCGTGCGGCTAAGGTAGGCCCCGAATCAGTCAACCGGGGATCTCCTCATGTTCAAGCGTATCTCTCTGGCCGCCGCACTGGCCGCCGCCGTGGTGCTGCCGGCACTGGCCGCCACACCGTACGACAAGCCTGGCTTTGTCACCAAGGTCGAGAATGGCCGTCTGTGGGTTTTCAAGGAAGGCAGCAAGGAGCTGGAGCAGTTTGAGCAGCACGGCGAGCCAACCATCAACGTGTCGCGTATTGGCGAAGGCCCGGAAGGCATGACGCTGAAGGCACCGGGCAATGACGTCATTGATGCCTACATGGCAACAAAGTAAGCGCTTGCAAACCCCTGCGGGTTTGCAGATCAGGACTGCCCTCGTGCAGTTCGCCTCGGCCTGCCACTGAAATATTACTGTCATATTTGACTACTATCATTCGGTCAGCGCCAAAGAACCCTCTTTTGGAGAGTGTCATGAAAATGAATCACCTCGTTGCAGCACTGGGCCTCAGTCTTGGCCTGGTGGCCTCGGCACAGGCTACGGTAGACCCGAAGCTGCCTGTGTATGAAAAGACCTCCGGTATCTCCGGCAGCCTGTCGAGCGTTGGCTCCGACACCCTGAACAACCTGATGACGTTCTGGGCAGAAGGGTTCAAGAAGCAGTACCCGAACGTGAACATCCAGATCCAGGGTGCCGGTTCGTCAACAGCGCCACCTGCGCTGGAACAGGGCACGGCCAATCTTGGCCCCATGTCCCGTACCATGAAGGATGCGGAAATCCAGGCCTTTGAAAAGAAGCATGGTTACAAGCCGACCGCTGTACCGGTTGCGGTCGATGCGCTGGCCGTGTTCGTGCACAAGGACAACCCCATCAAGGGCATGTCGATGCCGCTGGTCGATGCCGTGTTCTCGTCCACCCGCAAGTGTGGCATGGAAAAGAACGTGACCAAGT
>DPJB01000003.1:415-33474 GCA_003543245.1 Moraxellaceae bacterium | reverse complement strand
GGCGCATCGACGACATCATGGTGTCGTTTGCCACAGAGGGCGGTTCGGTCGGCCCCCATTACGACCAGTACGATGTTTTCCTGCTGCAGGGCATTGGTCAGCGACGCTGGCAGCTGGGACAGTTCTGTGATGAAAACACTCCTCGTGTCGACGGCACACGGTTGCGCATCATCAAGGACATGGATGTCACGTTTGACGAGATCGTGAATCCGGGTGATCTCCTTTATGTACCGCCTGGCATGGCGCATAACGGTGTTGCGCAGAATGAATGCATGACCTACTCCATCGGCTTCCGTGCCCCCGCCCTGGCGCATCTGCTGGACCGCGTGGCTGACGGTGTGCTGGAGGCCTGTGGCAGCCGCGGCCTGGTGACTGATCCGCAGCGTGAGCCTGCGCTGCACCCGGGTGCCCTGACCGATGCCGATCTCGATCGCTTGCGTACGCAGTTGCTGGGCTTGCTGGAGGATCGCGATGCGTTACGCGCCGCCCTGGCCCCTTTTCTGTCAGAGGCCAAGTACGACGATTACGAACCTGAAGGTCAGGAAGCGACGCCAGAGGAAATCACGGCGGCCCTTGCTGCAGGTGCCCTGCTGCGTCGTGATCCGGCCTCGCGCTGTCTTTACACGGTACGTGACGGCTTGCCG
Source organism: Moraxellaceae bacterium (assembly GCA_003543245.1). GTDB lineage: Bacteria > Pseudomonadota > Gammaproteobacteria > Pseudomonadales > Moraxellaceae > UBA2031. The sequence goes on along the minus strand of DPJB01000003.1, from coordinate 32,830 downwards.
GACCAGCTCTATGTGAACGGCCAGCTCATCGGATTTCCAGAACACCTTGCTGTGCTGGTGCAAATGCTCGCTGATCAGCGTTGCCTGACCGCTGAGGACCTGGCACCGTGGCAGGAGGATGCGGAGGCGTTACACTGGTTGCATGAGCAAGTGGCAGAGGGTCACTGGTTTGTGGAGTTGATGGATGACAACACCCCCTGATCAAGAGTTTGAACTGGCGCTGAATAGCTTTGTGCTGGGCGAATCTGAAGCCCTGGTGCATCTGGAGGGCGAGGACGCGTTTTCGTGTGCCCAGGTCCTGCTGATGCAGCAGGCAAAGCGTGAGCTGTTTATCCTGACGCCGGACTTTGAGCCGGAGCGTTACAACGAGGCCGGATTTGCCGATGCCCTCTCCGCCTTTGTAAGGCGCAGCCGTTTTACCGATGCCCGCATTCTGGTGGGCGATCCGGCGCTGGCCATTCGCTGGGGCCATCAGGTTGTGACGCTTGGCCGGCGGTTGAGCAGCAACCTGAAAATTCGCCAGTTGCATGACGAGGATGCCAAGGTTCAGCACATGTGGATGGTGGCTGATGATATCGGCATGCTGCGCCGGGAAGGTACNNTTCCGGCAACTGCATTTGTGAACGCCCTGCGCTGGCCGGCAATCCTGATGTTGTGGGCGCTGTTCATGCCTGCGGCAATGATTGGGCCGGTTGGTGCATCTGCTGCGGATATCGAGCTGGCAATCATTCCATCTGATCGTGCGGATGAGCTGGTAGCAATACTGGCACCCATGGTTGCGCCGGAAGGCAGCGTAAGTGCATGGCAGGGCCAGCTGATCATTCGTGCGACAGCAGAAAAAATGGCCGTGACCAGGAATGCCCTGGATACGATCAACAAGCCTTTGCGCAATCTGCTGGTTCAGGTACGCCGGCGCGGCACCGGGCTTTCTTCGCAACAGTCACTCGGTGCGGCCGGGCGCGTAGTCATCAGTGATGGCAATGTTTCGGGCAAGGTGACCATTAGGGCCGGGGATGAGCAGACGCAGCAGCAGGATCTGTCGGCCTACGCCTTGCGTGCCATTGAGGGATCAACCCTGTTCATTGCGACTGGCTCGGATATCCCGGTGGTGACTTATGTCTATGGCCCGGGAGGCAGTGTCTCGCAGGAATATGTTCCGGTGCAAAGCGGCATGATGGTGACGCCACGGCTGCTGGCGGATGGTACGGTGCTTCTGGCGGTGGCTTATCAGGAAGCGTCCATGAGTCCTGCCGGGCATGGAGTGATCAACAGGTCTGCTGTCGCATCACAGACAAAGCTGAACCTGAATGAGTGGACGCCGTTCGGCGCCATTTCTGCACAGGAATCACGACAGCAGTCGGGCATGACAAGCCGCAGCCGGCAGTCCTCCACCGTTAATGTGCCGCTGGAAATCAGGGTTGAGGTTTTACCCTGATCTGCCAGCAGCAACCCGGATCATTCGTGAATCAGACGATGACTCCCGCACTCCGGAGGTGTGCAATCTCGTCGGTGCCAAAGCCGTGCTCGGTCAGCACCTCTGTGGTATGTGAGCCCAGCTCGGTACCGATAAAGCGGAAGGTTGCGGGCGTCTTTGAGAACTTGATGGCAGAGCCCAGCTGCCTTTGCTTGGTGCCATCGGGACGCGGGACCTCGACGATCAGGCCACGTGCCTTGATTTGAGGATGCTCACAGGCCTCGGCAAAACTGAGGACCGGTTCGGTGCAGGAATCAATGGCGATGAAGACCTGTTCCCATTCGGCATAGGTCTTCTTTTTCATTTCACCGGCAATTTCCGCTTTCAGCGAGGCCACAACGTCCGGGTTACCAAAGGCCATGCCTTGCGGGGCCAGCTCGGGGCGCCCAATGGCGCCGCAGAACTGCATGAAGAACTGCGGCTCAAGGCCACCCACGGAGAAGTGACGACCATCTTTCGTTTCGTAGCAGTCGTAGAAGGAGCCGCCGTTGAGCTGGGTACCCTCACGTTCGGGCTGGATGTTGGCCACCAGTGCCGGCGGGGCCGTCAGGGCATGCAGGGTGAAAGCGGCATCCGTCATGGAAATGTCGACAAACTGCCCTTCCCCGGTCTGCATGCGGTGAATCACGGCGGCCAGAATGCCCATTACCGCATGGCAGGAGCCACCGGCTACATCGGCAATTTGCACGGACACGGGAGCCGGCCCGGTAGCCTTGCGGCCGTTGTAGCCCAGCACCCCGGCAATGGCCAGGTAGTTCATGTCGTGCCCGGCGCGATCCTTGTAGGGGCCGGTCTGGCCATAGCCGGTGATGGCACAGTAAATCAGCTTCGGGTTGATTGCCTTGAGTGCCTCATACCCCACACCCAGCCGGTCCATCACACCCGGGCGAAACTGTTCGACGACGATGTCGTAGTCCGCCACCAGCTTTTTGATCAGTTCCACGCCTTCCGGCTTCTTCAGGTCCACGGCAATGCCGCGCTTGCTGCGGTTGAGGAAGGCATGCGATGCCGAAACACCGGCATCATGTGGTGGCAGGATGCGAACCATGTCCGGGCGTGTGGGAGACTCCACTCGCAGGACGTCGGCCCCCATGTCGGCCAGTAGCATGGTGCCAAAGGGGCCTGGCAGCAGACCGGAAAAATCGAGCACCTTGAGGGAAGACAGCGGGCCGGACATGATGACGCTCCTGTTGATGACTGCAGGGTCGGGAGCATAACCCGGGATTGGCGTTGGCCAATGACCCAAGCCCTCAAAAACATTGACCCTTTCGCTCACGCATTGCCAGGGACTGGTGAATGTTTCCCGTTGCACCGGTTCCAAGGCTGGCGCTACCATTCCCGGCACTTCCAGCAAGTACTTGCTCTGGCTGCTTTATTTGCATCTTTACGCCCTGCGCCATGGCGACAGGGCATCAGGGGTACTCATGCCTGCCTTCGTGCCAGCTCCGCTGATCGCTGCCGTCTTTCTGGCGCTGATCAGTATCAATACCGTTTTTTTTGCGTTGCTCATCATTGTTACCATGCCCTTGCGCTATGTCATGCCCACACAAGGGCTGCGCACGGTAATTGCGCATCTGCTGATCTTCTTCGCCAGCACATGGTGCACGATAAACAACAAGGTACTGATGCGTGTGTTGCCAAGGATTGACTGGGATATCGAGGTGCCCACCGGGCTGGAAAAGAGGGGCTGGTACTTTGTGATCGCCAATCACCAGAGCTGGGTCGACATTCTGGTGTTGTTTTATGTATTCAACGAGCGCATCGCCTTCCTGAAATACTTCCTGAAGCAGGAGCTGATCTGGGTCCCGTTTCTGGGGCAGGCCTGGTATGCCCTGGATTTTCCGTTCATGAAACGTTACTCGAAGGAGGTGCTGGAGAAGCATCCGGAACTCAAGGGCAAGGATGTTGAAACCACCCGCCGTGCCTGTGAGAAATTCAGGCACACACCAGTGTCCGTCATGAATTTTCTGGAAGGCACCCGCTTTACCCGTACAAAACATGATCGCCAGCAATCCCCGTACACGCACCTGCTCAAGCCCAAGGCAGGAGGCATGGCATTTGCCCTGTCTGTACTTGGCAAGCAAATGCATTCGCTGCTGGATGCCACAATTGCCTACCCGGATGGTACGCCCACTTTCATGGACTTCTGTTCTGGTCGGGTACGTCAGATCAAGGTTCGTGTGCATCAGCGTGAGATCCCTTCCGCTGCATTCAGCGCCGACTACGAAAATGATCCCGTATTCCGTGCGGAGTTCCAGAGCTGGACAGGCCAGCTCTGGAGTGAAAAAGACGCCCTGCTGACCACCCTTATTGCCGGGAAAAATGACCGCCATGCTGAGTAAGCTGTTTCGTACCACTCCCAAGTGGCAAAGCATCAAATCACAGAAACGTATCGAGGCCATCGGGGAGCTGTCGCCTGATCAGGGCAAGGATCTTGAAATCCTGACTCGTCTGGCAAAGGAAGACAGTGAGCCTGCAGTACGGCGAGAGGCTGTGAAAAAGCTGCATGACTTTGACATTCTCATGCAGATCCAGAAGCGTGATCTTGAGGCAGTTGTTCGTGATGCTGCCGGACAGCGTCTGCATCAGTTAATGGCCGGCCAGAGCCCGTTCAGTCCTTCAGTGGAAGAGCGGCTGCAGCGACTCGAGCGCATCAATTCGCCACAGGCGCTGATTGCCCTGACTCGTGAGGCAGATCCGGTAGAGATTCGTATCGCCGCGATTGCGGCCTTGCATGATGACATGTACCTGCATGACATTGCCCTGCACTCCCCTGTCGCCCGCTTGCGCCAGGTGGCGGCTGAACGTATCACCACGCCGGCCCTGCTTGAGGAACTGGCTGCCGCATCACGGCAGAAAGACAAGACGGTTTATCGTCTGGCAAAGGGGCGTCTTGATGAGCTTCATGCACAGGAAAAAGCAGCACGTGAACGGGATGCGCGTGCGGTTGCCCTGTGTGAATCCATGGAGGCCCAGGCACGGGCTGCACTGAATCCGCTCTATGCCGCCAAGACGGAAAGCTTGCGGCAGCAATGGGCAGAGCTGGACGTAGCCGGCAATCTTTCTTTGGCGGAGCGTTTTGCAACAGCGCATGCACTCGCATGCAAACAGCTCGCTGAAGTTCAGGCACAGGAACAACGGGTTGCCGACGAGAATCAGGCTGTCAGGGAGTTGCAGGGTGCATTGGAAACGCTTGAGGAAACCTTGAGTGAGTACCATGGCCAAGATGATTTTGATCAGCCTTCGCTGGCCGCGGTCCGCAAGACCCAGCGACTGCGCTGGGAACTCGCCGTACAGTTGCACTCGCCCACCGCAGCACTGAGTGCACGCTATGAAACAGTGATGAAGGCTCTCGATCAGCTGGAGTCGTTGCTGGTGCAGTGGCATCAGGACAGGCCGGTCGTTGAGGCAACCATCGCATCGTTGCGTGCATCTGCGGATAACGAGTCGGATGAAGCAGCTAACCGTCAGTCCCTGCTTGATGTATTGCAGCAGTACCGCGAAAGTGGCTGGCCATTACCCGCCATGCTGCAGGATGCCGCAGTCCTGCTGGGAAATGCCCGCAAGGTGGCTGAAAGTGCTTCAGACAAGGCGGAGCTGACTGCCCGAAAGGCATCGCTCCAGCAACAACTGGACGCCCTTGAGGTGGCCATTACTGGCGGCAATAGCCGTGAAGCCAGTCGCCGGTTGCGACAGGCGCAGGAGTTTGCCCGCACCCATCATGTCAATACGCCCCGGTTGCAAGCTTTGGGGGATCGCGTAAAGGAACTGAAGAGTTGGGCAGGCTTCGTCGTGCAGCCCAAGAAAGAAGCCCTGCTGGCTGAGATGCAGGCGCTGGCCAGTATCGAGAGTGATCCGGATGACATGGCCGACCGCATCAAGGCGCTTCAGGACGAATGGAAGGCGCTTGGCGTGGCTGATCCCTCTGTCGAGCAGCCTCTATGGGAACAGTTCAAGGCGGCCAGTGATGTTGCCTATGAGCCTTGCCGGAAACACTTTGCGGCGCAGCGTGAGGTCCGTGCCGGAAACCTGATCAAACGCGAGCAGCTCTGCCATCAGCTGGAGCAGTACAGTGATGCCCTGACAGGCGATGTGGACTGGAAGAATCACGAGGCGATTATCCAGACGGCACGTCGGGAGTGGCAGTTGTATTTTCCTGTAGATCGTCAGCCGGCACGAACAGTGCAGGACCGTTTTCATTCTGTTCTGCAGTCACTGGAGGCTCGACTGGAAGCCCACTGGGCAACAATCGGACAGGAAAAGCAGTTACTGGTTGAACAGGCGCAGAAACTGGTGTCGGCCGATGACTTGCGTATGGCCTGTGACAAGGCCAAGGAGCTGCAGCAGCAGTGGCGTGAACTGGGACAGGCTTCACCACGGCATGACCGCAAGCTCTGGAAGGAATTTCGTGCTGCGTGCGATGCTGTTTTCAAGCGGCGTGATGATGCCGTCAAGACAAGAAAAGATGCCCAGCAGGAGCAACTCAACCAGGCTGAGCTGCTTGCACAGGCCATGGAAAAGCTGGCTCTGGAGGCAGATGACAGTCTGCACAGTGAGGCCATGCGTCTTGAGGAGTCTTTTCAGGCTTTGTCGCTGGGGCGTGATGCAGCGGCTGTTCGAGACCGTTTTCAAAAAGCCAGGAAAAGTTTTGATGCCGTTCGCCTTGACAAGGCAAGCGCACAAAAAAGCCAGCAGACACGACATATGGTTGATGCATGGGTTGCCGTGTGCAGCGCGGAGCAGGCACTGATCGACAACTTGCTGCCGCTGCCACCTGATCTGGCGGCGCTGCCTGCGGTGTGGCGTGTACCACTGCAAGGCCGGCTTCAGAACGTCTCCCGGATCGGGGAACAACCGGACTCGGTTTCCCGGTGGCAGTCTGCTGTTCAGGACAATACGAAAGTGGTGCTGGATGCCATCATGGATCTGGAGCTTGCGCTTGAAATGCCGTCACCAGCAAGTCGGGCGCAGGAACGGCGCCAGCGCCAGCTGGCACTGCTGCAGGAAAAAGGCTTGCGATCCGGCGTTACCAATACGAATGAGCTGCGTCTTCAGGCGGTCCTTAAAACGGGGCCGGTTGAAAAGGATATCGTCAAGGAAGCAGCCCAACGCCTGCAGGAAATCTGCTCACGTATCGCCTGATATTCTGAATGTCATCCGGTAGTTTTATTGAGCCGGCCCTCTCATCCGGGGGCCGGCATTTTTTTGAGTTCACGGGATATCAATGGCCAGGCATTGTCGAGCAGTCGTTGCTGCGCGGCAGCTGTAGGGTGAATGCCATCTTTCTGCATCAATTGCATGTTTCCACCGATCCCTTCCAGAAAGAACGGCAAAAGAGGAATGCCTGTTTCCTTGCTTGCGGTCACAAATGAGCGCTCAAACGCCTGCGCGTATGCCTTTCCGTAGTTGGGAGGAATTTTCATTCCCAGCATGACGACTTTCGAGCCGGATTTTTGAGCGTCAACAATCATCTGGCGAAGGTTTTTTGCCAGCATGGCTGGAGAGTGTCCGCGAAGGCCGTCGTTGCCACCCAGTTCGAGAATGACAAGGTCCGGACGGTGCTTTTGCAGCAAAGGAGGAAGCCGGCGAACGCCGCCCGAGGTGGTTTCACCACTAAGGCTGCCGTTGATGACCTTGTGTTTTTTTGCGGCCGTTTTGTCCAGTTTTTGTTGCAGCAGCTGCACCCAGCCCTGCTTTGTTTCCAGTCCGTAGGCGGCACTGATACTATCGCCAAAGACCAGGATCGTGGCGGCCTGCAGTGGCAAGCTGATTGCCAGCAGACATGCGATAACGCTTGTTTTCAACCAGTGACGACTCATCATGCTTCCCAACGATCTGATAGTGGCGCAATCCATCTGCAAGTCCGTGAATACCGGCAGCGATGAGCTTGAGATTCTCCATGAGGTTTCACTTGTGATCAAACAGGGTGAAAGCGTGGCGGTCGTGGGCGCCTCAGGATCTGGTAAAACCACCCTCCTCGGCCTGCTTGCAGGGCTTGATACGCCTACCAGTGGAAGACTCAGTCTGTGTGGCGCTGACCTGCAGCAACTCGATGAGGATGCGCGAGCTGCATTGCGCAAGCAATACGTCGGTTTTGTATTTCAGTCATTTTTGCTGGTGCCAACACTGACCGCTCTGGAAAACGTCATGCTGGCATTGTCGGTAAACGGCCGCGGGAATGCCGATACTGCCCGTGAGTGGCTTGACCGGGTCGGACTTGGGCACCGGGTCCATCATACGCCACGCCAGTTGTCCGGTGGTGAGCAGCAGCGCGTGGCGCTGGCGCGAGCCTTTGCCGGTCGCCCTGCCATCCTGTTTGCAGACGAGCCTACCGGCAATCTTGATGCCCGTACTGGCGCCCAGATTGATGATCTTCTGTTTTCCCTGAATGCGGAGGCCGGCACCACACTGGTGCTGGTCACACATGAGCAGCGACTGGCCTCAAGATGCAGTCGTGTGCTGCATCTTGAAGGCGGAAAGCTGATCAAGGATGCCTCCTGATGCAGAATGGCTGGCAAGACTTCTGGCGCGACCTGAAAAGCGGCGAGCTCACGTTGCTGTTGCTGGCCCTGATTCTTGCTGTTGCGGCCACAACAACGCTACGACACTTCAGTTCCGGCATTGAAAAAGGCCTGGCACAAGAAGCTGCACGCTTGATCGGTGCCGACCTTGTGCTGCGTAGCTCTCGCCCGCTTGCAGATGATGTCACCGTACAAGCCACAACTCTGGGACTTGCTTCAGCACACACGCTGGAGTTTGCCAGTGTGTTGCAGGGGCCGGCCGAATTCCAGCTGGCGGCTGTCAAGGCCGTGAGCCCCGGCTATCCATTGCGCGGACAGCTTCGCTTGCGTGAAAACAACAAGGACATCACCACTCATTCCATTCCCGCAAAAGGGACGCTGTGGGTGGATGAACGCTTGCTGGGACTGCTTCAGGCTGGTGTGGGCGACACTGTCGTGCTGGGCGAAAAGTCTTTCCGGATTGCGGCCATCCTGGCGTTCGAGCCTGATCGGGGAGGCAACTTCGCCGCATTTTCGCCGCGTGCCATGATGGCTCTCGATGATGTTGCTTCGACCGGCGTCATTCAGCCTGGTTCACGGCTGCAGTATCAATTGCTGATGCGTGGAGATGAACAGGCACTGGCCGCATTTCGGGAGTGGGTAACGCCCCGGCTGGGGCCCGGCTCGCGACTCATGGATGTGGCGGGTGGTCGGCCCGAGCTTGCGACCCCCCTTGTTCGTGCCAGTGATTACCTCAGTCTTGCAGCCATTGCTGCGGTGGTGCTTGCGGGCTTGGCAATTGCCGTCAGTGCCCGCCGGTTTGCTGAGCGACGTTACGACATGCAGGCACTTTTGCGTTGCCTGGGGGCATCAAGAGGCGAGGCTTTCTCGCGCGTATTTGCCGAGTTGCTGCTGGTATTGGCTGTCGCAATCCTTCTGGGAGCGCTGCTCGGCGGGCTTGCATCCGTTGTGGTCAATCATCTGTTGAAAGACCTGCTTCCTGTCGGCGCGCCTGCATTCACGTTCTGGCGCCCCCTGCTTACAGGTATTGCAACGGCTACCCTGACCCTTGCCGGATTTGCCTTGCCTGCCCTGTTGTCGTTGGGACGGGTGACGCCACTACGGGTACTGCGTCGGGAGTTGCTGCCACCCTCCCTCCCCCAGTTGGCCATTACTGCGCTGTTGTTGCTGGCTCTTTTCATGCTGCTGGCGATGGAAACTGGCCGTCTCTTGCTGACAGGCCTTGCTGTTGGCGGGGGAGCTGCTCTGGTATTTCTGCTGCAGTGGGTGCTGCAAAGGCTGCTGGTGGCATCTCGCCGCTGGAGCAATCCGTATCTCTCGGTAATGCGCCGCCATCCTGCGGAAACGGCAACCCAGATTCTTGGGCTTGCCCTGGGCCTGACCGCATTGCTCATGGTGTTCAGTTTGCGGGGTGAGCTGCTTGGTGCATGGGAAAACAAGATTCCACCCGGGGCGCCCAACCAGTTTGCACTCAATATTTCTGATCAGGAGCTGAGTGACTTCCGGAGTGCCTTGCATGCGCAAGGCTTTGCTCATGAAGCACTTTATCCAGTTGTGCGCGGCCGCCTGACAGCGATCAATGGAAAGCCCGTGCAACAGGCAGTCAGCAAGGAAGACGATGAAGGACGTGATGAATCACTGAATCGCGAGCTTAATCTGACATGGAGCAAGACACTGCCAAAAGGCAACAGGCTCACTCAGGGAGACTGGTGGAACAAGGACTCGGTGACCAGGCAGGAGGTATCACTTGAGACGCGACTTGCCGAACGTTTGGGGTTGAAGCTGGGAGACCGTTTAACATTTACGCTGGCGGAAGGCGAGTTCAGTGCCGTTGTCAGCAGCTTGCGTGAGGTTGACTGGGACAGCTTCCAGCCTAACTTCTACATGGTATTTCCCCCGGAAATGATTGACCGCTTTCCGGCATCGTACATGACCAGTTTTAATGTGCCGATGGATCAGCGCCCTCACCTCAATGAGCTGGTAAAAGCTTTTCCCACCGTTGTCCTGATTGATATTGCCAGCGTGATGGCCGAGGTGAAAAAGCTGCTGGAGCAGGTTTCCCGCGCCGTTGAAGCGGTACTGCTGTTTGTGTTGATGGCCGGCGTTCTCGTGATTTCCGCACATGTCATGGCCAGTCTGGATGCGCGTCGCCATGAAGCCGCCTTGCTGCGTGTCATTGGGGCAAGCCGGCGCGAACTGCAGACCCGGCTAATGACGGAGTTCGTTTTGCTGGGACTGATTGCCGGCATTCTGGCCGTGGTGATGAGCGAATTGCTGGCCGCAGTGGTTTACTGGAAGGTGCTGGAACTGTCCCCCACGTTGCACCCGATGATCTGGTGGCAAGCACCATTGGCCGGGGCTTTACTGGTCGGCTTTGCAGGGATGTTCGGTGCCAGACGTGTCTGGAATGCAAGTCCACTGCTGACGCTGCGTCAGGAGTAATACGTCTCCAATGCTGATTTACATGGCAGGAATTTCAGAATGAAAATTCACTGGCGGGCCTTGAAAGGTCAACCTGACGCCCCGTTTCTGGCACTTGATTTGCTCGTGATGCTACTCATCGCGGGCAACCTGCTTTGGTTGCTGCTTGATGCCGTCCTGTTCAACTCCGGTACGGGCGTATTGTTGGCAAAGCATTATCCGGGTCTGGTGAGTCATTACCGTGACAATATTCATCCGGACATACTGTTATACGATTCCTATTTCACGTTCTTCCTGATTGCAGAGCTGATGCTTCGCTGGGGCGTCGCCATCTACCGAAAGACGTATCATCGTTGGTTTTTCTATCCCTTTGTTCACTGGTACGACGTACTGGGCTGCATCCCGCTTCCGTTTTTCCGGTTTCTGCGCTTGTTGCGGCTGTTCTCGATTCTCTATCGCTTGCAAACGCTTCGGGTGATCGATCTTTCAGAGACAGGCCCCTTCCCGATCATCTACAAGTATTACCGGGTAGTGCTTGAAGAGCTTTCGGACCGGATCGTCATCAATGTGCTGGAGGGGGTGCAGCGTGAGGTCAGTGCGGGTGGACCGTTCCGCCATCGTCTGACCGAAGAGGTGCTGCGACCAAGACGCGATGTGATTGTTCCATGGCTGGCAGGATTACTTACGGAAACCAGTGCTTTTGCCTATGGCGAACATCGTGAACGTCTTGCCGTTTATTTGCATGAGCGTTCCCGTGAGGCAATTGCCAATAATCCCGATCTGTCACACATCACACAACGCCTGCCATTTGTGGGAAGTGCGCTGGAACGTGAGTTGCAAACGATTGTCGGCGACTTGCTGGTGCAGATTACGGATGATGTGCTGACTGACCTGGGCAGCCAGGGCAACGAGGCAGTGGCGGACATTGCCGGAGGTCTTTTCGATACCCTGACGCAACCACATACGGCGATGGGTGATGCTGTTAGTGGCATTGTTCTGGACAGCCTTGAGCTGATCAAGGCCCAGGTAGCCGTACAGCAATGGAAGGCCGCCGGGACGCGCGGTGACGACGTTACAGAGTCTTGACCCTGCCCGGCGTGCATCCTAAAGTTGCCGCCCTTTCAAAACGTGTTACCGGAGGTTCTCATGGGCGTCAGCCAACCTGCCCGCTTTGGCGAAGACTGGAGCGACGAGCGTGTTAAAGCCTATCTGGACCGTCAGCCCGTGGCTGGCGAAAGTGCCGACTTCCATGTCCTGATGACCGCCTACAAGCATATGCGTGATCATGATTTCGAGCGGTTTCTTGGTTTTTTTGTCGCCGCAGGTCGTGATCTGGATGCGACCAACCCTGGCGGCCAGACCCTGCTGACAATCGTCAGGACGCATGCTCAATCCGCCGGCATAGCCATGCTGCTGGAGCAGGCCGGCGCTCATTGATACCCGAGTGAAGACCTCATCATGGGGCAGACAACTCCAGTCCCATGGTCAAACACCTGAACTGCGCCACATAATCCGGACCAGTGTTAACCATCCAGAATGGTAGGCAGTGGCCCTTGTCAAGCAACCTCGAACAGCAATCATTGCGACTCTGGCCGTTTTCTTGTGCTGGCCGAAACCCTGATGCGTCGGTTGGCATGATGTTGTGCGGTGACTTGCCATACTTCGTGGGCTTCGTCTCATGACCACCCCCATTGCCGCCCCTGTCTGGCAATCATTCAACACGCAGCAGGTGCGTGACCTGGCCTGGGCGCTGGCCAGCCCACCGCTACTGGCGCCCGTACGCAGCCGAACATCATCCGGTAAAGCAGTGCACTGGGTCACACAGGCCTGGTCGGAAAGGGCACTGGACGCAAGTCGTGACTGGTTACGTGCGCTTGACCGTCACCCCGCTCTCCTGCTGACTGCCTTGTCGGGTCGGGATGCGCGACTGGGGCGTTATTTTGAAAACCTGCTGGTTTTCTGGTTGGCATGGCCGGCCAATCCCTTGTATCGCCTCGTCGGCCAGGGGCTGGCAATTCGCAGCAACAATCTCACGATAGGCGAGCTGGATTTTCTGGTTGAGGATCGTCGCAGCGGCAAGCTCCAGCACTGGGAAGTGGCGGTCAAGTTCTATCTGGGAGTACATCCGGACGGGGATTACCGGCACTGGGTGGGCCCTGCCCTCAAGGACCGGCTGGACCTCAAGGTGAGTCGCTTGCTGCATCATCAACTGGCCCTTCCCTCGACGTCAGAAGGTGCTGCCCTGCTGCGCCAGCTTGGCCTGCCCATACCCGAGCCGGTTTGCCTGCTGAAAGGCCGCCTGTTTTATCCCTGCGAGGCAGACCGGGCAGTATGGGCACCCCATGCCGCTTCTGCGGAACACCTTTCTGGCTGGTGGATGTCACAGGCTGATTTCCTGCATCGTTACCAGCCCGAGCAGTTGCGCTGGATTACCCTGCCCAAGGCGCACTGGCTGACCACCATTGATTCCCGCGTCCTTATCAGTGATCCACTGGGGGCCTCGGCGCTCGTTGAGAGCCTTGCGGAATACACTGATAATCGGGCGATTGCCGTTATCGGTCTCGGCCCGGATCACAACGAAGTCACCCGTGGTTTTATTACCCCCACCGGGTGGCCCAAGGACATTGCATGACATTGCTCGCCCCTGCTCCCCTGATTGCCAACGGTCTTCCCCGTCTGGGGCAGTTTTCAGACTCGCTCTCCGTCATCAATCACCGCGACTTCCGTCTCGAGACCCCTTTCGGGAAGCCCGCCAGCCGTCTTGGCCAGTGGCTTGGGTTCAAGCAGTTCCAGTATTTTGGTGGCATGAGTGATTCACTGGTATTTGGCTGCGCACTCGCCCATCTGCGGCACATGGGCATGGCATTTGTGTATGTAGTTGACATGAAGACCGGCGAGCTTTTTTCGCGTTCCTATCGCAGTCCGCTGGGCCTCGGGCTGTCACTGGCCGAAAATCCGGTCGAAGGATTGAGCCGCTTCCGAATGCCGGGCATTGATATCCAGATGGGTTACGAGAAGCATCCCCGTCAGAAAACACTCCGTGTAACGCTGGGTGACATGCTCGAGATTGATGCGGCCATGCCGGAAAGCGGCTTCGAGCCAATGTCCATCTGTACCCGGACGGCATATACCGGGTGGGTATATGCCAACAAGACCGCCGGCCTGGATTTGCATGGACAGCTCCGTTTCAACGGCAGCACGCATGATCTTGCCCGGCTTGGCGCCATGGGCCACCATGATTATTCCTGCGGGCATATGCGGCGTGAAACCTTCTGGAACTGGGCCTGCCTTTCCGGCATGAGCACCGAAGGTCATCGCCTTGGCCTTAATCTGTCATGCGGCGTGAATGAAACCAGCTTCACCGAAAACTGCCTGTGGCTGGATGGCAAACTGATCAAGGTCAATCTCACCCGCTTTGACTTCGACCAGAAAAACCTGATGGCGCCATGGCGCGTATCCAGCGACGACGGTGTCGTCGATCTGTTGTTTACGCCACTGGGCATGCACCGTGAAACCATGGACCTGAAGTTGCTCGCCAGCAACTTCAAGCAGTTGTTCGGCCGTTTTGATGGGGTGCTTCATGTGAAGGGTGAAGACATTGTCGTGAAAGGGTTGTCAGGTTTTGTGGAAGACCAGTACGTAAAGTGGTGAGCCAAAAAATCCCGGGAGTGCTGCAATGAAACCGTTAATCCGCATGTTGCTGGTCTTTATGACGCTAATGCCGTTTACGGCACAGGCCGCCGGTAAATGGGTCGGGACAGCGGCCCCGCTCATCAAATTGCCCGATCAGGACAACAAGCTTCGCTCGCTGGCGGATTACAAGGGGCGATGGGTGGCCCTGTATTTTTATCCCAAGGACGAAACACCTGGCTGCACCGAAGAGGCCAAACAGTTTCGTGATCGCTGGCCNNTGCTCTCGGATGAAAAGCGGGAGCTGGCCAGATCGATGGGCGTGCTGAGGGGGTTTGGTCCTGTTGCGTTTGCCAGTCGTGAAACCTTCCTGATTGATCCGAAAGGCACCATTGTCTATCACTACCCGAGTGTGAATACGTCACGGCATGCGCAAGAAGTTCTGGATGACGTGATCCGGCTCAGGAAAGTTCTCTGATTGACTGCCCGGGACAATGCGGTTGTCGCCTTCTGTCTAGCCCGGCCGGCAAACTGCATGCTAGTGTCGGCAGATTGACTGACAGGTCTGTGAGGGTGTCTTGTGAAACTGTTGTCCACCAATACCTGCCGCGTTCCCGCTGACCTCGGGAGTGTAACCACCATCGATTACGACAGGGAGGTCCCTGCCGAGCTTGGGGGCCTTACCTCCAGACAGGCCGCCTCCATCTGGAGTGCCGTCGAAGGCCTGTACAAGACCGGTTTTACGCCCGCCATTACTTTTTGTCTGCGTCGACACGGCAAGATCCTGTTCAATCGCTCCATCGGGCATACCCGTGGAAATGGTCCTGAGGACGCTGCGGATACGCCCAAACAGCTGGCGACACCGGATACGCCGATCTGTCTTTTCTCGGCCTCAAAGGTTGTCACCGCCATGCTGGTGCACAAGCTGGATGAGGATGGCCTGATCGATCTCCTGGACCCGGTCAGCCACTACATTCCGGAATACGGTGTCAACGGCAAGCGAAATGCAACGATTTATCACCTTCTTGCCCACCGTGGTGGCATCCCCCGGCTGGCGGGTGATTTTGATCCCGAGCTGCTTTATGACGTTGAAGCCATCGTGCAGGAGCTTTGCAAGGCCGAGGCAGTCTCCATGTCCGGCTACCGCGCTGCCTACCATGCTATTACCGCAGGTTACATTCTGGGTGAGCTGGTAGAACGCGTGACCGGAATGAGCCTCCGGGAGTACCTGCATCAGACCTTTCGTGAGCCACTGGGCATGCGCTATTTCGATTATGGCGTGCCTCCACAGGATCGTGCCGAAGTCGCAGTGAACTACTGCACGGGTCTCAAGCCGGTGCCGCCCATCAGCACATTCATTCAGCATGTTCTGGGCGGTAGTCTGGAAATGGCAACTGACATGACCAATGACCCCCGTTTCATGGACACCATCTGCCCGGCGGGCAATCTCTATGCGACGGCCGAAGAGTCCAGCCGTTTTTTCCAGATGCTCCTGAACGGTGGTGAATACGAAGGCACCCGTATCTTCGATCCAAGGACCATCCGGCGTGCAACCATCGAAGTCTCCCGACCGGAGTTTGATGCCACCCTACTTGTGCCGATGCGCTACAGCATGGGCATGATGCTTGGTAACAAGCCGGTAGGCCTGTATGGGCCGTATACAAAACGGGCATTCGGCCACCTGGGCTTCACCAGCATCTTCTGCTGGGCTGATCCGGACCGGGACACTTCGGTCTCCATCCTGACGTCAGGCAAGGCATTGGTCGGACCACATCTGCCCGCCCTCGGAAAGCTGCTCATGGCCATTTCTCGGGAATGCCCCATCGTTCGTCGGCCGAAACCGGTTGTAACAGCGGGTTGATCGCTTAATAGACAGTTGTATAGGTATAATCAGAAAGCTAACTACGACGAGACCATTCGTATATGACGACTGCTCAAGAGCGTCCTGAAATAAACTGGGTTCCTGCCATCATCCTCACGGCCACCCCGATCGCTGCGCTTACCCTGATTCCCTGGTATGCCTTCAGTTTCGACTTCAGCACTGCTGCATGGGTCAGCTTTGTCGTGCTGCTGTTCCTCAATGGCTTGTCCATTACCGGCGGCTATCATCGTCTGTGGGCACACCGTGCCTATGAAGCACACTGGTCGCTTCGTCTGGTGTTCATGCTGTTTGGTGCCATGTCGATCCAGAACAGCATCCTGATCTGGGCGTCCGGCCATCGCACCCATCACCGCTATGTTGATGATGTGGATCTCGATCCTTACTCGGCCAAGCGCGGCTTCTGGTTTTCGCATATTGGCTGGATGTTGCGTAATTACCCGTCCGGCGTACCCAATTTCAGCAATGCCAATGACCTTCTGAACGACAAGATGGTGATGTTCCAGCACAACTATTACGTGCCGCTGGTGCTGGTCATGAATATCGGTCTGCCTCTGGCACTGGGCTGGATGCTGGGCGACCTTTGGGGTGTATTCCTGCTGGGTGGCCTGCTTCGCCTGGTAGTCAGCCACCATGTCACGTTTTTCATCAACTCTCTGGCACACATGTGGGGCACCCGCCCCTACACGGATGAAAACACTGCCCGCGACAATCCCCTGCTGGCGTTTGTGACCTACGGCGAGGGCTACCACAACTATCACCACATCTTTCAGTACGACTACCGCAATGGCGTGAAATGGTGGCAGTTCGACCCGACCAAGTGGCTCATTTTCAGCCTGTCCTGGATTGGCATTACAAAGAACCTCAAGCGGTGCTCCGACTTTGCCATCCAGAAAGCGCAGCTCACCATGCAGTTCAAGCGTGCCAAGGCGCAGCTGGACCAGCGGCCTGCCGATACCCGTGTCGAGGCCCTCAAAGCCAAGATGGCACGTGAATACGAAAGCTTCACGGCGGCCATGCAGGAATGGGGCAAGCTTAAAGAAGAATGGTATGACGGTAAAAAGGCAGAGTTCCAGCAAAAATGGGAAGATGCCAGTTTCCGTACCCGTTTCAAGGAAATCGAATATCGCCTGAAAATGCAGCGCAAGCGCATGAGTTTGCTGATGGCACAGGCTGCAGCGGCATAAAGCTACCGCCATTACCCAGCCAAATAAAAAGCCGGCAGTTATGCCGGCTTTTTATTTGGATAAAAACAGTGGCTCATACCCTGTTTTCAATCACTCGTACAAGACTGGGCGCACTCGACACCGGAATATCCAGCACCCCGTACCATGACTCGGGAAGATGAACCCGGGTCGACGAAAATCCTGCCTCACAAAACCCATTCACAACCGCCTGCTCACTGTCAAAGTGCAGTGTGACACTGCTACGCGTGGCAAGAGCGAGCCCGTTCTTGAAGGCATTGGCAACCCGGACGCCAGGATGCCAGCGGAAATCAGGATAGAGATCTGTCAGGTAAATCCCCGCCGGAAACCGCGTGAGCGCAGATGCCAGCCGAGTCCAGAAGCCATGAATTGTGGCGTAATCAAAATAGTTGATCAGCCCCTCGGTTATGACAACGGTCTTCCTGGCGGGATCAAGCTCGCGTGCAAAAACGGCTTCAAGCGACTCGGTTGTGTCTTTTTCGAGAATGTTGATGTCAATAACGCGATGGCCGGCACTCGACACTCCGGCATCATTCAGTAACTGACGTTTGCGCGCGGCCATGCCTGGCAAATCAGCTTCAAGGTAACCCAGACCCCTTCCGGCAAAGCGCTGCATCATCAGCGTGCCTCGCGGGGAAAGGCCACAGGCAATCTCCACCACCTGTGTCACACCTTCTTCAAGGATTGCCTTTTCAAGCAGATGGTCGAGTATGCGGTGACGTTGCAGCAGCATGATTTCATTGTTCATGCCAAGCAGCATCTTGCCAGCCCACTCCACTGGCCTGCCGGCAAGATAGAGCGCCCTGCCCTGCATTGATGACAAAAATGGTGCGGAAAGACCATGGCGACGCCAGACTTCGCCCGTGTAGAACGCGGTAAAAGAAATGCCGGAGCTGTCGGTATCGTTACTCATGCGGACGTCGATCGCTGTAATCAGTGGTCAGCAACGGTAACCAGTAACCAGAGTCATCACAACGGCTATTCAGGCCATGTTGACGGCCCGAATAGCCAGCGCGAAATTACAGCGACAGATTGACCAGATCCAGGCGACCGTCACCGGTTTGCCTTGGCTCTGGAGGCATAGCCTTCAGGCTGACAAAATCAAACAGCTCGCGGTCAGCCAGTTGTGACGGCGCCACATTCTGGATGGCGGTAAACATGGAGTCCAGTCGCTGCGGGTACTGACGATCCCAGTCGCGCAGCATCTCGTTGATCATCGCACGCTGCAGGTTTTCTTGCGAACCACAAAGATTGCAGGGAATGATGGGAAAGCCCTTGAGGCGGGCAAACTCGGCAATGTCCTTTTCCTTGCAGTAGGCCAGTGGCCGGATCAGGATGTTTTTGCCGTCATCCGACAACAGCTTGGGCGGCATGGCCTTGAGCTTGCCACCATGAAACATGTTCAGGAACAGTGTCGCCATGATGTCATCACGGTGATGTCCCAGTGCCACCTTGGTTGCGCCGATTTCCTGTGCAAATGCATAGAGATTGCCGCGACGCAAACGTGAGCAAACAGCACAGAAGGTTTTACCTTCCGGCGTGAGTTCCTTGACGATGCTGTAGGTGTCTTTTTCCAGAATGTAGAACGGAACGCCACGCTTTGTCAGGTACTCCGGCAGGATATGCTCCGGAAAGCCTGGCTGCTTCTGATCCAGATTGACGGCGACAATTTCAAAGTTCACCGGCGCACTGACCTGCAGGTTCAGCAGGACTTCCAGCATGGTGTAGCTGTCCTTCCCGCCGGACAGGCAGACCATCACTTTGTCACCTTCCTCAATCATGTTGAAGTCAGTGATCGCCGTTCCCACCAGCCGGCGCAGGCGCTTCTGCAGCTTGTTGAATTCGGTGCGTGACTTCTTGTCGAGTCCATCCGGTAGGACTGCAGATGTTTCCTCGACAGCAGCAACAGCCTCCTCCTCGGCATCAACAGCAGCCAGGGAGTCCGGGTAAAAAACAACGGGGGTCGGGGAAGCGTTCACATCAGGTACCGGTAAGTGCGGAAACGGCGCGAATTCTCGCCGCTGGCTGCCGCCTTGGCAATGCAGCCAGTCGACCAGTCATGAATCCGGTCAGGTCACCTTGACCTTGCGGATGACCCGGGACAGCAGACCCGGCGACAGACGACCCAGCCAGACGGCCAGTTTCTCCTTGCCGGCAATGATGATGCGCTCCTCCTCCCCGGCCAGCGCGGCCACTGCCTTGCGCGCGAACTCGTCAGACGACATTGCAGTTGCCTGTTTGTCATCCAGTTGGCCATGGGCATCGCCGGTGCCCGTCAGGGCCGACAGGGAGACGTTGCTGCGCACAAATCCCGGGTAAATCACCGAAACGCGCACGCCACTGTCATGCACCTCGGCCCGCAGGGCGTCGTAGAAGCCCGCTATGGCGTGTTTGGCCGCTGCATAGGCCGAACGGTAGGGGGTGGCCACCAGGCCCACCACAGAGGACACCACGACGAGCTGGCCACTGCCCCGGGTGAGCATGTGGGGTAATACTGCCTTGGTCAGGGCGACGGGGCCAAAGAAGTCGACCTCCATGATGCGGCGATCAACCGAAAGGTCGGTATCCTTGACCAGGGAGCGCTGACTGACGCCGGCATTGTTGATCAGTACATCAACATGCCCGCACTGGGTCAGTACGGCTTCGACCCTGCCTGCGAGACTGTCAGTGTCGGTCATGTCGATGGGCAGCACGAAATGCTGCTCGGCATTCGCACATTTCTGGCGCACAGACTCCAGGACATCCGCACGCCGCGCCGACAGCACCAGACGAGCGCCCTGCCGGGCAAACTCATAGGCCAGTCCTTCACCAATGCCGCTTGATGCCCCCGTGATCCATACCACCTTGCCACGATAATCCAGCATGACCAGCTCCACAGTATTATGTCAGGAGTTACTAGAGCCCCAGTGACCGGTTGATGGCGCGCAGGGCCTCTGCGGGAGAGGTAGCCTGGCTGATGGGGCGGCCAATCACCATGTAGCTCACTCCGGCGGCTACAGCCTGCTCGGGTGTCATGATGCGGCGCTGGTCACCAGAGTCACTGCCAGCAGGACGAATGCCGGGCGTTACCAGCAGAAAGTCCTTGCCCTGCTGCTGCCGCAGTACGGCAGCCTCCTGTGCCGAGCAAACCACGCCATGCAGACCGCAATCAGCGGTCAGCGCGGCCAGTCGCCTGACCTGATCCATCGGCTCGACATCAAGGCCGATGTCTGCCAGATCTTCACGCTCCATGCTGGTTAGCACAGTGACGGCAATCAGCCTGGTGTCATAGTTGCCCTGCAGGAGTCGCTCCCGTGCTGCCGTCATCATGCGGCGTCCACCGGAAGCATGGACGTTAACCATCCATACGCCCAGATCGGCAGCAGTGGCTACGGCGGCTGCAACCGTATTGGGAATGTCATGAAACTTGAGGTCAAGAAAGACTTCAAAACCACGGTCATGCAACGCACGGACAACCGCGGGCCCTTCTGCGGTGAACAACTCCTTTCCCACCTTCAGCCGGCATTCAGCCGGTGCCAGAGAGTCAGCGAGCGCCAGAGCATCCGCAGCACGGGCAACATCCAGTGCAACGATGACAGGGGAACGGGGAGACATGTAAACCTCGATATGAAAACAGCTGCCGTATTGTACCGGATGCCGGGCGTAATCGAAGTTCTTTCAGATGCGGGTGGCGCTTCGCGTATCAGCGATTCTTGCCGAGGGCATCCTGCAACTGGCGAACCTCACGTTTCAACCAGTACAGACGTGCATTGAGCTTGAGCAGCCCGAAGAGGTTGAAGCCAACCAGAAGGCCGACAAGGCTGCCAACCACAAAACTGCCAAGGACAACCATGCCGACATTAACGTCGCGAGCTGCAAAAAAAAGCAGGTTCAGTGAAACGGCCTGATCATTCACGACAACCAGCCAGAGGCCGGAAAACAGCAGAAGCAATGCGCCTGCAATATAGAAAACCTTGCGAAACCAGGACACGTCAGGCCTCTGCCGATTTGGCGGCGGCCGCAGCGACTTCTGCTGCAATTTCTTCCTGCAGGCTTTCGTTCACACGGTCCTTGAGTTCCTTGCCAGGCTTGAAGTGGGGCACATACTTGCCAGCCAGCGTAACCGCTTCGCCGGTCTTGGGATTGCGCCCGACACGGGGCTCACGGTAATGCAGGGAGAAGCTGCCAAAGCCACGAATCTCGATACGTCCGCCGGTCGACAGCGTCTCCGACATCTGCTCGACGACGGTCTTGACCGCCAGCTCGACATCCTTGGCCGTCAGCAAGGTTTGCTTGGCCACGATGCGCTCGATCAGTTCGGACTTGGTCAGTGCCATTGCACACTCCCGGAGGGATTCAGACGGCCTCTTTCATGGGCTTACAGAGGCTTCTCAAGAGCAATTAGGGATATCTGATGTAACGATCTGATTCTAAACACAAAAAACAGGCAATGGCAAACCGTTGGGTCAGGTATTTCCACATATCTCCCACGCCAATAAAAAAGCCCCGCAATGCGGGGCTTTTTTGTGCAACCAGTCTTTCGACTTAGTTGCCCATCTGCGCCTTGATCAGGTCGCCAATGGTCTTCGGGCCAGCTGCATCCGGCTCCTGCTCGCGCAGGGAGGCCACGGCTTCGCGCTCTTCCACTTCATCCTTGGCCTTGATGGACAGGTTGATGACGCGGGACTTGCGATCGATACCGATGATCTTGGCTTCGATTTCCTGACCGACAGCCAGGAACTTGGTGGCATCTTCCACGCGGTCACGGCTGATTTCAGAGGCGCGCAGGGAGGCTTCAACACCATCCATCACTTCGATGGTGGCGCCCTTGGCGTCAACAGTCTTGACCTTGCCCTTCACAATGTGGCCCTTGTCGTGTGTGCCGACAAAGTCACCGAACGGGTCACGCTCAAGCTGCTTGATGCCCAGCGAAATACGCTCGCGCTCCGGGTCCACGGAGAGGATGGTGGCTTCCACGGCATCGCCCTTCTTGTAACGACGCACGGCTTCTTCGCCGGTTTCGTTCCAGGAGATGTCGGAGAGGTGCACCAGACCGTCGATGCCGCCTTCCAGACCGATGAAGATACCGAAGTCAGTGATCGACTTGATGTTACCGGCAACCTTCTCGCCCTTCTCATGGGTGCGGGCAAACGCATCCCATGGGTTTTCCTTGCACTGTTTGATGCCGAGGGAAATACGACGACGCTCTTCGTCGATGTCCAGCACCATGACTTCCACTTCGTCGCCGATCTGAACGACCTTGGACGGGTGGATGTTCTTGTTGGTCCAGTCCATTTCGGANNGCACCAGACCTTCCACGCCTTCTTCGATTTCGGCAAAGCAGCCGTAATCGGTCAGGTTGGTGATCTTGGCCTTGACGCGAGTGCCTTCCGGATAGCGGCCCATCAGTGCCAGCCACGGATCTTCACCCAGCTGCTTCAGACCCAGGGAAACACGGTTACGCTCGCGGTCAAACTTGAGCACCTTGACGGTGACTTCCTGGCCGACTTCAACGATTTCGCTCGGGTGCTTGATACGCTTCCAGGCCATGTCGGTGATGTGCAGCAGACCATCGATACCACCCAGATCCACGAATGCGCCGTAGTCGGTGAGGTTCTTGATGATGCCCTTGACGACCTGACCTTCCTGGAGGTTTTCCAGCAGGGCTTCGCGTTCGGCGGAGCTTTCGGCTTCCATCACGGCACGGCGGGACACAACCACGTTGTTACGCTTGGCATCCAGCTTGATAAGCTTGAATTCCAGCTCGCGGCCTTCGAGGTGCGTGGTGTCACGGATCGGACGAATGTCGACCAGCGAACCAGGCAGGAAGGCGCGAATGGAACCAACGTCCACGGTGAAGCCGCCCTTGACCTTGCCGGAGATGATGCCCTTGACGATTTCGCCACCTTCGAAAATCTTTTCGAGGCGGGTCCAGGTTTCTGCGCGCTTGGCCTTTTCACGGGACAGCAGGGTGTAACCCATGCCGTTGTCCAGTGCGTCCACCACCACATCAACCGAATCGCCCACAGCCACTTCGAGTTCACGACGATCATTCAGGAACTCTTCGCGGGCAATCACACCTTCCGACTTGAGGCCGGTGTCTACAGTTACCCAATCATCATCGATGGCAACCACGGTACCGCTGATAACGGCTCCCCGTTCAACATCCAGACCTTTCAGGCTCTCTTCAAAGAGGGCGGCAAATGATTCACTCATGTAATAAAACCTGCCGATGCTTGCGCATCAATTTTTACGTCCGCACATGTCCAGCTCATGTGGGGCTGTTGTTTAAAGGTACCCTCCTGCCACGCTGGCAGACGCAGGATAAGTACCACTCCAGCGACTAAAGCCTCATGGGGAGGCTTTAGTCATGATTCTTGTGCTGACGCAGGTTCAGGCGGCGGACCCGTTGCGGAGATGTCGCTTGAGCTCGGGCAACTGGCCGATTTCCCGCATGACCCGCTCCATCACGGCGTCAATGCCCAGCTGGGTGGAATCCAGCACAATGGCATCATCTGCCGCCTTGAGCGGCGCTACCGGACGGTTGATGTCGCGGTTGTCACGGGAGCGTATGTCGTCAACAAGGGCCGGGAGACTAGCACTGAAGCCCTTTTCCAGCAACTGCTTGTATCGGCGCTCGGCCCTGGCCTCGGCTGAGGCGGTCAGGAAGATCTTGAGGCAGGCGTCAGGAAACACCACCGTGCCCATGTCCCGTCCATCGGCTACCAGGCCCGGTTGTTCGCGGAAGGCCTGCTGGCGGTGCAGCAAAGCCGTACGAACGGCAGGCAGCGCTGCCACGATCGAGGCGGAGCGCCCCATTTCCTCGGTCCGGATCACGTTGGTGACATCCTCGCCCTCAAGGATGATGACCGCCTCTCCTGCAGCATTCTGCTGGAACTGGACATCCAGGTGCCCGGCCAGAACCTGCAGGGCAGCTTCATTGTCCAGTGCCACGCCATGATGCTGGGCTGCCAGTGCAAGCAGACGGTACAGGGAGCCCGAGTCCAGGACATGGAAGCCAAGCAGCGATGCCAGACGGTGGGCAATGGTGCCCTTGCCAGAGCCACTGGGCCCGTCAATCGCTATGACCGGTGCTGGAGCTGGCGGCATCACAACCTTTTCTACTTCTGCACTCATCAAACTTCCTCATGTGCCGTGTCACAGGTTACCCGGCTTTATCGCAGCGGCCGCTGACGGCTTTTCTGAATCCCTGGTTTGCAGGCAAGAGGCATGCCCGGCCGGCCCCATTACAGGACCGGAAAACGCGCGTGCTTTCTATAGAAATACGGGGGGAAAAGCAACCTTGCCCGGCCAGACGGCATATGTGCATCTGGCCGGGCGCAGGGAGTCTAGTCCTTTTCAATGACGGAAATATTGATCCCGGCACGACGGGCGAGTCCGGTGAAGTCCGGGAAACTGGTGGCGACATTGGCACAATCCTCAATCTCGATCGGACCAGTGGCGCGGAGGCCGGCAACGGTAAACGACATGGAAATACGGTGGTCACCATGGCTGACCACGCGCCCCCCCCCTATCGGACCACCCTCAATGATGATGCCGTCAGGCGTGGGCTGAACCTTGACGCCCAAAGTGGTCAGACCATCTGCCATGACCTGAATGCGATCCGATTCCTTGACCCGCAACTCTTCGGCGCCAGTAAGAATGGTGGTGCCTTCGGCGCAAGCGGCGGCAATGAACAGTACGGGGAACTCGTCGATAGCCAGTGGCACCTGGTCTTCAGGAATGTGGATGCCTTTCAGTCTGGCACTGCGAATGCGGATGTCGGCTACGGGCTCGCCGCCAACCTCGCGCTCGTTCATTACCGTGAGATCACCACCCATGGCACGCAGGATGTTGATGACGCCAATGCGTGTCGGGTTGATGCCTACGTGCTCAAGCACAATGTCGGAGCCTTCTGCGATGCTGGCGGCAACCATGAAAAATGCAGCAGACGAGATATCGGCTGGAACATCAATACGTGTCGCCACAAGCTTGCCGCCCCCCTTTAGCGATGCGGTAGCGCCCTCCACTTTCACGTCATAACCAAAGCCGCGCAACATGCGCTCGCTATGGTCACGTGTGGGGGCCGGCTCAGTAACAACCGTTTCTCCGTCGGCCCAGAGGCCGGCCAGCAGGACACCAGACTTTACCTGTGCACTGGCAACGGGCATGTCATAGTGAAAGCCCTTGAGGTGCTTGCCACCCTTGATGGTGACCGGTGGAGTGCCTTTCTCGCCCGTGGTCAGGATTTCAGCCCCCATCTGACGCAGTGGCTTGGCCACACGTTCCATGGGGCGCTTGTTGAGGGAGGCATCACCCGTCATGACCGTATCAAACGATTGCGCGGCAAGAATGCCGGACAACAGGCGCATGCTGGTGCCGGAATTGCCGCAATATATTGGACCAGGTGGTGGTTGCAGACCATTGAGACCGACCCCGTGAATCTTTACCTCGCCGTTGTGCGGCCCTTCAATCACGACACCCATGTCACGGAATGCCTGCAGGGTTGCCAGCGCATCCTCACCTTCAAGAAACCCCGTTACCTCGGTTACACCCTCTGCCAGGGAGCCCAGCATGATGGAACGATGGGAAATGGATTTGTCGCCGGGAACGCGGAAATGGCCCTTCAGGGAGCCGCCTGGCTGAACGAGGAATTCGATGTTCTTGGTCTTCATGGTCTTCGCATAGGCCGTACCGGCCAGCATGTGGGTGAAATGTTCGCGTGCCACTTTGGCTCGCGTGAAAATGCCAAGCAGGGTTTCGGAGTCATCCTGCTCGATGGCAATACGCAACTGTTCAACGCCCGTGGAGAAGTGCTGCAGGGCATTGAGAACGGCCGGTTTGTTGGCCAGGAAAATGTCATGCCACATCACCGGATCACTTGCAGCAATACGGGTGAAGTCACGAAACCCACCGGCGGCATAACGGAAGATATCGAGATTTTCTGACTCCCGCGCCAGTGTATCCACAAGTGAAAATGCCAACAGATGAGGCAAGTGGCTGGTTTTTGCCAGCACTTCGTCATGACGCTCCACGCTCATCTCAAGCACGGTAGCGCCCATGGCCTCCCAAACGAGGCGTACTGTATGGAGTGCGTGTGCAGATGTTTCTGGCAGCGGCGTCAGTATGACCTTGTGCTTGTCAAAAAGGCTGGCCTTGCCCGCCATCACGCCACTTTGCTCGGAGCCGGCAATCGGGTGTCCCGGAACAAAGACTGCCGGAAGCGTTCTGAATACTCGACGGGCCGCATCAACCACACTGCCCTTTGTGCTGCCGCCATCAGTAATGATGGCATCTGCACGTAGAGCGGGCTGAATGGCACGCAACACTGCCTCGGTGGACTGCACCGGCATGGCCAGAAACACCAGGTCTGCGTCACGCACAGCATCAGCCGGATCGGCATAAGCAACGTCGACCACACCAATCGACTCTGCCAATGCACGGGTTTTCTGGCTGCGCGCCGAACCGGTAATCCGCGTAGCCAGGCCCTGCTCACGCAGTGCTCGCGCAAAACTGGAGCCGATCAGGCCAAGACCGATAATGGCAACGGAGCCAAGCAAGGGGCGGGACACGATCAGAGCACCGCTTTGAGTGCGGAAAGAAAACGGTTGTTTTCGTCGGGCGTACCTATGGTGATGCGAAGATATTCAGGCATGCCGTAGTTGGTCACGGGCCGGACAATGACACCTTGCCGTAACAGGGCCTCATAAACAGGAAGGCCGGCACGCTTGAGATGCACACACAGGAAATTGCCACGGGAAGGAATGACTGACAGCCCCAGCGCCTGTACACCTTCGGTGATCTGACGCATCCCGGCAGTATTGAGTGCACGTGAACGCGCCACGAAGTCCTGGTCCTGCAAGGCGGCTACTGCGGCGCGCAAGGCCAGCGCATTCACATTGAACGGCTGCCGGACGCGATTCAGTACATTCGTAATGTCGGGGTGTGCGAACGCATAGCCAACTCGCAACCCGGCAAGGCCATAGGCTTTGGAAAATGTACGGCTCACAATCACATTAGGGTAGCGTGACAGGTACTCGAGTCCATCCGGGAAATCGTTGGCGTCCACATACTCACCGTATGCCTCATCCAGAACGACCAGTACATTCCCGGGAACCGAGTTGAGGAACGTCTCCAGCTCATCTTTCTCGACCCAGGTCCCTGTCGGATTATTAGGGTTGGCAATAAAGATGACGCGTGTTTTTTCCGTAATGGCTTTTGCCATTGCTGGCAGGTCATGCCCCCAGTCCCTTGCGGGCACCGTAATTCCGGTGGCACCGACTGCCTGCACGACCAGTGGGTAGACTGCAAAGGAGTGCTGGGCATAAATGGCTTCATCGCCGGGTTGCAGGAATGCGCGCCCGATCAGCTCAAGAATGTCATTGGAGCCGTTACCCAGTGTGATTTCTGCAATCGGGCGATGGTAGAAATCGGACAGGGCCTGCTTCAGGATGAATCCGTTGCCATCCGGGTACAGCGCCAGCTCGGAGAGTCCGGAGTCGATCGCCGTGAAAACGCGTGGCGAGCAACCCAGCGGATTTTCATTGCTGGCAAGCTTGATGATGTCGCTGATGCCCAGTTCACGCTCCAGCTCCTCAATGGGTTTGCCGGGCTGATACGGAGACAGCTTTTGGACCCCGGGTGATGCCAGGGCAATAAAATCACAGGCCATTATTGGCTCCACACAAGCCGTACCGGCTTGGTTCAGAAATCAGAGAACTGCCTTGGGATAGGACCCCAGCAGCTTGAGGTCGCGAACACGAGGTTCAAGCTCTGCCATGGCTTCCTTGACCAGTACATCGTCGATATGTCCTTCAAAATCGATGAAGAACACATAGGACCACGCATCAGTCTGGGAAGGCCGGCTTTCAATGCGTGTCAGGTTGATGCCCCGACGCTTGAACGGCTCAAGTATGTCGTACAACGCTCCTGACTGGTTTTTCTGCATTGACACGATAATGGAGGTCTTGTCATCGCCGGATCGTGCTACTGCCTCGTTGCCAATGATCAGGAAGCGCGTCGAGTTTTTGGGGTTGTCCTCTATGCACTCGTTGAGTTTTTTGAGGCCATAAAGCTCTGCAGCGGTTTCGCCGGCAATTGCCGCCGAATGCCACTCGCCCTTGATTCGGCGTGCCGCCTCGGCATTGCTGGAGACCGCCACCCGCTCTGCGCCCGGGTAATGAGCATCGAGCCACTTTCGGCACTGCGCCAGCGATTGCTGATGCGAGTAAATCCGTGAAATGGCTTCGGGTCTTGTATTTTCAGACACCAGAAAATGATGATGAATGCGCAACTGCACTTCACCGATAATGTGAACGGTTGACGTCATGAACGAGTCGGCGGTATGCGTGACAACGCCTTCGGTACTGTTTTCCACAGGCACAACACCGTAGTTAACGGCGCCGGACTCTACCTCGCGAAAGACTTCGTCGATCGTGGCCAATGGCACTGTCGAAACGGAATGTCCAAAGTGCTTTAGTGCAGCAGTCTGTGTGAAGGTGCCGTTCGGGCCAAGAAAGGCAATCCGCATCGGGTGCTCAAGCGCCAGACAGGCCGACATGATTTCACGGAACAGGCGCGCCATTTCCTCAGGATGCAGTGGTCCCTCATTACGGGCCATGACCTTCTGGAGCACCTGTGCTTCGCGCTCTGGACGATAGAAAACCGTCGCTGTCGGATCTTCAGCCTTCTTGACCTCTGCCACATGCTGGGCGCAGCGTGCCCGTTCGGAAATCAGCGTCTGGATCTGTGTGTCCAGTGCATCAATCTTCTGGCGAATGTCATCAAGCGTCAGCTTTTCGCTCATGTCTCTTTCTTCTCTGACGTTTCAACACCCTGCGTCCGACTCGCGGACGCAGGGTGTAATCTCAACCCAGGCGCTGGTGGAATTCCTTCATGAAATCAACCAGTGCATCCACGCCCTCTTCCGGTACTGCGTTGTAGAGGCTGGCACGCATGCCACCAACCGAACGGTGGCCAGCCAGATTGAGCAGGCCACGTTCCTCGGCATCCTTCAGGAAGGTTTTTTCAAGAGAAGCATCCGCCAGCACAAACGGCACATTCATTATGGACCGGTAAGAGCGGATGACCGGATTGCCATAGAAGCCATCACTGTTGTCGATTGCATCGTACAGCTTGGCGGCCTTGCGATGATTCACTTCGGCAATTGCCTTGAGGCCGCCATGGTGCTTGAGCCACTTGAACACGAGGCCGGCCAGATACCAGCTGAAGGTGGGCGGCGTGTTGTACATGGAGCCGTTATCAGCCGCCACCTTGTAGTCCAGCATGGTTGGAGTACCAGGCAGCACATCGCCAATCAGGTCTTCACGCACGATCACCACGACAATACCGGCGGGGCCGATATTTTTCTGTGCGCCAGCGTAGATCAGCCCAAACTTCGAGACATCCAGCGGCTCGGAGAGAATGCTGGATGAAAAGTCAGCCACCAGTGGTACGTCCACTTCGGGAATGTAGTTGAACTGCACGCCATGAATGGTTTCGTTTGGTGTGTAGTGGAGGTAGGCGGCCTTTGAGTTCAGGTTCCATGTATCAAATGCAGGTACACCGCGAAACTTGTTGTGCTCATCAGTAGCCACAACATTCACATCGCAATACTTCCTTGCCTCGGCAATCGCCTTGGTCGACCACATGCCGGTATTCACATAGTCCGCAGAACTATGGCCACGCAGCAGGTTCATCGGAATCTGGGCAAACTGCAGCGAGGCGCCACCTTGCAGGAACAGCACCTTGTAATTGGCGGGGACATTGAGCAAGTCCCGCAGGTCCTTCTCTGCTTCTTCTGCAATGGCAATGTAGTCATTGGAGCGATGACTCATTTCCATGATGGACATGCCCTTGCCTTTCCAGCTCAGCATGTCTTTCTGGGCTTCGCTCAGCACCGCTTGCGGCAGCGCAGCAGGACCGGCACAAAAATTATAGGCGCGTGTCATTTCAGTCATTCCTTCTGAGCGTTGATCAATCATTCAGCATCTGGCGTGGTGTCAGCTTCACCTTCGCCAGCATCCTCAAAACCTTCATCATCGCCACCTACATCCTGAAGGCGGACCACGCCCACCAGATGCTCATCGGTAGCGAGCTTGATCAGTGTTACGCCTTGCGTGTTACGCGACAGCACGGATACTTCATCAACACGTGTACGGACCAGCGTGCCCTGATCGGAGATCAGCATGAGCTCATCGCCATCCATTACCTGCACGGCAGCTACCAGGGCGCCATTGCGTTCGCTGGTCTGGATGGCAATCACGCCCTGGCCGCCACGGCCACGGCGCGGGAATTCGACGAGACCCGTGCGCTTGCCATAACCGTTTTCCGACGCCGTGAGGATTTGCGCACCTGTCTCGGGAATGATCATCGAGATCAGGCGCTGGCCTTCCGGCAGTCGCATGCCGCGTACTCCACGAGCAGTGCGGCCCATGGTGCGGACGTTCTTTTCCTTGAAACGGATCACCTTGCCGCCATCAGAGAACAGCATGACCTCGCAGGCACCATTGGTGACGGCAGCGGCAATCAGCGTATCGCCATCATCAAGGCGAAGTGCGATCAGGCCATTACTGCGTGGGCGGCTGAACTGCACCAGCGGTGTCTTTTTCACGGTACCGGATGCAGTTGCCATGAAAATGTAGGCGCCNNGTCATCAAGATCATCGTCATCTTCAGGCGCTTGCTCAGCGAGTGCCTTGAGGTCTACCGGCAACAGGGCCGTAACACGCTCGCCTTCTGCCAGGGGCAGAACGTTCACGATAGGCTTGCCCTTGGAGCCGCGACCGCCCGAGGGCAATTCGTAGGCCTTGAGCCAGTAAACCTTGCCATTGCTGGTGAAGCACAGCACGGTGTCGTGTGTGCTGGCGACCAGCAGATGCTCGATATAATCGTCATCTTTCATGGCGGTAGCCGATTTGCCTCTGCCACCACGACGCTGTGCACGGTAATCAGCGAGCGGCTGCGTCTTGGCGTAGCCGGCATGCGAAATCGTGAGTACTACCTGCTCTTCTGTAATCAGGTCTTCAAGCGTGAGATCGAGTTTGGAACCGATAATCTCGGTGCGGCGCTTGTCACCATACTGGTCACGGATAGCAGTCAGTTCATCGCGGATGACCGTCAGCAACCGCTCCGGATCTGCCAGGATAAGTCCCAGCTCCTTGATCCTTTCCAGCAACTCCTGATACTCGGCGAGCAGCTTGTCCTGTTCCAGGCCGGTCAGACGGTTCAGACGCAAATCAAGAATGGCCTGTGCCTGCTCCGAAGACAGCACATATTTGCCGTTAACAAAACCAAACTGCTCCGGTAGTGCATCCGGACGACAGGCGTTCTTGTCCCCTGCCCGCTCCAGCATGGCAACCACTGCGCCAGGCTCCCACGACGTGAGCATCAGGCGGTCTTTTGCTTCGGATGGGCTGGGCGATGTCTTGATCAGCTCGATCACCGGATCGATGTTTGCCAGCGCCACGGCGAGGCCTTCAAGAATATGGCCGCGCTCGCGTGCCTTGCGCAGTTCGTACACGGTGCGACGTGTGACCACTTCGCGACGGTGGCGTACAAACGCCTCGATCATGTCCTTGAGGTTCAGCAACTTGGGCTGGCCATCTGCCAGTGCCACCATGTTGATGCCGAACACACTCTGCAGCTGCGTTTGTGCAAACAGGTTGTTCACCACCACTTCGGCGACTTCACCGCGCTTCAGTTCGATGACAATGCGCATGCCGTCCTTGTCGGACTCGTCACGCAGCTCGGAAATGCCTTCCAGCTTTTTCTCTTTCACCAGCTCGGCAATCTTTTCGATCACACGCGCCTTGTTCAGCTGATACGGAATTTCCGTGAAAATAATGGTCTGGCGACCCGTCTTGGCATCCGTCTCGATCTCGTGACGGGCGCGCATGTAGATGCGTCCACGGCCGGTACGGTAGGCCTCAATGATGCCGGCACGGCCATTGATGATGGCGGCTGTCGGAAAATCCGGACCCTGGATGTACTCCATGAGGCCGTCAATCGTGATGGATTCATCGTCGATAAAAGCCAGACAGGCATTCACTACTTCGGTGAGATTGTGTGGCGGAATATTCGTGGCCATGCCAACGGCGATGCCGCTGGAGCCGTTGATAAGCAGGTTCGGAACCTTGGTGGGCATGACGGCAGGAATCATCTCGGAGCCGTCGTAGTTTGGCACCCAGTCCACCGTCTCCTTGTCGAGATCGGCCAGCAGTTCATGCGCAAGCCGGGTCATGCGCACTTCGGTGTAACGCATGGCAGCAGCATTGTCGCCATCAATCGAACCGAAGTTGCCCTGGCC
>DPJB01000003.1:0-244 GCA_003543245.1 Moraxellaceae bacterium | reverse complement strand
CCAAAAAATCATGGGGTTAGCTAACATTGGCCACCCCGGAGAGCAGTATTTTTCCTCCCCCTTGCCGGCCGCTTCCCGGTATACTTTCAGACCCTAATCCACCCCCTTCGCAAGGAGCACGGCATGGCGGCCTCCACCCCGAATGTCGACCCGTCTGAAATCGCCAAATTCGAGGCACTGGCCTCGCGCTGGTGGGATCCTCATTCCGAATTCAAGCCCCTGCACGACATCAATCCCCTGCGCC
>DPJB01000004.1:209-35404 GCA_003543245.1 Moraxellaceae bacterium | reverse complement strand
GCTGTGGTCGATGGCAAGGAAATCTTGCTCAAGGACATCTGGCCCTCGGATGAAGAAATCGACGCCATCGTGGCCAAGTCGGTGAAGCCGTCGCAGTTCAACCAGATCTACATCCCGATGTTTGAAAAGCACGACGCCGAAAAGGCCGTGTCGCCGCTCTATGACTGGCGCGAGATGAGTACCTACATCCGTCGTCCGCCGTACTGGGAAGGCGCGCTGGCCGGTGAGCGCACGCTCAAGGGCATGCGTCCGCTGGCCGTGCTGCCAGACAACATCACCACCGATCATCTCTCGCCGTCGAATGCGATCGTGATGAACTCCGCGGCGGGTGAGTACCTGCACAAGATGGGTTTGCCGGAAGAGGACTTCAATTCCTACGCCACCCATCGCGGCGATCACCTGACGACGCAGCGCGCTACGTTCGCCAACAAGGAGCTGGTCAACGAAATGGCTGTGGTGGACGGTCAGGTCAAGAAGGGTTCACTGGCACGTGTCGAGCCGGAAGGCAAAGTCATGCGCATGTGGGAAGCCATCGAGACGTACATGGAACGCAAGCAGCCGCTGATCATCATTGCCGGTGCGGATTATGGTCAGGGTTCATCACGTGACTGGGCTGCCAAGGGTGTGCGTCTGGCCGGTGTGGAAGCCATCGTGGCCGAAGGCTTCGAGCGCATCCACCGTACCAACCTGATCGGTATGGGCGTGCTACCACTGGAGTTCAAGGCGGGTACCACACGCCTGACGCTGGCGATTGACGGCACTGAGACCTATGACGTGGTCGGCGCGCTGACGCCACGTGCGACGCTGACGCTGATCATCCACCGCAGAAACGGCGAGACCATTGAAGTGCCGGTAACCTGCCGTCTGGATTCGGATGAAGAAGTGTCTGTTTACGAAGCTGGTGGTGTGCTGCAGCGCTTCGCCAAGGATTTCCTGGAATCGGCCAAAGCCTGAGGATTTCATCCGCACTGCTGAAATCCTCATCATCGACCCGGTACGGCCTCCGTTCCGGGTCGATGACCAACTGGCTCACGCAAAAACATTTAAGGAGCACAAAAATGGCTCATGTTCCCCAGATCAAGGTACCTGCCACCTATATGCGTGGCGGCACCAGCAAGGGCGTGTTCTTTCGCCTGCAAGACCTGCCCGAGAGCTGCCAGAAGCCCGGTGTCGCCCGCGACAAACTGTTCATGCGCGTGATCGGCAGCCCCGATCCTTACGCAGCCCACATCGATGGTATGGGCGGTGCAACCTCCAGCACATCGAAGTGCGTGATTCTCTCGAAGAGCAGCGTGCCTGATCACGATGTCGATTACCTGTATGGCCAGGTTTCCATCGACAAGGCTTTTGTAGACTGGAGCGGTAACTGCGGTAATCTTTCGACGGCTGCCGGTTCGTTTGCACTGCAGGCAGGGCTGGTTGATCCCTCACGCATTCCCGAGAACGGCACCTGCGTCGTGCGTATCTGGCAAGCCAATATCCAGAAGACCATCATCGCCCACGTGCCGGTTACCAATGGCCAGGTACAGGAAACCGGTGACTTCGAGCTGGATGGGGTAACGTTCCCGGCCGCTGAAATCGTTCTGGAATTCATGGACCCATCTGATGATTCGGAGGAGGGCGGCTCGATGTTCCCCACCGGCAATCTGGTCGATGATCTTGAGGTGCCGGGCATCGGCACCCTGAAAGCCACCATGATCACGGCCGGCATTCCGACTGTATTCGTGAACGCCGAAGATATTGGCTATACCGGCACCGAACTGCGTGAGCAGATCAATACCGATGCGGCGGCCCTGGCAAGGTTCGAACAGATCCGTGTGGCCGGTGCCCTGCGCATGGGCCTGATCAAGACGCCGGAAGAGGCCCTGACACGCCAGCACACACCCAAGATTGCGTTTGTTTCCAGTCCGAAGGATTACAAGTCCTCCAGCGGCAAGGATGTAAAGGCTTCCGAGGTGGATCTGCTGGTGCGTGCGCTGTCCATGGGCAAGCTGCACCATGCCATGATGGGCACGGCTGCCGTAGCCATCGGTACGGCAGCCGCCATTCCCGGCACGCTGGTAAGCCTTGCTGCGGGTGGCAGTGCACGCAGTGTTGTGCGTTTTGGCCACCCTTCGGGTACCCTGCGTGTTGGAGCAGAGGCCAGTCAGGTCAACGGCGAATGGACGGTGACCAAGGCGGTCATGAGCCGCAGCGCACGGGTGCTGATGGAAGGGTGGGTTCGTGTGCCCGGCGATGCATTTTAAGAGCCTCTTTAGCCCCATCCGTTATTTTATGTGCCCGTCTCCCGGAGGGGATAGTTGATGAAGATGCTGCGCCCTGTTTTTGTTTTGTGTTTTCTCTGTGTTTTCTCGGGGGTATTCGCGGGCAGTCATGCTCACGCGGCCACCCTGAAGGAAAGACTGGAGAGCGCACTGACAAGGACCGAGGGCGCGATGGAGGGTGTTCAGGCCCGAAGTGATGTCGTTTTCATGATTTCGCAGGCTCGCCAGCTGACCGGAAGAAACGCGTCTGTTGCTCTGGACAGGAAAATTCATGAGCAGAGGAATAACGGCTGGGTTCAGGAGACGGAATACAAGCTATGGGAAGCGCGGGATAAAAAACTTCCCCGTGTGACCGTGCGTCTGCCTTTGAAGGCAGACCCGGTGCTTTCGGGTCCCAAAGTGGCATTATCCCCGGACCAGCGTTTTATTCTTGTGCTTGTCCTGATGCAGAGGGCAGTTAATTGCACGTCCAGCTTTGATATTTACAAGGATATTGGTGAGCCGTATTTCGACTATGTTTCTGCGCATCAACTGTTATCAATGATGATAGCTGGCGGTAATGGCTGCCTTAGCCAGGCGGCCTTTGCCCGTAGTGCACAGCCCTATATCCAGCGCCTGTACACCGAAATAGTTCATCATGAGGGGGGACTTACCGATCTTCAGGTTGAAAGGGCTGCTTTCCTTGCACTCGCTGGTCGTGTAGATCTCGTTGATGGCAAACTTGTCGAAGCCTTGCTGGATTCCCAGAACGCGCAAGGCGTATGGGTTTTTGATATGCAGCCAGAGCATACATCGGCCCTTGCCTATCTCTTGCTGTCTGCAGTGTATGCGGACAAGTTTCCGCCAGCCCGACGTTGATCCTGAGTACACGAAATCAGGGGGGGATATCAGCTTTTCAAGTCAGTTTGCGGCTGCAGCCGCTAAAAAATCCCGTTGCGCCTGATCACTCACCATCCTCCAGTGCGCGCATCAATGCGCCCATCTTGTCAAAGCACTCCTGATATTCCGCATCACAATCAGAGTCCGCCACAATGCCGCCACCTGCCCAGGCATACAAATCACTCTTCTGGCGCAGCAGGGTACGAATGGCAATATTAAGCTCGGCATCGCCACCTGTAGTAATGAATCCGATGCTGCCGCAGTAAATGGAGCGGGGGGTTGGCTCCAGCTCGGCAATGATTTCCATCGCGCGCTTTTTCGGGGCACCGGTAATCGAACCGCCAGGAAAGCAGTCCCGTATCACATCAATGGCGTCACTACCGGCGGACACCTCTGCGCTGATGGTGCTCACCATATGATGAACCTGGGGCAGGCTTTCAATATCAAACAGTCGCTCCACACGGACCGTTCCTGTTTTTGCATGACGACCAAGATCATGCCGCAGCAGATCCACAATCATCAGGTTTTCCGCCTGATTCTTGTTACTTTGGGCTAGCTGCGTCCGGTTGTACTCATCTGCTGCCGGGTCGGCACTCCGCGGCGCCGTACCCTTGATCGGCTTTGTCAGTACCCGGCCATTCTGTATAGAAAGAAACAGCTCCGGGGACAGGCAAAGGACCTCACCTTCGGGTGCCAGCATCCATGCTGCGTGGGATGCACGGCTTAATGCCAGCAAATGGCGCATGGCAATGGCACCTTGTCCAGCACAGCGGGCATGAAATGCCTGGGCGTAATTCACCTGGTAACAGTCACCGGCATGCAGATAGGTCTGGATGCGCATGAAGTCGTCTGCGTACCGGCTGCGAGAAGTCATGGGCTGGAATGGCACCAACAGCCGGAAGGTGCCGGAAATGGAGGCCTGACTGGTTGCCTGGTTGACGAGGACTCTCCAGTCATCGGCAGAGCCGGTAAAGCCATCCACAGTCACCATTTCGGCAATACAGGCCTTGTGGTCTATCCATATAAAGCAGCGGTAATTGCCCAGCAGGGCATCTGGGAAGGTCGATGATACGGGTATTTTGCAGGTACCAAGGTCATACGAAAACGAACCCAGCCAGCCGCCATGAAAAGGTCGCTGACCGCTGGCGCAGGCAGGCAGCCCTTCACGTATCACGCTCCATAAAGCATCTACGCCCCCCGTTAGTGCCTCAGTGCCGGAACGGCCAATACGCTGCAGCGCCGCGGTTTCAAGCCGGATTACGTACTCGGGCCATGCAGCAAACAGCTCCTGGTCGCCAGAGGCCAGACGAAGCCATACAGGACGTGATGTCGCCACCGCACTTTCACGCAGCCGTGCACCCAGCCCGGCAGAGTAGGGGAGTCGTTCTACTAGAGGAAAGCTGTATGGCGTCTGGGGGTTCATTGGGGCAGGGCGCAGCCAGCTGGCGCTGATGAGTGGCAAGTTTAACGTTTTTTGTGACGTACCGCTCGTCGCGGATAGATTCCGCCGGGCTACTGGTCTTGCCAGAGACCAAAAGTGCGTGGTACGTTCCCCCTGCGCAATAACAAATGCTCAACAGAGCAAGAACAAACAATAAAGAACCCTCGAGGAGAAACAACTCATGAGCCTTAAGAAACTCGCTCTTGTGACTGCAATGTTCGCTGCTACCTCCGGCGCCTTCGCCATGGAAGCAATGGACGAAGAATCTCTGGCCGCCACCACTGGTCAGGACGGTATCACTATCGGTCTGGCTACCCAGGCAAACCTTGACGTGATCATTCACGACAAGGACGGCTTCGCTACTCGTACCGACTCTGGCGCAATTGTCATGACCGGCATTGCCCTGTCGGATGGCGCTGGTGGCGATGCACTGATCGACATCACCATTGACGCTGGTGCCTCTGCTGCGCTGGCCAATGATGCAACTCTGAACATCAATATCTCCATGGGTGCTGTGCAGATGAATCTTGGCACGCTGAGTGTTGCTAACTCTGCTCGTACCGGTGCTGGTGTGGGCTGGGGCATTGATGCTGGTACTGATTCCGGTGCCCTGCTGAATCTGGGTACAGTGGATCTGGCTGGTGTGGACATGAACATCCAGCTGGGTGATGAGCCTCAGGGTCACCTGATTGCACTCAACACCACACTTACTGGCGGCCTGACCCTGACTGGCTTTGCCCTGAATGATGTTAACAGCGGTGGCTCGATCTCTGTTGGCACACTTCAGGTGACTAACGCCGGCGGCGGTAACCTTGCTGTTGATCTGGGCATTGATGCAACTGCTACTGGCCTTGCCGTGACCGTGAATACCCTGGGTACTGGCGGCATGGACGTGACCATGGCTAACGTTATCCTGGGCGGCGGTGCCTCCATCGGTGACGTGGAAATCCGTGGTCTGGACATGACAGGCGACGTGATCACCATCTCTGGTCACTAAGATCAGGACTGTGGCTGGCTTGCCAGTCGCAATCTGTTGAAAAAAGGGGCTTCGGCCCCTTTTTTCATGCCTGTCATTCTGGTCGTCGCAAAGACGCCGTGCCAGTGACCGCCAGGCCGTTTCTACCCTGTTGTATTACCGTAAAAAGGGGGTGAAACGCATTAAAAAACCGTGTATGTTCTCAGCGTTGCCGTATCTTGACCGTGCATAACCACAATCATAATAACGCGGCCTAACAACAAAAAAATTAACCATGTTTACAGTTGCCCTGGGCGCTGCCCTCATGTATTTCGCTGCCATAGAGACGTTCGAGGTCGAAGACAAGGCCCCGGGTACCGTCTATTACAACTATCCGGTTGATAGCCGGCAGGCCTCCGCGTTCTCGGTTGCCGAGCGTCCGATTGTTGTAAAACCCCTGGCTGAGCAGCAGTTCAAGAACATCGTCCATCAGGCGTATGATTACAGCTGCGGCTCTGCAGCACTCACGACTGTCCTTAATGGTTATCTTGGCCGCCAGTTCTCCGAACGACAGGTGATGGATGGCCTTCTCAAGTTTGGCGAAACCGAAAAGATTGTTCAGCGTCGCGGCTTCTCGCTTCTCGACATGAAGCGACTGACCACAGCCCTTGGGCACCCCAGTGGTGGTTACAAAGGCAAGTTTGATGACCTGAAAAAGCTTGACCATCCTGCTATCGTTCCCATCCATTATGGTGGCTTCAAGCACTTCGTGGTGGTGAAAAAATACAAGGAAGGCCGCATATTTGTGGCTGATCCTGCGCTGGGCAACATCAGTTTTCCCGAAGAACGCTTCAAACAGATCTGGGATAACAATGTCATGTTCATTGTCTTCCCCAACGGCTTCAAACCTCAGTCCCAGCTTGAGCTGACTGAGGCAGACATGCGTTTTGTTGATGACCAGACCATCACCCGGTTGGCGTTTGAGGAGATTCCGGTCTGGCTCAAGGGGCTTGAGGAAAATGCGGACTACGCCTCAACCCTGCAGCGTGTTTTTAATGCAGATACAGAAAGCAAAACTTTTGATCAACCCATCAACGTCCCTTTGCGTACTTACTACAAGCGTAAGTAATTTGCAGGGTGGTAACGATTTTTGATGGATGCTGGCGTGACAAAAACAGGAAGAATAAAAATGATGAAAAGGGGCATGGCATACCGGGCAGTGCTGGGGTTGATGGCCGTATTGACTCAGCCAGTCATGGCAGAAGAGGAAGCCACAACAGCTCCCGCTGCTGCGCCAGCTACAGGTGATGCCGCACGTGAGGCCCTTACCAAAAAGGCTGACGACGCCAGCACAGAGACCAACCTGGAAGAGGTATTCCAGGCCAGCGAGAACAACTACTCCCTGCTGAAGAAGGGCAAGGTTGGTCTGAACTTTGAAGTTGACTACAGCTTTTATCGCGACAGCCGTATTGATATTGCGGTTGACGGCAATAGCTCCAATATCACGCGCTTCCGTATCGAAGAAGATGCCCAGCACACCTTCGGTAACACCTTTGAGTTGACCTACGGGGTCTGGGATAACCTGACATTCTCGGCCTCCCTGCCACTGATATACAAGTTTGACAGCCAGAGCAGCCTTGATACTACGGGCCTTGGTGATATCGCGATTGGTGTGCGCTGGCAGCCGGTGCCGCTCAAGCGCGGCCTGCCAACTTCGACGCTGTTTGCCTCGCTGTCAACGGCCTCGGGTGACAGCCCGTACGAGATCAATCGCCAGACTGACTTGTCTACTGGTAAGGGCTATTACAGCCTTTCTGGCGGCGCCAGCGTAAGCAAGGTTGCAGATCCTGTTGTGCTTTTCGCATCGGCCAGCTACTCGATGAGTGCAAAGGCCAGCGATCTTAATCAGGCACAAGGCAGCCGTTTTCTGACCAGTGTCGAGCCGGGCGACTCTATCGGCTTCTCCATGGGCCTTGCCTATGCGCTGAACTATGATGTTTCCATCACATCCTCTTTCCAGCAGTCTTATGGTTTCGAAAGCCTGTACAGCTTCAGCAATGGTGACAACGTTTACACCGCTGATCAGGTAAGTGCCTCCGTCAATTTCTCATTGGGCCTGCGTACCAACCCCAAGCGGATCGTCAACATGAACATGGGATTTGGTCTGACTGAAGATTCGTCCGATGTCACACTGGGCTTTTCCATGCCGATTGACTTTCTCATTCCGGGCAACGAATAAGTCAGGGATCGCTTGAAGCAGGCCATGAAAAAAATAAAACAAA
This sequence comes from Moraxellaceae bacterium, assembly GCA_003543245.1. Classification (GTDB taxonomy): domain Bacteria; phylum Pseudomonadota; class Gammaproteobacteria; order Pseudomonadales; family Moraxellaceae; genus UBA2031. Next base: position 27,583 of record DPJB01000004.1, on the reverse strand, counting down.
ATCGCATGCGCGGCGCAACGTATTCCTGGCTAGGGGCGTTTTTCATTGCCCTGGCCGGCAGTGCACATGCACAGCTTGCCACCAACCTTTCTGTTGATTTGCGAGCGCTTTCGCTTGGTAATGCAGTAACTGCGGATCCTCCAGGCATCAGCGCTGTCCACTTCAATCCCGCTGGCCTTGCCAAGCTTGATGGACGGCGTGCCGACTTCCAGTTTCTTGCTGCCAACTTCTCGATTGAGTCAGAGTTCTCTGCGCCACCGGGCTTTAATGTATTCGGATATTCTGACGACCCTGTTATTTGTGGTGATGCGCCTCGCGATGGGCAGGATCGTTGCAGCAGTTTCAAGACAGGCAAGAGTACTATCGAGGGCGTGTCGCTGTATGTTCCGATCCTGGATGAGATGGTTGATTTGCCACCAGGACCACTTGCTGCTCCGATGTTTGCGTTTTCCTTCAAGAAGCCAGGTTCCAAGTTTACTTTCGCCAATGCAATGTATGCGCCGCTTGCTGCCGGCTTCTATCGTGAAGACGGTGATCCGGGCAACTTCCTCGGGCAACGCGTTGCACTTGAGCGTGTAACACTTTTGTCGCCATCCGTTGGCTATCAGGTTACTGATGAGCTCTCGGTTGGTCTGTCGGTGGGCTTTTCCTATCAGGCTGTCGCACTGGAAACTGATTTCCGCGCACCCAATGAATTGCTCGGCATGATGCGTATTATCGATGAAGAGATATGTCCGCCATTCAAGGGACAGTCGAATATCGTGATTGATCTTTTCCTGTTCGGCTTCTGCAATGCAGATGAGGGTATCGGTCCTTTCGACAATCTTGCCAGCATGAAGATGTCCATGGAGGAACGTCTTTCCCCGACGTACAACCTTGGGTTCCTGTGGGAGCCCAACGAGCGGTTTGCCTGGGGCATGGTCTACCAGAGCCAGGCCAAGATGAATCTCAAGGGTAAGTACGAAATTACCTATGGTCAGGGTGTTCAGGATGTCTTTGGCGGTATCGGGCAGTCGCCTACCGGCCAGATTCTGCTCGCCATTCTCGGGCTTCCCTCATACGTTCCAGAGAAGGAGAGTGGCCTGATCTCCATGGACCTGATTTATCCGGCGCACTTCCAGACCGGTATCAAGTACAAGATCTTGCCAACGTGGCAGGTCAACTTCGACGTTGGCTGGACAGACTATGCAGAGTGGGACGCGTTTCACCTGACCTTTGATCGCTCTCCCAGTGTGTTGGCCTTGGCACGTCTGCTGGCGCCAGGTAATACATTGACTACCCTGACATTCCCTCTTGGTTTTCAGAGCCCCTGGAGCTGGGGTATCGGGACCGAGTATTCGTGGAATGAGCGACTCAAGTTTCGGGCTGGCTATGAGCCCCGAAAATCGGCCATTCCAAAGGACAAGCGGTCATCGCTGGTACCAATTAACGATGCACAGCTCTTTGGCGCCGGCATTGGTTATGTGTATGACAAAGACACAGAGATTGACCTGACGGCAATGTACCTGCGGTCAGAGGATACAATCCCTGCAAATACCAGCTGTAATGTGAACTGTACCGGCATTAACAATACGATTTACAACCCCTATGCCGGTCTGGACGTACATACAAAAGCAGATGTGATCATCATGGGCATCGCTTATCGTACGCGCTGGTAATGTCTCGTTCATTTACTGCTACTGCAGGCTGCGGGCTGCTCCTCTGCCTGGTGACAACAGCAGTTGTTGCCGAGCAGAGGTTCTATCAGGTAATTGATGCCCAGGGGCGCATGCAAACCATCATGGCTCCTGAGAGTAAACCGAAAGCTGAAAAGCCGGCGGAGCCTCAATCCGGGTCTGATGTATTTGCTGTCGAAGGGAAATCAGATACTGACGCCCCCGCAACGACAGTTTCAGTGCCTGAAAATAAAGCAGTTGATGAGACTCGTCCCTCCGAGAAAGTCACGCCAGCTGCTGCAGCTACTCAGGCAACTGATGAGTATGTCGACAGTGAGCTCCTTGAGAGCACCAATTTCAATCCAACAAACAAAAAGCGTTTTTACGTTGTGAACGACGGGATGGGCTCACGTGTCGAGGAAAGTGAAAATCAGTTGGCCGGCACGGATGGAAAAGAGCCAACCTTCTTCTCTGCGGGTCCTGTGGAGCCATTCACGCCAGTCGTGATGGAGCTGATTGAAACCGCTGATGAGCAGGTGCTGAAGTCACTGATCAATGCAGAATCCTTTTGCTTGGGTGAAAAGGAGCTGACCGGGGCTTCCACTTTGTCCAGAAATTCGTCATTTTCCGTTATTATCGACCGTAAAACCCGGCAGTTTCTTGGGGCAGGGGGAGTGGTGCGAGTGCTTCGTGTCAGCGGCGATGGCTTGCGCAAGCTCGCAGTCAGCTCTTATTCAAAAACAGAGAGAAAGCCCGGCTTTGTTATTCCTGTTCTTGCGATGGCGAATGAGAAGGGTTGTGTCATCCGGGCTGTTCAGGATGGTTATTATGAGCGCCGGTATGTTGCAACAAAAACGCGACATGAGCGTCTTGAAGGCAGCATTATCATGATGTCTGCTGAGCGCTTTTTACTGGTAGTGCTTCCGGACCCAAAGCAGCTGAAACCGGCTTCGGAAATCCCGCGTACTGATGATGGCGATTTTGCTGTCCAATGGCATGAGTAGCATGAAAAAAACAAATCTGAGTATCTTTGGGGTCCTGGGCTGTGCGGTGCTGTTGTCGGCTTGCAGTGGTGGCAGCAACAATATTGCTGATCCTGTTAAGGAGCCTACAAATTCATGCTCATCAGATCAGGATTGTGTGACAGGTCGTCTTGAGGATGGCCAAGTTGCAGGCATTGATTACAAGTGCGAGAACATTACCTCGGTTACTGGCACGAGCGGTAATTTTACTTGCCCTGCCGGGTCAACCGTAGAGTTCTTCATCCAGCATCCCGACAGTGAGTTCGTCGTGACACTGGGCGAAACCAAGGTTCAGAAGCCCTTGCTGAATGAGGATTTGTTGCCTCTGGGGCCTGACGGTGAGCCTTTGAAACGTATCTACATCACTCCGTTGATGTTGGCGGGTGTTACAACGACGACGGCACCAGCGGCCGCAGGAGCCAGAAATATTACCCGGCTTTTGCATGCACTAAACAATGAAGATACTACCGGTCTTAAAGACAACCCCGCTCGCGCCATTACCCTGAAGCCAGCCGACAAAAAGGCTCTTCTTGTCGCTCTGGGCAAGTCAGTGACCCTGACAAACATGACAGATGCTGCGTTTGAGACGGACTTCACTTCTGTGCTTGCTGGAATGACACCTGCCCGGCCCCTTATAAGCACAACTGAAGCTGATGGCGTTCTGCGCAAGGCGGTATATGGAGTTGCTGCTGGCGTTTACACCAGTGATTCTCCATTGATCAGTCATCCGACAGGTGTGCCTGCATTCAATATCTTTTATGGCATAAGTGCGACAGATGAGTTTTTTGGCGAAACGATGCTGGGCGTTGATCGCAAGGGCAGGTTGTTTGGTGCCGGATCGGCCTCTCTCGGACCAAGAAACGAAACGCCGGAACTGGTCAGGTACGATCCTACACGCTTTTATGTAAAACCAGACGCACTGTCCAATGCACCCGTGTTGCAGCTTGATGGTTCACTTGTCGATTTGTCGTTTGATCTTGATAACGGCGAAGTCATGACTGTGCAAACTGGTATCATTGACCGCAATTTCATGGCATACAACGAAGATGCATACAAGATTGCCTATGGTGAAGAACTACCCTCTGACATTGCTACAAGACTCGGTACCTTCCAGAATGTGACATCGCCGTATACGGAGTCTGGACTTAATTTGCAGCGCCCCACCAATCTGGTGACCACCCTTAATCCGGAGATCTGGTCAGCACTGTCATCGAGCTTCCCCATGCACATAACGGCAACTCTTCAGCTTGAGGGAAAGCCTGATCTTGGAGTGGTAAATTTCACCATTCTGTCGGATGGGAACATTGTTTCCGATCTGGACAAGGATTGTAATGCAGTCGATATTGACACCCTGAACGAGATTGCTGGTGACCGTCGCGAGTTCCCTGTGGGCGTTGTTGAGCGCGCCTTCGAGATAGATGGAAGGTACTATCTTGAGCCTGCGATCATTTTGCCAAAAGCCTACGGTAATGCTGTCGCCAACTCGGTGGTAGGCATTCTTATCTCGACAATAGGCGAAGAACACAAGGTCCGACTGCGTGTTGATACCCCCCTGGGTAGTAACTATCTGAAGATGTATCAGAATACCAATGGTGTTCTGACGGATACAAAGCTGGCTTTGTGGGGCAATAACTACAAGGTTTATAAAGGCATTTATGATGACCCGAATAGCGGTGGCACACTTAATGGAAAGTTTGTAACTGCTCCAGCCGCATGCCCACCCTGAGTATCAGGAGGCATAAAAAAACCGCCAATAATGGCGGTTTTTTTATGCCTCGAGAAATTCAGGCCAATCGTCTGCGGAACAGTGGCGCAGGATCACTCGCAGTACCCTGGTAGGGGGAACTGAATGTATCCAGAGCCTGCAGGGCATCCTCAATATTCTTGTCAGCGCGAACAGCAAAGGCATTGAAGCCGCTGCGTTGCTGATAGAACAGGGTGTCCTTGAAGACATCACCAACTGCGCGCAACTCGCCTTTGTAGCCGTAACGACTGCGCAGGGTATATGCCGTTGAGTAGCCTCGGCCATCGGCAAAAGCCGGAAACTCGATGGCAACCAGTGCAAGCTTGTCGAGATCATCGGCGATAGCCTCAGCAAACTCGTCGGCTTTCAGTTTCACTCCCTTGCCAAAGGGGTGTGCAAGCAATGCATCACGGTGAGATTGCCATGTTGCCAGCGAGACCAGTGCATCTCCGGTAGGAAGTGTCAGTGAGCCATCATCATCCGGGCTGACAAAAGTAAAGCTGTCATCAACAATGGCACGATCCTTAATGAGCCTGGACATAAACGCGCTCCTTGAATACGTCGATACCGAGGCGGCGATACGCTTGCAGGAAAGACTCCTCTTTGCCGAGCCGGTTATCAAGATAGGTATTGATGATCTCTTCAATGATGTCCGCCATTTCTTCGGCTGCGAACGAAGGGCCAAGGATGTCGCCAATGCTGGCATCATGATTGGACGAGCCGCCAAGCGTCACCTGATAAAACTCTTCGCCGCGCTTGTCTACACCAAGAATGCCGATATGACCAACATGGTGATGGCCACAGGCATTCATGCACCCGGAAATATTCAGATCAAGCTTGCCAATGTTGTAGACCGTATCCAGATCATCAAATCGCCGCTGTACCGCCTCGGCAATCGGGATTGACTTGGCGTTGGCCAGTGAGCAGTAGTCCCCGCCCGGGCAGGCAATGATGTTGGTCAGATAGCCAATATTGGCAGTGTCAAAGCCAAGCTCCTTCAGCTCCTGCCACAAGCTGAAAAGGTCACTCTGTCTTACGTCGGCCAGTACAATGTTCTGCTCATGTGTCGTGCGCAGTTCGCCAAAGCTGTAGTCATCGGACAGCTTTGCCACAGCATCCATCTGTTCTGCCGTGATATCGCCTGGTGCAATACCTGTGCGCTTGAGCGACAGGGTGACAATGCGGTAGCCCGGTTTTCTGTGGGAATGTGTGTTGCGTTGTAGCCAGTTGGCAAAGGCTGCATTTTCTTTACGGGCACTAACGAGGCCGGAAGGCTCATCCGTCAGTTGCTCATATGCCGGCTCGGTAAAAAAACTGCGCAGACGATCAAACTCGGCGGCCGGAACGGTAAGTGGTCCGCCCTTGAGATGAGCCCATTCAGTCTCGACTTTTTGCGCAAACACGGCTGGTGTAAGGGCCTTGACCAGAATCTTGATGCGCGCCTTGTACTTGTTGTCGCGTCGACCATGCAGGTTATAGACGCGCAGCACCGCCTCAAGATAGGAAATGAGGTCTTCGCGGGGCAGGTAATCCCGAATGACACTGCCGACAATCGGGGTGCGACCCAGGCCACCACCGACCATGATGCGATAACCAATGTCGCCGGCATCATTCTTGACAATATAGACGCCAATATCATGGAGTGCTGTTGCTGCGCGATCCTCTTCGGAGAATGCTGATACCGCAATCTTGAACTTGCGGGGGAGGAAGGCGAACTCGGGATGAAAGGTCGACCATTGGCGAATCAACTCGCAGGTGGGGCGTGGGTCTTCAATTTCTCCTGCGATCACCCCGGCAAACTGGTCGGTCGTGGTATTGCGTATGCAGTTACCGCTGGTCTGGATGGCATGCATTTCTACCTTGGCCAGCTCTGCCAGAATATCCGGCACATGCTCCAGCTTTGGCCAGTTGTATTGCATGTTCTGGCGTGTGCTGACATGACCATAACCACGATCCCAGGTGCGGGCAATGTAGCCAAGCGTGCGCAGCTGCGCACTGGACAGCAGGCCATAGGGAATGGCGACCCGAAGCATTGGCGCAAAGCGCTGTATATAAAGACCGTTTTGCAGCCGGAGAGGGCGAAACTCGTCTTCGCTTAGCTCTCCGGCCAGGTAGCGGTTGGTCTGGTCGCGAAACTGGGCGACTCGCTCATCGACAATGCGCTGGTCGTAGGCGTCATACTGGTACATGGCGAAACCTGGCAAGGGGGACTTGTTTTTATGGGCACGAAGAATACCAAGTCTTGATCAATAAACAAAAATGCTTTTTTTGAATGTGCTTGTTCAGATTTACTTATCAATTATGGCGCTGAAGCCAGTAGTTTCTGTCTGACAATAGACAAAAGTGCTGGCGGCTGGCGCTTGGCTGTTGATAGGATGACCGCTTTCTATCCCGTTGCTGCATTGATACGAGTTGATCATGAGTTTTCGCGCCTCCGAAAGTCTTTCTGAGCAAATTGCCCAGCATCTTGCCCAGCAAATCATCATGGGCGATTTGGTTGAAGGGGAAAGGATTCAGGAGCTTCGCATTGCAAAGGAGCTGAATGTCAGTCGTGGCTCTGTGCGAGAGGCACTGCTGGTCCTGGCGCGAAAGCGCCTGATAGAGATTTACCCCCGGCGTGGTGCAGTTGTCTCTGAGATGTCTCCTGTGCAGGTCAAGGCGCTCTACGAGGTGCTCTCGATGCTGTTGCAGATGATCTGTCGCAAGGCATCAGAGAACTGGCGCCAGCACGACATGGAAGGGTTTGTTGGTCAGTTGCAGCGTCTGCAGTCTTGTGTCGATGAGGGCGATATCGAGGGCTTTCATGAGGGTGCCTTCGAGTTCTTCAACATGGCATACCGCTTTGCAAACAATAGCTATGCATCTGATATTCTTGATGATTTGCAGCCTGCCGTGCGCCGTGCTGCTTATCTTGCCCTGCATACAGACCGGCGAGAGCTGGATGAGGCGCTTGCGCTCCTGAAGGGCGTGGTGGATAGCATCATGATGCGTAAGGGCGAGCAGGCTGCCTCGCTGATTGATGACTTTTGCGTGCACCAGCGAAATCTGGTGCTGGATGCGTTGTTAAGGGTCAAGCAGATTGAAGTGGCCTGGGCACAGCGGCATCGTCGTTAAGTTGATTGCTCATAAGGTACGACCACTTATTCTTTCTTTTCCAGAATTCAACTATATTGGTTGGACCAGTTTTCCTGCTGAGGCGGGTGATTAGATCGTGAGCAAGCGCAAACCATTAGGCGAGGCACTTTACGAAGAGTTGTGCCGGGACATCATTCATGGACGCATCGCGCCAGGTGCAAACATGCTCCCGGAGCGAAAGATGGCTGAGTCGCGGGGACTGAACCGTGGCGCGGTGCGCGAAGCCATGAAGCGTCTTGAACAGATGCGCCTGATACATACGGTACATGGTGGGGGCAATCGTGTAACTGACTGGCAGCAGGTTGCCGGCCTGGAGCTTCTGCCGGACCTTCTGGTCAATGAAAGTGGTCTGCCCAATTTTGCCATGCTCCGGTCCTTGCTTGAGATGAGGGCGTCAATGGCGGTGGATGCAGCCAGGCTTGCTGCGCAGCGTGCAGAGCCTGAGGCTATCCAGTTACTGCAGGAGTCTGTTGATCGGATGCGAAAGCGGCCCAATGACGTCGAGTATCTGCAGTCCGAGGTGCAGGCTTTCTGGGGGCAACTGGTGAGGTCGGCCGGCAATCAGGTCTATGTCATGGCATTCAACTCGCTGTCGCTGTGCTGGGTGCGGTACGGGGCACACTTGCGCCACTTGCTCAGTGATGAGTTAAGGGCCATCAATCAATATCAGGCCATCATTGATGCCTGTCGCAAGCGAGATACTGAAAGGGCAGCCAAGCATGCCGCCCATCTGGTGCAGATGGCAGCCGAACAGATTGAAAAAGTGGCATCGGGTTACCAGCAACGGCAGTCCGTGAATAACGGCGACCTGTTTGCCATCTAGTCCGCCCCTGCATTGGTGCGACCTTTTTTATGCCTCTGCCCGGAGCTCTGTCGCGCCTTGGCATGGAGGCCTGACGGGTTTTTCTGTACACTCTCACGGGTCTATTTGTTGAGACAAGCCATCCTCAAACATTAATGAGGTATTTGGCGCAATACATTGTTTTTCAAGGGAATTAATAAAGGTGATTTGCTGACTGCCGGACACTTGTCTGAGCGGCAAGCCCTATCGGGACTGACATGCGACTGAAGAGCATCAAGCTGGCTGGCTTTAAATCCTTTGTGGATCCAACCACAGCCCATTTTCCGACCAATCTTTCGGCCGTTGTCGGCCCTAATGGTTGCGGCAAGTCCAACGTAATCGATGCTGTGCGCTGGGTAATGGGGGAGTCATCTGCCAAAAACCTGCGCGGCGAGTCCATGACGGACGTTATTTTCAATGGCTCGTCGGCGCGCAAGCCGGTGGCGCAGGCTTCGATTGAGCTGGTTTTTGACAACTCGGATGCAACACTGGGTGGCGAGTATGCGCAGTTTGCCGAGATTTCGATCAAGCGCGTGGTTACCCGCGATGCAAAGTCGGACTACTTCCTGAATGGCATTCGCTGCCGGCGCAAGGACATTACCGATATTTTCCTGGGCACGGGTCTGGGCCCTCGCTCTTACGCCATCATCGAGCAGGGGATGATCTCTCGCCTGATTGAGGCACGCCCGGAGGAGCTTCGTGTTTACATCGAAGAAGCTGCCGGCATTTCAAAGTACAAGGAGCGGCGTCGTGAAACCGAGACGCGCATGCGCCACACCCGCGAAAACCTTGAACGTCTGAGTGACATTCGCGAAGAGCTGGAAAAGCAGCTTCAACACCTGCAGCGACAAGCTCAGTCTGCAGAAAAATATAAGGAATTCAAGGAGGAAGAGCGACTTCTTAAAGCTCAACTTCAAGCGCTCCGTTGGCAGGCACTGGATCTTCAGGTGGGGCAGCGCGAGACCCTTATCCGTGAGCTTGAGATCCGGCTGGAGGCTGTGATCGCGGAGCAACGCTCTGCTGATGCGGCGCTGGAAAAGCAGCGCGAAACCCAGATTGAGCTTTCCGACAAGTTTTCCGAGGTGCAAAGCCGCTTTTACAAGGTCGGTAACGAGATCTCCCGCCTTGAGCAAAACATGACCCATCAGCGTGAGCGCCTTGTGCAGCTCCGGGATGACATGGCGCAGGCGGAGCGCAGCCATCAACAGGCCAGTGAGCATTTGCAGCTTGATGAGGCGCAGCTGGAAGATGTTCGTGGCCAGCTGCTGGCCCTTGAGCCGGAGCAGGCACTTTATCAGGCCCAGGCCGAGGAGCTGGCTGAAGGGCTCGCCGTGGCGGAAGAGCGGATGCAGCACTGGCAGCAGGAATGGGAGCAGTTCAACCAGACTGCAGCTGGCGCACGTCAGCAGGCAGAGGTTGAGCAGTCCAAAATCCAGCACATGGAGCAAGCCATTCAGCGTTCCAGGGAGCGGCTTGATCGTCTGGACAATGAGCGCAAGAGCCTGACTGCAGGCCCTCTGGCAGACGAAGTGACCGTGCTTAACGAGCAGTTGGCTGAAGTCGAGCTTCAGCTTGAAGCCGGGCAGGAAAAGGTTGATGCCGCCGCATCTGGTATTACCAGTCAACGAGAAACCAATAACCGGCTGCACAATGAGGCGGACTCCCTCAAGTCACGCTCACAGATACTCAAAGGCCGTGAGGCCTCACTTGAAGCGCTTCAGCAGGCCGCCATGGGGCAGGAGAGTGGTCTTACCACCTGGCTCGAGTCTGAAGGCCTGTCCTTGCGCCCGCGACTGGCTGACCAGTTACAGGTGGAAGGCGGCTGGGAGCGTGCCGTTGAAACCGTTCTGGGGCGCAGCCTTCAGGCCGTTTGTGTTGACTCGCTGGGCGCGCTGACTGACAAGCTCGTGAATCTGGCCAAGGGGGACCTGACCTTTGTAGAGAATCGTCAGGCGCCCGCATCTGGCGGCCAGGTCGCCAGAACACTGTCGTCACTGGTCAAGGGGGCCGAAACAACCGCATTGCTGGCGGGTGTGTATGCCTGTGAGACCCTGACGGATGCCATGCGGGTACGTGAGCAGCTGGCTGCACATGAGTCGGTGGTGACGCGTGATGGTATCTGGCTTGGGGCCAACTGGTTACGCGTCATTCGTGAGGAAGACTCCGAGTCTGGCGTACTGGCCCGCAAGCAAGAGCTGGTCCGCGTCATTGAAGAGCTGGCCCTGATTGATGAACAGCTGGCTGACAAACAGGCGGCTCTGGAGGAAGGGCGTGAGGCCCTGCGCTCGCTGGAGCTGCAGAGGGAAGACGCACAGCGTGCGCTGTCACAGCTGACACGGTCCCGTGGCGATGTCCAGGCGCAGTTGGGTGCCAAACAGGTTCGTCTGGAGCAGTTTACTGCCCGTTCAAGCCGTATCGAAAAGGAAATGGAAGATGTTCAGTCGCAGCTGCGGCTGGATCAGGAGCAGCTGTCAGAAGCGCGCCTGATCCTGCAGGACGCACTGGATGCAATGGGGCGTGACTCTGCCCGGCGAGAAGAGCTGCTGCGCGAGCGCGATGCAGCGCGTGAAGGACTGGATGGTGCGCGTCAACGCGCCCGGGCAGATCGTGATGCATCCCACCAGATGGCATTGACGCTGCAGGCGCTGCGTACCCGTGAGACCTCGCTGGCCCAGAGTATCGGCCGTTTGCAGGAGCAGTTATCCAGTCTTGCCGAGCGTCGCGAGATGCTTCAGGAAAGCCTGCTTGAGCTGGAGAATCCCGGCGGAGAGCATCAGGTGCTGCTTGAGGAGCAACTCACCTTGCGTGTTGAGGTTGAGAAGGAGATGGCAACCGTACGGGCAGAGCTGGAGGCCGTCCAGCATGAGTTCCGCGAGCACGAGCGCAAGCGCCAGCAGGCAGAACAACAAGCCCAGCAAGTACGGGACATGCTGCAAAACCAGCGTATGGAATGGCAAAATGCCAGTTCCCGCAGGGAGTCTCTGCAGGAGCAGATTGCGGAAGAACAGTTTGACCTGCCAACCGTACTGCAAGCCTTGCCGGAGGATGCCAGTGAGCGGCAGTGGCAGGAGGACCTTGAAAAGGTCTCTGCACGCATTTCACGCCTGGGCCCCATCAATCTGGCAGCAATTGATGAGTACCAGGCCCAGTCCGAGCGCAAGAACTATCTCGATGCGCAGGATGCAGATCTTCGTGAAGCACTGGATACACTCGAAAACGCGATTCGCAAGATTGATCGCGAAACCCGTACGCTGTTCCGTGACACCTTCGATCGCGTTAACAAGGGTTTGCAGGAGCTGTTCCCCAAAGTATTCGGTGGCGGCCATGCCTATCTGGAGCTGACCGGCGAGGAGCTGCTTGAAGCCGGCGTCACCATCATGGCTCGCCCGCCAGGCAAGCGTAACTCCACCATTCACTTGCTCTCCGGTGGTGAAAAGGCACTGACCGCGCTGGCACTTGTGTTTTCGATTTTCCAGCTCAATCCTGCGCCGTTCTGCATGCTGGACGAAGTGGATGCGCCACTCGACGACGCCAACGTTGGCCGTTACGCGCGACTGGTTGAGGAAATGTCGGAAAAAGTGCAGTTCATCTATATCACGCACAATAAGATCGCCATGGAAATGGCGCATCAGCTCATGGGTGTCACCATGCATGAGCCAGGCTGTTCGCGTCTGGTGACCGTCAACGTCGAAGAGGCTGCGGCAATGGCCGCCGTGTGAGGATATTCACATGGAACTGCTGTATGTACTTCTGGTGGCGATTTGCCTGATTCTGGTCTGGCGTGGCGTGACGCTTTTCATGGAGTGGCGTTCACGCTTGCGACTGAAGATAGAGCCTGTGCCACCTGGCCCCGAGATTGAAATCACGCCAAATCCGGAGCTAGGCAAAGTGCGTGTGCGTCCGCGTAGCGAGCCGGTACTGGCTGAAGTACATTCCATGCAGAAACAGGCCGCAGCACCGAAAGCAATTGATACGCAAGCCCCCGAGCCTGCTGTAATACTGCAAGAGAAGGCATCCCCGGATGATCGTGGGGATGTCAGCAGCGTCGACCCTTTAATCCCGGAAACAGCACAGGGTGATGCTGGTGATGAACCGCTTCTGCTTACGCCGTCCAGTGTTGCAACACTGGTTGAGGCTGCGGAGCAACAAGACCTGTTTGCTGACGAACCCATTGCGCCGCCTCCGCAGCGCCGCAACACAGCAGGAAGAGCACAGGCATTGTATGGCTCTACCGTAGTGGAGCCAGTACAGCCTGTCATTGCTGCACCCGCAGAAAAAAAACAAATCGATGTTGAACAGGTCATTGCGCTGCATGTTGTTTCACGAGCGCACCCCTTCAATGGTGAAGACTTGCTTCGCAGCGTGCTGAGTTATGGCTTGCGCTATGGCGACATGGCAATTTTTCATCGCCATGAGCAGCCATCAGGGCAGGGCAGGGTGTTATTCAGCATGGCCAAGGCCGTGGAGCCGGGTACCTTCGATCTTGAAACCATGACCGGCGAGGAAGTGCCCGGTGTCAGTTTTTTCATGGGGCTACCTGGTGTAAACAGCATTACGGCATATGACATCATGGTAGACACGGCACGTCGGCTGGCAACGGAGTTGCAGGGAGATGTGCTGGATGAACATCAGCAGCCGCTCACCAGACAACTCGTTGAGCATTACCGTGAACGCGTTCAGGAGTTTGAACGTCGTCGCTTGATGACCCGGCCTGATGGTCGCTGAGGGGACTGCGTGCAACGACAGGATGCTGTACGTGAGATCGAGCGTCTGAGGGCGCAAATTCGCCATCACAATCATCGTTACTACGTACTGGATGATCCGGAAATTCCGGACAGTGATTACGATCAGCTTTTCGTATCCTTGCGCAATCTGGAGTCCGGCTTTCCCGATCTGGTTACACCAGACTCTCCGACACAGCGTGTCGGAGGTGAGCCACTGTCCGGCTTTCAAACGGTTACGCACGAAGTCCCGATGCTTTCCCTTGATAATGTTTTCAGTATCGGGGAGTTTCTGGATTTCGACCGCAAGGCCCGTGAACGCCTGGGTGGTCTGATCAAGTCAGCCGATGACCTCTTTGCCGAGCCTGAGATTCCGTATTGTGCCGAGCCCAAGCTGGATGGACTGGCAATATCCCTTCTCTATGAAAATGGCCTGCTTGTGCGGGCAGCCACACGTGGTGACGGCGCTACCGGTGAAGACATCACCCATAATGTTCGTACCATCCCCTCTGTACCACTGCGCCTGCTTGGCGACACCGTACCGGCAAGGCTGGAGGTGCGTGGTGAAGTGGTGATGCCCAAGGCCGGGTTTCTCAAGCTGAATGAGCGGGCGGCAGCGCAGGGCGAGAAGCAGTTTGCCAATCCGCGCAATGCGGCAGCAGGAAGCCTTCGGCAACTTGACCCTCGTATTGCAGCAAAACGCCCACTAGAGTTTTATGCCTATGGTGCGGTGCAGGCAATTGGCATTGATTTTCCGCCGTCACAGTTTGAAACCCTGCAGAAACTGGTAACACTGGGCTTTCGTATCAGCCAGGAAGTCAAACGCGGGCATGGCACAGGATTTGTTCAGGATTTTTATGCAGATGTGCTGGCCCGCCGGGACAGCCTTGCCTATGAAATTGACGGGGTTGTCATCAAGGTGGATAACGTTCGCTGGCAGCAGGAGCTTGGCTTTGTGTCCCGGGCACCACGCTGGGCGACTGCGTTCAAGTTTCCTGCACAGGAAGCCATTACCACTGTCGAAGCCATTGAATTTCAGGTGGGCAGAACCGGAGCGCTTACGCCGGTTGCGCGGTTAGCTCCGGTTTTTGTGGGCGGTGTAACGGTCAGTAATGCCACCCTGCATAACTTTGATGAAGTTGAACGCATGGATGTGCGAGTTGGCGACAGCGTCATTGTTTATCGTGCTGGTGATGTGATACCCAAGGTTGTCCGTGTGCTTGTTGATCGACGACCAGCCAACTCTCATCCTGTTGACCTGCCAACATGCTGCCCGGTCTGCGGATCAGATGTCGAACGCCCTGAGGATGAGGCTATAGCACGCTGTTCTGGCGGCCTCTTTTGCCCTGCCCAGCAAAAGGAAGCTCTCAAACATTTTGTATCCCGGCGGGCAATGGACATCGAAGGTCTGGGCGATAAATGGATTGAGCAGTTGGTGGATCAGGGATTGATTCGCTCAAGTGCTGATCTGTTCGTTCTTGGCAAAGACGATTTGCTTCCTCTTGATCGCATGGGCGACAAGTCTGCCGACAATCTGCTGGCGGCTATTAGCCATAGCAAGTCGACAACTTTCCCCCGCTTCCTGTTTGCCCTTGGCATTCGCGGAGTGGGCGAGGCGACCGCCCTTGCCTTGGCCAGGCATTTCGGGCGGCTTGAGCCATTACTGGCAGCTGACGAAGAAGCCTTGATGCGTGTGCCGGATATCGGGCCTGTTGTGGCTGAATCAATTGCCACATTCTTTCGCCAGCCGCATAACATCGAGATCATTCAACGCCTGCGTGAGGTTGGCGTGGTCTGGCCGGATATTGAGGCTGATGCTGAACGCGAACAGCCGTTGGCTGGTCAAACATGGGTACTTACAGGCTCACTGGCCACGCTTGGCCGGGAACAGGCCAAAGAGAAGCTGATGTTGCTGGGGGCCAAGGTGGCGGGCAGTGTTTCAAAGAAAACCAGCTGTGTCGTTGCCGGCGAGGCAGCCGGATCCAAGCTGGCTGAAGCAGAAAAACTGGGCATTCCCGTATTGGATGAAGATGCCTTGCTTGCCTTGCTGGCCAGTCATGGACTTCAGTCATGAAAGTTGCGTATCAGGTTCAGGGGTAGGGCGCATGGATCAGGAATCGATTGTTTACGGCGTCGTACGTGATATTGCATTCGGGACGCAGATGGAGCGTCGGGTACGCCGCGCCCATAACCGCCAGATTATCGAGTCGCTACCTGACGCAGATGGCTGGCCTTTCATTTGCCGTGAAATGTTCGGTATTTCCGGTTTTGACGAAATGGGTGGCACCTATCAGACCCAGGTCATTCACTTTGGTGCAAGCTACCGGGCCATCGAGTATGAGTGGGAACTCTGGATGAAAAAATTCGAGTCGCTGCTTGTGCAAATGTACTGGGTGAGTGCCAAGGTTCATCTGGAAACAGAGCTTTCCGGAATGCACACTTTCATCTGGGATGCTGCTGGTGAATGCCACGAACCGGGCGGCACATTGCAGGTACGCTGTGAATGGGAGCGTGAGGGAGGAATCGTCGCGCGACGTCGTTGATGCATGAAAATATCACGCAACATCGCACCTGATTTTCTGCGCTTACTTTCCCCGTTTGATGTCGCGAGCCGCAAAACGCATCGGATGCAGGGACCTCAGTATCTCTCGGGAGACCGGAGCTGGCTCGTTACATATTTCAGCGGCCAGAATTTCTGCACACAGCAAGCCCTGACTAAAGCCTTTTGAGCCATGTGCCAGATTTACATACAGGCCATCAAGCGCTTTCAGCTCTGGATAGTCTTGTACCCGGCCATGCCTGAGACCCGCATAATCTGTCCTGAACCCCGAGATATCTGCCAATGGCCCTACCAGTGGCAGATAATCAGGGCTTTGACAGCGAATGGATGCACGGCCGAACCATGAGGATATGGGCTCCAGACTTTCCTCCAGCTCTGGCATGTACTGCCTGAGGGAGTGCCGGTTGCTGACGTGATCTTCTGTTTCTTCAATCAGTGATTCATTCTCAGGCTGAAACGTTGCCCCGATGCAATGGCGAGCATTGTCCAGTGGAGGGCTGATGTAGCCATCATGACAAACCACGACATTCAGTGCAGTTGAAATCGCCGATGCCGGGGCCATGGAAACCTGGCCACGAACTGCCTGCAGTGGCAAGAAGGCACTTACATCCAGTTTTCGCGCGTTCAGGGCATTCGCAAGAATGACCACCGGGCTTTCATCAATGACCAATCCAGTAACATCCATGAGTTGCCATCCGGTCGCTGTCCGTCGGATCTCATGCACCTGCGTGTTTTCTTTTAACTGGATGTCAGGGTGCTGCAACAGTGCCTTGCAGTAACCGGCCGCATCAAGCCAGCCGCCATCAGGAAACCAGAGTGCCTCGTGCGAGAGCGGTATGCCGGCGTACCTGCTGGCTTCTTCTGCATCACAACGCATGACGAGTGACGGGAACCATGGATGATGGTCGGCATCATCCCGGCGATGACGCTGATTACCTGCAAGTAGCTGGATAACCCCGCACCGATGCCATAGCCCCATGTCGGCAGGCAACTGCTCCATCTGTGCCAGCGTAAAAAGCCATGCGTGTTGCGGGAAATGATTTGAAACTTGCAGGCTGGCACCAAGTGTCGGATAGAGGATTGCTGCGGGATTGCCGGATGCACCCATGGCAGGTGCAGCATTGGTTTCGATTACAGTTATTGACCAGCCGCGCATGGCCAGTCTGGCCGCAGTGCTACAACCTGCAATGCCGGCCCCGATCACGATGGCTTTTTTCTGTCGGATTAGAGAGGTGGGCCGGGCAAGCCAGGGGGTTTCTGTTTTGTGGCCATGATGACGAAACTGGCCACGCAGCATTTCCCGTTTGAGCCCGAAGCCGGCAATTTTTTCGACATGGAAACCAGCAGCCTGCAATCCTCGCCGAACGTGACCTGCAGCGGTGAATGTTGCAAGGGTTGCTGATGGCTGACTCAGACGAGCCATGGCCTCATATAGTCCGGGTGTCCACATTTCCGGATTTCTGGCTGGTGCAAAGCCATCAAGAAACCAGGCATCAACCCGGGCCACCAGCCCGGGAAGCATGTCAGCAACATCCCCGAAGTACAACGTCAGTGTGCTGCGCCATTGGGGAAAAACAATTCGATGAAAGCCGGGGAGGAGTCTGGGGTAGTGCTTTTGCAGTGCGGCTGCAAACTCGTGAAAGGCTGGCCAAAGGCCTTGTGCCTTTTCGAGATCAGGCAATGCCAAGGGGTGTTTCTCGACGCTGACATAATGCAGCCAGCCGGCAGAAGACTCTCTTTGCCACAATGACATGGTGGCCAGCCAGTTCAGGCCCGTGCCAAAACCGGTCTCTGCAATCGTGAAACTGCTGCTGTCGGTACAACCGCGAAAGCGTGAGCCCAGGAGGTTCTGCTCAAGATACACATGTACGGTCTCGTCCATTCCTCCAGCCTCCGAGAAATAGACGTCGCCAAAGTCCATTGAAAACGGCACGCCCTTCGACCAGTCAAGTCGAGCCGGTCGCAAGGTGGATGTCATCAATGCAGCCCGTGGTTACCAACTGCTCTTGCGGCGGCCGGCGCCGGAAAAGAACCATCCCATGAGGAAGCCGGCAATCACTGCACCGGCACCCTTCCATATGCCTTCATTGCTGCGGTCATGCTTCAGGACATTATTCTGGATTGCCAGGTTTTCAAGTTGTAACTGCAGCTCCTGATTGCGCGCAAGCAGCTCGCGATTGGCCTTGTCTACCCGTTCTGCATTGACCAGCATTTCCTGCTGGCGGCGCTGTTCGATTGTAATAACGGGGGGGGCGACCGGAACTGCTTCTGTGACTTGCGGTGTTACGGCCACAGCCGCAACGGGAGTGGCGGGAGCCTTGACAGGTGTGACTGACGCTGTCGGCGTGGGGATTACTGCCGAGGCCACAGGAGCGACTGGTTTTGCCGGGGCTGCAACAGGACGCACTACCTTTTTGGCAGCAGGTTCCTGTGCAGGTGCTGCCGGAGCAGCAGGCAAGGCTGGCGCCGTAGTGGCAGGCGCACTAACCGCTTCAGCCATTGCCAGTGATGAAGCCAGCAGCAGTCCCGGCAAGTAGAGTGATGTCTTGTTCATTTCCCCAGGTCCTCAGGGCAGTACTTTTTTAAAGGGCTTGACCACGACAGAGGCATACACCCCAGCGTCAAGGTAAGGATCTGCCTTTGCCCAGCTCTCTGCTGCGACCAGGCTCTCGAATTCCGCAATGATCAGGCTGCCAGTGAATCCGGCCGGCCCAGGGTTTTCCGAATCAATAGCAGGATGGGGGCCTGCGGCAAACAGACGCCCCTCCGCCTTAAGCTGCTCAAGGCGGGCAACATGGCGAGGACGAACCTCAAGACGGGTAGCCAGCGTTCCCGGCACATCCTCAGCAATTATCGCGTACCACATGGGCTCATGCTCCAGACTTGTTCTCGTCATCACCGGGAAGATAGCGACTCAGGTAAAGCATCTGGCCGACCAGGAAAACCAGCGTCATACCCAAGCTGCCAAAAACCTTGAAGTCTACCCAGTACTGCGTATAGGTGAATGCCACGTAAAGGTTTGCCGCACCGGCAAAAATGAAAAACAGCACCCAGGCAATGTTTAGACGTTGCCATACCTGCGTTGGCACCTGCAGGGCGTGTCCCAGCATGCGCTCGATGACAACCTTGTCTCCGATGAAATGGCTGGCAAGAAACACCACGGCAAAAATCCAGTTGATGATCGGAGCCTTCCACTTCAGCCAATTCTCATCGCGCAGGAGCAGGGTGATGCTGCCAAAGGCAATCGTCGCCACCAGCGTAATGACATGGTTTTTTTCCAGCTTGCGGTCGGCAATCCAGATACCCCCGTAAACCACGATGGAGGCACCGACCAGAACAGCAGTCGCCGGGAAGATGCCGTATAGCTTGTAGGCGGCAAAGAAGAGAAAAAGAGGAACAAAGTCCAGCCACTGTTTCATGCGCGCCTGCAGGGAGTGTTAAAGTAGTGCATCTTATCAGACCCAGACCATCAAGCCATGCCCGTTGTTGACCTTCATACCCACAGCATTTGCTCGGACGGCGCCCTGAGCCCGGCCGACCTGGTGACTCGTGCCCATGCAGCCGGGGTGGAGGTGCTGGCCTTGACGGATCATGATTCCGTTGTCGGGGTCCCGGAGGCGAGTGCAACTGCCTCTTCACTGGGTATGCAGCTACTGCCGGGACTCGAGTTGTCTACCCTATGGAAAGGATTTTCCGTTCATGTGGTTGGCCTGGGACTGGACATTCATCATCCCGGGCTGGTGGCGGGGCTCGCCAGGCAGGCGGATGCTCGAGGCGAGCGGGCCCGGGCAATTGCCGCTCGACTGGACAAGGCCAAAAGACCGGGGGCCTACGAGGCGGCTCTGGCACTGGCTGGTGGCGAACCCAACCGCATCAGCCGCACCCATTTTGCCCAATGGCTGGTGCAGACGGGTGCCGTCAGCAGCATGCAGGGAGCCTTCGACAAATATCTTGGTAATGGCAAACCGGGGGATGTCCCGATGCCATGGGTGGACCTGACGACTGCAGTCGGCCTGATCCGCAATGCGGGCGGCACAGCCGTATTGGCCCACCCGGGACGGTATCCACTGACCCGGACCAAGTTACGTACCCTTATCGGGCTGTTCAAGGAAGCGGGAGGGGAGGCCATGGAAGTCGCCACCGCAACAGAAAAGCCGGATGTGGTGCGGTATCTGGGGCAGCTGACAACCCAGTTTGACCTGGAAGCATCCCAGGGGAGCGACTTTCATGGCCCCCACATTCCATGGATTCAGCTGGGACGATTTCCCTCGCTGCCGGCAGAATGCCGCCCCGTCTGGCGGCGATGGATTTCCGGGGAGGACGCCGTATGAGCCAGTATTTCTATGTACACCCTGACAACCCGCAGGCACGACTGATCAAGCAGGCAGTCGGCATGATTCAGGCGGGCGCAGTCATTGCCTATCCTACCGACTCCGCCTATGCGCTGGGTTGCCACATCGGCGACAAGGCGGCCATGGAGCGCATTGTCCGCTTGCGTGAACTGGATGAGCGCCACAACTTCACCCTGCTTTGCCGCGACCTCTCCGACATTGCCACCTATGCCAAGGTCGACAATGCCACCTACCGGCTGCTCAAGACCCATACGCCCGGTGCATATACCTTCATCCTGGCCGCAACCAGCGAAGTCCCCAAGCGCTTGCTGCACCCAAAGCGCAAGACCATCGGGATCCGGGTTCCAGAGCATGCCATCAGCCAGGCGCTCCTTGCCGAGCTGGGCGAGCCCTTGCTGACATCCACCCTGCAACTGCCCGGTGATGAGTACCCCATGAATGATCCCGAGGAAGTGCGCGAACGAGTGGGTTCACGTCTTGACCTCATCATTGATGGCGGCTTTGGCACACTGGAGCCAACGACCGTGGTGGATCTCAGTGGTGACAGTCCGGTTGTCCTGAGGCAGGGCAGAGGCGATCCAGCCCCGTTTCTATAGACGCATGCGCCAGAATCATGCTGCTCCCAAGTCCCGGGTGGATTCCCGGACCGGGCCGCCACCCTTTGCCCATGCTTTTTTCCCGTGTTGTCGATATACTTGCCGGCTGATTTGCCAGCCCGACAAGTCCGTATCCAAGTCTGTCGTCAAAGGAGTCCCACTTGAGTTCCATCGCCTCCCAGCAACGTGTTTTGTCCGGCATGCGCCCGACAGGCCGTCTGCATCTCGGTCACTACCATGGCGTACTCAGGAACTGGGTGAAACTGCAGTATGAATATGACTGCTTCTTCTTTGCGGCCGACTGGCATGCGCTGACCACTGCCTATGAGAATCCCCAGGGCATCCAGCAAAGCGTGTTTGAAATGGTGGTGGACTGGCTGGCGGCGGGCGTAAACCCCAACAACGCCAACATTTTTGTGCAATCACAAGTGCCTGAGCACGCAGAACTGCATCTGCTGCTTTCGATGATGACGCCGCTGAGCTGGCTGGAGCGCGTCCCGACCTACAAGGATCAGCAGGACAAGCTCAAGGATCAGGACCTGTCCACCTACGGTTTTCTGGGTTACCCACTGCTGCAGAGCGCGGATATCCTGATCTACCGCGCAGGACTGGTACCCGTTGGTGCAGACCAGATTGCCCATGTCGAGATCACCCGTGAGGTGGCTCGTCGCTTCAACCATCTGTACGGGCGTGAGCCCGGCTTCGAGGAAGCGGTCGAAGCGGCCATTACCAAGATGGGCAAGAAGTCCGCCAAGCTCTATGCCGACCTTCGTCGGCGTTATCAGGAGTCGGGTGATGACGATGCCCTCGCAACTGCACAGGCACTGGTCAAGGACCAGCAGAACATTACCCTTGGCGACAAGGAGCGTCTTCTGGGCTCGCTGGAAGGCTCCGGCAAGATCATTCTGCCCGAACCTCAGGCCCTGCTGACGCCGGCCTCCAAGATGCCGGGACTGGATGGTCAGAAAATGTCCAAGTCCTATGGCAACTTCATTTCCCTGCGCGAGCTGCCGGATGATGTGGATGCCAAAATCCGCAAGATGCCGACAGACCCGGCACGTGTCCGCCGGCATGATGCGGGCAATCCGGATGTATGTCCTGTGTGGCAGTTGCATGAAGTCTACTCGGACGATGCAACAAGGCAGTGGGTGCAGCAGGGATGTCGTTCAGCCGGTATCGGCTGTATCGAGTGCAAAAAACCGGTAATTGATGCTGTAAATGCAGAACTGGCCCCCATGCGCGAACGCGCAAGGGAGTTTGAGGACAGCCCGGACCTGATTCGCAGCATTCTGGAGCGTGGCGCTGAAAATGCATCGGCCATTGCTGAAGACACACTGCGTGATGTTCGCGCGGCAATGGGTCTGGCGTATCGCTAGGGTTTGTTGCCGGTAGTTCAGGACAACATGGGCTTTATTCACCGCTGTGAAGCGGCACAGAGGGCAAGATGAGCAAAACCCCACAGGACGACGAAAGGGTACTCGCAGCACTCGCTGACATTCAGGCGGAGACGGATATTGCCGTCGCCGAGCAGGCTGCCGGCTCTTTGGCCACGGATACAGCGACTGCCGAGCCCCCTCCACAGCAGCAGGAAATGCCCTTTGCCCTGGTCTATGGCCAGGCGTTCATGAAGCTGCCTGATGACCTCTACATTCCACCCGATGCCCTTGAGGTTTTCCTTGAAGCCTTCGAGGGACCGCTGGATCTGCTGCTCTATCTGATCCGTCGCCAGAATCTCGACATTCTTGATATTCCAGTCGCAGAAATAACCAAGCAGTACATGGCGTATGTCGAGATGATGCACGCCATCAACATGGAGCTGGCGGCCGAGTATCTCGTTATGGCTGCCGTGCTGGGCGAGATCAAGTCCCGCTCCCTGTTGCCGCGCCCCAAAAGCGAGGATGGCGAGGAAGAAGAAGATCCGCGCGCCGAACTCATTCGTCGCCTGCAGGAATACGAGCGCTTCAAGAAGGCTGCCGCCGATCTGGAAGAAATGCCTCAGGAAGGACGCGATTTTTGGGCAGTCCAGGCGGCCGGTCCCGAGTACACGCGAGAGAAAGAGCTGCCGCAGGTTGATCTTCGTGAAGTATTGCTGGCCCTGCAGGATGTATTGCGCCGTGCAGACCTTTTTGAGAGTCATCAGGTTTCAAAGGAAACCCTGACACTGCGCGAGAAAATGGCGCAGGTGCTGGAAATGTTGAAGGGCCGTGAGTTTCTTCCATTTGTGTCGTTGTTCACGCTGGAGGAAGGACGCCTTGGCGTGGTGGTGACATTCATGTCCATTCTTGAACTGGTCAAGGAAGGCATTATCGATCTGGTGCAGACCGAATTTCTGGGTCCGATCCATGTAAAGGCGAGGGCGCAGCAGGCCGAAGGCAACGGTTATGACCTTGCCGAGTTGCAGGATGAAGGCCCCGAGGATGCTTTTGAAGAGCCACCTGTCGAGGCAGCTACTGATAGCCCGCAAGACCTGGGTGACGATTATTGGGATGAAGATGCCGGTGAAAGCGACTTCTCGGCAGAAGGGGATTGAACGTGGATGCCGTGCTTCTTAAAAAAATTCTTGAAGGTGCAATTTTTGCAGCCGGTCAGCCGCTGAGTCTGGAGCAGCTCGGCCTGCTGTTTGATGAAGAAGGTCGCCCGAGCAACAGCGACATGCGCGCAGTGCTGGACGAGCTGAAAGCGGACTATGCCGCGCACGGCATCGAGCTCAAGGAAGTTGCGTCGGGATTCCGCTTCCAGGTGCGTCAGGAAACCGGCCCCTGGGTCAGCCGTCTCTGGGATGAAAAACCGTCGCGTTACTCGCGCGCACTGCTGGAGACACTGGCACTGATTGCCTATCGCCAGCCCATTACCCGGTCCGAGATCGAGGAAATCCGCGGCGTATCTGTCAGCTCCCACATCATCAAGACATTGATTGAGCGCGAGTGGATTCGTGTGGCAGGTCACCGGGATGTTCCCGGACGTCCGGCCCTGTTCGCCACGACGAGAGAGTTTCTGGACAGTTTCAACCTGAAAAGCCTTGCTGAATTGCCCTCGCTTTCCGAGATTCGCGATCTTGAGCAGATTAACGAGGAGCTGGAGTTCCTTGAGGCGCAGGCTGTCGGAAGTGGTGATCCGGAGCGTCTGGAAGCGGACAAGCTGGCCGATGTCATGGCAGAGCTTGAAGAAGAGATGCAGCGTGAAGAATCCGGTGATGTGCCGGATGACAGGATTTACGAGTAAGACCCGCGTCGTTACAGCTGGAAAGTTGAGACGATTATGAAAAACCTTGAGAGTTGTCTGCCCCATGAGTGAAAAACTGCAAAAAGTCCTGGCACGTGTTGGCCTGGGTTCCCGACGTCATATGGAGCAGGCGATTGTCGATGGTCGTGTTAGCGTGAATGGCAAGCTGGCCACGCTGGGTGATCGTATCGAGGCTACCGATGAGCTTCGTGTGGATGGCCGCCTTGTCCATTTCACGGTTGAGTCCGAGGCACGCCGTCGCGTCCTGATCTATTACAAGCCTGAAGGCGAGATCTGCTCGCGTCAGGATCCGGAAGGGCGTCCCACCGTATTTGACCGTCTCCCGCCCCTGAAAGGCGAGCGCTGGGTCATGGTTGGCCGTCTGGACGTAAACAGCTCCGGCTTGCTGCTGTTCACTACAGATGGTGAACTGGCCAACCGCCTCATGCATCCCTCCAATGAAATCGAACGCGAATATGCTGTTCGTGTGATGGGCGAGGTCACGCCGGAGATCCGGGCTGCGTTGCTGGCTGGTGTGGAACTGGAAGACGGGCCCGCCAAATTCGAGCGCATTTCCGAGCTGGGCGGCGAAGGCTTCAACCGCTGGCTGCAGGTGGTAGTGAAGGAAGGGCGCAACCGTGAAGTGCGACGTCTGTTCGAATCACAAGGCCTGAAAGTGAGTCGTTTACTGCGTACCCGCTATGGCACAGTGACACTTCCGCGCACCCTCAAGACAGGGCGCCATATCGAGCTCGACAAGCACGATATTGACCCGCTGGTTGAACTGGTGCAGTTGCGCCAGCGCCGCGGTACCGGCCTCTATGGCCTGGCCAAACGCCGTGTGGAGAAAATGCAGGAGAATCCGTTGCCTGCGCGTCGTGGGGGGTTCCTGCGCCAGCAGAAGCGCGATGGCCGCACCAAGGATGAGTAAGACTGCTTCATTTTTCCATGTCGCAGCAGACAGTGCATTGCGCTGGCAGGGGGTGCGCTAGTGTTTCGTCGCCACGTTTTGCCTGTCATGGTATTTGTTTTTTATCGCCTGCTGCGCATGACATGGCGCGTTACCTTTGACGAGTGCCCGGCATTCCGCAGGGCGCTGGATAATCACGATCCGGTTGTGATTGCCCACTGGCATGGGGATGAGCTGGGTCTGATTCATCTGGTCAGGCGTTATCGTATAGCCACAATCACATCAACCAGCAAGGATGGCGAGTTGATGAACCGCGTGCTGGTCTGGCTGGGTGCGGCAACAGCGCGAGGCTCATCGACTCGTGGTGGCGCCAATGCAATGCGCGGCCTGATTTCCCACTGCCGGAAAAACGGAAACAACGTCTCGTTTGCAGTCGATGGCCCCAAGGGGCCAATCCACAAGGTCAAGCCTGGTGTTTTTGAGTTTTCAAGGCTCATGCAGGCGCCCATTTTTGTCGCATCCATCGGCATTTCTCGCCCCTGGGTGTTTCATCGGTCCTGGAACAAAGCCGTCTTGCCAAAGCCATTTTCCCGGGTTCATGTACGCATTGCCGAGGGCATGCCCGTGATTACCCGCGACCAGGACCCGCGAGAGGCTGCACTGGCCGGGAAGCTGGAGAAAATACTGCACGAAGGTCATGGAATTGCTGCGGGCGCTATTTCCTGAGACCTCACCATTATTCATGCCCGCACAAAAAAACCGGCCGCCAGGGCCGGTTTTTTTATTAATGATGCCGTCACTTGTTTTTACTGTGCATCCAGCGACTGCCCCGTAACGCCAAGGCTGTCAGGCCCCATCAGGTAAAGATAAAGGGGCATTATGTCATCCGGCTGTTTTACAGAGGCGGGGTCTTCGCCAGGGTATGCCGACGCGCGCATGGTCGTTCTTGTGGCTCCGGGATTTATGCAATTGACACGAATGTTGCTGGTATTCATCAGCTCATCCGCAAGCATTCGGGAGAGGCCCTCTATGCCGCACTTTGATACGGCATAGGCACCCCAGAAGGCACGTGCACGTCGCCCCACTGAACTGGTCGTGAATACGATTGATGCATCCGGAGACTGCTTCAGCAAAGGCAGCAATGCCTGTGTCAGTAACAGCGGGGCACGCAGGTTGACCTTCATCACCGTGTCCCACGTATCCGGGTCATACATTTCCAGCGGAGTAATGTCACCCAGCATGCCTGCGTTATGCAGGATGCCATCAAGATGCCCAAACTCACTCTCGATGGTATCAGCCAGCTGACGGTATTCCTCCGGGCCGGCTATCGAGAAATCAACCGGGACCAGTGCAGGCTGTGGGTCACCGTTAGCTTCTATCTCGTCGTAAACCTTTTCCAGCTTGGCCAGCGTGCGGCCGGCCAGCACAACGGTGGCGCCATGGGCTGCCAGTGCTTTTGCCGCCGCACGACCAATTCCATCACCAGCACCCGTAACCAGAATGACACGGTCAGCCAGCAGGCCAGGTGGCGCTTCATAGTTGTTCATCAGTTTTTACCTGTATCCGGGTCCGGTTTATTCAATGCCAAGCAGGCGGGAGAGCTCAAAAACCGAGTCGACCAGATAATCTGCATGCCAGTCGGCCGGACAGTCGCCATCCTGGATATAGCCGTAGCTGACCGCCACAGTCGTCATGTTGGCGGCCTGGCCAGCCTCAATGTCCCGCACATGGTCGCCCACGTACAGACACCGCTCAGGATTGATACCAAGTGCCTTGGCCGCCTTGAGCATGGGCTCAGGGTGCGGTTTGGTGTGGGTCACCATGTCAGGACAGATGGTGACGCTGCAACGCGTATCAAGCTTGAGTGCCTTGAGCAGGGGCATGGTGTAGAGGCTGGGCTTGTTGGTGACAATGCCCCAGGGAATGCCGAATGCTTCAAGCCCGGCCAGCAAGGTATCCATGTCGGGAAAGAGCCGGGTTTCATCCGCCAGATGATGCAGGTATTTGCTGAGGAACTCTTGCCGGATACCCTCGAACTCGACCGAATCCACCGGATAACGATCGGCAAAGCCCAGTGCCACTACGGCGCGCGCGCCCTGCGAGACGGAGGCGCGAATGGTTTCGTACGGCAAGGGCTGCCGTCCATGGGCCGCAAGCTGACGATTCAATACGCCAGCAAAGTCAGGGGCGGTATCTATCAGGGTGCCATCCAGATCAAACAGCACTGCCTCAGGGCGCAGCATCAGTCAGCACCCCCATCATTTGTTGCATCAGGACGCGTTGTGGCAATCATGTAGTTCACATCCACATTCGGCCCAAGCCAGTAGCGGCGCGTCAGCGGGTTGTAATGCAGACCGGTGATATCCGTCATGTCGAGGCCGGCAGCACGTACCCAACTGGCCAGCTCGGAGGGCTTGATGAACTTGGCATAGTCATGGGTGCCGCGGGGCAGCATGCGCAGGATGTACTCGGCCCCGAGAATGGCAAATGTGTAGGCTTTGGGATTGCGGTTGATTGTGGAGAAAAACACCATCCCTCCCGGCTTGACCAGATCGAGGCAGGCCTTCACCACGGCAGCCGGATCAGGCACATGCTCAAGCATCTCCAGGCACGTCA
>DPJB01000004.1:0-121 GCA_003543245.1 Moraxellaceae bacterium | reverse complement strand
CCACGACGGGCCATGCTCTCGGAAAGAATGCCGCCACCACACCCCACATCCAGGACAGTTTTGCCTGCCAGTCCGGCGCGCTCATCAATCCAGTTCAGGCGCAGGGGATTGATGTCGTGCA
>DPJB01000043.1 GCA_003543245.1 Moraxellaceae bacterium | reverse complement strand
TGTAGGTGTCGAACTTGCCCGAGCGTGTGCTGTGCTGCAGCTTGGCAATCGCATCCGGGGTCCACATGTGCTCTTCACCGCGGGCACGCCAGGCGTATTCACCGCCGGTTTCCAGCATGGTTTCCAGCACAGGATCATTGCCATAGGCAGCACTGTGGTTGCGGATGCCTTCTTCGGCGACTTCAAATACGCCAATGCCACCCACCTGTGTCGGGGTGCCACGGAAGTACTTGTCGACCAGTTCCTTGTTCAGGCCAATGGCCTCGAAGATCTGGGCGCCACAGTAGGACATGTAGGTGCTGATGCCCATCTTCGACATGATCTTCGACAGACCCTTGCCGATGGCCTTGGTGTAATTGTAGATCGCCTTGTCTGCAGTGAGGTCGGGCAGGTCCTTGGCCAGTGCGGCCAGGGTTTCCATCGCCAGATAGGGATGCACGGCTTCGGCACCGTAACCGGCCAGCACGGCAAAGTGATGCACTTCACGCGCAGAGCCGGTTTCCACGACCAGACCCGCCGAGGTACGCAGACCCTTGCGCACCAGATGCTGGTGGATGGCAGAGAGGGCCAGCAGGGCAGGGATGGCGATGTTGTCGCGATCCATCAGGCGATCAGAAATGATCATGATGTTGTGACCGGAGCCGATTGCTTCCACGGCTTCCGCACACAGCGAGGCCAGACGGGCTTCAACACCTTCACGGCCCCATGCAGCAGGGTAGGTGATGTTGATTTCGTAAGGCTTGAACTTGCCGCCGGTGTGCTTTTCGATGCTGCGCAGACGAGCCATGTCGTTGAAGTCCAGCACCGGCTGGGACACTTCAAGGCGCATGGGCGGGTTCACGGCATTGATGTCGAGCAGGTTCGGCTTCGGGCCGATGAACGACACCAGCGACATCACCACCGCTTCGCGAATCGGATCGATGGGCGGGTTGGTCACCTGCGCGAACAGCTGCTTGAAGTAGNNAGTTGTACAGCGGCTTGTTCTTGTCGGAGAGCACGGCCAGCGGCGAGTCATTGCCCATGGAACCGGTCGCTTCTTCACCATTCTGTGCCATAGGCGTCAGCAGGAACTTGATGTCTTCCTGGGTGAAACCGAAAGCCTGCTGGCGATCCAGCAACGACTCTTCGGAGGCAGCAGCAGTGCCGGAGCCTTCAATGCTGTCGAGCTTGATGCGAACGTTTTCGATCCACTGGCGATAGGGCTTGGCCGAGGCGTACTGGGCCTTCAGCTCTTCGTCCTCGATGATGCGGCCCTGCTCGAAATCGATCAGGAACATCTTGCCCGGCTGCAGACGCCACTTCTTGACGATCTTGCTGTCGGAGATCGGCAGTACGCCGGATTCGGAGGCGAGCACAACCAGATCGTCATCAGTGATGATGAAACGGGCCGGACGCAGACCGTTACGGTCCAGGGTGGCACCAATCTGGCGGCCATCGGTGAAGACCATGGCGGCAGGGCCGTCCCACGGTTCCATCATGGCAGCGTGGTATTCGTAGAACGCACGGCGACGTTCGTCCATGGTGCTGTGCTGTTCCCAGGCTTCCGGGATCATCATCATGGCGGCCTGCGCGAGCGGGTAGCCTGACATGGTCAGCAGTTCGAGCGCATTGTCGAAGGTGGCGGTGTCGGACTGGCCTTCGAGGCTGATCGGGTACAGCTTCTTCAGGTCGTCACCCAGCACCGGCGACTTCATCACGCCTTCGCGGGCGCGCATCCAGTTGAAGTTACCCTTCACGGTGTTGATTTCACCGTTGTGCGCCACCATGCGGTACGGATGGGCCAGCGGCCATTCCGGGAAGGTGTTGGTCGAGAAGCGCTGGTGCACCAGGGCCAGTGCCGAGGTGACACGCGGGTCCTGCAGGTCGAGGTAGTACTTGCCCACCTGATCGGCCAGCAGCAGGCCCTTGTAGATGATGGTGCGGCAGGACATGCTCGGCACGTAGTATTCACGGCCATGTGTCAGGTTCAGGCTCTGGATCTTGGTAGAGGCTGTCTTGCGGATGACGTAGAGTTTGCGCTCCAGNNACGGCAGGCGACATCGGCATGTCACGGTCCACCGGCACATCACGCCAGCCGAGGACGATCTGTCCTTCAGCCTTCACGGCACGCTCCAGTTCTTGTTCGCAGGCCAGACGCGACGCGCTTTCCTTTGGCAGGAAGATGATGCCCACGCCGTATTCGCCGGGCGGTGGCAGGTCCACGCCCAGGCGTGCCATTTCTGCGCGGTAGAATTCGTCGGGAATCTGGATCAGCAGGCCAGCGCCGTCGCCCATGAGGGGGTCAGCCCCCACGGCACCACGGTGGTCGATGTTTTCCAGGATCTTGAGGCCCTGCTGCACAATGCTGTGGGCTTTCTGGCCCTTGATGTGCGCAACAAAGCCGACGCCGCAAGCATCATGTTCGGCNNTCACTGCCGCCATCGGTGCGGAACTGGGTTCCGGGGGTCGCCTGGTTCATGAGGGCGCTCCTGCGTGGAGGAAAAAACGACAATTTCGGACGGAGGAGGATACTCCTTCAACCCCTTCTCTCCAAACTCTATTAAATAGGGTCGGAACCTAATTAAGTGATCTGGCGGGATGTGTGCGCATTTAAATGGGGACAGATCAATGCTGTTTTCTGGGGCGCCCGCGGGGCCGAGGCTGGAGCGGGCGGTCAGCCTGATCCTGGAGGCGTTGCAGCGTGGCATCTTCAGCCAGTGCCCAGCCCTTGTGGGTGGCCTCGGCCAGCTGCCGGATAACGGTGAGTGACAAGCCATCATCCAGACGGCGGCGCCAGCCGGCCTGACGTTCGAACGGCGTATTGCCCAGTGCCCAGAACAGGACATGATCCATGATGAGCGGGTCGGTGCGTCGTCCAAGATGATGGGCAATACTGGACCAGAGGTAGTCCTCGGCCCGATGGGCGGCATGAGTCCGCTGGGCATGCAGTTCGATAAACACCATGCAGCTGAACAGGTAGCGGGTCGGGTCAATGATGGTGGCACGGTAACGCCCCGCCCAAAGCCCGCCCTGACGCTGATGGCGGCGATTGAAGCCGGCGACATAGCGACGGCCCAGTGCCTGCATGCTCAGGGAAAGGGCATTCGCCTGTTGCGGGGTTGCCAGCAGATGCAGGTGATCATCCAGCAGGGAGTAGGCATGGATGGCCAGGCCGTACTCACGGGATGCGTCGCGGAGGATGTCGAGGAGACGTTGCCGGTCCTCGTCATCACGCACCAGCGTCTGGCCTTCCTGTGCGCGCAGGACGACCATGTAGGGCCAGTCGGTCAGCTCAACGCGGCGCAGGCGTGCCATGACGACTCCGGTGCAGGCTCTCGGCTGGTGTAATGATGGTCATGGTGCCGATGGGGGGGAGGCAGGGAGATGCCCGTGATGCGGTGCCGCATCACGGGTAGCAGGGCGCTCAGTACAGCAGGCCGAATCCGATGCTGAAGTTGTCGAAGCGCTCATCATCCTCGTAGTTTTCCATTGCCACGGTCCAGGTGATGCGATTGCCCAGGCTGATGTTGTAGCGATTGCGCTTGGTACCCGTGAAGAAGTCGGAAAGATAGGTCAGGTTAAGGTCATGGCGGATACGGTACACCGTTCCCTCTGTGCTCATGCCGGCCTGTAACTGGAGCAGGTTGGAGAAACCGACACCAGCAAAGGCTGTATCAACGGTCTCGCCGTCAAAATCCTTGTGGACAACCCCCAGGTTCAGGAAGCTGCGCGTGTAGTTGGCATCAAGGAAGTAACCGGTACCAACGCCAGTATCATCCCTGCGGCTGTCGACACGACCTGCTGACAGCAGCAGTCTTGGCACAAGACTGGGGTCCAGCGGGGCTGCATAGGCTGCGGGTACCGGCAGCAGCAGGCTGAGCAGCAGGGCTGCAAGGGCGGGTCCCTGAAAACGCATGGCGTGTCCTCTTTTATTGTTGTTCTCACGGTCTGGCGACAGACGTGGCACCGATTATGCCTTCATGAGTCGCCGGATGCCACGCTTGCCTCCGGTCTGGGGGCCAAATGGTCTATGCTGAGTCATTCCGGCCATTTTGCCTGACCGATGCGCTCTCCCGGAATGCCCGCATGAATGAACACAACCTGCTGGACGCATTTTTCCTGATTTTCACTGGCGCCGCAGTCCTGGCGACGCTGGCCCTGTTCACGCGCCAGCCGGTCCTGATCGCCTACATCGTACTGGGTGCGCTGATCGGGCCTTACGGCCTGGGATTTGTCACGGATATCGGGCTGCTGCAACAGGTGTCCGGCATCGGGATCATGTTTCTGCTTTTCCTGATCGGGCTGGACATGGAGCTCTCGGCCCTGATGGCCGTGATCCGTGAGTCGGCTCTGGTCAATCTGGCCAGTTCAGTCATTTTCTTCATTGTCGGCGCGCTGGTGACGCATGCGTTCGGGTTCTCACTGGTCGAGGCGGTCATTGTCGGGTTGGCCATGCTTAATCCCAGTACGATTGTGGCGCTGAAGCTGCTGCCGACCACCGTGCTGCATCACCGTCGTACCGGTGAACTCATCATCGGCATCTCATTACTGCAGGACTTGCTGGCATTGCTGGCCATATCACTGATCCCGGTGATGGCGGGCGCAAACACCCAGCCTGTCGACATGCTCAGACTGGTGGTGGCCATGCCGGTCCTGCTGGTGCTCTCGTATGTGGTGGTGAAGCGTGTGCTGGAACCGCTCATCATGCGTTTCGACAAGTTTCACGAGTATATTTTCCTGCTGGCCATCGGTTGGTGTCTTGGTGTGGCGACGCTGTCGAATGCGATGGGGCTGTCGCGTGAAACCGGGGCATTTATTGCAGGGATTTCGCTGGCCAGCTCGCCGATTGCCCAGTTCATTGCCATCAATCTGCGACCGTTGCGTGATTTTTTTCTGGTGCTGTTTTTCTTTGCGCTCGGTGCCGGTTTTGACAGCGGAATTCTGCCGCAGATCATTGGTCCGGCCCTGTTGCTGACATTGGTTGTGGTGGGGATAAAGCCGGTGGTTTACCGCTTTCTGCTGGGCAGTTTGAGTGAGCGACCGGAGCTGGCCTGGGATGTCGGCTTCAGGCTGGGGCAGGTCAGCGAGTTTTCACTGCTGATTGCACTTACCGCTGTACAGGCGGCGCTGATAAGTCAGGCCGCGTCCTATCTCATTCAGGCGATAGTCATCATGAGCTTTGTGGTATCGAGCTATATCGTCATTTTCAATTTCCCCAACCCCATTGCCGTTTCCGAGCGACTGCGGCGGGATTGACGAATGCATCGTCATGAACACTGGTCAGGAGCCCCGGGTTGTCAGCCGGCGACAGGTAATTCGTAATTGATCTAGTCCTGTGTGCACGCGGGTCTATGCTGAATGAAAATCCGGATAGCATGCATTTTCATGCGGGCGGATGAGTGTCTGGCAAGAGGAAATCATCATGAACAGACCGATGAAGACATTAATCTGTATTGGTGCCTTGCTGACGGCGTGTGGTGGCGATGACAGCACTCCTCGTACAGGTGAGTTGAATCTTCAGGTAACAGATGCCCCTGTCGATAGTGCGGAACAGGTCGTCATCAGGTTTACCGGGGTTAGCTACAAGCCTGCTGGTGGTGCTCCGTTGCAGGTCGTGTTTGATGCTCCGAAGGATATCGACCTGCTGGCGCTTGCCGGTGGGGATGCAGCCCCGCTGGTGAGCAATGCGGTCCTGCCTGCCGGGGCCTATGAGTGGCTGCGTCTGGATGTTGATGCAGCCTTCGATACGGTTTATGACTCCTATATCGTGATTGCCGGTAACCAGTATGAATTGCGCGTGCCCAGTGGCGCGGAAAGCGGCCTCAAACTGAATGGCGGATTTACCGTGCCGCAAGGTGGTGCTGCCAGCTATACACTCGATTTCGATTTGCGGCGCTCCATCGTCGAGCCGGTTGGCCAGCCTGGTTATTTCCTCAAGTCCGTGATCCGCATGGTGAATAATGCAGAGGTCGGTACGCTTGCCGGGGTGGTGGATGGCGCACTGGTTGCATCGGCATGCACGGGCAGCGCCACCGGCGCGGTGTATCTCTATCAGGGAGCGGATGTGACGCCGGATGATGTGGATGGTCTGGATGCAGAGCCTGTCGCTTCGGGCTCGGTGGCCATGCAGGGTGATGGCAATTACCACTACACCATCGCCTTTCTGAGCCCGGGCAGTTATACCGCGACCTACACCTGTGATACGGCAACTGATTTGCCGGAAAGCAGCGAGCTGCTGGCGTATGCGGGAACCACCAATGTGGTTATCAGCACGGGCGTGACGACCACACAGGACTTCCTGCCCTGATGTTCGTGAACTGTTCGGGCTGAACGATTATAGCCAGTGGCGGCGCTTGAAATACCAGAAGGGGGCGGCGGCAGACAGCAGCATCAGGCCCAGTGCCCACGGATAACCCAGTTGCCACTCCAGCTCCGGCATGAACTTGAAGTTCATGCCGTANNAGGCGATCAGGGTGGGCGGCAGCAGTGCCACCGCGGCCACCGAAAACAGGCGCACGATCTTGTTCTGGTTGACGTTGATGAAGCCGAGCGTGGTGTCGAGCAGGAACTTGATCTTGTCGAACAGAAACGAGGTGCTGGCAATCAGCGACTCGGAGTCACGGATGATGTCGCGCAGGCGTTCGCTTTGTTCGGCGTTCAGGATGCCGGAGCGCAGCAACAGGTACAGCATGCGCTGCAAGTCCATCATCGAGATACGCACCTTGCCGTTCACGTCTTCCTGCCGGGCAATGCTGGTGAGCAGCGATTCCATGTCATCCTGCTCGGCATTACCGAGTACCTGACGCGAGGTTTCTTCCAGCTCCGCCGCAACGCGTTCGAGGATGTCGGCAAGATTTTCCACCTTGGTCTCGAACAGGCCGAGCATGATGGATTTGGAGTTGGTCAGGTTGATCAGGCCTTTGCGGGCGCGCAGACGGAACAGGCGGAATGCCGCCAGCTCTTCTTCACGCAGTGTGAACAGGCGCTCGCTGTTGAACACAAATGCAGCCGAGATGTTTTCGGAGTTCTCGTCAGCATAGTTCAGGAAGTAGGAGCTGATGTGCAGGCCATTCTCGGTTTCGTAGAAACGCGAGGTTGCTTCGATCTCGTAAAGATCATCAATCGTTGGCAGTTCCTGCTGGTAGGCCACGCGCAGCCATTCACGTTCTTCATCGCTGGGGGCAATGGCATCAACCCAGATCACCTCTTTGACCAGATCGGCGGCGGCATTGATGGCGACCTGTTCGAGGTACCCCTTGTTCAGCGTGAAGGCCATCAGCATCGTGTATCACTCGCAACTGGTCAGCATCCGGTGAGGGATGCAGGAGATTTGATCGTATAGGCGGAGAATCCTGGTCGAAAAGTGACCTAAATCCTTGAGGGTGCTCGTATTCTAGCAACGGGGCAGGGCCCGGGCCAGCATCGGGGAGCAGAAGGTAGCACGGAATTGTGACAG
Organism: Moraxellaceae bacterium; assembly: GCA_003543245.1. Classification (GTDB taxonomy): domain Bacteria; phylum Pseudomonadota; class Gammaproteobacteria; order Pseudomonadales; family Moraxellaceae; genus UBA2031. The sequence continues at coordinate 31,426 of DPJB01000043.1, read as the reverse complement.
GGCCGGGACAATTCCGGCTCAGGGCGTGCGCGCAACACACCAGACATCAATGTCGGTCACGCCATGACGTTGCAGCAGGGTGGCCAGCGCACCCACAGTTGCCCCGGTGGTCATTACATCGTCAACGAGGGCGATGTGGGTGGGGTGGCCGAGGTTGGCCAGCCGCGTGGTATTCACGCCAAACACTCCGTCCAGATTGTGCTGGCGAGCCTTGGCATCCAGTGTTCGCTGGGATCTGGTGTGCCGGACGCGGGTGACCAGTTGTGTCTCAAGTGGCAGTCCAAGCGCTTTTGCCAGCGGTCGGGCAATCTCGAGTGCCTGGTTATAGCCACGCTCGGCCAGCCGCAGCGGGTGCAGCGGTACCGGCAGGATCAGTTGCGGTAGCGGGCGTTCCATAGCCATGACGGCATCAAGCAGGAGTTGGCCCAGAAGGGGGGAGTGGGCAAGTTGCCGGCTGTATTTGAGCCTGCTGATCAGGCTGTCTGCCGGAAACACATAGCGGAGCGGGGCAATGGCATATTGCTGGGGTGGTGGCCGTGGCCGGCATTCACCGCAGATCAGCAATTCCTCGGGCAGGGGAATGGCACAACGCTCACAGGCGTGGAGGTTCCAGGGCAAGTCCTGCAGGCAGCCTGTGCATAATGCCAGCCCGTGGGCCGGGGTTTCGCAGAGCAGGCAGCTGGCTGGAGGGAGGATTGATTGGTTGAATTTTAACCATTGGTTAACCATGGCATTCCATGCGGGTTGACGGGAGCGTCCTGCCCCCACAGAATCCGGGACATTACCCGGCCTGCCGCCCTTCAGGAAGTCCCCAATGTCAGCTATTCGCCACGACTGGTCCCGCAACGAAATCCGTGCCCTGTTTGATTTGCCGTTCATGGACCTGATGTACAGGGCCCAGACGGTGCACCGGGCGAATTTCGATCCCAACGCCGTCCAGGTGAGCACCCTGCTTTCCATCAAGACCGGTGCCTGTCCGGAAGACTGCAAGTACTGCTCGCAGTCCGGCCATTACGACACCGGCCTGGACAAGGAAAAGTTGCTGGAAATACAGAAGGTGGTGGAGGAAGCCCTCAATGCAAAGGAAAAGGGCGCCAGCCGTTTCTGCATGGGTGCTGCCTGGCGCTCCCCGCGTGAAAAGGACATGCCCTATGTGCTGGAGATGGTGAAGCAGGTGAAGGCCCTGGGGCTGGAAACCTGCATGACCCTTGGCATGCTGTCTGCCGATCAGGCACAGCAACTGGCCGAAGCAGGGCTCGACTACTACAACCACAATCTCGACACCTCGCCAGAGCATTACGGCAAGATCATCACTACCCGCACCTACGATGATCGCCTCAATACACTGGGCCACGTGCGCGAGGCCGGCATCAAGGTGTGCAGTGGCGGTATTGTTGGTCTGGGTGAGGCCCGAGATGACCGTGTGGGTCTGCTCATGCAACTGGCAAACCTGCCGGCTCACCCGGAGTCCGTGCCCATCAACATGCTGGTCAAAATCGAAGGCACGCCGCTCGGCAACGTCGACGATCTCGATCCTTTTGAGTTCATCCGTACCATTGCCGTTGCCCGCATGCTGATGCCGGCATCCTATGTGCGTCTGTCTGCCGGTCGTGAAACCATGAATGACGAGATGCAGGCCTTGTGTTTCATGGCAGGGGCGAACTCCATTTTCTACGGCGAAAAGCTGCTGACCACACCCAATCCCGAAGCCGCACATGATCGCCAGCTGTTTACCCGGCTTGGCATCAATACACAGACAGCAGTGGATGTCTCGGATGAGTCGCGTGCAGAGGCCATCGCCCAGTCGGTGCGCCAGCAACAGCTGGCATCACTGGGGCGAGATGCCATGACATCGCGAGATGCCGTGAACTGATGCCCTTCGACCTGGGAGCGGTAATTGCACAAAAAAAAGCGGATGGCCTTTACCGTCGCCGGCGTACGCTGGCGTCCGGGCAGGGCGCCAGTGTCACGGTTGATGGGCGCGAGCTGCTCAATTTCTGCAGCAATGATTATCTCGGGCTAGCCAGTCATCCCGAGGTGATTGCAGCATTCCGGCAAGCCGCCTCGACCTATGGCGTGGGCAGCGGGGCATCGCATCTGGTGTGCGGCCACTCTGCCGAGCACGAAGCCCTTGAAGTTGAGCTGGCAGCATTCACGGGCCGTCAGCGGGCGTTGCTTTTTTCCACGGGTTACATGGCCAATACCGGCATCGTGCAGGCACTGGTCGGGCGTGGTGATGCAGTATTCGAGGATCGTCTCAATCATGCCTCGCTGATTGATGGGGGTCTGGCTTCGGGAGCGAAATTCCAGCGTTATCGTCATAACGATGCAGAGAGCTTGGGCGCCCTGCTTGAAAAGTCCTCGGCTGACAGGAAGCTGATCGTTACTGATGGCGTGTTCAGCATGGACGGTGATGTCGCACCATTGCCGGCGCTGGCGCAACTGGCACAGCAGCATGGCGCCTGGCTGATGGTGGATGATGCCCATGGCATTGGTGTGCTGGGCGCGCATGGCGCGGGCGTGGCCGAGCACTTTGCCCTTGATGCCAAGGCCTTGCCGGTGCTGATGGGAACACTGGGTAAGGGTGCAGGCTCCTTTGGTGCCTTTGTGGCCGGCGATGACGTCCTGATTGATTACCTGATCAATACGGCCCGTTCCTATATCTATACAACGGCATTGCCGCCAGCGGTGGCAGCTGCATCCCGTGCCAGTCTGAAACTGATGCAAAATGGCCAGCACTTGCGTGAAAGGCTGCGTGGCCACATTCATTATTTTCGTGAACAGGCCACGGGTCTTGGCTTGCAACTGATGGACAGCACAACACCCATCCAGCCCGTGCTGCTGGGCAGCAACGAACGGGCGCTGGCCTGGAGTGCGGCGCTGGAGCAGCGCGGCATTCTGGTGGGGGCAATTCGTCCGCCTACAGTGCCGGTGGGGCAGGCCCGTTTGCGCATCACGTTCTCGGCTGCGCATGAACGGGATGATGTTGACCGCTTGCTGCAGGCACTGGCGGATTGCCGCGGGCTGCCGGCATGAGCGGTGTTTTTTACGAGGATCATGCCTGTACGACGAATCCCGATGCAGCCACTGTGGTGTTGCTGCATGGATGGGGCATGCATTCAGGTGTGTGGCAGGATTTTGTGCCCTTGCTCACGGCGCATTTTCATGTGCGCTGTATCGATCTGCCGGGCTTTGGTCATAGCAGTACCATGATTGCGCCGGAATCACTCGACGACATGGTGGCAGCTGTCATGCTGGCGGCCCCTGCCAGAGCTGTCTGGGCGGGCTGGTCGCTGGGCGGGCTGGTGGCACTGGCCATTGCGGCGCGCCATCCTGAACGTGTGACGGCTCTTGTTCTGCTGGCAGCCACCCCGTGTTTTGTACAAAAAAATGGATGGCTGACGGCGATGCCACCGGTGCAGTTTGAAACTTTTTCAGACGCGGCAAGACAGAATGCTGATGCGGCGCTGAAGTTGTTCATGGCCCTGCAATGCAAGGGCTCGGTGTCAATGAAAAATGACCTGCGTTTTTTGCAGGAGGCATCCGGAAAATGCGGTATGACGCATGCCTCTGCGTTACTTTCAGCGCTTGATCTGCTGGGAACGTGTGACCTGCGTGAAGCCGCTGTGCAACTTGATATTCCCGTCCTGGCCATTACAGGAGAGCATGATGTTCTGGTGCCGGCTACCGTTGCGGCGGCACTTGGCGAGCTGAACCCCCGCTGTGAGGCTTATGTAGTGACCGGCGCCGCCCATGTACCATTCATTTCGCATCCTGGACATTGCCGCGATGCAATGCTGACATTCATGCAGGACATCCATGAGTAGTCTTTCGGCGCGCAAGCAGGAAATTGCACGGCGTTTTTCCAGTGCAGCATCCACCTATGCCTCGTTTGCGGATTTGCAGGCCGCCATTGCGGATACGTTGCTGCACTCTTGCCACCCGCAAGGCATTGTCCTGGATGCCGGTTGTGGTCGTGGTCGGGAGTCCATGCTGCTGTCCGCTCATGCGGCCGTTGAACAAGTGATTGCCCTCGACATGGCCCCGGCAATGCTGGCCGCCATACCTGCAGTAGCCCGCGTGCAGCCGTTGCGTGGTGATATCGAGGCATTGCCGTTGCCGGATGCCAGTGTTGATGTGGTGTTCAGTAATTTTGCCATGCAGTGGTGTGAGTCACGCGAGCAGGCCAGCCGTGAGATTTTTCGTGTGCTCAAACCGGGTGGGCGGTTATTGGCGAGTGTGCCAGGACCGGACAGCCTGGCGGCCCTGCGTGCCAGTGGACTGCTGCATATCAACGGGTTTGCCAGCGCCGGGGATTGGGCGACTGCATTGATGCAGGCAGGTTTCAGTGCGTGTGAGTTTACGCAGAAAGATTTTTCTGCCCACTTTGTAACGGTGGGGGAACTTCTTCATGCACTGCAGGGGATTGGGGCCAATACCTCCGATGCTCCAAGGGATAATCATCTGCGCGGCAAGCAATGGCTACTGCAGGTCACGAGTGCGCTGGAACAGCAGCGCGAGCCGGCAGGCTTGCCTCTGCGTTACGACGTGATTTTCATGCAGGCTACGCGCGAAACAGGAAACTGACATGGCAAAGGCATATTTTGTGGCCGGCACAGACACCGGCGTTGGCAAGACCACGGTGACCTGCGCATTGCTCGCGGCAGCAAAGGCACGAGGCTTGAGCACGCTGGCCCTCAAGCCGGTTGCGGCTGGCTGCGAGCAGACGGCTGACGGATTGCGCAACAGTGATGCACTGGCACTGCAGGCAGAAATGACCTTGTCGCTCAGCTATCAGGAGATCAATCCGGTGGCATTGCCCGCGGCACTGTCGCCACATCTCGCGGCAGCAGCAGCCGGTCGACGACTCACACTGGTCCAGATTGCCGGCTACTGCCGTGGCGCACTGATGCACAAGGCGGATTTCCGTCTGGTGGAAGGGGCGGGGGGCTGGCGGGTGCCGATCAGTGATCGTGAGCTGCTCTCCGGACTACCCAAACAACTGGGGATGCCGGTGATTCTTGTGGTTGGTATGAGGCTGGGCTGTATCAACCACGCCATTCTCACCGCCGAAGCAATCCTGAAAGACGGGGTTCGCCTTGCCGGATGGGTGGCCAATGTCATTGATCCGGGGATGGAGGCACTGGAAGACAATCTGAAAACCCTTCAGGGGTTGTTGCCGGCGCCCTGTCTGGGCGTGTTGCCATGGTTGCCAGGTGAGACAGCAGTGGCTTTGGGGCAGAGACTGGATCTGGAGCCGTTACTGACTGCCTGATCCGGTCTTTTTGACGTGTTGCCTGTTCAGCAGGACTTTAGCGCCGCAATTATTTCCTTAAATGACGAATGCGGCGTTATTCATGCCGGTTCTTTATGTTTTGTCCTGTACAAAATGAGAATTTGTACAGGCGAAATCCTCTCGAAGCCGCTCATAATTTCTCCGGAAAGCAGCGAGTTACAGGGACTCCCCGTGAACAGGTGGTCATCAATAGCACTGTAGTACACGGGGTTTCTCCACTAAACTTCCGCCGCTTTTGTGTCCGACAAACATTGCATGTAAAGCAAGGTTGTGACTGTCGGGTTCACACATACGACGAAACGGGCGAATCCTGCCCCCCGAGACTAGCGAGGTCACTACCATGGCTACTCCGTACAAGGCCCCACTGCGTGACATGCAGTTTGTGATGCATGAAGTTCTGGAAGTGGAAAAGCACTACCAGTCCATCCCGGCCTATGCCGACACCAATCGCGAGCTCGTGGATAGCGTGCTTGAAGCCGGTGCGCAGTTCGCGGAGAACGAACTGTCCCCGATCAACCGTTCCGGCGACGAAGAAGGTTGCCAGTGGAACAACGGTGTGGTGACCACGCCCAAGGGCTTCAAGGAAGCCTACGCCAAGTTCGTCGAGCTTGGTTTCGGTGCGCTGGCTTCGCCGGTTGAACATGGTGGCCAGGGCTTGCCGCCGTCACTGGGCATCGCCATGAGCGAAATGACCGGCACTGCCAACTGGTCCTGGTCCATGTACCCGGGCCTGTCGCATGGCGCCATCAACACGGTGGAAGCCCACGGCACCCCGGAGCAGAAAGAGGTCTATCTGACCAAGCTGATCTCCGGTGAGTGGACCGGCACCATGTGCCTGACTGAATCCCATGCGGGTTCCGATCTGGGTATCATCCGTACCAGGGCCGAGCCGAAGGCTGATGGCTCCTATGCCATCACCGGCACCAAGATCTTCATTTCCGCGGGCGAACACGACATGGCCGAGAACATCGTCCACGTGGTACTGGCCCGCCTGCCCGATGCCCCCAAAGGTACCAAGGGTATTTCCCTGTTCATCGTGCCGAAGTTCCTGCCAAAGGCAGACGGTTCGGCCGGCGAGCGCAATGCTGTAGTTTGCGGCTCCATCGAGCACAAGATGGGCATCAAGGCCTCAGCAACTTGCGTGATGAACTTTGACGGCGCCACCGGCTTCCTGATCGGTGCGCCGAACAAGGGCCTGAACGCCATGTTCACGTTCATGAACACGGCCCGTGTCGGTACCGCCCTGCAGGGTGTGTGTGCTGCTGAAGGCGCATTCCAGGGCTCCCTGGCCTATGCCAAGGATCGTCTGGCCATGCGTTCCCTGTCTGGTCCCAAAGCGCCAGAGAAAGAAGCGGATCCGATCATCGTGCATCCCGCTGTCCGTAACATGCTGATGACCCAGAAGGCATTCGCTGAGGGTGGTCGTGCACTGGTTTACTGGCTGTCCACGCAGACCGATCTGGTCAGTGCTGCGGAAGGCGAAGAAGTACGCAAGCAGGCCGATGACCTGATGAGCTTCCTCACCCCGATCGCCAAGGCCTTCCTGACCGAAGCCGGTTCCGAAGCCGCCAAGCATGGTGTGCAGGTATACGGTGGTCACGGCTTCATCCGCGAGTGGGGCATGGAGCAGATCGTGCGTGACACACGCATTGCCTGCCTCTATGAAGGCACCACCGAAATCCAGGCGCTCGACCTGCTCGGCCGCAAGGTGCTGCAGACCCAGGGTGGCATGCTGAAGAACTTCACGAAGATCGTGCACAAGTTCTGTGCTGCCAATGAGGGCAATGCTGCCATGGCCGAGTTCGTGGCGCCGCTCGCTGCCCTGAACAAGGAGTGGGGCGACATGACCATGAAGATCGGCATGAAGGCCATGCAGAACCCGGATGAAGTGGGCGCTGCCGCTGTCGACTACATGTACTACTCGGGCTACGTGACACTGGCCTATCTGTGGGCCCTGATGGCGAAGGTCGCCCAGGACAAGATTGCTGCCGGTACAACGGAAGAAGCTTTCTACAAGGCCAAGGTCCAGACAGCCCAGTTCTACTTCAAGAAGATCCTGCCGCGCACCAAGAGCCACGTCGATGCAATCGATGGCGGTCTGGAAGTGCTGATGCAGGTCGACGTGGATGCTTTCGCATTCTGAAGCTGATGATGTGTTGATGTAGCAATGCACTGCAGGAAGCCCGCACATGCGGGCTTTTTGCTAGTCAGGTTTTCTTCATGCCACCCCTGTTTTTCCGGGTCTGGCTGTCGTTATTGAAGAGGTAGTTGAGAATGGCCGTTTACAAAACCCCGCTGCGTGACATGCGCTTTGTGCTGGATGAAGTGTTCAAGGCCACCGAGTTCTGGCAGTCGGTGCCGGCACTGAACGAAGTGGATCGCGATACNNTGGGGTGGTGCCGGCATGCCGAAGACGGTGACGGCGCTGACGGATGAAATCCTGTTCTCGGCCAACCCCTCGTTCGCGCTTTATCCGCTGCTGGGCATTGGTGCCGCGCTGTCCATGTCGCAGCATGCGACCGATGAGATAAATGATCTGTATCTGCCAAAAATCTATTCTGGCGAGTGGGCTGGCACCATGTGCCTGACCGAGCCGCATGCCGGCACAGATCTGGGCATCATCAAGACGAAGGCCGTGCCGGAAGCCGATGGCTCCTACAGCATCACTGGCACCAAGATCTTCATCACCGGTGGTGAGCATGATCTTGCAGAAAACATCATTCACCTTGTGCTGGCCAAACTGCCGGATGCACCTGCAGGCTCCAAGGGTATTTCGCTGTTCCTCGTGCCGAAGTTCCATGTGAACGCTGATGGCTCTATAGGTGAGCGTAACCAGGTGGGTGCCGGCAATATCGAGCACAAGATGGGCATCAAGGCCTCAGCCACCTGCGTCATGAACTTTGATGGCGCCAAGGGCTATCTGATCGGCCGCATCAATGAAGGTCTGGCTGCAATGTTCGTGATGATGAATTACGAACGCCTGTCCATGGGTATCCAGGGTCTGGGTGCTTCGGAAGTGGCCTACCAGAGCGCGGCTGCCTATGCACGCGACCGTTTGCAGGGGCGCTCTGCCACGGGCGTGAAGTCGCCGGAAAAGCCGGCCGACTCTCTGTTGGTGCATCCGGATATCCGTCGCATGCTGCTGAAGACGCGTGCCCATAACGAAGCCGCTCGTTGCTTCGTGATGTACACCGCAAAGTATCTCGACCTGTCCAAGTATGCCGAAGGCGAAGTGGCTGCTGCTGCCGCTGATCGTGTCGCGTTGCTCACCCCGGTGGTGAAGGCCTTTCTCTCGGACAAGGGCTTCGAGGGTTGCGTGGATGCCCAGCAGGTATTTGGTGGCCACGGCTTCATTCGTGAGTGGGGCATGGAGCAGCTGGTGCGTGATGTGCGCATTGCGCAGATCTACGAAGGCGCCAACGGCATTCAGGCCAATGACCTCATGGGCCGCAAGGTAGTCAAGAACAAGGCTGCGTTCGTGAAGATGTACGTTGCCGAAATGCGTGAGGCTGCCGCACGACTGAATGCCCCGGAAACGGCCCGCCTCAAGACCGGCTTTGTGGCAGCAATTGATCGTCTGGAGGCACTGACCCAGCGTGTCATCGAGCTGTCCGCCGGCAACGGCGATGAAATCAATGCCGCTGCAGTTGACTACCTGCATGTGTTTGGCCTGACCAGCTATGCCTACATGTGGGCACTGATGGCCGAGGCGGCTGTTGGCAAGAAGGATGACAGCTTCTATGCCGACAAGCTGGCGCTTGCAGACTACTTTGCTGTTCGCGTCCTGCCTGAGCTGGAGGGGCGTGCACGTATGGTGGAGGCGGGTGCAGCGTCGCTGATGGGTTTCAGCGAGGCTTATTTCTAGGCTGTTTTGCACGCCTCCTGAGAAGGCCCGCTTTGCGGGCCTTTTTTTTGGGCATTGCTCTGGCGCAATTTGATAAGCCAGTTGTGCCCGTCTGTGTGCTGCAAGACAGAAAGCACTTGGTGGAATCACATAGTCTTGTGGCAGTATCTGGAGTGCCGGATATCGTATCAGGGCGGAAAAGGAGATTTCAGGCATGTGCTCATGTGGTTGGGCGGGGTGAGGATGCAGCGGCCCGGGTGTGCCTGGTTCCCGGCTGGCCGGCAGCGTGCCGTTTGGTCTCTCCGTGTGGTCATGATCGGGCTTTTCCTGTTGCCGGCATGGCTGCATGCCAGCGAGGAAGAGCCCTCTCCAGGAGGGCTGCCAGCGGTTGCCGGGCCTGAAACAGCAGTTGCTGTGGATGTGCCTCCCTCGATGGTGGCAGATGGTGTCCTTGAGCCAGCCGGCAAGGGCTGTATCCGCCGTGATGAAAGTGGCCAGTTCATGGGGTGGATGGACTATCAGCAGTGCGTGTTTTCGGGGCAAACTGTTGATGCTGCACGGTGGTTTGATGATTTGTTTGGCGACTGGAGTGATGATGAGGCCGGCGCCCTGGTGCGTGTAATCACCGAGGTTGGCTGGGACGAGGAGAATGGCTGGAGCACCGAAGCAAGGGTGCGTGCGCGAGTGGACTTGCCGAATGCCAGCAGGCGCATGCGGTTGATCATTTCTGATGACGGGGAGGACACGCTCACACAGGAGCAGCGCAGCTCACCGCAGGCCTTGAAGGATATCAGGGATAATGCCTCTGTATCCGTGCGCTGGAATCCGCTGGATCTCGCCAGGATCGACTCGGATATGGATATTGGCCTGCGTAGTGGTCCGGACATCTTCGCACGCTTACGCTTGCGCCGGCTGTGGACGCTGACCGAGAACTCCGTGGTGAAGGCAGGCCAGACATTTCGGTATGGTACCGAGAGTTTGGGTGTATCCACCTCTCAGCTCGGCTTCCAGCGGGCAATGTCGGAGCAGGCGGTGTTGAGCTTCAATACGGTTTTCCAGTTTGATCAGACTCAGGATCAGGACGGTTTTGTCTGGACACATGGACTGGCAATGTCGCATGTGCTCGAGCATAAAGGTTCACTTGCTTACGGTATTTCCCTTAGCGGGCATACCCAGCCCAACTACAGCAAGGAGAGCTACGGGCCCTGGATGTTGTGGCGGCAGTCATTTTTGCGTGATTGGCTTTATTATGAGGTTGAGCCGCGATTGACGAGCTACCGGGATGTGGGTTGGGATGTGGTGCCCTCGGTGGTACTCAGGCTTGAGATGCATTTTGGTAGTCGCAAGAAAGTTAAAGAGCCGGTTTCCGGCAAATGAGGAATAGCAGTTATGTCTTTGCAGATCGTACTCAAGGAACACATGTCAGGCTGGATTGCCTTTAATCCCGACAGCGGCCTGCCCGCTGGCCGGCACTCGTTTGTGCTGAATGTAGATGCAGCCACTTCCGAGCTTCTCCGTTTCGGGGCTGTGCGTCATTGTTCCGGTACGGTCGAGTTCGGGGCTTTTCATCGTCCAGCGAGGGTTCGGGGGGAGCTTGTGCTGCAGTTGACCGGGCCGTCCTACGATCTGCACTTCGAGCTTGATGATATTGGTGAGCTGCATGTGGCCGGACGCAAAACCTATGATGTCCGTAATCTGGTGGAGTCCATGACGACATTGCCCCTGATGGTGTATCGGGGTGGACATGTCATTGGAGAAGCCGAGCTGGTGTATCGTGATTCCGTGGTGACGTTCCCGCTCAAGGCATTGCGCTTGCGGATGAGTTAAGGGGACCTCCATGATTGATCCCGTGGCGTTTGCACTGCCCGCAGCCCGTGGTGGGCTCTATGAGTCATTCTACTTTCGGGGCACCAGTCAGGATGGGCGGCATGCCTTCTGGCTCAAGCATAATCTCCTGCGCCGTAATGGTCACAAGACCATTACGGTGGAAAATGCGTTCATCATTTTTGATCGTGTAAGCGGTGAGTCCGAAGTCATTTATGACAAGGAAGACATGACGCCCGCAGCCTTTGCCACTTTTTCCAGGTCAGGTCACTGGGAGCAGGCCAGTGTCAACTTTGCATCAGGCTCTTTTTTCTCGATTTCCCGTGAGGCGCTGCGTGGGAAACTGCATACGTCGCGTGGTACTGCTCAATGGGAGCTGGCGCTGGAGCGTTCGGATGAGGTGCTTTATCACTTCCCGAATGAGCGTCTGTATCATCTGCCCTGGCCAAAGAAGAAAATCATTACCCGCGACTGCTTTCTGACATTCAGGGGACGTATTACATGTGCCGGAATCACCGTTGATGGTGAGTTTCTTGGCATGAACGGCCACAACTGGGGGACAGAGCATGCTTATGAGTATGCATATGCCGACTGCAATCGTTTTGCCGAAGACCCGGGAGCGTACTTTGACGGGTTTTCAGTAAAGATTGCGCTGGCTCGAGGGTTGGTGAAGTCGCCATTCCTCAGTATGAGCTCGCTCAAGACGCAGGGACGGTGGCATCACTTCAATGCCCTGACCGCCAGTTGGAAACAGCGGGTAGAGGCGCTGGATGATTATCGCTGGATAGCGACGTTTACCAATGCAAGTCATCGACTTGAGGTGAGTATTGATGGGCAGAATCCACGTATTGAACCGTGGGTGGCTCTGCATTATGACCATCCTGGCGGTGCCCGTTCGGTTGTAAAGAACACAAAATTTGCTACAGCCCGGCTGCAGCTCTTTTCAGTGCCAGATAACCGGCTGGTGCAGGAATTGAGCAGCGAGTTCTTTGAGCTTGAAACCTTGCTGCCAGGCAATATGCCCTCTGGAAAAGGCTATGCCGGCATTCCCTGATGCAGGGATGATCGATGGCCAGTCATAAAAAATCCCCGTAATTGCGGGGATTTTTTTGGTGTTCTGAAAGCGTGGTAGTTACATGCTCAGCTCAGGCTGTCAGTTTTTTGTGCATGTGGTGCCCATGCAAGCAAGGCGTTCTGAAGTTCTGCCAGTTCCACCGGCTTTGACAGATGAGCGTTCATTCCAGCCTCGCGGCTTTTCATCTTGTGCTCGTCCAGAATGTGTGCGGTGAGCGCGAGAATGGGAATGGGCTTGCGCGCAGTGACACGCTCCCACTCACGAATCGCCTGGGTTGCTGCGTAACCATCCATGAAGGGCATGTCGCAATCCATGAGCACGATATCGTATTCCCTGCGGCTGACTTCTTCCACGACCTCACGGCCATTGGCCACGACGGTCGCCTGTACGCCAAGCTTGCCAAGCATGCCACGAATCACTTTCTGGCTAAGATGATTGTCTTCGGCAATCAGCACCCGTAATTGCTTCAGTCCTTCCATGTCGGTATCGCTTATGACTGGAGTCTGTTCGTGCAGGCGCTTCAGGTGGCCGAGCTCTTCGGCGATCGCGGTCTTGAGCTGGCGCTCTGTCACGGGCTTGGCCAGGATGCGCCGGATGCCGACATTGCGTGTCATGGTATGGGTTGGCGCAACATTCATGCCGGTCATCATTATCATGATGACATCATTGCGGATGATGGGGTCTTCCTTGATGCGGGCCGCCAGTTGCAGACCGCTCATGCCGGGCATGTTGTGGTCGAGCAGGATCACATCAAACGGCTCGCCAAGATTGGCGGCATTACGGGCAAGAGCCAGGGCCTCGGCGCCATTGTCCGCCGTGCGCACGACCATCCCCCAGCGTCCGGCCTGTTCGGCGACCACGCGATTGACGGTCGCGTTGTCATCGACCACCAGCAGGCGCAGGCCACGCAACCAGTGATCCGGAATGTTGTCTTCGGGCTGGCTGGTCGCCTGAGCCTTTAGTGGCAGATCAAACCAGAAGGTTGATCCTTGCCGCAGCTGGCTGCTGACGCCGATCTCTCCGCCCATGAGCTCTACCAGTTGCTTGCAGATGGACAGGCCAAGTCCTGTTCCAGGGCTGTTGCCCGCCTGGTTGGGCAGAAAGATGACATCAAGCTGGTCAGGTGGGATGCCGCTGCCGGTGTCACGCACCTCAACACGCATGCCGCGCTTGCCTTGCTGCAGGTGAATTTCGACTTCGCCATTCTGGGTGAACTTGATGGCATTGCGCAGCAGGTTGCTGATGACCTGGCGCAGGCGGGTTGGATCGCCCGAGACCAGTGTTGGAAGTCCAGGGTCTATTGTGGCGATAAGCTCGAGGTGTTTTTCCTCGGCATGTGTCTTGAAGAGGGTCAGGCATTCGCCGAGCAGAATGCCAAGGTCGAAGGGCTCTTCTACAACGCGAAGCTTGCCTGCCTCCATCTTCGAGTGATCAAGAATGTCGTTGAGGATACGGAGCAGCGAGTTGCTGGAGGCATGAATGGTATTGACGTACTCGCGCTGCCCTTGCGTGAGGGGTGTGTCTGCCAGAAGTTCGGTCATGCCAAGAATACCGCTCATGGGAGTGCGTATTTCATGGCTCATTTGTGACAGGAACTCTTCCTTTGCACGGGTTTCTGCAGCGCTTATTCTGGCTAGTTCATGCAGGTGCGCGTTTTCGAGCATGACGCTGCGCTGGTGCAGTGCCAGAGCGACGGCGATCAGGAGTGCTTCTGTACAGGCGGCAAACATTACCAGGGCACTGGTGGGCAGGTTGGTATCCAGACCGCCCGGGATATTGGTGGCAGAGAGTGCGGTGGCAAGTATCAGGATGAGGCGGGCTATTGCATAAAGCAGGCCCGGACCGAGTCCGTTCTTCCAGCTGACGAAGCCGGCGATGGGGAGCACGATGCCCGTCCCCAAAGCGCTGAAGGCGGTGATGTAGCCTGCGTGATCCGGTGAAAGGGTAAGGGCCAGGATCATCAGCATGCCCAGTGCCAGCGCCTGCATTTGCATAAGTCGGACAAAAACTGCAGGCAAATGGTTGCGCAGCAGACTTCCGGCGAAAAGCGTGGCGGCGATCTGTGCCAGAAACACGCTACATACCTCAAGGAAATTCTGCAGGTTGCGAATGCGCAGGAACTCGACGCCGATAACGCCACTTTCAGTCAGCAGGTAGGCTGTTACGACCAGCATGTAAAGCATGAACCAGAGGCTGGCGCGATCACGAGCATGACTGTGCAGGAGCAGGAGTGAATAAAGAATCAGGCCTGTCATGATGCCGATGCCAATGCCGAACAGGGCTGTCGTGGTGCGTTGCGCGCTTGCCATGCTCTTGGTTGTGCCGAGAGTGATGGAGGTGGTCAGTCCCAGATTGGTATTGATTCGAAGGTAATAGGTGGTGACCTGTCCTGCGCGGGCATCAAGGTGGAAGCGGTAGCTGTTGCCAGCCTCGTCAGCAATGATCTGCGTGGTTCGTACGCCGGCATCCCGATGCTGATAGAAGCCATGCTCGTCAGGCTCATACAGGCTGACATTGGCCAGGCTGGCCCTGTCCAGATCAAGTACAAGCTTTCGCCTGGTATCGTCAGGATTTTGAACGCTGAACCGTATCCACCAAGCAGACCGGGACAGGCCCAGCTTAAGCATGGGAGAGTTATTGGCCTTGAAAAAGGGTGCCAGTTCGGTGCTCTGGACTTCGGCAAGGGTCAGCGCGCCATCGGAGTCTTCCAGTACTTCCAGGTATTCGCCAAGCGGGGTTTGGCCAAGGTTTGCGGTCAGTGCAACAACGGGGCCTGCCAGCAATGAGCCAGGCATGAAGAGTAATGCCAGCAGGCAGAGTCCGGGCATGATGCGCCTCCAGCCCTGCGCGCGCCCGCCCTGGCGTTGACTCTCCATTACTGCGACTCCCTGCTACCCGGCTGAAAGGTTCAGCACACATGCTTGTACAGTAGCAATTAAACCGGAGCGCACCCTTAAAGGCCAGCACCACCTGACGGCGACTGGTGGCTAAAGGGCTTGCAGTGAGCGGTGTCGGCATGGGAAGTTCTGTTCCGGAATTGATAACAGGGACAGAAGGCAGGACAGCATGTGGGAGACGTTGCGGAACAGTATGCGCGGTGTACCGGCCTGGCTGGGCTTGGGCATTGTCATCCTGATACTGGTACTGGATGTCATCAGTCTCAGTGAGGACAGTCGGGTGGCTGGCAGGATTGCCCGGCCGCTGGAGCGTCTGGATACCCTGTTGTATGACCTGCGCTTTCAGTTGCTTACCACGACACGACCGGAAGGGCGGGTTCCCGTCATTGTGGTCGACATTGACGAGCAGAGCATCAAGCGCGAGGGACGCTGGCCCTGGAGTCGCGACAAGGTGGCTACACTGGTAAAAGCCCTGGAGAAGGAGGGTGCCAGTCTCATCGGGTTTGACGTGCTGTTTTCAGAGGCAGAAAGCAATGCGGCTGATCAGGTACTGGCAGATCCCACGCTTTCACCCGCCGCAAGAGCAGAAATTGCAGCGCGACGCTCCCGTTTTGATCATGATGCCAGTCTTGCTTCGGTGGTCGCTTCACGCACGGTGCTTGGTTACATGTTTCATGCGGATGGTGTGCAGGTGGGAAAGCTGCCCCAGCCATTCCTCATGCTGGACCCGCAGGACAATGCCTGGCGTGTGATTTCATTGCCGGACTATACCGGTAATCTTCCGGTCCTGATGGCAAAGGCGCTGTCATCCGGATTTTTTACGACACTGCCTGATCGTGATGGCGTCATCCGACGCTCTCCGTTGATATTGCGGCATCAGGATGCGCTCTACACCTCTCTTGCGCTGGAGATGGCCAGGGTTTACCTCGATGCCCCTTTTATCAAGCTGCAAACGGCAAGTTGCAGGCGTGGCATGACTTGCATCGAGAGCATCCAGATTGCTGACCGTATCATCCGTACCGATGAAAACGGCAGGGCGCTGGTGCCATACAAGGGACGACGGGAAAGCTTCACGTATGTTCCTGCTTCGCGCGTCATGCGGGGCGAGTTGCCGGCAGGTACCCTGAAAGGTGCCATCGTGCTCGTGGGGACGTCGGCACTAGGGCTTGCGGATTTGCGGACAACGCCACTCGAAACGCTGTACCCGGGGGTGGAAGTGCATGCCAATCTGGTCGATGCGATTTTGCAAAGCACGCCAGGAAACCAGCAGTTTGTCTATCGTCCTGACTGGGAGCCGGGAGCCACGTTTGTGCTGTTGCTGGTGAGCGGACTTTTGCTGGCGCTGCTGCTGCCAAGACTGGAGCCGGGCTACATGATAATGGTGTCCGGTGGCTGGCTGCTGGTGCTGGTGCTGGGCAATTTTGCGCTGTGGAAGGCGGCCAGGTTTGATTTGCCGCTGGCGGCGCTACTGCTTATGGCATCCACCATTGCCCTGTTCAATATTGTCTTCGGATTTTTGCGGGCCAGTCACCAGAAGCGTGAAATCAAGACCATGTTTGGTCAGTACGTCCCTCCTGCACATGTCGAACAGATGCTGGCGCATCCCGAGTCTGTTTCCCTTGAGGGAGAGAGTCGCGAGATGACGGTCCTGTTCTCCGATATCCGAAGCTTTACTTCCATTTCTGAAGGGCTGAGTGCGCAGGCCCTGAAACAGATGCTTAATCGTTTCTTTACCCCGATTACCCAGGTGATTTTTGATAATAACGGCACGATCGACAAGTATGTGGGCGACATGGTCATGGCATTCTGGAATGCCCCGCTTGAAGACCGGCGTCATGCCCATAATGCCATTGTGACTGCGCTGGCAATGCAGAAGCGAACGGATGACCTGAGGCAGGAGTTTGTTGCGTCAGGATTTCCCGAGGTGAATATCGGTATCGGCATCAACACGGGCATGATGAATGTCGGCGACATGGGCTCGGAATTCCGGCGCGCCTATACAGTACTGGGTGATGCCGTGAATCTGGGCTCCCGTCTTGAAAGCCTGACAAAGTTTTATGGTGTCAGGATTCTTGTGGGGGAATCCACTCATGCACAGGCGCCGGAGTTCCTGTACCGGCGTGTGGATCGCATCATCGTCAAGGGGAAGAGCGAACCGGTGATGGTGTATGAACCGATCTGTCTGCTCAGTGAGGCGAGCACGTCACGTAAAGAGCGGGTCGCCCGCTACAATGAGGCGATCGGCTATTACCATGCGCAGCAATGGAGTGCGGCAGAGGATATCCTGCAGGAATTGCTGGCACAGGATCCCGAGCGGAAATTATATCGTATGTATATTGACCGGATTGCTACCTTGCGCAATGCAGACATGACCGTTGGCTGGTCAGGAGTCTTTGAGCATGTCAGCAAGTAGGATCTATCAGCTTTCCGTGCAGTTGTTTTGTGTTCTGACTCGCCGTTGGCGTATTTCATTGGGTGTGTGGCCTTTCCATTCGCGAAAGGCCCGGGTAAATGTTGTCTGGTCGCTGTAGCCAACAAAGTCGGCAATCCGTTCAATGCTGATGTTTGTGGTGGTCAGATACCGCATCGCAATCTGCATGCGTACATCCGTACGGATGCTGTTGAAATTCATGCCGAGATTGGCTAGCCGGCGTCGCATGGTTCGTACGCTCATGCCCATCAGTGAAGAAATTTCCTCCGCTCCATGATTGGCCTGCAGGTTCTCAAGCAGAAGGTTGCGCAGCTTGATGACAAAGCCATGTTCTTCGATGCCTTCATTGGTCTCCTGCTCCTTGCTGCTGCCGTCGCTGGTGGATTTGAGCTGTATTCCCGAGGTATAGAAGCGGACCGAATTGTCGTCATCCGTATAGGCCGCGTCTGCCTTCAGCATGCTTTGCAGTGTCTTCAGGTCCCTGAATGTCTCCTGCCGGCAATGGATGCTGATGCGCTGTGTCAGCATACGGCCCAGCCCGGTAATGCTGCCAATCACGGTCTGGATCAGGAAGGGCTCGATATCGCGGATGCGCTTGTCGCAGCGAATGTCAAAGCTGAAGTAGTCCGCGCCCTGGCGCAGCTCGAAGTGCATCAGGGGAAAGCGGACACGCAGGAATGCCACAATGTTGGATAGCATGTCCTGAAAGGAGCCTTCCCAGAAAAAAACAAAACCCAGCAGGCCGTGGGTAACCAGATCCAGTCGTTGGCCAAACCGTACCCCGGGGTAGGTTACGGACGACAGCCCCATGTATTTGCTGATCAGTATCCTCGTCTGCCGGGCGGTCAGCATCGTATCCGGGCGATTCATCAGGGCAGGGTTGATTCCGCACTCGCGCAGGACCTGGTCGGTATCGATATGCTCTTCACGCAGCATGTCGACCATCCTGTGCATATAGATCACCGGAATGAACGGTAAGTCATCCATGTAAGCACTTTTTTATTGTTATTTTGGCGAAGGGTACTGTTTTGGCTGACGGATTGGCAATAAAAGGCGATGAGTGGTGTTGATCAGCGGGTGATGTGGCCGGTCATGCACATGATCTGGCCGCTTTCCCTCGTGACTCTTTGTGGTCGGCTTCCAATAATACCCATCCCCACGGACCACCCAGGGATGCGCAATGAAAAACAATAACAAGCGCGCTGCTCTCAATGCCACTTATGCCCGCACGGCAGACATTGATGTGCATGCCATCCGCCAGATGTACGCTGTCTATTCCCAGTACTACGAGAACACCACCTGGGACATATTCCTGCATGACCTGAGCAAGAAGACCGGTGCCTTTATCATGCGCAATGCGGGAGGCCGGGTTGTCGGCTTCTCCACGCTGATGACCACGGATGTTGCGGTCAATGGCCGCAAGGTGCGCGGTGTATTCAGTGGTGACACCATTATCGAGCGTGCCTACTGGGGCTCCAGGGCTCTCCAGTTTGCCTTTTTCAGGTTCCTGATTGCCGAGAAGGTAAGGAATCCCTTCCGGCCGATCTACTGGTTCCTGATCTCGAAGGGTTTCAAGACCTACCTGTTGCTTGCCAACAACTTCTTTACCTTCTATCCCCGTCATGACGGGGGAGAAGGTGAGCACCTGTCCGATATTGTGGATGCCTATTGCGAACATATGTTCCCTGCTTTCTATAACCGCGAAAGCCGCATCCTTGATTTTGGCGATGATTACCAGCCCTTGCGTGGTGATGTTGCCGAGATTACCGAGCGTATGCGTGCCGACAGCCCCGCCATCCGCTTCTTTGAAGAGCGCAATCCGGAGTGGCGTCGTGGCACTGAGCTGCCCTGTGTAGGCGAAATCGGCTGGTCTGACCTTGCCAAGTTCTCCATTCGTTATGCCACCAAGCCGGCCAGCAAGGGCAGTGCTGATGCTGACGCGCAGCGTAGTGACGCTGCGGCAGTGGTGGTCAAGTTGCGCTCAGTGGGGAATTGATTCGCCGGCAGGCGTTTCGGTTGTTGTCCCGCGGTTTTACTTATCAGGCAGGTGGCGCATCATGTTGACGGCATTGACTCATCAGGCGTTGCGTCTGGCGTGCTGGCAGGCAGATCGCCGCTTCGCCGGTCAGCGTAATCAGCTCGAAACGGTGCAGCGGCACAAGCTCGACCTGCTGCTGCAGCAGGTTGGCACAGTTCCCGGTTTGCAATCGGGGGCCAGCTGGGAAGAGTTCCGGGAGCATGTGCCGCTGTCGCGCTATGGCGACTGGAAGGAACGCATCCTCGCGCAACGTGAGGGACGTGCGCAGCTGATCAACAGTCCCTTGCAGCGTTACCAGCCTACCAGTGGCTCCTCCGAAGCACTGAAGCTGATTCCTTACACACGCAGTTTTCTCGGTGAGCTGGATGCCGCCATCGGTCCGTGGCTGGCCAGCCTGTACCGTCAACACCCTCGTCTTGGAACGGGGCGGCACTACTGGTCAGTATCATGGTTGCCGGAAAGCCAGCGTAAATTGCTGGATGGCAACTTCAATGATGACAGTGAGCTGCTGGGGTTTGCCAAGCGAGTATTGGCGGCCCGTTCACAGGCAGTTCCGCCGGGTGTGGCTTTTGCCGGTCGTGCCGACGATGCCATGTTTGCCACTCTGGCCTGGCTGGTTGCGCATGATGATCTGCGCATGCTGTCAGTCTGGAGTCCCACTTTTGCCCTGCAGCAGCTGGAAAGTCTCGCTCAGTGGGCGAATGAGCTGGCCTCTGTGCTGGCCAGCGGTCAATGGGGGGCTCGCGCCGCCTCACTGACGGCTGTTCCTGCTCCTCACCGCCCTGATCGTGCGCGCCGCCTGGCGGCAGTGGCAGGACTCACTCCCGCAGAAATTGCCCAGCGGCTCTGGCCGGAGCTGGCGCTGGTTTCTGCGTGGGATACAGCAGATGCAGCGCCATGGGCGGCACAGTTGCGGCTTGCGCTTCCCCAGGCCTCCTTTGAGGGCAAGGGGCTGTGGGCCACCGAGGGCGTGGTTACCATTCCCTATGAGGATCGCTATCCACTGGCCTACCAAAGTCATGTCTATGAGTTTGAGCGTCTGTCAGACGGTGTGGTGCTCGCTCCCTGGGAACTGCGTGAGGGCGATGAAGTCAGTCCCATCATCAGTGGCGGTAATGGTCTGCTGCGCTATCGGCTGGATGACCGCATTGCGGTAACCGGGTTCATGGGACAGGTTCCGTGTTTCCAGTTCATGGGCCGGCTGTTTGGTGTGGATCTGGTGGGTGAGAAAATGTCACCTGAAGCAGCACGTCAAGTGCTGGCCGAGACAGCTCTGGACTCGGGTGTCGAGCCTGTCACTCTGCTGGCGGTGGATGCCCGTGGCGAGGGACGTTCGCGTTATATCGCGCTGTTCAGTCGCACCTCTGCCGGCACGAAGCTGGGGCCGGATGAGCAGATCGCTCAGGCTGTCGAGCAAAAGCTGCGGCGCCATTTTCATTACGACCTTGCCCGGGATCTACACCAGCTGGAGCCTGCGGCTGCCCTTCTGGTTGACGATGGCTGGGCGCTCTATCAGTTAATTGCGGTTGCCGCCGGCATGATCGAGGGCAATATCAAGCCGGAGTCCGTACGCCGGGTTGCATTGTCGCATCTGCGCAATGTCCTGCCTGAAGCAGCCGGATTCTTCAGCACAGAATCCCGTGTGCTGTCATGAGCGCCTACGCCATTCGTGCGGTACAGGCTGGTGATGATGAGGGCATCCGTCGCTTGCTGGGTGCCCCGCAGCCCTCGGCATTGCTGGCGCTCGGTTTTGAGCGCGCTCCCAGTTATCTGCAGGCTGCGACGGTATCCCATGTGCAGCCGGAAATCCTTGTCGCCCAGCACAGGGATACCGCCGATATTGTCGCAGTGGTTAATCTCGGTCAGCGCCCCGTGTTTGTGAATGGTGAGCGTTGTGATGTGCGTTTTGCAGGAGACTTGCGTGTTGCTGCTGCGCATCAGGGGGGGCGCTTGCTGGTTTACCTGAGCCGTAAAATGCGCGATATCCTTGGCGAAAGTGGCTGGTATCAAACCATCATCCTCAATGAGAACGAGCGCTCCCGCTCTGCCCTGGCGCAGGGTGGGCGTGCCGGCATGCCTTTCTATGCGCCTCAGATCAATGTCGAAACCTTTACGCTCACCGGCAGCAAGCAACAGGAGGCCTCCACTGATTGTTCGGTACGTAAAGCCACGGTTTCTGATATCCCTGTCATGAACGGTTTTGTGCAGAAGATGTCCCGTTATTACCAGTTTTTGCCGGCCTATGATTTCAATGGTCTGCTGACAGGTGAGGCCTATTTTCGTGGTTTGTCCATTCAGGATTTCATTCTGGTAGAGCGTCATGGTGATCTTTGTGCGCTCGGGGCCGTCTGGGACCAGAAAGCCTTCAAGCAGACGCGTGTGGTTTCCTATAAGCCCTGGATCAATCTGTTGCGCCCGGTTTACAACCTCTGGACACGTCTGCTGGGTGGATTACACCTGCCGCCAGCTGGTGAACTGCTGGATTACCGTCTGGTGCATTCGCCCCTGACAACTCCTGATGACACCGAGGCTTTTGCCGTATTGCTGCAGGCGCTCTGGGAGCATTGCAGCCAGGCGGGTGGAAGAGCCTTGTCGCTCAGTTTGTCTGCCAATGATCCTCGTCGCACTGTTATCAGGAATTTCCGCCATTTCTTCATGGCCGGAACCCATTACCTTGCCAGCTTTTCACGGGACAGCCTGCCTGTCCTCGATGAAAGGCTGGTTCCCTATTTTGAATGCGGGAGGCTGTAGTCATGCAATATCGTGCCCTTGTGCAGACGGTTGTGCGTCATCCCTGGATGTATGCATTTGGTTTGTTCTTGCTGGTGAGTGCCCTGGTGCTGGCATGGCCAAGTCCCTCTGTCAGCTCCATGTCCAGACAGGTTCGTGCTGTTGAATTGCTTCCTTCTGATGTGGCGGTGGTGAAGGTCACCCACTTTGATGCAGAAGTGCCATTCACCGGTACGCTGATGCCGGTACAACAGATGCTGCTGAATGCGCGTGTTGCGGGTGACATCATTGACGTTCCGGTACGTGAGGGCGAGTCGGTCTCGGCAGGGCAGGTGGTTCTGCGTCAGAACAACCTTGAGGCACTGTCCCGTCTGGCACAGGCTGAAGCTGCGGTGCAATCAAGTCGTGCCGAGCTGGAAACCTCCCGTGAGCAAATGAAGAAATTCAGGGTGTTAAGCCAGCAGAACTTCTTCTCGCGTAATGATCTGGAAAAAGCGGAAACCCAGGTGGCCGTTTACGCCTCACAGCTGAAGGCCAATGAAGCAGCAGTAATGATGGCAAAGAAGTCACTTGACGATGCTGTTTTACGCGCGCCGTTCTCCGGCATGGTTGCAGAACGCCTGGTAGAGCCAGGGCAGCTGGTCATGCCGAATACCCCACTGCTGCGACTGGTGGATTTGAGCCAGCTGGAGCTGGCAATCCAGTTGCCATCGAACGAGATTTCACGCGTGCACAAGGGACAGACACTGACGTTTTCGGTTGATGCCTTTGGTGACGAGAAGTTCAAGGCGCTGGTGGTGCGACTGAACCCGCTGGCAAAAGCCAGCAATCGCCGTATCACGGTTTATGCCGCTGTGAAAAATCCGGATCTTCGCTTGCGTGGAGGGCTGTTTGCCAAGGGAGCACTGGTTGATGAGAAGGCTCCTTCCGGGCTGGCTGTTCCGTTGACCGCCGTGCAGACAAAAAATGGCCAGTCAGGCGTCATGGTCATCCGGGAGCACCGTCTTTTCTGGCAGCCTGTCACGCTGGGTGCACAGAATGCACGCACCAATCAGGTCATTGTGCAGAGCGGTCTTTCTGCGGGTGACAACATTGTTGCCACTCGCATTTCACTCAAGCGTGAAGGCGCGCCCGTGCGTTATGCGGAAGGTACCATTCCCGGTTCGGCAGGTTCTCCGGTAAAGGAGGGCTAAATCATGGGCCTGACCCGGCTCTGCATTCGTCACCCAGTCTTTGCCATCATGATGATGCTGGCATTCATGGTGCTTGGACTTTTCTCGTGGCGTGCACTCAGCGTCGAAGAATATCCTGATATCGAGTTTCCGTATGTCATTGTCACCACGGACTATCCCGGCGCTTCGCCGGAAGTGGTGGAGAATGACGTTACTCGCCGCATTGAAGAAGCGATCAATACAGTGCCAGGTGTCAAACGCCTGATTTCGACCTCTTTTGAGGGGCGCTCACGCATCGCTGTTGAGTTCGATCTTGGCATTCCCATCGGCGTTGCCGTGCAGGATGTCCGCGACAAGGTTGCCGCGATCAAGACGCGCTTTCGTGACGAGGTGCGAGAGCCGCTGATCGAGCGCTATCGCCCAGATGAATCCCCCGTGTTTTCCCTGGCGTTCCGTTCGGATGCGCTGACATCCCGTGAACTGAGTGCCGTCGTTCAGCAGCAGGTTGTGCGCCGGTTGCAGAATATTCCCGGTGTGGGGCGTGTGGATGTTGTGGGTGCAGTCCCTCGTGAGATACGGGTGGAGTTGTTGCCCGAGCGCATGGAGGCACTAGGGGTTGGTGTTGACCAGATCATGGGTGCACTGCGTCGTGACAATGCCGAACTGCCTGCAGGATCTGTCGCAATGGGAGCCCAGGAGCGTGTCGTCCAGATTACCGGACGCATGACCGACCCTGAGGACTTCCGTTCGATGGTCGTATCGGTGCGGGGCCAGACCGCCATTACGCTGGATCAGGTTGCCCGTCTGGTGGATGGTGAGCAGGAGGCACAGTCTCTGGCCCTGCTGAATGGCCAGCGCGCGATCAGCGTTGATGTCGTCAAGATGTCCGGTGCCAACACGATTGCGGTGGTGGATGCCCTCAAGTCGCAAGTACCTACCCTGCAGGACATGTTGCCGGAGGGCGTTGAGCTTATCCAGGTGGCGGACACTTCCCGCTCCATCCGGTCTTCATTGCACGACGTGCAGAAAACACTGATCGAAGGTGCTTTCCTGGCCATCGTGATTGTCTTTCTGTTTCTCGGCTCGTGGCGATCCACGGTCATTACCGGCCTGACGTTGCCGATTGCCCTGCTGGGTACCGTTTTCTGCCTGCATCTGTTCGGGCTTACGCTCAACATGATGACCCTGATGGCCTTGTCGCTCTGCATCGGCTTGCTGATCGATGACGCAATTGTCGTTCGAGAGAACATTGTGCGTCATGCGGCGATGGGCAAGTCGCACGAACAGGCGGCACTCGATGGTACAAAGGAAATCGGGCTTGCGGTGCTTGCCACCACACTCACCATTGTTGCGGTCTTTCTGCCGGTTGCTTTCATGGGCGGAATTATTGGCCGCTTCTTTTATCAGTTTGGTATTGCGGTCTCGTGCGCTGTCCTGCTCTCAATGCTGATCAGTTTTACACTGGACCCGATGCTGTCAAGCCGCTGGCATGATCCGGATGCGCATGGTCGCAAGGGTAACGGACGTATTGACCGACTGCTGCAAAAGTTTGATGCGTGGCTAACCGGTCTGGCAGACAAGTATGACAAGGTCATTACCTGGGCGCTGGCACATCGTGGTCAGACAATCGGTATTGCCGTGCTGTCATTACTGCTGGCCATCATCGTTTCCCGCGGCGTGGGCACGGAGTTTGTACCAGAGCCGGATCTGAGCGAAATAGGGATCAAGATATCGACGCCAGTAGGATCCACCCTGGCCTACTCAGAGGAAAAAACGCGTCAGGTCACCGGTATCGTGCGCAGTTTTCCCGGAGTGGTCGATGTTTATGCCACGCTGAATGCTGGTATGGATGTCGGCAAGCATCGTGTGTCGATGCGCGTGCTGCTGAAGCCGCGCAATGAGCGCCCGATGTCACAGAAAGAGCTGGTGCAGGCCTTGCGCGACCGTTTGCAGGAGGTGGCCGGCATTGAGGTAACGTCGGTTGCTGCAGCAAGAGAATCGATTGGTAGCCTCAAGCCGATCCAGGTGTCCTTGCAGGGCAAGGATTTGCGTGAGCTGCAACGGCTGGCGACTGAGTTTGAGCAGAAGGTCGGTTCGGTTCCCGGCCTGATTGATCTGGAAAGCTCGCTCAAGGACAGTCGTCCCACGCTGGCACTTCAGGTTGATCGTGAGCGGGCGGCAGATCTGGGTGTTTCGATCGGACAGATAGGTAGTGCCTTGCGCCCCCTGCTGGCGGGTGAGGCGGTGACTACCTGGCAGGCCGCCGACGGCGAGAATTATGATGTACGGGTGCAGTTGCCGGCAGGCTTGCGTGAAAGCGCAGCTGACCTCTCGGCCTTGCCGATTGTCAGCAGCATCATCAATCCGGTTAATGGTCAGCCCGAAATGATTTCTCTGGGACAGGTTTCCCGGGTTGCGGATGTCAACGGTACGGCGCAGATCAATCGCCGCAATCTTTATCGTGAAGTGCTTTTCTCCGGCAACGTGGCCGGCCGGCCGGCCGGTGATGTGGGGGCTGATATCGAGGCTGTGGCTGCTGGCATGAAACTGCCGGTCGGCTATCGCTTTGTGACGCAGGGTGCCAATAACGACATGAAGGAGTCGGTGGGGCATGCAGTGACGGCACTTGTTCTTGGTGCCCTGTTCATTTACATGTTGCTGGGGACCCAGTTCAACAGTTTCCTGCATCCGTTGACCATCATGACATCACTGCCACTGTCCCTTGTTGGTGTGTTCGTCGGGTTGTTTGTTTGCGGTAGCACCCTGAATATTTTCTCGCTGATCGGCATCGTCATGCTTATGGGGCTGGTCACCAAGAATGCCATTCTGCTGGTGGACTTCATTCAGGATGCGGTCTCCCAGGGGCATGCCCGTGATGAAGCCATCCGCTTGGCCGGCAGGACGCGCCTGCGTCCGATTCTCATGACCACGGCAGCCATGGTGGCCGGCATGATTCCCCTGGCCCTGGGACTGGGTGAGGGGGCAGAGCAGCGTGCGCCGATGGCCCATGCGCTCATCGGTGGATTGATTACATCAACATTGCTTACCTTGATTGTGGTGCCGGTTGTCTATACTTGCCTTGAAGATCTCAAGGCAGAGCTGCCCCGTCGTCTGGTGCAGTGGCGGCATGGCAAGGCACCAGAGCCGGCATCCGACAAGCCGGCCTCGATTGAGCAGGGACTGCAATGAATGCGTCAGTTGGCAGAGGCATCAGTACCTCCATCAGTAAGCGCCTGAACGAAAAGCCGTTCGCCGGCACGGACTATGTTGGGATGTGGTATGAGGCGCGCCGGCGTCATGGTGTTGATGACAACATGTGGTTCGGTTTTTACGAGAATGGTGAGCCGGTGCCGAACTGGCACCGGCGGTCGCATCGCTTTGGTGATGGTCTTGGTGGACTGTCCGTGCTGTTGCGTGAGCGCGGCCATGACTGCGGCCCCCTGCCATCCTCCCGCAGCATGAAGCAGCCTGACTGGCGTGAGCTTTGGCGAACGCGCCGTCCCCTTGATGTGCCTGCCACAGCAATTGACTGGAATCATCTGGATGCCAGCCGGAAGTACAGTCAAAGTCATGTGCCCGTCAGTCTGGTGCTGACACCAGAGCAGACCCTGCAGGTGGAGTCTGCGGCTCGGGCGGCAGGTGTGAGTTCCACCATCTGGCTCTTGTGGACGGCAGATCGTGCCGTACGCACCACGCTTGCTGATGCGAAAAGCGTCATGTCCTGGGTGTTCCCAGTAAATCTTCGTGGCGCAGTCGATTGTGGTGACCCTGTCATGAATCATTGCAGCGGACTCATGGTCCGCGTCTCGGGCAAGACAGCACCGGGTTCCCTGAAAGAGCAGATTTCAGCGCGTTTTGCCCGTCATGAGCATTGGCGGCAGTGGATTGCCCTGACAATCGGCCGTTACATCGGGCAGTTCGGCATCAATATTCTGTATCGCCTTGTGCAGGCTCCGGCAGGCCGCCATACCGGTTCATACTCCAATCTGGGCGAGTGGAATGTCCCTTTTCTTGATGCATTGACGTGTTCGGCACCCGGAAGTCCTGCTTATCCGGTTGCAGTCAGTACCGTGTTGTGTAACGGACGCCGTACGCTGGCTTGTCGCCTGCATCCTGTGATTGGTGGAAGCTCGGAGCGTGCCATTGAACTTCTTACCCTGTGGCGTGAGCTTTCCTGCACCACGGAATCCCTTTCGGGCTGGTGATCACGCGGTGTGAGTTCTTGCCTGCCGAGGGGTTTGTCCGGTCCATCGCTTGAACGCACGATTGAATGCACTCTGCTCGGAATAGCCGAGCAGTAATGCAATTTCCGTAAGTGAAAGATTCGGGTTGCCCAGATACTCCCGTGCCAACGCCAGTCGTGTTGCCTCAAGCAAACCATGAAACTGAATGTCACGGTCTGCGAGACGCCGCTGCAAGGTTCGCGAAGAAATATGCAGGCTGTTGGCTACCACTTCCAGTGTGGGCTCTCCATTGTGCAGGCTTTTGACCAGGGCCTGTTTCAGCGCACTTTCAAAATCATCATTTACTGGCAGCGTGCGTAATAGCGCATCGGCTTGCTGCTCAAGCAGTGCCCTGAGTGAAGGGTCGCGATAGCGAATCGGCATGCCCAGATAGTCTGAGGAAAAGGTCACTGTTGTGCGGGCATGCCCAAAACTCACCGGGCAATGAAAAAAGTCCTCATAAGGCCTCAGGTCATTCGGTAGCGCATTCACAAACTCGACTTTGCTGGCCGCTGCCGGATGATCCATCAACATGCGGGTGATGGTGGCAAATGCAGCAATGGCGGTTTCATCCGCCAGTTGGCCGGGCCGGCCATGCACGATGCCCCAGCTGATGCTGACGCCCTCGGGGGAGATATCGATCTGGATCGGGTTACCGTCATATACCAGGCGGTGATAGCGCTCAAAGCGCAGCAGGGCCTCACCCACGGTGTCGCATGACAGCCCCAGATAGCCCATGACGCCAGCATGCCGGGGCTGGACGCGAGAGCCAATGGCGAGGCCCAGAGCAGGGCGTGAGTCAGCAGCCGCCACCAGATCAAGCAGCGTGATCCACTCTGACAGCGGCATACGGCTGTCCGCTGGCCAGTTGGCGAGCCTGGCCCGGCACTCGGGGGCCTCCAGCTTTTCACTGTCCAGGAACTCCTGCAGTAGCCCGGTCAGGGCACCACTTACGTACAAACCGCCAAACATGTGTTATTCCCGACAGTCCGGATCAGGGTGGGTGTCACATGAGAGTCCATCATTTTGGCGTGGATTGTCAAAAACAACGTCGTTACTGGTCAAGAGCAGATGATCAGGTGAAGGCAACATGGCATTGTCAGCCACAACATAGAAGGCCCTCACCATGCTTGGTTTTCCCATTGCCCTTGTGTTTGCCAACGGCTTTGAATGGTATGCCCACAAGTACCTGCTGCACGGTACACCGCGCAAGGGGCAGCCACGCTACAGCCCGACACCGACCAACATGAAAAGCCACTGGGCACATCACAAGATCGTGCGTACTACCGCCTATGCGGATGATGGTTATAGCGAGGGTCTGAAAAACTGGCGTGTACGCAACGAGGTGAAATCGCTGCTGGTGCTGACGGCTGGTACTACATTGCTTTTTCCCGTTGCGCCATTTTTCACGCTCGGTACTTATTATGCAGCGGGCCGTTATTTTTATGTGCACCGTCGCTCCCATCTGGATCCGGAGTGGGGGCGCAAGGCCATTCCATGGCACTATGATCACCACATGAACTCCAATCAGGATGCCAACTGGTGTGTGACGCGGCCGTGGTTTGATTACCTGATGGGGACTCGTGTCATTTCCAGTGCGGACCTCATGGAGTCGAACCCCCTGGGCATAAAGCTGCCATCCCTGGTTGAGAAACCACTGAACACGCTTGCCCGTCGGTTGTTGCCAAAAACATTCGAACGGCTGGAGGAGAACCGTGTGACCGAGGCCATCAACAAGGCGAAGGGTGTTGATTTACCTATGCCCGGCGCTGAACTTGAGGCGGGAGCAGTCTGATTGGTGCAGCTGCTGTAAATCGGGTTGAGCAGAGCCATGCTCAGGGATCGCAATAAAAAAGCCGGAGAAAGCCGGCTTTTTTATGCGGTACGTTGCAATTACCGTGCTGCTGCCATCGAAGAGACTTCAGCCACGGTCAGTGCCGTCATGTTGATAATGCGACGTACGGTGGCGGATGGTGTAAGGATGTGCACCGGTTTGCTGGCACCCAGCAGGATCGGGCCCACGGTCACGCCATTGCTCGATACCACTTTCAGCAGATTGAATGCGATGTTGGCGGCATCCAGTGTCGGCATGATGAGCAGATTGGCGGCTCCCTTGAGACGGCTGTTTGGGAACGCCTGGCTGCGGATGGCTTCATCCAGCGCGGCATCACCGTGCATTTCACCTTCCACTTCCAGCTCCGGTGCCATGACCTGAAGCAGCTCCCAGGCCTTGCGCATCTTGCGGGCGCTGTCTGTGTTTTCACTGCCAAAGCTGGAGTGAGAGAGCAGGGCAACCTTTGGTGTCAGGCCAAAGTTCTTCACTTCTTCGGCAGCCAGCAGTGTCATTTCTGCAATCTGTTCCGCGGTCGGGTCCGGATTCACATACGTGTCACAGATGAACAATGTGCGGTTTTCACTCATCAACAGGTTCATGGCTGCGAAATTGGTCACGCCAGCCTTTTTCGGAATGATGCGGTTGATGTAGCGCAGATGCAGGTCGTAATTGGCAAACGTGCCGCAGATCATGCCGTCCGCTTCGCCAAAATGAACCAGCAGCGAGCCAATCAGTGTGGCACGACGACGTACTTCTTTCTGTGCCAGCTCAGGTGAAACGCCACGGCGTTCCATCAGCTTGTGATAGTAGGTCCAGTATTCCTTGAAGCGCGGGTCTTCATCCTGGTTGATCAGCTGGAAGTCATTGCCGGCACGAATGCGCAGGCCAAGCTTCTCGATGCGCTTTTCGATGACGGCGGGACGGCCGATCAGGATTGGTTTGGCCAGGCCTTCGTCGACCACAACCTGCACTGCACGCAGAACGCGCTCGTCTTCACCTTCAGCGTACACAATCCGCTTTGGCTCAGCCTTGGCCTTTGCAAACACCGGCTTCATGATGAAGGCAGAGTTGTATACGAATTCGGTGAGCTTCTGGCGATAGGCATCAAAGTCCTGGATCGGACGGGCAGCAATACCGGAATCCATTGCTGCCTTGGCAACAGCGGGTGCAATTTCCAGAATCAGGCGCGGATCGAGTGGCTTCGGGATCAGGTATTCACGACCGAAAGACTGGCTGCTGTCACTGCCATAGCTGCTGGTAGCTTCGGACTGTTCAACGTGGGCAAGTTTGGCAATGGCGTATACGCAGGCCAGCTTCATCGCCTCGTTCACCGTGGTCGCACCGACATCCAGTGCGCCGCGGAAGATGTACGGGAAGCACAGCGCGTTGTTTACCTGGTTCGGGTAATCAGAGCGGCCGGTGGCAATGATGGCATCCGGGCGTGCTTCTTTTGCCAGCTCCGGCATGATTTCCGGTGTCGGATTTGCCAGTGCGAAGATGATCGGATCACGTGCCATGTCCTTGATCATTTCCGGTTTCAGTACACCTGCAGTGGACAGACCAAGAAACATGTCTGCGCCAGGCAGTGCGTCGGCGAGTACACGAGCCGTGGTGTTCTGCGCATACTTGGCCTTGCTTTCGTCCATGCCCGGACGACCTTCGAAGCAAATACCCTTGGAGTCGGCAACAAGGATGTTTTCCTTTTTTGCGCCGAGTGATACCAGGATGTCCAGACAGGTGATGGCGGCAGCGCCAGCACCAGAACAGACAATCTTGATGTCTTCAATTTTCTTGTTGACGATTTTCAGTGCATTGAGGAGACCGGAGCCCACAATGATGGATGTGCCGTGCTGGTCGTCATGGAAGACCGGAATCTTCATGCGCTCGCGCAGCTTTTTCTCGATATAGAAGCACTCGGGTGCCTTGATGTCTTCGAGATTGATGCCGCCGAATGTTGGTTCCAGCGAAGCGATGATTTCAACGAGCTTTTCAGGATCTTTTTCGTTGATTTCAATGTCGAATACATCAACGCCGGCAAACTTCTTGAACAGCACGCCCTTGC
>DPJB01000038.1 GCA_003543245.1 Moraxellaceae bacterium | reverse complement strand
ATCTGGGTGAACTCCGGCTGGCGGTCAGCGCGCAGGTCTTCGTCACGGAAGCACTTGGCAATCTGATAGTAGCGGTCAAAGCCCGACACCATCAGCAACTGCTTGAACAGCTGGGGGGACTGGGGCAGGGCGAAGAAAGAGCCCGGCTGGGTGCGGGATGGCACCAGGTAATCACGGGCACCTTCGGGTGTGGCACGGGTGAGCACCGGTGTTTCCACATCGAGGAAGCCGTGCTTGTCGAGATAGGTGCGGATCTTCGAGGTGACTTTTGAACGGAAGCGCATGCGTTCCAGCATTTCCGGACGACGCATGTCGAGGAAGCGGTACTTCAGACGAACTTCTTCGCCAACGTTGGTGAAGTCGTCGTTCAGGGGGAAAGGTGGCGTTTCGGACTCGGCCAGGATCTCGATGTCCTTGCCCAGTACTTCAATCATGCCGGTAGGCATGTTCGGGTTTTCGGTGCCGGCATAACGTTTGCGCACACGGCCGGTGATTTTCAGCACGTATTCGGAACGGGACTTGTCGGCCTGTGCAAATGCTTCAGGGGTGTCCGGGTCGATCACTACCTGCACCAGACCGTCGCGGTCGCGCATGTCCAGGAAAATCACGCCGCCATGGTCTCGACGACGATGGACCCAGCCCGCAAGCGTAATGGTCTGGTCGATGTGTTGTTCGTTCAGTTCGCCACAGTAGTGGGTGCGCATCATGGTGTTTCTGCCCCGAATCATCCGGCCGTGCGGGCATGTCCCGTACGGTCTCCAAAGGGGAGCGATTATAGCCACAGCCGGCCGGTTACGGCAGCAGGTAGTGAAAGGAATCGCAGCAACTTGTCGGCGCTGGGGATGTCGGATTACCGGGAGTTTCCCGGTTAAACGGCCGTATCTGCCATGTTTTTGATAAAAAGCCTGTAAAACCCGGCGTTTTTGGTGGAAATGCTATTGCTGGGCAATCCTAAATCCCCTATATATCCAAGCCAGTTCAGATGCTTTTCTGCTGTACAGCTGAACAAAGCGCCATGCCGAGCCGCCGGCTGAGCGCCTGACCTGGATTCTCTCTCAGATAGGAAGACACATAATGGCCGTAACCAAGAAGACGACTGCCACCAAAGCCGCACCAAAGAAGCCCGTTGCCAAAGCCCCCGCCAAACCTGCTGCCAAAGCTCCCGCCGCCAAAGCCCCTGTCAAGAAAGCAGCTGCAAAGCCTGCCGCCAAGCCAGCTGCAAAGGCCCCGGCCAAGAAGCCGGTTGCTGCAAAGCCTGCTGCCAAGCCGGTAGCCAAGAAGCCGGGTGCCGCTGTGGCCACCGCTTTCAGCAAGACCCAGTTGCTGGTTGAGCTGTCTGAAGCTACCGAGCTGACCAAGAAGCAGGTGTCTGCCGTTCTTGACGAGCTGTCCGCCGTTATCGAGCGCCACGTGAAGAAGAATGCTGCCGGTTCCTTCACCATGCCTGGCCTGTTCAAGATCCTGGTTGTGCGCAAGCCGGCAACCAAGGCTCGCAAGGGCATCAATCCTTTCACTGGTGAAGAAACCGTGTTCAAGGCCAAGCCGGCCAGCAACGCTGTGAAGATTCGCCCGTTGAAGAAACTGAAGGATTTTGCTGCCTGATTTCAGGTAACACTCCCTTCTGAAAACGGCCGGTCTTGTACCGGCCGTTTTTTTTGATGCGCTGATTCTGTCGCAGCTTTACAGCCTTCGTTCTTTCACGTATATACCCGCGAACAGTGAGATTCCTTGTTTAAGAGGTTCCCATGGCAGCAGCCAAATCGGACGATCTGGAATTGGAAGACGGATTCGAGGAAAACGGTGAGACAGACAATGACGAAGTGGCAAAGGCCAATGCCGTCAAGAATTCCCTTACCAAACGTCGGGTGATTGACGAGCTCCTTGAGGAGCGCCGCCTGCAGCGCAAGCTGCGCGACTTCGACTTCGATCTGGACGACGAGAAATAAGGCAGATATCTGCATCGGGCAGGGTCGTCCTGCCTGACACTTTTTCTGTGGCTGGTGAATTGCTGCCCATCCGCTACAGTTGCATAATCTCCCCCCGCGGTGCTGCTTTGGCAGCCCCGAACTGATCACAGGAAAACAGGAACCCATCATGGCTATTGAATTGCCCGCCCTGCCGTATGAAAAGACCGCGCTGGAACCGATCATCAGTGCTGAAACACTGGACTTTCACCATGGCAAGCACCACAACGCCTATGTTGTGAACCTGAACAACCTGATCAAGGATACTGAGCTGGCTGACAAAGGCCTGGAAGACATCATCAAGGCTGTGGCCGGTGATGCTGCCAAAGCCGGCATGTTCAACAATGCTGCCCAGATCTGGAACCACACCTTTTACTGGAATTGCATGAAGCCGAACGGTGGTGGCAAGCCCACGGGCGCCATCGCTGCCAAAATCGATGCCGACCTTGGTGGCTATGACAAGTTCGTCGAGCTGTTCAAGGCTGCTGCTACCACCCAGTTTGGCTCCGGTTGGGCCTGGCTGGTCCTGAACAAGGATGGCAAGCTTGAAGTCACCAAGACTCCGAATGCCGACCTTCCCATGGCTCACGGCCAGAAGGCCCTGCTGACCATCGATGTGTGGGAACATGCCTACTACATCGATTTCCGCAACCGTCGTCCGGACTACATCAGCACTTTCCTTGAGAAGCTGGTGAACTGGGACTTCGTGAACGCCAATCTGGCCTGAGCGGGTTGTGGTGACGAGGGCCTGCGACATTCTGTCGCTTGACCCTCACCCCGAAAAAAGGTGTCCTTGGACACCTTTTTTCATGCCTGCCTTTCAGGATGATCATGCCTTTACTGATGCGTCACGATGCCAGTGCCAATCATCACAATCTGGCCCGTCTGTGCCTGTTGCGCACCATTCTGCTGGCAGGGTTGCTGCTGGCTCTGGGGGTGGCCGAGTGGGGGCTGGGAGTTGCCGTTTTTTCTGACCGGGCCATTACTGCGGCCTTGCTGTTGCTGACCATGTTCAATGGCTGGACCCTTTGGCGGCTGCACCGGGTGGGGCGGGTCAGTGAGGCCGAGCTGTTTGCCCAGTTGCTGATGGATGTTGTGCTGATGACGGTCATTCTTTATCGGACCGGTGGCTCAACCAATCCTTTCGTGTCCTGGTACCTCGTTCCGTTGACCATTGCGGCGGCAACGCTGCGTATCGGTTTTACCGTGGTGCTGGCATTGCTGACCCTGTCGGCTTACAGCCTGCTACTGTTTCACTATGTGCCGTTTGAGCCCTTTGGTGGCATGCAGCTGTCTTCCGGGGTGGCACTGATGCCTGATGATCCGCATGCGCATCACCAGATGATGCTGCATGCCGGCGCAGACAAGGCAGAAGGGTTTAACCTGCATGTGTTTGGCATGTGGCTGAATTTTTTGCTGAGTGCCGGACTCATCGCATTTTTTGTGTCGCGCATGAGTCATGCACTGCGTGAGCAGGACCAGCGGCTCTCGGAGCAGCATGAGCGACTGTTGCAGCGGGAACAGGTCGTGGCCATCGGTGCACTTGCGGCAGGGGCGGCTCACGAGCTGGGTACGCCGTTGTCGACCATGACCGTGATTGCACGGGATATCGAGCAGGAGCTGCCCGCTGACTCTCCATTGCGTGAGGACGTGAGCATGCTGCGCCGACAGCTGTCGTTGTGTCGCGATATTCTTCATGACTTGCGTGATCAGGCGGCGAGTGAGGGCAGGGTGTCCTCCCTGTACCGGCTGGTGCAGGCAGCCGTTGAGCGCATGGAGGTTGTGCACCCGGCGCGTCAGTTCTCGTTGCAGCTGCAGCTGGAGGATTTGTCGATTACGGTGCCCTCAACCTTGCCGCAGGTATTGGTGAATCTTCTCGATAATGCGGCACAGGCTGCACGCCAGCTGGTGAATATCAGGGTTCATGGCAATGACACCTGGTGCCTTGTCGATATCTGCGACGATGGCAAGGGGATTGAGCCTGATGTTGCCAGGCGTCTGGGGCAGCCATTCGTGAGCGACAAGGCGGATGGCATGGGCATCGGTTATTTCCTGAGTAATGCCAGCATCAATCCCCTTGGCGGACGTATTGAAGTGACGTCGCGCCCTGAAGGGGGAACCTGCACCCGGCTCTGTCTGCCATGGACAGCATTTGCTACGTCTGCGGGAGCAGCCAAATGAAGCGGATACTGGTGGTGGAGAATGACGAGGCATTCCGTCATACCCTTGCCCGGTCATTGCGCCGGCGGGGTATTGAGGCGCTCGAAGCAGCTAACAGCGAATCAGCCTGCCGGATACTGCGCGAGCAGTCAGCATCGGTTGATGCCTGCATTCTTGATCTGAAGCTCGAGGGGGAATCGGGACTGCACCTGTTGCCGGCGTTGCTGGCCATTCGCCCCGGGCTTGCCGTGGTTGTGCTGACGGGATACGCCAGTATTGCAACCGCCGTGGAAGCCGTGAAGCTCGGTGCTGTCAATTACCTTAGCAAGCCTGCGGATACGGATGAAATTCTGGCGGCGCTGGAGGGGCATGCTCATATTGATGCAGAGGATGTGCTTGATGCACAGCCCATGTCCGTGGACCGGCTGGAGTGGGAGCATATCCAGCGTGTACTGACCGAAAATCAGGGTAATATTTCTGAAACGGCACGTGCTCTGGGCATGCATCGCCGTACCCTGCAGCGCAAGCTGCAAAAACGTCCGGTCAGAAGATAACGCATGTCCCGCTATCGCCCTCCAGCCAATACGCCCCGTACCGCGCTGATCACCCCGGAAGGCCACAAGGTGCTGACGGATGAGCTCGATTTTCTCTGGCGTGTTCGTCGCCCGGAGGTGACGCGAGCGGTTTCCGAGGCGGCGGCCATGGGTGACCGTTCCGAGAACGCGGAATACATTTATGGCAAGAAGCTGTTGCGCGAGATTGATCGTCGGGTGCGCTTTCTGACCAAACGTCTGGAAGTGCTCAAAGTGGTGGATCAAAAGCCGACCGACCCTTCCCGTATATTTTTTGGTGCCTGGGTTGAGGTCGAGGATGCGGATACTGGTGAAATCCTGTCCTTTCGGATTGTTGGCCCCGACGAAATCGACACGGCGAGACACTGGATCAGTATTGATGCTCCGATGGCCAGGGCCATGCTGAAAAAGACCGTGGATGATGAAGTGGTGGTCGAGCGTCCTGTCGGGCGTGGTGTATTTTATGTGCTCTCTGTTTCCTACAGCCCACCTGGGGCACAGACAGCAGATCAGTCAGCCTTGTGAGCGTGCATCAAGCTTGTGTCTGGCCCAGGCAATGATGCCAGGCATGACGCTGATGCCAATGATGGCAAATATCACCAGGGTGAAATTTTCCTTCACTACCGGCAGGTTGCCAAAGTAATAGCCCAGTACCACGAATGACACCACCCACAATGCTGCCCCCACCAAATTGAACGCCAGAAAGCGCGGGTACCGCATGGCGCCGACACCGGCCACAAAGGGAGCAAAGGTACGAATGATGGGCATGAAGCGGGCAATGATGATGGTCTTGCCGCCATGCTGCTCAAAAAAGGCACGTGTCTGCAGCAGGTATTCACGTTTGATGAAGCGGTTTTCGTGTTCAAAGACCTTGGGGCCGATGTAATGGCCGATGTGGTAATTGACGGTGTCGCCAAGCGCCGCTGCCACGAACAGCAACAGGCAGAGCACGACAGGGTCCATGGCACCGGTGGCTGCAATGGCGCCAGCTGCAAACAGCAGGCTGTCGCCAGGCAGCAGCGGCATGACCACAAAGCCGGTTTCCACAAAGACAATCAGGAAAAGCAGGCCGTAGACCCAGATGCCGTTTGCTGCCACGAACTCGGTCAGGTGCCGGTCGACATGCAGGATGAAATCAATCAGTTCCATGAGGATGGGGGTCTCAAGAGGATCGCGGCATCTTACCAGAGCAGGGTGTGAATCTGTCCCGGTCAGTGGCGTAAAGATTTGAAACCGGCGTCAGATAAAGTTTCTCAGCATCAGTTCGGGCGGGTGCGGCTCCATGTAAACCTGCTTCTCGATATAGGCATTCGGATGGCGCTTCAGGTGGTGACGCAGCAGGGTGAATGGCGCAATCAGTGGAACCTGCCCCTGACGATACGATTCAATCAGGCGAACCAGCTCCTGCTTGCTGTTGCTGTCCAGCTCATGTTTTACATAGCCCATGAGGTGTTGCAGGACGTTGGCGTGATTGTTGTTGGTGGCGACCTTTTTCAGGGTTTCCATGAAAATGCGGCCGTACTCTTCCTGCACATCACCCAATGGGCGTTGATGGGCATGCGCCACCACCCGGCCCAGATAACGATAGGCGGGTTGATGATGCGAAAGCAGCAGGTACTTGTGTCGGGCATGGAATTCCTGCAGCGTTGCCAGCGACAAACCGCTATCCAGGAGGTCGCGCCAGCGCTTGTAGGCAAATACACGCGCCACAAAGTTTTCACGCAGTCGCGCATCCTGCATTCGACCTTCTTCTTCTACTGGTAAAAGGGGCTGCTGCCGCATGAATTCCCGGGCATAAAGACCTGCGCTGGTCTTGCCAAGCGGATTGCCGTTTTCATGGTAGACCTTGATGCGCTCCATTCCGCAACTCGGGCTTCGGCCCATCAGAATGTAGCCGCACAGCTGTGTCAGTTCTTTGCCCTTGCTAATGCCGTAGGCAACCAACTTGTCCGTGACGTCCAGACTGGCGGTGCGATTGCCCACGGCGCGGATCTCGTCATGTTCAAGGCTGCCCCTCAGGTGGATGGCCTCACGTGGCGAGCCCATGCCAATGCCCATTTCAGGGCATACAGGCACAAACTCAAACCAGGACGAGAGGGTTTGTGTGCAGTACTTTGAGTGCTTGTGGCTGCCGTCGTAGCGCACGGATTCGCCCATCAGGCACTGGCTGATTCCCACCGGGATGCCGGTGGGAAAGTGGTGGTCGCTCACACAATCCGTCCTGTTGGTAAAGTTTCCAGAAGCATGTCTCCGGATTTCATCCCTGTAAATTACACATTCCCGATAAACAGCTGTCGCAACACTTTTTCCTTCAGGGACTCCGGGTGGTCCAGTTGCAGGCGTTCAAGCCAGGCGGCAGGAACGTCCTTGTCTTCCGTCATGCTGGTGACCAATGCTTTCACCAGTTGCAAGGGATGCTCGGCACTTTCCTTCATGCGCTGGAGAATTCGGATAATGGCGAGCTCCTCTGGCGTAAAGTCGGAGCCAAAGGGAAAGTCCGGGAGCAGGTTCTCTTTGTTAAGGGATGCCAGACGGTCTTTCATGGTCTCGGGAAGGTTGTGCTGAAGTGCCTCGGGAATTTCATATGATGGCTCTATTTTGCCAGCAGCCCTCGCCTGGGCAAGGAGCTCCGGCTGGAAACGGGAGTCGCTTATGGCCAGTAGGCGCTTGATGATTTCACTGTCGGTCTGACCGCGTAGATCAGCGATGCCATATTCTGTGACCACGATATCGCGAAGATGCCGTGGAATCGTGTTGTGGGCATAATTCCAGACAATGTTCGATGCGGTTTCGCCATTGGTCTGTCGCGTGGCGCGCAACATGAGGATCGAGCGGGCATCGGGCAGTGCATGTGCCTGGGCGACAAAGTTGTACTGGCCACCAATGCCGCTGACCAGCTTGCCGGAATCAAGGCCATCGGATACCGCTGCGCCCAGCAGGGTGACCATCATGCAGGTGTTTACAAAGCTGGTGTCCTTTCGCTGTGCGGCGGCCAGTGACTCATGCCCATACAGCTGATTGATGTAACTAATGCGGGTCATGTTGATGCCAGCTCGGCGTTCCGGTGTCAGCTTGTGCAGCTTTTCATAAAAGTCACGGGGGCCAAGGAAGAATCCTCCATGCATGAATACGCCACCCTTGAGCCTGGTGCCGAGGCAGTGTTGCTGGATTGCGCTATGTACTTGTGTTGAACCAGGAGTGAGACCTATCTGCTGTCCGTCAATCAGCAGGTGATTGCCATGAAGGGTAACTTCTTCCTTGAATATGCCGAATTTCTTGAGAAACGCGACATCATCGGCATTTAGTGTTTCGTTGATTACCCGAGCCTCAAGCAGCGTGGGAATAGTGTTCTCATCAATGGTAGAGGAGAGCTTCCCTGCATTGAGCAACTGTTGCAGGCGCGAGTCGTCAAATACCTCGCGGCGCAGGATGCCTGCATCAATCAGGGCCATGAAGCCGTTCACGAACATCTCGGAGCAGCCATAGAGGCCTTGCCTGAACGGAGCGAGGTTGTCTTCGGGTGCACCCATCTTGCGACAGGCCGTTGCGTAGGCATCGTTGTGGCGGTCACGCAGAATGAGCGCATGAGCAATGGCATCGCCCAGCGAGCCAATGCCGATCTGCAAGGTGCCGCCGTCCTTGACCAGGGTGCTGACATACATGCCAATCGCATAGTCGGCCTGGGTGACCTTCATGTTCGGTGCAGAGAAAACAGTGTGGGTGCAAGCCGGGTCTGTGACGATTGCATCAGCCATGCTTTCATCAATGATGGCACCACCTTCCATGAACGGAAGCTCTTGATTGACCGCCAGAATGACGTAGGCTTTTTGCCCTTTCGCCTTGAGCAGGTCGAGTGCATCCAGTGTTACATCCGGATTGCAACTCAGTGAGTATTCGGTTCGTCCACCCCGTTCGCGAACAGCAACGGCCTGTGCCAGTACATTGACGCCCTGAATCAGCATGTCACGGGCGGCATGAGTGTAGTTGCTGTTCATGTAGTTCTGTTGCGCATAGTCATTGCGCAGGTAGTCACCGGACTTCAGGAAAAACTCGATCACATCAATATTGGATGGCAGTTGGCCCTTGTGCCTGTCCTGCACATAGTCGAGATCGGGGTAGTTGCCGAAAACCCGGGCAACAAACGGGTCGAGAAAGCGGGACTCCATGTCACTGCTGGCCTTGGGCTTTTCCAGTGACAGGGCCGTCAGGATTTTCAGCTTGAGTCCGGGATTGGCTTTTGCCCGTGCATACAGGGCATTCACCAGCGGATTGGGTTTTCCTATGCCCAGTGGAATACCCAGTGTCAGGCGTGGGCCCACGCGAGTGATTACATCGTCCAGGCAATCATCAATGCGGCTGAAGTGGCGAGTCATGTGCTGTCCTTGTTTTATGCCAGATGCTTTCTTAGTTATTTGGATTGATAGTAGCGGGAATATCGGGGACAGGCAGCTGTGCCTGATCAGTTACTGGTTAAAGAATCCCGGCCTCCAGGCCGGCTGCCATTGTCATGCCAAGCTCCTCTGCCTGCCGCAGGAAGTCATCCTGCCAGTCCCCCCGGCAGACAAGGGGTTCCTGCACCAGCTTCCAGCGCAGTCCCGTCAGGATGCTTTCCAGGGCACGGCGAGTGCCAGTGCCATCGTGTCCGGCCCGGATGAGGATGGCGCATGGGAGGCCCTGTTTTTTTTCCAGTACGGGGTAGTAACTGCGGTCAAAGAAATCCTTGAGTGCGCCGCTCATGTAGCCAAGGTTTTCGGTTGTACCCAGAATGATGGCATCTGCAGCCAGTACATCATCAGGTCCGGCTTCCAGTGGAGGCTTCCAGACGACTTTGACGCCCTGGATATCCGGGTGCCGGGCACCATTGAGCAGGGCTTCTGCCAGCAGGCGTGTATTGGGGGAGGGGGCATGGGCCACAATCAGTAACTGTCGAGCCATCCTTGTCTCCTGTCAGGTCTGGCTGTTTGCCTGCCTGCTGTACGGATCGGGCAGACTTTCGTTGCGCTTGAAGCGTTTGTAACTCCACTGGTACTGCACGGGGTCTACCG
This sequence comes from Moraxellaceae bacterium, assembly GCA_003543245.1. Taxonomy (GTDB): domain Bacteria; phylum Pseudomonadota; class Gammaproteobacteria; order Pseudomonadales; family Moraxellaceae; genus UBA2031. The sequence continues at coordinate 6,883 of DPJB01000038.1, read as the reverse complement.
AAATAACGCTTTCAACCGAGCGGTTCATCGCTGCCGTGGCCATGGCCAGATCGTCATTATAGATATCAGGATCGGGAGCCTCGAAGTAGATCTCAAAACCGTTTTCCACGCGCATGCAGTACATCATCACTGCGCGGGCCCCCGTCCGCCCGATGAGCTTTGGGACCATGGTGCCGGTCAGGGTATTGATGCCAAAGAAGGGTGCCATGATGCCGCCACTGGTTTCCGGAACGTGGTCCGGCAGCACGGCAGTAAAACCGTTGCGCTTCAATGCCTTGAACACGGCTTTTACGCCACTCTCATCCGTCGACACCATGGTTGCCTTGAGGCGGCCACGGGCTTGCAGGACAAAGTGATCGACGCCGGGATCCTTGCCTGGCTTGTACATGATGACGGGGGCAACATGCAGGCTGAGCCATGCATTCATGACTTCCCAGCTGCCAAAGTGCGGAACAATGGCAATGGTGCCGTGCCCTTCGGCGATGGCATCGTGGAACAGGTGTTCGTTATGGACGCGACGAATACGCTGCAGGCTGTATTCCGGGGGCATTCCCCATGACTTGGCAAACTCCATCATGACCTTGCCGGTATGAACGAAGTTTTTCCGGACCATCTCCGCATACCAGTGCGCGTCGTTACCGGGGTAGGCGAGTTCCAGATTGCGCCGGATCACCCGTGCTGCACGGCTTTGCCGGGCCTGTGCTGCCAGCCAGCCCAGTGCGCCTCCCAGTGCCTGAAGAAAGCCCAGGGGAAGGGAGCTGAAAAAGCGCAGCAGGCCAAGGTAGATATAGTCCTTGGTACGGAGCTGGCTGGTGCTGGAGATGCTATCGGAAGGTGACTTCATGACCGGGACAGGGTAACCGCCATATAAAGGCGTCAAGGATAACAGTCCTGAGTGAGGCAGACACCCTGCCAGAGTCAGGCGGTGTACATGGTGTTTTATTGGTGGGCAGGCCAGCCGTGTCGCTATAATCCCGGGCCTGTAAACAGGGCGGAGCCTGCTGTGGATTTTCTTGAACCGGTGCGAGCATTTCTGGCGTGTCCCACGCCAGATCGATGGGTGGAGGGTGCACTCAGGGACATTCCCCTGTTACTGCAAGACCATGCCAATTGCGAGAAAAAAGCCGCTGGCACTGCCATGAACCTGCTGTTCCGCTACAGCGAGCGCCAGGAGCTGCAGGTGCTTCTGGCCCAGCTGGTGCGTGAGGAAATGCTGCATTACGAGCAGGTACTCGAGATCATGCAGGCGCGGGGCATCCCCTACAGGCACGTATCTGCGGCCCGTTATGCGGCAGGATTACGGGAGCATGTCCGCCACGGCGAACCGGATCGGCTGGTTGATATCCTTGTTGTCGGGGCGTTTGTAGAAGCGCGTTCCTGCGAACGTTTCGAGAAGCTTGCCCCGCATCTGGATGCCGAGCTTTCCCGTTTCTATACCTTCCTGCTGCGCTCCGAGGCGCGGCACTTTGAGTATTATCTTGATCTGGCTCGCCAGTACGCACGTGAACCCATCGACGAGCGAGTAGCCTTTTTCCGTGCGGTTGAGGCTGGTCTGGTCGAGCGTCCGGATAACGAGGTCCGTTTTCACAGCGGTCCGCTGGACTCCTAGGTCTTTTTCCGGCTGTTTTTCGATGTGTCTGCGGGCGTGACGGCGCTATGCCCTTCGCGCATGCCGTTGCGTGACCATGCCGGCGATATCACCGGTGCACTGCGTGCATGCGCATGCATGCTGCCGCGGTGCACCGCAAAGGCCCCAAACTGTCCGTTCACGTCATCCATCGCCTGATTCACGCTGTCATCCCCGGGCAAGGCAAAGAAGTCCGGTTGCATGCCACTGCGAACAGGGGAGGCTGCATGTATGCGGATCTGCTGTACTACTTCACCGAACCAGTGTTGTCGCAGGAATCGTTTGCAGAGTCTGAAAATCTCCGCACCGTCACTGGTTCCTTGTTCCGTGCGCATCCATGCCTGCCGCCAGCCTTCCGGGCAGCGCATGCTGATGTGGTATTCCTGCACCACATAGCCGTGCCGACGCAGCCGGGTGGCCAGTTTCTCGGCCATGTGCATGAAAAACCCATGAATGATTGTTACCTCCCGCACTTGCGGCGGCAGGATCTTGCCGTGACTCAGTGACTTCGGTTCGTGCGTTCGCTGGTCAATGGCAGCCGGATCGCGTCCCTGCGCCATCAGCCAGAGTCGCCGTCCCAGATTGCCAAAGCGCTGTGCCGGCACACTGATCGGAATCCTTTTCATGTCGCCACAGCGATAGACGTCATATTGCGCAAAGAACTCAGCGATACCAGGCCCGATGCCGCACAGCTCGGTCAGGGGAATATTTGCCAGTCGTTGTTCTGCTTCGTCCGGGTGTACCAGTGTCAACCCTCCGGGCTTTGCCTGTTTTGCGGCCCATTTTGCTGTCGTCTTGTCGCCGCTGATCCCGACCGAGCATGACAGGCCCGATACCTTCAAGACGGTTGCCCTGATCAGGCGTCCAATCGCTTCTGGCTGGTAGCGGTAATAGGCCTGGCAACTGGTCAGATCGAGAAACGCTTCGTCAATGGAGAAAACCTCCAGTTCCGGGGTGACTTCCTGCAATGCCGACATGATCCGGTTGGAGATTTCGCTGTAGCGGGCAGGTCTGGATACCACCCGTACAAATGCAGGGCAGCGTGCACGGGCATCAGCCCATGATGTTCCGGTGCGGATGCCAAGGGCTCGTGCTTCATAAGACGCGGCGATAATCGTTGATCCTTGCTCGCCATTCACCACCCCGACGGGGCACCCCTGCAGGCGGGGGTTGTCCATCTGCTCCACTGCAGCGAAGAAGGCGTCCATGTCGACCAGCGCAATCATGCGCCGCCAGCCCCTGGAGTGTGATTCATTAATACTGTTCATATGAGCAGTATCTTTCTGGCTTGTTCAATTTGCAAGGCACATTGGCTATATCCGTGTTTGTTACCAAACGAAATGTTTTTCAGGTTTTGGTGTTACCGGTTAATTCGTGATGTGGTTCTTTTCGTAACCTTTTGTGCGCCGTCAGGGATGAGTGGTATTCAATTTGTCGTGACTGGCTGGTTCTGTTATGTGTCAAAACAGACCATAAAGAGACGATAAAGGACACGGCATGGTCAGATGCGGTCAAAACCGGTGGTTGGCATGGCGTCAGGCACGATCTGGTACAGGACTTGCGAATGTGTCGGGCATTGGAAGTAAGCAGTCTCCTCACATTCCGGTAGATGCGCTCAGGCGCATGGCCGATTGATAAGAAAAATGGAGTAGAAAATGAAAAAGGTTCTGGGTCTGGCACTTGTTCTTCTGGCAGGGATTGCGCAGGCAGGTGATTACACGCGCACACGTTATCCGCTGGTACTGGCACCAGGGGTGCTTGGTTTTGACAAGGTACTGGGTATCGAATACTGGTACGGTATTCCTGGCGCACTGCGTAGTGATGGTGCCCAGGTGTTCGTAACGTCTGCTTCCGCCTTCAACAGCACGGAAGCGCGTGGTGAGCAAACCCTGAAGCAGGTTCAGGACATCCTCGCCATTACCGGTGCAGCCAAGATCAACATGATCGGTCACAGCCATGGCGGCTTCTCGGTACGGTATGTCGCCAACCTGCTGCCAACCCGCGTTGCTTCCCTGACGCTGGTGGGCTCGCCGGTAAAGGGTACGCCGGTCGCTGACCTGGTCAGCCAGTTCACTGCCAATCCCACCGTGGGTGGTCTTGTGGGCACCATCGGCAATGCCTTCTCGTCGTTGCTGACCACTCTTGCAGGCAACAGCTACAACGAAGACGTTCTGGGTGCCATGGCCTCGCTGACGACCAAGGGCGCCGCAGCATTCAATGCAACGCACAGTGCCGGGGTTCCTGCGACTGCCTGTGGTGAAGGTGCCTACTCGGCCAATGGCATGCGCTTCTACTCCTGGGGTGGGACATCAGCAACAACCAACATCTTTGATGCCACGGATGTGCTGTTCGGCACGACCAGCCTGGCCTTCCTGGGCCAGGAATCGAATGATGGTCTGGTGGGACGTTGCAGCAACCATTTCGGCAAGGTTCTGCGTGACAACTATCCCTGGAATCATGGCGACGAGATCAATCACCTCTTTGGTCTGCGTGGCCTGTTCACAACCGACCCTGTATCCGTCTATCGTCAGCAGGCCAACCGTCTCAAACTGGCAGGTCTCTGATTCCCTGATGTAAAACCGGATAACTGATTGCAACAATGGCGGCCATGGCCGCCATTGTTGTTTTTGCGTGCGCCATGGATACTTCCGAAGGCAGTGAAACAACCATAACAAGAAAAACATGAGGCAAGGGATGAACAGGAAGGCAATCGGCCTTGCAGCGGTGGTGCTGCTCTTGATTGTTGGCGGGCTCTACTGGCTTTCCCCGAGTGACGGGGGGGCTTCTTCAGGAGCTTATTCCGTTGATAGTGGCAGTGAAGGCGCTGATGGGATGCGGGCCTCGGCAGTCACGCCGTCAAGTTTCAAGACGGGTCTGGAGGGGTTGCCGGGTTCATTAAGCGACACCGAAGTCGATGGCGAATTTGAAGTGGATGCCAATGGTCATCTCAAAATTACCAACGGCATCAGGCGCATTTTTGATTATTTCCTCTCGGCGGTAGGTGAGGAGCCAGTGGAGTCGATTCTGGCGCGTATCCGTGCCTATATCCGGCACAAGCTGCCTGCGGGGGCGGCGGCGGAAGCCGAGAAAATCCTGGATGGTTATATAGCCTACAAGCGCGGGCTGGAGTCGGTTCAGCAGGTAGCTCCTCCCTCGAATGGCCAGATGGATCTGGATGCTGTCCGCTACCAGATGCAGCAGGTACAGGCATTGCGTACCCAGTATCTGTCGCCAGAGGTGATATCGGCCTTTTTTGGTGATGAGGATGCCTATGATCGCTACACGCTGGCCCGACTGGGTGTCATGCAGAACAAACAGCTGTCTCCGGCTGCAAGGGCGCAGCAGCTGGCAGCACTGGAGCAGCAGCTTCCTGTTGCGCTGCAGGAGTCGATGAAGGCCATTAACCAGTACCAGAACCTGCAGTCGCTGACCGAGGACTGGCAGGCCCGCAAGGGTACGCCTGCCGAACTGCGGCAGATTCGTGAGAGCCTGGTTGGTCCTGAAGCAACGGACCGGCTGGAAAGCCTGGATCGCGAGCGGAGTGACTGGGATCGGCGCATGACCAGCTGGCTTGGGGAGAGGGCCGCCATCATGGCAAATGCCAGTCTGGGTGAGCAGGATCGGCAGCGGCAGGTAGATGCAGCACGGCTACAGCATTTTCAGCCGGCTGAGATTGTTCGTGTCGGATCGCTGGAGCGCATGCATGACCGGGGTGAAAAGCTTCCCTGAGCCCAATCCCCCCCATAAAAAAAACCGCCATCAAGTGGCGGTTTTTTTATTCATTCAGATACTCAGAATCGCCAGGTCTCAAGGTGCAGGCCATTGGCATCGGCAACGCCGGTAACCGCTTCGCCGGTCTCTTCCTGCCAGTCGCCCAGTACCAGTCTCCGGGCCGGCTCACCATTGACCGTGATGTCATGCACTGCAGGTCGGTGCGTGTGTCCATGCAACAGTGTGGCGGCTCCGGCCTCCTGCAGCACTTGCACAACGTCCTCCGGGGTTACATCCATGATGTTTTCCGGTTTGTTGGAGCTCATGGCCTTGCTTTGCATGCGCCACATGGAGGCAATCATCAGGCGCTGATCCAGCGGCTTGTCCAGCAGTGCCTGTTGCCAGGCCGGATCGCGGCTCTGCGCACGAAAGGCCATGTACTTCTCATCACGGGTGCAGAGCTGGTCTCCATGCATGATGAGTAGTGGCCGGCCCTGCAGGTCAATGACCTGGCTGTCCGGCAGCAGGGTGCCTCCAGTGTCGGCAGCAAAGCTCTGGCCCAGCAGAAAGTCACGGTTACCGTGTATGAAGAACAAACGGGTGCCGCTGTCGCTGAGAGCACGGAAAGCGGCAATCACGGCATTGTTGTAGTCGTCACGATGGTCATCGCCAACCCATGCCTCAAACAGGTCACCCAGAACATAGAGGGCATCGGCACCTCGCGCATGTTCAAGGAAACTGAAAAAGCCCTGGGTCAGCCGAGGCAGGTCGGGCGACAGGTGCAGATCGGAAATGAAGAGGATACGGGACATGATCAGACGGGGCAGGGGGTAAGCCCTGCCCCTGATACTCACTCGCTGATGACTTCGGCGGACTCGATGACCACGGCCTTCAGTGGGACATCAGAGTGGTGGCCGGCGCGACCGGTCGGCACTTTCTTGATTTCGTTGACCACGTCCATGCCCTCGGTGACCTTGCCGAATACGGCATAGCCCCAGCCTTGGACAGACTTGCCGGAGTGGTTCAGGAAGTCATTGTTCTTCACGTTGATGAAGAACTGGGCAGACGCAGAGTGCGGGTCCTGGGTACGGGCCATGGCAATGGTGCCGATATCGTTTTTCAGGCCGTTGGCAGCCTCGTTCTCGATGGGGGCATTGGTCGGCTTCTGGTTCATGGTGGCATCAAAGCCGCCGCCCTGAATCATGAAACCGTCCATGACGCGATGGAAAATGGTGCCGTTGTAGTGGCCGCTCTTCACATAGCTGACGAAATTGGCAGCGGTCTTCGGGGCCTTCACGGCATCCAGTTCCAGAACGATACGGCCGTGGTTGGTGTTCAGGGCGACGACAGGCATGGTGGATTTCCTTTGTAAATCAGGCCTTTCGGCCCGGAGTAAATGGTGCGTCCCGGTTGAGAGGGGCAGGCGGCGAGGGTAGACTCCCGCTTTCGCTGCGCCCGACAGGGCACCGGACGGCCCGCTATGATAGGCGGCGCGTTCCGCCCTGTCAGCCCGTATCGCCATGCCGCGCCCTTACCGACAAGCCA
>DPJB01000039.1 GCA_003543245.1 Moraxellaceae bacterium | reverse complement strand
CGACTGAACTACCGCTGCTTGGTCTGTACGTTGTGGTGGGTGCTGACGGGATCGAACCGCCGACCCGCTCCTTGTAAGGGAGCTGCTCTCCCAGCTGAGCTAAGCACCCTCAGCCATTCAACGTGGGGCGCATTATAGGGGTTTGCGATTCACTGTCAAAGGATAAATACAGTTTTTTTTCATATAGTTTTCAATTGCTTATTTTTCAGACAGTTCAACCGGCCCGCATCCACCAAAAGCCTGCCGGTGACCCGAAGCCACGCCCGCCCGACCTGCAGAGCCCCTCGGAAAACCCGGGCCAGCCTGAAAACCGCCCTAGTCAATCTGTACCGGGGTATACACCGGTACCCGGTCAAACAGGTCGATGATGTCTGCACTACGCATGCGGATGCAGCCATGTGACAAGGGCACCCCCATGGGCTCCGTGTCCGGCGTGCCATGAATGTAAATATAACGGCGCATGGTGTCGCAATTCCCCAGACGGTTATGCCCAGGCTCGGTACCGGACAACCAGAGGATCCGGCTGAGAATCCAGTCTCGACCAGCATGCTGCACATGCAGCTCTGGCGTCCATACCTCACCGGTAGGACGCCTGCCACGGAACACGGCCCCAACCGGCATTCCCCCGCCGATCTTTGCACGTATGATGTGCCGCCCCCTGGGCGTCTGCTCGCTGCCACTAGCCTCACCCGGCCCTTTCAGGGCGGTCGACACCAGATAATGTGCAACCGGCTGGTCGTCACACAGCAAGGTCAGCGTCTGGTCCGCAATCGAAACATGCAGATGCTTCATCAGGTGTCCTTGTCCGCCGCATAATGCTTGCGGTAATGGGCAATGATGATGTGCGCCGCCTCATCCACGGAGTCAACAACCGAGAACAGCTCAAGATCATCATTCGAAATGCACCCCTCCACCAGCATCGTATTCTTCAACCAGTCGACCATACCCTGCCAGTACGTGCGCCCGATCAGCACCACTGGAAACGGCTCGGTCTTTTCCGTCTGGATAAGGGTCAGCGCCTCAAACAGCTCGTCCAGCGTGCCATAGCCACCCGGAAAAATGGCAAACGCCACGGCATGCTTCATGAACATGAATTTGCGTACGAAGAAGTAGCGAAAATACAGGCTGATGTCCTGATAGGGATTGGCCTCCTGCTCACGCGGAAGATTGATGTTGAGGCCTATCGACAAGGCACCGTTGCCGATGGCTCCCTTGTTGACCCCCTCCATGATCCCCGGACCACCGCCACTGATGACGGGCAAGCCGGCACTGGAGAGCAGACGTCCCAGTTCTTCCGCCTGATGGTAATAGGGAGACTCTGGCCCCAGACGGGCGCTGCCAAAGACAATCGCCGCATGGGCGATCTTGGTGAGATGCTCGATGCCGTCTACCAGCTCGGACTGAATGCGCAACACACGCCAGGCTTCCGGCATTTTCCTGTCGAACATGCGTGACTCCGGTGTCTTTTACCGGAGTCTAGCAGTGGCAGGCCCGCTCTGCGAACTGCGGGAAAAGCCATAGTGATCAGTGCAAAAGATGAGGTGTGTCGTCGTCCTGCAGCCCGGCATTGCCTGCCTGCAACTGGCCCGCCATCTGCACGCCCGCTCCAATCATGCTTCTGGCAATGTCACCAAGGTGATCGCCAAGCATCGCCCGTGCCTCGGGTGAAAACCGGATCGCCACCAGCGGCTCGGAGTGCCCCGGAGTCGAATCTGCCCGACGCAGGATCACATCGCCGTCATCGGTTTCCACAATTTCAAGAAAAGCAGCAGCAGACATCGATCTTCCAGAAAATACCACGCCGTCATTTGACGACAGCGTTCACGAATGGTTCAAGCCTGTCAGCGTTTGCACAGGCTTGCAGCTCACCCCCTGCAAATCACACAGGGGGCATCAGGTTATTTGCCCTTGGCAGGACTCACTGTCCATTTGCCATCACTGTAGAACGCCTGCCAGCCAGTCGGCTTGCCGTCCTTTTCGGTGACAACATACTGCTCCTTCGTTTTGCGACTGAAACGCAGCACGCTCTTGTTGCCCTCCGGATCCTGCGCCGGTGCCTTCAACAGGTAGCGGTGCTTTTCGTCCAGCTTGTCGGCAACACTTTGCAGCTCCTCAATCATCGGCGCACGGGTCTCGCGATGCTTGGGAAACTGGCTGGCGGCCAGAAACAGGCCGGCAGCTCCGTCACGCAACAGGAAAAAGTCATCCGACTTCTCACACTTGAGGTGAGGCATGGGAATCGGGTCAGCCTTTGGCGGAGCTGCCTCACCACTGCGCAACAGCTTGCGTGTATTGCCGCAAGTCGAATTCGTGCAGCCGAAATATTTACCGAAGCGCCCGGTCTTCAGCTGCATGTCGGAGCCACACTTGTCACATTCGATCAGCGGACCTTCATAGCCCTTGATCCGGTAACTGCCCTGCTCGATCTCAAAGCCGTCACAATCAGGATTATTACCGCACACATGCAACTTGCGGCCTTCGTCGATCAGATAGCTGTCCATGGCCGTGCTGCACTTCGGGCAGCGATGCCGCGCCAGCAACTGCCGGGATTCGCTTTCGTCATCGTTCTCGTCCAGCGCAACCACTTCGCCACCCGGCACCAGATTGACCGTACCCTTGCAGCGTTCCTTGGGCGGCAATCCATACCCGGAACAACCCAGGAACACACCCGTGCTGGCGGTACGAATCTGCATTGGGCGGCCGCACAGCAGGCAGGGAATGTCAGTGGTCACCGGCTGATTGCGGCGCATGCCGTCATCCTGCCCGGCATGCTCAAGCTTCTTCTTGAAGTCCTTGTAGAAGTCGTTGAGAACCTTTTTCCAGTCGAGCTGGCCTTCAGCCACCTTGTCGAGCTCCTGTTCCAGCTCGGCAGTAAAGGCATAGTCCATCAGGTTATCGAAGTTCTCGGTCAGGCGATCCGTAACAATATCGCCCATCTTCTCGGCATACAGCCGGCGATTTTCCAGCTTCACATAACCACGTTCCTGCACCGTGGAGATGATGGCGGCATACGTGGAGGGACGACCGATACCGCGCTTTTCCAGTTCACGCACCAGCGTGGCTTCACTGAAACGTGCCGGCGGCTTGGTGAAATGCTGGCTCGGGTCCAGCTTCACCAGTGACAGGGCTTCGCCGACGGCCACATCCGGCAGCACCAGATCTTCCTTGTCTTTCTGTGCCGGCACCATGACCTTGGTAAAACCGTCAAACTTCAGAATGCGGCCGCGTGTACGCAGCTCGAAATCAGCAGCTGACACACTCATGCTGGTGGAAAGATATTCGGCATCCGGCATCTGGCATGCAACAAACTGACGCCAGATCAGCTCATACAAACGCTCGGCATCACGCTCCAGCGCCGCCAGGCTGCCCGGCATGGCAGTCACATCAGAAGGACGAATGGCTTCGTGGGCCTCTTGTGCACCTTCCTTGCTGGAATAGACGTTCGGATTTTCCGGCAGGTATTTCTTGCCGTACTGGTCCTCGATAAAAGCGCGCGCTGCAGCGACCGCATCCTGGCTCAGATTGGTCGAGTCCGTGCGCATGTAGGTGATGTGGCCAGCTTCATACAGGCGCTGTGCCAGTGTCATGGTTTTTTTTACAGAAAAACCAAGACGGGTACTGGCTGCCTGTTGCAGGGTAGACGTAATGAACGGGGCATTCGGGCGTGTACGGGTCGGCTTGTCATCACGCTTGGCAACAACATAGCTGGCGCCCTGCAGTGACTTCAGTGCTGCATCCGCCTCCGCCTTGTTCTTCGGGCGGAAGGCACTGTCTTTATGCCGGGTCACTTCAAGGCGCAACGCCGCCTTCTTGGCTGTTTGCGTGTCGGCATGAATTTCCCAGAACTCTTCCGGAATAAACGCACGTATCTCGCGCTCGCGCTCAACCACCAACCGCACGGCTACCGATTGCACGCGACCGGCCGACAGGCCACGTGCAATTTTTTCCCAGAGCAGCGGCGACACCATGTAGCCAACCACACGGTCGAGAAAGCGGCGTGCCTGTTGTGCATTCACGCGGTCAATATTGAGAACGCCTGGCTTCTTGAACGCCTCGGTAATCGCATTCTTGGTGATTTCGTTGAATACGACGCGACGAAAGCGCTGATCATCACCACCAATGACTTCCCGCAGGTGCCAGGCAATCGCCTCCCCCTCGCGGTCCAAGTCAGTGGCCAGATAAATGGTGTCGGCATCCTTCGCCAGCCTCTTCAGCTCATCAACCACCTTCTCCTTGCCGGGAAGAATCTGGTAGTGCGCCGTCCAGTCATGCTCCGGATCCACCCCCATACGGGCCACAAGAGCCGACTTGCCCTTGCTCTCCTTCTGCAAGGCCTTGGCCTCGGGCGAGAGCTTGCGCGTAGCTGCGGCAGCCTTGGCACGCTCGGCAGGGTCTACCGGCTTGCCGGAGCCACTGACAGGCAGGTCGCGGACATGACCCACGCTGGATTTCACGATGAAATCCTTGCCCAGGTACTTGTTGATGGTCTTGGCCTTGGCCGGCGACTCGACGATGACGAGCGATTTGCCCATGAAATCGGCTATCCGTAGGGAATGTTAGGGGCCGGCAGCAATACCGGAGAGCGGCATATATAAGAGGGGATTGCATCCCGGTCAAGCGAAGCTCGCCACCTGACCAGAAATTAGAGCAGGATCAGGAGAGGATTTTCTGCAGTTTCAGGAGCGTTTCGCGCAGGATGGGCAGATCCGCAGGCTCTCCGCGCTCCAGCCACCAGACACTCAGGGTATTGGCTCTGGCCTCCACCGAAACCCAGTGCTCCGCCTGGGCAGGCAGGGCAAGCGCCTTGAGGGTGGCCGGATCACCGGCACGGATCATCCAGTCGCCATCACTCAGGCGGTCCACACGAAAATAGGGCAGCCCTTTGTCCTCATCCCCCGTCAGCAGGGAGTAGCAGGCCAGCAGACCACCCGAGGGCTTCTCCCCCCGATACCAGTCAGGAGGCGGCAGCAAACGGGCATGCAGGCCCAGCTTGCGGGCCTCGGCACGGAGCAGCATCAGGCGCTGGTCGCGCTGGCTGGGACGCAGCACCAGCATCTGCCCCCAGACAAAGGCCACCACCACCACCAGCGCAATCAGGAAGGCTGTCACGAGGTGGCAGCTTCCTCTTGGGTACTGCCGTTAGGGAAGAACAATGGCTTGATCTTGCCCAGTTGCGCATCGAGGGAAGCCGACACGCTGGATGACATGGTGAAGAAGCTGAGCAGTGCCTTGGAGTTCGAATCATTCTGGAAGGCACCCACGGTACGCTGCCAGAAGGCGTGGTTGACCAGCTGCAGTTGCTCGTTGGTCCTGACCAGCCCCTTGAGCTCCCAGTCCGGCGTCCCGCCCTCGCGCATCACGAAATACTGGCGCATCAGGTACATCGATGCAGACCGCAGTATGAACTCTTCGCGACTGGCAAATGGCAGATGATTGCGTGCATTCGGCTTGAGTTCACCGAAGATCGGGCAGGAGCTCGTTGCCATGATGAGACCCATGAGGGCACGCACACCCTCTTCCAGCCCCACCCGCTTCACATACTCACGCTCGGGCGTGACCACACGCACATTGGCCTTGGTATGTGCCGGCAGCTTCTGAAAGTCCCGGGCCATCTTGTCCAGATCAATGGCAGCCGGACAATGACTGTACTCGGCCTTGCTCAGGGGACAGTTGCTGCACTGGTTGTTACCCAGTTGCGTCCACACAGGGGCATCGGCAGGAATCCGTTTCGGGTCAAACACACGGTCAAGGTCAACGTTGAACTTGAGTTCAAGACCGTCATCAAAGGTGAAGTAATATTGAATGCTTGTTGTCATGATCAATGCTCTGACCGCTCCGCGGTCACGGTCTATCCATGGCTAAAACACAGGCTGTCCGCATGAGCATGTGCTCATGAAGCTGAAGCCGGGCCGGCGTCTAAGTTAAAGCAATTGCAAGACTCAAGCCAGTAGCACCAGCGGAACCACTTGGCATTTCCGGAATGACGCACCCGTCACACATTTCACCGGAATTCAGGCCAAACGCACAAGAAACAACCTCTACGCAAGAATCCGCACCGGGTCACCAAGACTCAGACAGGCACGATCAGACCGCCTGGTGACGACCACATTCTGTCCGAAATATGTTTTTCCATCCGGCCCGACACGATAAGCCCGCAGAGCCGTCAGAATCTGACTGTTCTTGTCAGCCGTATCGGGATCAATGGACGGAATGACACAGCGCGAGCACGGCTTGACCACCGCCAGCTCAATCTCACCCACCTGCAGACGCTTCCAGCCATCCTCGGCATGCGGCGAAACATCCCCGGCAATCACGATGTTTGGCCGGAACCGCCGCCAGTCCACGGGGGACGGCAGTCTGGCATTGAGATGGTCGAGTGAGGACTGGGTGACCAGAAGAAACGGAAACCCGTCTGAAAACCCGGTCGAGTGCCCCGCTCCGGCATAAGACGGACTGACCGTACGGTGCGTGCTCTCCGGCATCCACACCAGCCGCACCGGCATATCCAGAAAAACGGAACACCAGGCATCAGCCACCGGACTGATGGCCAGCGCTGCAACCTCATCCTCCCAGATCGCCACCTGAAGCTGGTCCGGCTGCGCCACCGGCATTACCTGCACGTCTGGCTGCCCTGGCGCCTGAAGAAGAAGCCCGCCATCCGCGATGGTGGCCGAAATCAGGCACAGACGGGGATGCGTACGCTGGGTGACAAAACGGCCTCTGGCATCCACCAGCATCCAGCGCCTGTCGCCAGCCGGACCAAAGCGGTCGAGCAACATATGCCCCAACGGGACCTGCCGCCCCGACTTGAGCGGATAAATGGCCAGAGCCCCGATGTGCATACCCGTTTTCCCGTAAAAAAGACCATTCTAGCGCCACTCGTCAGGCACTACAGCAATACCATACTGCCGAAAAAGACAGGGCTGTTCAAAAGAACAGTATCCTGCTAGTGTCTGATCATTACCCGGGCATCACCGGCATGAGGAGCAAGGCAATGGAAGGTTTGACCACCCGCCAGGCAGAAATTCTCGACTTTATTCGTGAAAACATCGAGCACACCGGTATGGCACCAACCCGTGCCGAAGTGGCACTGCGGTTTGGCTTCAAGTCCAAGAATGCCGCCGCCGATCACCTGCGTGCCCTGGAGCAGAAAGGCCACATCAAGCTGCACCCGGAACTTTCACGCGGCATCCAGCTCCTGGATGAACAGGATCCCGACCTGATCCCGGTGATTGGGTCGGTCGCTGCCGGCTTGCCCATCGAAGCCATCGAGAATCACGATGAAGCGCTGCCTGTACCCAAGGGCCTGTTTGCCAAGCGCCCCACTTACCTGCTGCGGGTAAAGGGAGACTCCATGAAGGACGCCGGCATCCTTGAAGGCGATCTCATCGCGGTCTACAAGACGAATATTGCGCGCAAGGGCCAGATTGTTGTGGCACGCATGAATAATGAAGTGACAGTGAAGTACCTCGACTCCGAAGGCTCGCACATGAAACTCGTACCGGCCAATCCGAGCTACCAGCCCATGCTGATTGCCCCAGAAGACCTGGTGATCGAAGGCGTGTTTGTAGGCCTGATCCGCGACTCCTTCGGCTACTGATACGCTCTGTTTTTCCAATAAAAAACCGGCGCGAATGCCGGTTTTTTATTGCTCCCAAAGCGGAATCAGGCAAAGTACTTTTCCTGGTTATTCACGATGTGGTCGGAGATATAGCTCGACAGCGTGTACACGGTGACCTGCGGGTTAACGATGATCGAGGTCGGAAAGAGGCTGGCATCAGTGATGAAAAGCCCTTTCACGTCATGCGTCTCGCCATAGGGATTCACCACGGATTTGCTCGCATCAGCCCCCATCCGGCAGGTACCCTGAGGATGGTATGACACCATCCTGAACGTCTGTAATTCATGCTCGATTGCATCCACCACTGCGTCAATATCCGCAACAGATTCAATCACGCGATGCTGCACCGTCGGCACATAAACCTTTTTTGCACCACCTGCAAAATGAACCCTTGCGGCTGCCTTGATTGATGCTTTCATTGCCGGAAAATCAGCACTGGAAATCTGGTAATTAATCTTCTTGTTCTCGTTATCCAGCGTAATTTCGCCCACGTTATGATCGTGAATCAGCGTTACCAGACCCGCCAGTTTTTTCAGATCGGTCATGTAATCCATGAATGGCTTACCAATACCTGGCTGCGTTACCGCCGACAACTCCACGGGGCCTGCGCCACCGGCTTCAAGAATGAATCCACCCTTCGATGGATGCGCCCACTCATCGACATAGACACCGAGCAATGCACCTCGCCAGGCATGAACATCATCAGGATATTCGGCAACCACCATCAATGACGGGTGACAGGCAAAATTCTTCCCGACCTGTCCGGAGGAGTTTGCCAACTGCGACCGCTGTAACAGCAACGGCGTTTGAACAGCACCAGCCGCTGCCACCACAACCCGGGCCTTTACCCGAAGCTCCGATTTTTTCTGGCCGGTAGCCGGATCAATGATCTCTGCCATCACACCACTCACCCGACCATTATCTGCCAGGACACGGGTGACATGCGCATCAGAATAAATCCTTGCCCCATGCGATACCGCCCAGGGCAGATAGGTCACCAGCATTGATTGCTTGCGATCACTGGCACATCCGGAAAGGCAATGTCCTGTCAGTGCACACTCGCGAATATTCCGCTTGAATGGCTTCCAGGAAATACCGAGCTTCTTGCAGCCCTCACGAATCACACTGGAGTTCCGGTTGATCTCATGTTCTTCGTTGGAGTGAATGCCCAGATTGGCTTCAACCTTGCTGAAATAAGGTTCCAGTGCCTCTGGTGTGAGATTGGTGAGGCCATACTGCTTCTGCCAGTCCTCCAGAATGTAGTCCGGCGTACGGAATGAAACACAACCGTTAACCACGGTGGAGCCCCCCACACACCGACCTTGCAGCACCAGCAAATCGCCATCGCTGTTGGCCTGTGTCCCCTTGTCCTGATACAGCTGGTTCATCGCCCTGGCAAAATCCTCCGTGAACTCCGCTGACGGGACATAGGGCCCGGACTCCAGAATGATCACGGATTTCCCGGCACGCGCCAGCTCATAGGCAGCCACAGCACCACCGGCTCCCGAACCCACCACCACGACATCTGCCACCAGCTCGATACTGGCCTGCGAAACATCTTTTGCCTGCGTCACGGCAAGACCATGCGTTGTGGCAATCATTTCAGCCATGTTGTGCTCCAGCTATTCTTTACAGGGCATGACCGCTCAAAAGGTCACGCATGAGTCCAGGTGATGAGTCAGACCGGTGCCGGCTGATTGCCCCGGGAGGGAATTCCCCATTTTTTCGTCACTGCGCCATCAAACTCGATAGCCGGCCAGGTCCGCTCATCCATCCAGTAGCCGGTATGGGTAAACTTGGTAACCACAAAGCCGATCGCCCGCTTGGGCATGACATCCGAGTTCAGCCAGTCAGAGACATAGGCCAGGGCATCCGCGTCAGAAAGATCCACAAAACGCTTCCAGTGCCCAGCCACAGCGGCGTTATCAAAGAGGGACAGCCCAATAAACAGTTGCTTGCGCACATCAGGATGCAGGGCGCCGAGAATCGCATCCACATTGGCCACAACCGGCACTTTTTCCACTGGCAGCAGAGCCGTTCCCGTCACCGGCAGCAGTATTTCTGCCAGTCGAACAAAAAGCTGATAGCGGGATGAGTCCAGGTACGACAGATTGGCAGGAGCCTCAAGTCGGTCTCGTGGTGAACGTCGCAAAATGGCAAAGCCGCCGGCCGCCAGAGCCGTTACTCCTGCGGTAGCCCAGAGTGCCACCTTGAGAAAGCGGCGCCGGGACAGGGGCGCAATTGCCGCTGCCACCTCGCCCGCCACCTGCTTGCGTGATTCCGTCATCAGATCATCCCCACAGCCAGTTTCCTCGACCTTTCAGTCACGACACAGGCTAGTGTACGGAATTCCGGGCGGCTGCCAAGCGAAATTGGAGCAAATACTCTATTTTTTCAGCAGGGACGGGCACAAAGCAAAAAGCCCCGCTAATGCGGGGCTTTTTGCTTGATCAGGATTGCTCAGGCAATCAGATCAGCTTTTCCAGTTGCGGCACGATATCGAAGAGATCGCCCACGATGCCGTAGTCAGCCACGGAGAAGATTGGCGCTTCTTCATCCTTGTTGATGGCCACGATCACCTTGGAGTCCTTCATGGCGGCCAGATGCTGGATGGCGCCACTGATGCCCGCGGCAATGT
>DPJB01000009.1 GCA_003543245.1 Moraxellaceae bacterium | reverse complement strand
CGATGATGGTCGGATTGGCCTGCAGCGGCTCCAGTACGCCACCAATGCCAACACCGCCGGAGAGGTGCACATTCTTGCCGATCTGGGCGCAGGAGCCGACAGTGGCCCAGGTGTCCACCATGGACCCTTCATCCACATAGGCGCCAATATTGACATAGGACGGCATCAGTACCACGTTGCGGGCAATATAGGCGCCCTTGCGTGCGACTGCCGGAGGCACCACGCGCACACCTGCGGCCGCAAACTGATCTGCCGTCCAGTCGGCAAACTTGGTGGGGACCTTGTCATAAAACTGGATGCCACCACCGCCTGCGATGGGAGCGTTGTCATTAAGGCGGAAGGACAGTAGCACGGCCTTCTTCAGCCACTGGTGCACAGCCCATTCGCCATTGATCTTTTCTGCCACGCGCAGTTTGCCGGCATCAAGAGCGGCAAGAGCCTCATTGACGGCTGCACGCACGTCAGAGGGGGTATTGGAGGGCGAGAATTCGGTACGACGCTCGAAGGCGTCTTCAATCAGTTGTTGCAGGCTCATGGTGAACTCCATAGGACAAGACAAATGCAAGGTCGATAGCACCAGCAATCATGGCGCTGTCGACCTTACGGAAAACTCAAAGGGATTTCATGAAGTCGCGCAGTCGATGTGCGGCTTCGGCACATTCTTCCGGCGATGCTACCAGCGCCAGTCGCACATGGCTGGCGCCAGGGTTGCGGTCATTCACTTCACGACCCAGAAAACGGCCGGGCAGGACGGTGACATTCATTTCTTCATAAAGGCGCTGAGCAAAGACATCATCGTCAATGGGGGTGCGCATCCAGAAATAGAAGCCGGCATCCGGCATGGTGAGCGAGTATACCGGCTCCATGATGGATTTGAACTCGGCAAACTTGTGCCGGTACAGCGCCCGGTTCTCGGCAACGTGTGCCTCGTCCTGCCATGCGGCAACCGATGCCAGCTGGTGCTGAACCGGCATGGCAGCGCCATGGTAGGTACGATAGAGCAGGTAGGGCTTGAGCAGTTTGGCGTCGCCGGCCACAAAGCCCGAACGCAAGCCGGGCAGGTTGGAGCGCTTGGACAGAGAGTGGAAGACGATGCAGCGTGCATAATCATGGCGACCCGTTTCGGCGCATACCTGCAGCAGGCCGACCGGTGGATTGGCTTCGTCGAAATAGATTTCCGAGTAGCACTCATCTGACACGATGATGAAGTTGTGCTTGTCGGCAAGTGCAATCAGTTTTTTCAGTGTTTCCCTGCTGGTGACGGCCCCGGTCGGGTTGCCTGGCGAGCAGACAAACAGCAGTTGTGTGTGTGCCCAGATAGAGTCTGGCACGGCATCGTAATCCGGAATAAAGCCGTTTTCTGCAGAACAGGGCAGGTAATGGGGTTCGGCACCGGCCAGATACGCTGCACCTTCGTAAATCTGGTAGAACGGCGCCGGCATCAGTACCAGAGACTTTTTCGAGCGATCCACAGCTGCCTGAGTGAAGGAAAACAGTGCCTCGCGGGTGCCCATGACAGGCAGGATTTCGCTGTCCGCATCAATCCTGTCCAGTTTGAAGCGGTTTTTCAGCCAGCTGCCAATGGTTTCGCGCAGGACGGGCAGGCCCTTGGTGGTCGGATAGACTGCCAGCTTCGACAAATTGTCGATCAGGGTCTGCTTCACGAAATCAGGCGACGCGTGCCGCGGTTCCCCGATCGACAGGGCGATGGGGGACAACCTGGCTGGCGGCGTCAGCTCCTTGAACAGTTGGGCGAGTCGCTCGAACGGGTAGGCTTGTAGCCGGGCAAGTTCGGGATTCATGTCATGCACTCCTTGCCTTGTCAGTTAGGCTGATCCAGTTGCTCACGCAGACGATCAGCCAGTTGGTTACACACATCCGGATCCGAGATCGGTTGTTGTTGCTTGTTGGTAATGAAGAAAACGTCTTCGGCCCGCTCTCCCAGTGTAGCAATGCGGGCGTTCTGCAGATCTACGCCGGCCTCCATGAAGATGCGTCCGATGCGTGCCAGCAGGCCGGGGCGGTCCAGTGTCATGACTTCGACAATGGTGCGCTGGTTGACGATGTCGTTGCTGATGGTGACGGTCGTTTTGACATCGAAGTGCTTGAGCTGCCTCGGCATACGGCGCTGAACGATTTCGGGAAAGCGGTCAGGGTTGGACAGGGTCTGCATCAGGGTGTCTTGGATAATGCCAAGGCGTCGCTCGTCATGAATCGGTGCGCCGTTCTCGTCGAGCACGATATAGGTGTCGAGGGAGAAGTGTGTTTTGGCAGTAATGATTCGCGCATCCAGTACGGTCAGGTGCAGCTGGTCCATGGCGGCCACTGTGGCGGCGAACAGGTTGGGCATGTCGCGCGTATGAATGAATATCTGGGTAGCACCCTCAAACTGTTCGTTTGTGCTTTTCCTGATCAGCACCAGAGGGCGTGCGTCATTGAGGTGTTCCAGGATGGCCTGCGTGTGCCAGGCGATATCGGTGGCATTTTCACGAAGGAAGTAATCATCGCCCAGGTTGTCCCAGATGCTGTTGACCGCAGCAGGGTCAATCCGGGCGGATTGCAGCAGGCTCAGTGCGGCCGCACGTGTTTCATCTATCCACTCCTGCTTGTCGATGGGGTTGCCAAGGCCGCGACGCAATGCCCGCTTGGTCTGGGTGTAAAGCTGGCGTAACAGGCTGGCGCGCCATGAGCTCCAGAGCGTGGGGTTGGTGGCACAAATGTCGGCAACTGTCAGGGCGTAAAGGTAGTCGAGGTGCACGATGTCTCCGACCTTGCGCGCAAACTCATTGATTTCATCAGGATCAGATACATCTTTTTTTTGTGCCGTCATCGACATGACAAGATGATTCTGCGCAAGCCATGCCACCAGATTGGCATCCCACCTTCCAAGGCCGTGGTGCAGGCAAAATGCATGGGCATCGACTGCGCCAAGCTCTGAGTGATCGCCACCGCGTCCCTTGGCAATGTCATGAAAAAGACCAGCCAGATAAAGCAGTTCGATCTTGGGCAGTAACTGGGCAATTTTTGCCACCACCGGAAAGTGTTCTTCGACTTCCGGATAGCGGAAGCGGCGCATGTTTTTCAATACCAGCAGGGTGTGCGCATCAACCGTGTAGATATGGAAAAGGTCATACTGCATCTGCCCGATGATATTGCCAAAGGCAGGAATATAGCGGCCGAGCACGCCGTACCGTTTCATGCGCCGCAACGATGAGAACAGGGCATGCTTGCAACGCAGCAGTTCCATGAAAAGCGATGTGTTGCGGATGTCATTGCGAAAGCGGTCGTCAATTTTTTCGGCGCTTTCCATGATGAGCCGGATGGTGCTTGCGCGTACGCCGAGGATGTTGGCGTCATTGCCGAGCAGGACAAATATTTCCATCAGGGCGGCGGGCGTCCGCTGAAAGACCTGGTTGCTGGTGGTCTCTATGTAACCGTCACGCAACTGGAAGCGGGAGTTGACCTGCGTTATAACGGCATCGTCCTCGGCACGCAGAATGGCCTCGTCAAAATACTGCAGCAGCATTTCGTTCAGCATCGAGATGGTCATGGCGGCCCGGTAATAGGACTTCATGAGCTGCTCGACGGCACGGTTGGCATTGGTGTCTGTATAGCCGAAGAGCAGGGCAATCTGGCGCTGATAATCAAACAGCAAACGGTTTTCACTGCGCCCGGCAATCATGTGCAGGGCAAAGCGGATGCGCCAGAGCAGGGACAGTCCTTCGTCGAGCTGGTGAAACTCGTTTTCGGTAATGAAGCCGTGCCCGACCAGGTCCTGCAGGGTCGCCGCGCCGAAATGGCGTTTGGCCACCCAGCCTACGGTCTGGATGTCGCGCAGGCCGCCGGGGGCATTCTTGATGTCTGGCTCAAGGTTGTATTCGGTATTGTTGTGCTTGGCATGCCGGGCAATCTGTTCGTCCCACTTCGCCTTGAAGAACGCCTTGCCGGGCCACAGATGCTCGGGGCCGGTACGCGCCAGCATGGCTTCCCGTAAAGACTCGTTGCCAATGATGGTGCGGGATTCCATCAGGTTGGTGGCAATGGTGATGTCCTCTCGTGCCGCCTCTATGCACTCTTCCTGTGAGCGGACACTGGAGCCGACTTCCAGGCCCAGGTCCCATAACAGGGTAATAAAGCTGCTGATTGCTTGCCCTTCGGCTTCACCAAGCGTGGTCTGGTCATGCAGGACAAGCACGTCAATGTCAGAGCCGGGATGTAGTTCGCCCCGGCCATAGCCGCCGACGGCGAGCAGTGCGACGTCGGTGTAGGCGTCCAGCTTGAGGGCGCACCATGCGTGCGCAAGTATCTGATCGATCACCCAGGCGCGCATGCCGACCAGCCGGCGGATGTCTTCCCCTGCCCGAAAACGCTCAAACAGCACTTCCCGGGCTTTTCTCAGTGCCTCGCGGTAAGCGCCCCGTGGTAATGCTTCCCCGGTGTCCAGGCTCGCCGGGTCGAAGAGCGTGGTATCAATGGCAGCATTCATATGCGTGGTGTCCGCGTGTGGGGTATGGGGTTCAGGCCCC
Organism: Moraxellaceae bacterium; assembly: GCA_003543245.1. Taxonomy (GTDB): domain Bacteria; phylum Pseudomonadota; class Gammaproteobacteria; order Pseudomonadales; family Moraxellaceae; genus UBA2031. The sequence goes on along the minus strand of DPJB01000009.1, from coordinate 82,775 downwards.
AAGAAAGCTGAGGTCTTCTTCGCTACGGGCGGTCAGCACTTCCACGCCGGTTGGTGTCACCAGCAGGGTGTGCTCCCATTGTGCCGAGAGCTTGTGATCCTTGGTGACGGCCGTCCAGCCGTCCGGAAGCACCTTTGTATGATAGCTGCCGGCGTTGATCATGGGTTCGATCGTGAACGTCATGCCTGCCTGCAGTTCCATGCCGGTACCGGGCTGGCCATAGTGCAGGATCTGGGGGTCTTCGTGGAAAACCTTGCCGATACCATGGCCACAAAAGTCGCGAACGACGGAGAAACGGTTGGCTTCTGCATGCTTCTGGATGGCGTGGCCAATGTCGCCGAGACGGCAGCCCGGCTTCACCACAGCCAGTGACTTGTACAGGCACTCCTGGGTGACGCGGATCAGGCGTTCAGCCAGGATGGATGCCTTGCCGGCCACATACATCTTGCTGGTGTCGCCAAAGTAGCCGTTCTTGATCACGGTGATGTCGATATTGATGATGTCGCCTTCCTTGAGAATCTTGGTCTCGCTGGGGATGCCATGGCAGACCACATGGTTGACCGAGGTGCAGATGCTCTTGGGGAAGCCCTTGTAGTTCAGGGGGGCCGGGATGGCCTTCTGTACATTGACGATATAGTCATGGCAGATACGGTCAAGTTCGCCTGTACTGACCCCGGGCTTTACATAAGGCCCGATCATGTCGAGCACTTCCGCTGCCAGGCGGCCGGCTACGCGCATGCCTTCAATATCGTCGGGGGTCTTGATCAACTGGCTCATTGGGGTCTCGGCATGGAGCTGTCCGGTGGGCGGCCAGCGGTTGAGGCGAAAGGGGGCCTATGGTATAAAGCGCCGCGCTTTTCAGCAAACCCGCGTTAAGCGGGGGTGCCAAAAGGCGACATCCCTGAAACCGCACACATGTCGTCACGGCTGCCTGGGTGCCTTCCGAGAAAGGAGGGTGGGCAATCGGGACATGTGGAGGCCTAACCCATACTGGAGTTTCTCATGGCACAAGTCACCATGCGCGAACTGCTGCAAGCAGGCGCACATTTCGGTCACCAGACCCGTTTCTGGAATCCCAAGATGGCTCAGTACATCTTCGGTGCCCGTAACAAGATTCACATTATCAACCTCGAACACACCGTTCCGGCCCTGAATGACGCGCTGACCTACGTCAACAAGCTGGCGTCGAACAAGAACAAGGTGCTGTTCGTGGGTACCAAGCGTGCTGCAGCCCCGATCATTCGCGAACAGGCCACCCGTGCCGGCATGCCTTTCGTCGATCACCGCTGGCTGGGTGGCATGCTCACCAACTGGAAGACCATCCGCCAGTCCATCAAGCGTCTGAAGGACCTGGAAGCACAGGTACAAGACGGCACCTTCGCCAAGCTGACCAAGCGCGAAGCGCTGGAGCGCACCCGCGAAATGGAAAAGCTGGAAAAGTCCCTTGGCGGTATCAAGGACATGGGCGGCCTGCCTGATGCCATTTTCGTGGTGGACGTGGATCATGAAAAGATTGCCATCACCGAAGCCAACAAGCTGGGTATTCCGGTGATCGGTATTGTCGACACCAACTCCAATCCTGCTGGTGTGGATTATGTGATTCCGGGTAACGATGACGCCATCCGTGCCGTGCAGCTGTATGTCGGTGCCATGGCTGATGCCGTGCTCGAAGGCAAGGAATTTGCTGCTACCCACAGCGGCCGCGAAGCTGACGGCTTTGTGGAAGTGGCAGGCGAAGCTGCCGAGTAATACCGGCAATATCGACCTTGCATGAACAAAGGGGGCATCGCCCCCTTTGTTCATCATGCAAAAAGGCTTTTGCCTTCCAGAATTTTTTCCTGCTGAGGGCAATGCTGCCCCGGCGCCAACACTAGAGGATTGCTGACATGGCAGAGATTACCGCCAGCCTCGTGAAAGAACTGCGTGACCGTACCGGCCTGGGCATGATGGAGTGCAAGAAAGCACTTACTGAAGCCAGTGGCGATATCGAAACCGCCATCGACAACCTGCGCAAGTCCGGTCAGGCCAAGGCCGCCAAGAAGGCCGGCAGCATCGCCGCCGAAGGTGCCATCATTGTGGCCCAGGAAGGCAATACGGCCATCCTTCTGGAAGTGAACAGCCAGACTGACTTCGTGGCACGTGACGACAATTTTGCAGCGTTCGCCAACAAGGTTGCCCGGATTGCTCTCGCTGCCCGTGAAACGGATGTGACCAGGATTGCTGGTCTGGACTACGACGGCCAGACCGTTGAAGAGGCTCGTGTGGCCCTGGTCCAGAAGATCGGTGAAAACATCCAGGTGCGTCGTGCGCAGCTGGTGGAAGGTGCCCTGCTGGCGTCCTACATCCACGGCCTGAAGATCGGTGTGGTGGTGGCGCTGGAAGGTGGTAATGACGAGCTGGCCCGTGATGTTGCCATGCACATTGCTGCCGCCAAGCCCGAAGCCATTGCGCCGGAAGATGTGTCGCCGGCCCTGATTGCCAAGGAGCGTGAAATCGCTGCGGCCAAGGCTGCCGAGTCCGGCAAGCCTGCCAACATTGTTGAAAAGATGGTGGAGGGCTCCGTGAAGAAGTACCTGTCCGAAGTGTCTCTGGTTGAACAGGCCTTCGTGAAGGACCCGGATACCAAGGTTGGCGCACTGCTGGCCAAGTCCGGCGCCAAGGTTGTCCAGTTCGTTCGCCTGGAAGTGGGTGAAGGCATTGCGAAGAAGGAAGTTGACTTCGCTGCTGAAGTGGCCGAAGCCCAGGCTGCCGCTGCTGCCAACAAGTAAGATACTGTTGGTGAAGGAAAAAGGCCCCTGCTGGGGCCTTTTTCTTGGGCAAGTCCCCGCATCTTGCGGTAAGATTCCGCCACTTTTCGTACTGTCCTGATGACTGCTTTCAGGAAACTGCCCGAGGACGCCATGGCCGATCGTAACCCCGCACACAAGCGTATCCTGCTCAAACTATCCGGTGAGGCACTGGCCGGCGATGCAGATGGTGGTATTGATTCCAAGGTCTTGTCCCGCCTGGCGCTGGAGATCGGCCAGCTGGTCGGGATTGGTGTCCAGATCGGTATTGTGGTGGGTGGAGGCAATCTGTTCCGGGGGGCGTCCCTGCAGGCGGCCGGCCTGGACCGTGTTGCGGGTGATCACATGGGAATGCTGGCAACCGTGATGAACGGGATTGCCATGCGCGATGCCCTGGAGCGCAATAACATCAAGACCCGTCTGATGTCGGCCATTCCCATGAGCGGCGTGGTGGACCATTACGACCGTCGTGCCGCCGTCCGTTATCTGCAAAGCGGTGATGTGCTGATTTTTGTCGCAGGCACCGGGAATCCGTTTTTCACAACGGACACGGCAGCTTGTTTGCGTGGTATCGAGATCAATGCCGATCTCGTGCTCAAGGCCACCAAGGTGGACGGGGTTTACAATGCAGACCCGGTGAAAGATCCCACGGCCATCAAGTACGACTTCCTGACTTTCGATGAAGTTCTCGACAAGAAGCTGGGGGTGATGGATCTCACCGCCATCTGCCTGTGTCGTGATCACCGGATGCCGCTGCGCGTGTTCAACATGAACAAGGCCGGTGCGTTGCTCAATCTCATGGTTGGCGAGTCGGAAGGCACGCTTATTGAAAATGATCCGCGCTGAGGCGCACTCGACTGCTGGAGTCCTTCATGATCAATGATCTGAAAAAAGACGGCGAAGTCCGCATGAAAAAAACCCTGGAATCCCTTGAGCAGGGCTTCTCCAAGGTTCGTACCGGTCGTGCCAGTCCCGCAATTCTCAAGGATGTGATGGTGCCGTATTACGGTGCTGATACTCCTTTGGCGCAGGTAGCCAACGTCGGCGTGGAAGATTCCCGTACGCTGATAGTGCAGCCCTATGAGCGCACCATGATTGGCGCGATCGACAAGGCTATTCGGATGGCGGATCTGGGACTGAATCCTGTGTCCGGAGACGTGATTCGCGTGCCGCTGCCGGCGCTGACCGAAGAAACCCGTCGCGACATGCAGAAAGTCGCGCGTGCCGAAGCGGAAAACGCCCGTGTTGCCCTCCGCAACATCCGTCGTGACATTCTGGCGGACATCAAGGAGCTACTGAAGGAAAAGGAAATCTCCGAAGATGAAGAGCGCAAGGGCAACGATGATGTGCAGAAGTTGACGGACAAGTATGTGGGTGAGGTTGACCGCATGCTGGCGTCGAAGGAACAGGACCTGATGCAGGTCTGATGGGGACGCCAATCGTGATCGAGAGTGCGGCACCGGATATTGGCTCGGCGACGGGTGGTCGCCCGACGCATGTTGCCATCATCATGGATGGCAATAACCGCTGGGCCAAAAAGCGGGGATTGCCTGGTACTGAAGGGCATCGGGCTGGCGAGGCTGCAGTCCGTCGACTGGTTGAACACGCCATCCGCTCGAACATCGGGGTGCTGACCCTCTTTGCCTTTTCCAGTGAAAACTGGCGCCGACCCGAGCAGGAAGTGGCGGCCCTGATGTCGCTGTTTCTGGAGGCGCTGACCCGGAAGGTAGCGGAGCTTCATGATAATGGTATCCGGTTGCGTTTTATTGGTGATCTCGCGGGCTTCAGTCCAGCACTCCAGCAGGGTATGGCAGCGGCGGTTGCTCTGACTGCCGCCAACACACGCATGACCCTTGTGATTGCCGTGAATTATGGTGGTCAGTGGGATATGGCTCATGCCGCTCGCTGCATGGCAGAAGCTGTTCTGGCTGGACGCCTGTCTCTTGATGACATCACGCCACTGGAGATGGGCCGACATGTCCAGATGGCAGATTTGCCGCCGGTGGATTTGCTGATTCGTACCGGTGGAGAAATGCGTATTTCCAATTTCCTGCTGTGGCAGGCGGCGTATGCCGAGTTCCTGTTTACGGATGTGCTCTGGCCGGACTTTGATGCGGCAGAGCTGGATCATGCCTTGATGGCTTATGCCAGTCGGCAGCGCCGGTTTGGACGAACCTCGGAGCAGGTTGAGGCATCTCGTCATGACAAGTGAGCTCAGGCAGAGAATCATTACGGCACTTCTGCTGCTGCCGGTTGTTGTCTGGTGCGTGTTTCTGGCTCCGGATGCAACGGCATTTGCCTCGTTTGCCGGCGCAGTCGTGATTGTGGGTGCATGGGAGTGGACTCGCCTGATGGGGTGGATGTCGGTCATGCCCCGGGTGCTTTATGTGGCGTTGCTGGCTCTTTTGCTGGTCTCCATGTGGCTGCCCGAGCTGGCGGGCTTTGCGCCCGCTCTCTACATGCTGAGTGCCGGTTTCTGGCTGCTGGCCCTGAGGCTGGTTACCGGTTATCCGGATAATGCCTCTCTGTGGGCTCGTGCCTGGTTGTTGGCACCAGTTGGCCTGGTCCTGTTGCTGCCAGCCTGGCTGGGCCTGACCAGCCTGCATGCGGTCTCGCCCTGGTGGCTGATGTTTCTGTTTTTGCTGGTCTGGGGGTCGGATACCGGGGCGTATTTTGCCGGTCGTGCCCTTGGCAAGAACAAGCTCGCTCCGGCAGTCAGTCCGGGAAAGACTATCGAAGGGATGGTGGGGGGACTGGCGCTGGCCCTCGCGATTGCACTGGCGGTTGCCATCTGGCGTGACCTTTCAGGTATCCGGCTGATGGCGTTCATGGGCCTGTGTCTGCTGACAGCACTGGCGTCAGTGCTGGGTGATCTTTTCGAGTCCATGACCAAGCGGCATGCCGGCATCAAGGACTCCGGCAATATTTTTCCGGGGCATGGTGGTGCGCTGGATCGTATCGATAGCCTTACTGCAGCGGCGCCGGTATTTGCGTTGGGCTGGTGGCTGGCGGGCGGGTTCTGATGGCTGTTCAGCGAATCACCTTGCTGGGAGCGACCGGCTCCATCGGGGCGAGTACGCTGGATGTTGTTGCCCGCCATCCTGACCGGTATCAGGTATTTGCATTGACTGCGCACAGCCGGGTGGATGAACTGGCCTGTCTTTGCCGCATACACTCCCCGGAGGTTGCGGTTGTTGCCACTGCATCGGATGCCTTGCGCTTGCAGACGCTCCTGCAGGGACAGTCCATCACTGTCCTGCATGGGCCGGAAGCGCTTTGTCAGGTTGCAGCATCGGCGGAAACCGACACTGTCATGGCCGCGATCGTGGGGGCAGCCGGGCTGTTGCCAACGCTGGCGGCGGTGAAGGCGGGCAAGCGAATCCTGCTGGCAAACAAGGAAGCTCTGGTCATGTCCGGAGCCCTGTTCATGCGGGAGGTGGCCCGCAGCGGCTCTGCACTGCTCCCCATTGATTCGGAGCACAATGCCATTTTCCAGTGCCTGCCAGGCAATTTCAGTCGTGGTCTTGCTCAGGTTGGTGTTGAGCGCTTGCTGCTGACGGCATCCGGCGGCCCCTTTCGCAACTGGACGATTGAGCAGATGCAGCGGGCGACGCCCGAGCAGGCCGTCAATCACCCCAAGTGGTCGATGGGGCGCAAGATCTCGGTGGATTCCGCCACGCTCATGAACAAGGGACTGGAGCTTATTGAGGCCTGCTGGCTGTTTGGTACTACGCCCGATCATGTGCAGGTGGTGGTGCATCCCGAAAGCATTGTTCACTCTCTGGTCCAGTATGTGGATGGTTCTACCCTGGCCCAGCTGGGCAACCCCGACATGCGTACGCCGATTGCTCTCGGACTGGCCTGGCCGGATCGCGTGTCGGCAGGAGTGTCGGCGCTGGAGCTTTTTACGACAGGCAGCCTTAATTTCGAGGCCCCCGACGAGGTGCGTTTCCCCTGCCTGCGTCTGGCACGTGATGCCATGAGGGCGGGAGGGACTGCTCCCGCCGTGCTGAATGCTGCCAATGAAGTGGCGGTGCAGGCCTTTCTCGATGGGCGGCTGCGATTCACGGATATTCCCGTGCTTATCGAGCGCACACTTACAGAATTGCCAATGATGGCAGCAGATGAGCTGTCCACAATCCTTGCTGCAGATCGTGCTGCGCGTGCGCACGCCTCCCGGCTGTTGCCGGTATCAGTTTGAGGGTGGGGCAATGAATTCTGTTTTGTTGATGGTACTGGCGGCGATCATTGTTCTGGGGCCGTTGATTGCCATTCATGAGTTTGGTCATTTCTGGGTGGCCCGCCGCGTCGGGGTCAAGGTCATCACGTTTTCCATCGGTTTTGGTCCGGCCCTGCTGAAATGGAAAGACCGTCACGGCACCCAGTTCCAGGTTGCTGCCATTCCCCTGGGGGGGTTTGTGCGTATGGCGGACGAGCGAGAAGGTGAGGTGCCCGCCGAAGACATTCCCCGTGCCTTCAACAACCAGCCGGTATGGGCCCGCATGGCCATCGTTGCTGCCGGCCCCCTGATCAACCTCCTGTTTGCGGTACTCCTTTACTGGGTCCTGTTTCTTCAGCCCACCGAAACCTTGCGCACGGTGGTGGGGCGTGTCATTGCCGATTCGCCGGCCGCGATGGCCGGTCTTGCGTCCGGCGACGAGATTGTAGCGATTGATGGCGAACCGGTGACGGACTGGGAATCCATCAACTATGCACTGATTGACCGTATGGGCGAGTCCGGCCAGTTGCGGGTATCCATACGTCCGGCCGGCTCGACGGGTGCCAGCCAGGAACGGCTGCTGCCGCTGGATCATTTCCTTGGCGGGAGCGATGTCGATCCTTTCCGTGAAATCGGCTTTACGCCGTGGCAGCCGCTGCTGGACCCGGTTATTGGTGAGGTGGTCGCTGGCAGTGCGGGTGAGCGCCAGGGTCTGAAGGCAGGTGATCGTATTCTGGCTGTCGACGGACGTGCGGTTGAGTCGTGGCAGGATTTTGTTGATGTCGTGCGAGTACGCCCGGAGTTACCGGTGCTGGCAGAGGTGCTGCGCGGATCTGATCGTCTGCAGCTGAATCTGGTGCCTGCCGCAGAGAAGGATGATCGCGGCGTTGTGCGTGGCCGTCTTGGCATTGCCCTGAAAGAGCAGCCATATGAGGTGCCGGCCGCCTATCGGCAGACAGTTCAGCTGGGACCTGTGGATGCGGCGGGTGCCGCCATCGTGAAAACAGGAAAGCTGATTGCGTTTACACTGGAGTCCATGGGCAAGATGATTCGCGGCCTGATCAGCGTGGATAACTTGAGTGGTCCCATCACGATTGCTAAAGTCGCCGGCCAGTCGGCGTCATTGGGCTGGGAAGCGTTGCTTGGTTTCATGGCGCTGCTTAGCGTCAGTCTTGGTGTACTCAACTTGCTGCCAGTTCCCGTACTGGATGGTGGCCATCTTGTGTATCACGCGATTGAAGGAATTACGGGGCGTCCCCTCTCGGAGCGGGTGCAGATGGTTGGTTTGCGCATTGGCGTTGCCATGCTCATGAGCCTGATGCTGTTGGCCATATTCAATGATTTGAGCCGCCTGTGAGCGCGGGGTCTTTTATTCCATGAGTTTTTTACGGCTGCGGCAGGCATTGCCAGCGACCGTCGTGATGTGCTGTGCCGCCAGTGCGGTGCAGGCCGACGAGAGCTTTGTCATTCAGGATATACGCCTTGAGGGGCTTGCCCGGCTTTCTGCTGCCAGTGTCTATGCTGCATTGCCGCTGAGTGCCGGTGATCGCGCGGATGGTACGAAGGTGGCCGAGGCGTTGCGCCTGCTGTTCAAGACAGGGAATTTCGAGGATATCCAGATCGGACGCGATGGCGACGTTCTGGTGATCCGGCTGACCGAGCGGCCATCCATCATCAGTCTGGACATCAAGGGCAACAAATCCATCGACAAGGACAATCTGCTGAAGGGGTTGAAGTCGGCAGGCCTGGCAGAAGGGATGGTCTTTCAGCGCTCGGTTCTGGATCACGTCAAGCGCGAGCTGGAGCGGCAGTACATCGCCCAGGGGCGTTATGGTGCAGAAATTACCGTGGATGCCAAGGCAAAGCCCCGTAACCGGGTGGCTCTGGATATCCAGATTGAAGAGGGCAGTGCCGCCAGGATCCGGGGTATCAATTTTGTCGGCAACAAGGTATTTGACGACAAGGTGCTAAGCAGTACGTTCCAGCTACGGCCGACACACTTCACCTCATTCTATAAGAACGATGACAAGTACTCCCGCGAAAAGCTGCAGGGTGATCTGGAGCGCTTGCGCTCGCAGTACATGGATCGTGGTTATGTAAATTTCACCGTCAATTCGACACAGGTCACGCTCTCGCCTGACAAAAAGGATGTCTTTATTGATATCAATGTCAGTGAGGGGGAGCAGTTCAAGTTTGGCGAGATCAAGATTTCCGGCGAGCTGCCCGTGGCCGAGGACTTGCTCAAGCGTTTCCTGCTGATCCGCAAGGACGACATTTTCAATCAGGCAGGCATTACCAGTACGACCAAGCTGATGACGCGCCGTCTCGGGAATGACGGTTATATCTTTGCTGAAGTAAATGGTGTGCCGGATATCCACAATGATACCCGTGTTGCAGATGTCACCTTCTTTGTTAATCCCGGCAAGCAGGCCTATGTTCGCCGCATCAATTTTTCCGGGAACATGAAGACCGATGACAATGTCATGCGCCGTGAAATGCGACAGCACGAAGGCGCACTGGCCTCGAGTGAAAAGCTTGATCTGTCCAAGCTCAGACTGCAGCGGCTTGGATTTTTTGAGGAAGTGACACTGGATACGCCACGAGTGCCCGGCGTGTCGGATCAGGTTGATGTGAACATTGCAGTAAAGGAGCAGCCCTCCGGCACCATTGGTGCCAGTATCGGTTTCTCTCAGGGCTCTGGCATGATATTCAGTGCCAATGTCAGCCAGACCAACTTCATGGGAACGGGTAACCGATTTTCTGTGGCCCTGAACCGCTCCGATACGCAGGACTCCTACAACCTGTCTTTTGTGGATCCCTATTTCACACTTGATGGAGTCAGTCGCGGCTATAACATCTTTTACCGCGAGACCAAATTCGATTCCCGCAACGTGAGTAACTACGTTACCAACACGATGGGCGGTAACATCAGCTTTGGCTATCCGATTGACGAGAACGAGTCGATCAACTTCTCGGTTGGCGCAGACAAGACCGACATCACCATCGGATCATTGGCATCCGAGGTGGTGGCTGATTTTGTGGCTGACGAGGGTGATCGTTATGTTAATTACACGAGCACCCTGTCCTGGGGACGTAACACTCTTAACCGCGGCATGTTTGCGGATCGGGGTGCCTCACAGTCGGTGGGGCTCGAGTTTACGCTGCCGGCCAGTGATCTTGCCTTTTACAAGCTGAGCTATAACGGTCAGCTGTATATTCCTCTTGGTAATCCCTTGGTCATGCGGTTGCACACCAGCCTTGGCTATGGCGACAACTATGGCGATACCAGCCGGCTGCCGTTCTACAAAAACTATTTTGCCGGGGGCTTTGGCTCGGTGCGTGGCTACGAGGACAATACGCTGGGGGCAAAGAGCTGCTCCGTTGCGCTTTGTCCGAATGATCCCTACCCCGAAGTAGTGGGCGGTAATATCCTGATTGAGGGTGGTGCAGAACTGATCGTCCCGACTCCGTTTGCTGCAGGGAACCGTCAGCTTCGGACGGTCGTCTTTCTGGATGCCGGCAATGCCTACGACACCGAAGTGCCGGGCTACGGCCTTGATATGTCGTTGATGCGGTACAGTGCGGGTATCAACCTTTCGTGGCTGACGGCGATTGGTCCACTCAGCTTCAGTCTCTCCCGGCCGCTTAACAAGCAGCCGGGTGATGCAACACAGGCTTTCCAGTTCACCATCGGTCAGGGGTTCTGACCTGGGCTGGCAGGGAATTCAACAACAAGGCCGGATGGCCTGAAAAACGGGGATTACGTTCATGCGTCATAGTCTGATTATTGCCGGTCTGCTTGCCGGTCTGCTTGCCGGTCTGATGTCGGGTTCTGTTGTGGCACAGCAGGCCAATGTGGTGGTGGCGGACAGCCAGGCGGCCCTGATGGCAACCGATGTTGCCAAGAAAGCGATCGAGAAGCTGCAGGGTGAGCTCAAGACGCAGCGTGACCGGATGGAGGCCATTCGCAAGGAGGTCAAGGTTATCGAGGACCGCTTTCAGAAGGATGCTTCCGTACTGAGTGAGGCCGACAAGAAGAACATGCAGAAGCAGGCCGAAAGCAAGCTGAGCGAATACCGCAATCTGGCCGAGACGGTGCAGAAGCGCAGCCAGGAAGTTCAGGGTGAGCTGCTGCAGCGCATGATTCCCAAAATGGAAGCCGTGATTGACGAGCTGCGCAAGGCCGGTGGTTACGACATCATCATTGAAAAGAAGAATGTGATTTTTGTTGATCCAGCATCGGACATCACACGCAAGATCACCGAAAAGCTCAACGCAGCCAAGTAAGTCGCAGGAGTTGTCTGTGAGTACAAAAACGGTCTGGACGCTGTCTGAGCTGGCAGAAATGCTGGGCGCCGAGTTGCGTGGTGATCCCGCGCACAGGATTTGTGGCGTACATACCCTGACGGTTGCCGGACCTGATCAGCTGGGCTTTCTGGCGAATCCGCGGTACATGGGTGAGCTGGAGCATACGCGAGCGGGTGCAGTACTGCTGCGCCCGGCGGATGCAGAGGGTTATGGCGGCAATGCGCTGCTGTTGGCCAACCCTTATCTGGCCTATGCACGTGTTGCCAGACTGTTCGACCAGACTCCTCGACCGGCTGCCGGTATCCATGCAACCGCCGTGGTCAGTGCGACTGCACGCGTTGATGCCAGTGCTGCCATCGGGCCGCATGCCGTCGTTGCGGATGAGGTTGTTGTGGGGCCGGGCACCGTCATTGAGGCAGGGGTGGTGATCCAGGCCCGCAGCCAGGTCGGGCGTGACTGCCGGATCAGGGCCAACGCGGTTGTCTATCATGACTGTGTGCTCGGGGACCGGGTCAGCCTTCACTCGGGCGCCATTATCGGCAGTGATGGTTTCGGTTTTGCCAACGATGCAGGTCGGTGGGAAAAGATTGCCCAGATTGGTCGTGTCGTGATTCATGATGATGTCGATATCGGAGCCAATACGACCATTGATCGCGGCGCCCTGGAGGACACGATTATTCATCAGGGAGTCATCATCGATAATCAGGTGCACATTGCCCACAATGTGGTCATTGGTGCATTTACGGCCATTGCTGGCTGCGTTGGTATCGCGGGGAGCACCCGGATCGGTGCTTATTGCGTTCTGGCTGGCGGTGTTGGCGTGGCCGGGCATCTGGAAATATGTGACAAGGTGCAGTTTACCGGCATGACCATGGTCACCAAGTCGATTACGGTTCCCGGCTCCTATTCATCGGGAACCGGCATGGAGTCCACCGTGAGCTGGCGCAAGACGGCGGTCAGGCTGCGCAGTCTGGATGATATGGCCAGGCGCTTACGTGAGCTGGAGGCCCTGGTTGCCAAGATCCAGCCACCTGCCGAGCCTGTTTGAACCCTCTTTTTTGCTCAAAATCAAGCCTCTACGTGAGGCCCGTGAATCCTTACAATAGCCTGTCTGGGTGGTCGCGCAGGATGCCGGCCACTGACCAAGCCATTTGTACCTGAGTTACCCGAGGACCGCACGACCATGATGGATATTCTGGAGATTCGCCAGTTCCTGCCGCAGCGCTACCCGTTCCTGCTTGTGGACCGGGTGACTGATGTTCAGGCCGGAAAGATCATTAACGGCTACAAGAATGTCTCGGTCAATGAGGAGTTCTTCAACGGTCACTTCCCGGAGAAGCCAGTAATGCCCGGCATGCTGATTCTCGAGGCCATGGCCCAGTTGTCCGGGATTCTGGGGTTCTATACAACCGGCAAGCGTCCGGCAGACGGTTTCATCTACCTGTTTGCGGGTGCCGACAATGTACGCTTCAAGCGTCAGGTTGTTCCCGGGGACCGTCTGGACCTGCAGGCAGAGGTAACCGGCTCGAAACTTAATATCTACAAGTTCACATGCCGTGCGATGGTCGATGGAGAACTGGCAGCTAGTGCTGATATTCTGGTCGCAGAGCAGACGGTATAAAAATAACTAGGGGTTTGCCTGTGATCCATCCAACCGCGATTGTTGATTCCCGTGCCGAACTTGCTGCTGATGTCGAGGTAGGCCCTTACAGCATCATAGGGCCCGATGTGGTGATAGGTGCCGGTACTCGCATTGCCTCGCATGTGGTGATCAAGGGTACGACACGTATCGGCACCAATAACCGGATTTTCCAGTTTTCCAGCGTGGGCGAGGATTGCCAGGACAAGAAATACAATGGCGAACCCACTCGTCTGGAAATCGGTAATGACAATGTTATTCGCGAGTCTGTCACCATCCATCGTGGCACAGTGCAGGATGACGGCCTGACGAAAATTGGCGATAACAACCTGTTCATGGTTGGTGTGCATGTTGCCCATGACTGCAAGATTGGCAGCAATAATATTTTTGCCAATACCTGTGGTATTGCCGGGCATGTGCATATTGGCGACAGCGTGATTCTTGGCGGCATGACCGGTGTCCACCAGTTTTGTCGTATCAGCTCTTATTCCATGGCGTCGGGCTGCAGCCTGATTGTGAAGGATGTGCCCGCGTATGTGATGGTGGGTGGTAATCCTGCCGCCGCGCATGGCATGAACTTCGAGGGTATGCGTCGTCGTGGCTGGTCACAGGAAACGATTGGCAAGTTGCGTAAGGCGTACAAGATTGTCTTCCGTGAGGGCCTGACCCTGGAAAATGCCCTTGTCGAGCTTGATGCCATGGTGGCCGAATGTCCCGAGCTGGTTGTTTTCATTGATTCCCTCAAGTCGTCCACCCGCGGCATAACGCGCTAGTCTCATGACCAGACCACTTCGCATCGGTATCGTGGCCGGTGAAGTTTCTGGCGATACGCTGGGTGCAGGCCTCATGCAGGCATTGCGCCAGCGTCTTCCTCGTGTCGAGTTTGTCGGTATTTGTGGCCCCCAGATGCTGGCCGAGGGCGGCCAGTCCATCTTTCCTATGGAGCGCCTTTCCGTCATGGGGCTCGTGGAAGTGCTGGGTCGTCTGCGCGAGCTGTTCACGATTCGTGACGAACTGGTACGGCAGTTTACCGAGCAGAAAATCGATCTTTTCATCGGTATCGACGCCCCCGACTTCAATCTGCGTATTGAAGCAATCTTGAAACCCCTGGGTATTCCGACGGTGCACTATGTCAGCCCTTCGGTGTGGGCATGGCGCCAGGGGCGCGTAGAGGGTATTCGTCAGGCAGTGGATACGGTGCTGTGCCTGCTGCCGTTTGAAAAACAGTTTTATGACCAGCATGGTGTGAATGCTGTCTTTGTCGGGCACACTCTGGCCGATACCATGCCGCTGGAACACGATACTGCCGCGTCACGGCGAGCACTCGGGCTTGAGTCTGATGCGGAGTACATAGCACTACTGCCGGGTAGCCGTGGTGGTGAAGTCAGCCGTCTTGCTCCCCGTCTTTTTGCCGCCGCAGCGCAGTTGCGCAAGGAACGGCCGCAGGCACAATTCATTATTCCCGCGATCAATGCGGCTCGCCGTGCAGATATCGAGCGCTATCTTGCAGAGGCCGGAGTTGAGGCGCATGTCTTTGATGATACCTATGGTGCCGGCGTAGGGCGTCTGGTGATGGGGGCAGCCGATGTGGTGGTGCTGGCGTCGGGAACGGCGACACTGGAAGCCATGCTGCTGAAAAAACCCATGGTGATTGTTTATCACCTGCACTGGCTGACCTGGCTTATTGTTCGTCTGCTGGTGAAAGTGCCGTATGTGGGGCTACCCAATCTGCTGGAGGGTGATGTGCTGGTGCCAGAGCTACTGCAGGATGCCGCGACACCGGACGCCATCTGCCGCGAAACGCTACGCTGGCTTGAGGATGACGGTTATCGCCAGCAGCGGCTGCAGAAATTCACCCGCCTGCATGAAATGTTGCGGCAGGATGCAAACGGTAAGGCTGCAGATGCCGTGATGCGTCTGCTGAATTCACGTCAGGCTGGGGCGAGCTGATATGGCGCGGCAAGAGCGAGTTTTTCCTGCGTTGCCCGATCTGTCGGGCCTGCTCGTGGCCGGAGTGGATGAGGTTGGTCGCGGGCCGCTGGTAGGGGCAGTGGTGACGGCAGCAGTCATTCTTGATCCTGCACGCCCGATTAGCGGACTGGCCGACTCCAAGGCACTCACGGAAAAAAAACGACTGGCGCTCGCGGACGAGATTCGTGAAAAGGCACTATCTTTTGCTCTTGGGCGAGCTGAGCCTCATGAAATTGATGAACTGAATATCCTGCATGCCACGATGCTGGCCATGCAACGTGCCGTTGCTGCCCTGGATGTGGCGCCGCAGCATGTGCTGGTGGACGGCAATCGTTGCCCGCGCTTTTCCTGTGCGGCCACCGCTGTGGTGAAAGGGGATGCACGGGTTGCAGTCATCAGCGCGGCCAGCATTCTTGCCAAGGTGGCAAGGGATGCCGAGATGATCACCTTGCATGAAGAATATCCGCAATACGGCTTTGATCAGCACAAGGGTTACCCCACGGCAGTACACATGGCTGCGTTGCAACAGCATGGGCCGATTCCTGAACACCGTCGTTCATTTGCACCTGTGCGTCGGGCTCTGATGGAGCACTTTCCCGGAGACAAGAAATGACCGGTTTCGTGCACCTGCACGTTCGCAGCGAGTTTTCCCTGAAGGACAGTATTGTCCGCATTGATGAGCTGGTCGCTGCCACGACAAAAGCCGGTATGCCATCGGTTGCTGTCACCGACCTGATGAACCTTTACGGGCTGGTGAAATTCTACAAGGCAGCACAGGGAAAAGGCATCAAGCCGGTATTTGGCAGTGATCTTGTGGTTCGGGATGGTGAACAGCTGTTTGAGGTAACCGTGCTTGTGATGAACGAGCAGGGCTACCGCAATCTTATCCGTGTGATTTCGGATGCCTATATCCATGGTCAGGAAATGGGTGATGCCATTGTTGCACTTGAGCGGCTGAGAAAGCATGCGGACGGCTTGATTGTCCTTCTGGGGCGTCGAAGCGATATCGGCCAGACGCTGCTGGGCTCTGATGAGCAGACAGCACCTGAACATCTGACGATGTGGATGCAGCATTTTCCGCAGCGCGTTTATCTTGAACTGACCCGTACCGGCCGTGATGGCGACGAGGATTTCCTGCATGCCGCCGTGGCGCTTGGCGAGCAGTTGCAGTGCCCGGTAGTCGCAACCAATGATGTGCGCTTTCTGGTTCAGGATGACTTCGAGGCGCATGAGGTACGTGTCTGCATTGCACAAAGTTATGCGCTGGATGATCCGCGCCGTCCCCGCGACTACTCTTCCGAGCAATACCTGAAAACGCCTGAGCAGATGGCCGAGCTGTTCTCTGATATTCCGGAAGCGCTGGAAAATACGCTGGAAATCGCCCGGCGTTGTACGCTGGACATTACGCTCGGCAAGAACTATCTGCCGAATTATCCGGTGCCGGAAGGCATGACCATGGATGAATACTTCATCCAGTATTCACGCGATTGCCTTGAAGAGCGACTGAGTGTTCTTCTGGACAGTACGGCAGCGGACTACGCTGAAAAGCGTAAAACATATGCAGACCGTCTTGAGTTTGAGCTTGGCATCATCAATCAGATGGGCTTTGCTGGTTACTTCCTCATCGTGATGGACTTCATCCGCTGGGCAAAACTGAATGGTGTGCCGGTTGGTCCTGGTCGCGGCTCTGGTGCGGGGTCACTGGTGGCGTATGCTCTGAAAATCACTGATATTGATCCGCTACCCTACGACCTTCTGTTCGAGCGATTCCTTAACCCCGAACGAGTCTCCATGCCCGATTTTGACATCGATTTCTGCATGGATGGCCGTGATCGTGTCATTGATTATGTCGCCAACAATTATGGCCGCGAGGCCGTGTCACAGATCATCACGTTTGGCACCATGGCAGCAAAGGCTGTGGTACGTGACGTGGCACGTGTGCAGGGCAAGTCCTATGGACTGGCAGACCGGATTTCCAAGCTGATCCCGTTTACACCAGGTATTTCCCTGCAGGAGGCGCGTGAGCAGGAGCCGCAGCTGAATGATCTGCTCACCAATGCAGCTGAGCGTGATCACGAGGATGCGCTTGAAATCTGGGAGATGGCGCTCAAGCTTGAGGGTATTACGCGCGGCGTCGGCAAGCATGCCGGTGGTGTGCTGATTGCGCCGGGCAGCCTGACGGATTTCACGGCAATTTTCTGTGATGAAGAAGGGCGCTGGGTCAGCCAGTACGACAAGGATGATGTGGAGCAGGTGGGGCTGGTGAAGTTCGACTTCCTTGGTCTGCGTACACTTACCATCATTGACTGGGCACTTAAGGACATCAACGCCAAACGCGCACGCCGGGGCGAGGCGCCACTCGACATCATGCAGGTGCCGCTGAATGATGCGGCGAGCTTCAAGCTGTTGCAGGAGGGGCGCACAACAGCTGTGTTCCAGCTGGAGTCCCGCGGCATGAAGGAGCTGTTGAAAAAACTCAAGCCGTCGAATTTTGAAGACCTTATTGCATTGGTGGCACTGTATCGCCCGGGGCCGCTTGAGTCCGGCATGGTGGATGACTTCATCAACCGGAAGCACGGGCGGGCGCCAGTGGCTTATCCTGACGCACTGTATCAGCATGAATGCCTGGAGCCGGTGCTGAAGCCAACCTACGGCGTCATCGTGTATCAGGAACAGGTAATGCAGATTGCCCAGGTCATGGCGGGCTATTCGCTGGGCGGCGCCGACATGCTGCGTCGCGCCATGGGCAAGAAAAAACCCGAAGAAATGGCCAAGGAACGTGTCAAGTTCATGGATGGTGCAAAGAGCCAGGAGATTGATGCCAATCTTGCCGGCCACATCTTTGACCTGATGGAAAAGTTTGCGGGCTACGGTTTCAACAAGTCGCACTCTGCTGCTTATGCACTGGTGTCCTATCAGACTGCCTGGCTCAAGCAGCATTATCCTGCCGAATTCATGGCGGCGGTGCTGTCATCTGAAATGCACAACACCGACAAGATCGTGACGTTCATCGAAGAGTGTCGCGAGATGAAGTTGCGTATCGTGTCACCGGATGTGAATCATAGCCGCTTCAAGTTTGTGACCACGGATGCCGGTGAGATCATTTATGGCCTGGGGGCCATCAAGGGGGTTGGTGAAGGCCCGACCGACAACATCATGCAGGCGCGTGAAGCCGGTGATGCCTTCAGGGACCTGTTTGATTTCTGTCTGCGTGTCGACTTGCGCAAGTGCAACAAGCGCACGCTGGAGGCACTGGTGCGAGCCGGCGCACTGGATGCGCTGGGGCCTCATCGCGGGGTGATCATGGCGTCGCTGGACGAGGCGGTGGCTGCTGCCGAGCAGCAGGCCCGTAATGCAGATGCCGGCATTGTCGACCTGTTCGGCGATGTGGTGGAGGCGGCACCGAGTGGCGAATTCATTGATGCCTTGCCGTGGACCGATGACGAACGCCTGATGGCGGAAAAGGAAACGCTCGGGTTGTTTCTTACCGGGCATCCGATTGATCAGTATGAAAGCGAGCTGGTGCGATTTGTCGAACAGCGTCTCGCGGATCTTCAGCCTACCCGGCGCGGGGTCACTACCACAGTGGCAGGCCTGGTGATGGCTAACCGCATCCAGAAGGGTGCTCGTGGCAACCGGGCATTCGTTACCCTTGATGACCGTACAGGTCGCATTGAGGCGGCCCTGTTCAGTGATGCCTATGAGCAGTTTCGTCATCTGCTCGTGAAAGACACCGTGGTCGTTGTCGAAGGCGAGGTCAGCCATGATGACTATGCCGGTGGTCTCAAGATGGTGGTGCGCAAGGTCATGAGCCTTGCCGAGGCCCGGGCCAGCCGCAGTCGTGGCCTGGAGATACGGGTTGATGCGGCCAGCATGGGCAGCCGGTTCGTGCAGGAGCTGCAGCAGTTGCTTGCCGGGCATCGACTGCTTGATGGCCAGCAGGGGGCTTCTATCCGGCTGCATTACCGTCGCCCTGATGTCGAGGCGACCTTGCGTCTGGGGGACGCCTGGCGCGTCAACCCTTCCGAGGAGCTGCTCAAGCGCTTGCGCCAGCAACTGGGTAACGCGGCGGTCGAGGTTCTGTACTGACCTGGCCCTTTGAAATGAATTGCGGCAAATCCCGGGCGACAGGTGGTTCGCGCGGCATGACGGTCACGGTTACACTAGAGACCGTTTCCCGGCTGCACGGGGTCATCCACTCCGTGCGTTGCCTCTTGATACCACGGGCCAGACCATGGCCGTGTCTGCGTAAGGAAGGGAAGGCATGAATCCGAATTATCTGGATTTTGAGCAGCCGATTGCCGAGCTGGAAGCCAAGATTGAAGGCCTCAAGCTGGTCGGGTCAGGCACTGGCCTCAATATCAACGAGGAAATCACCCGTCTTGAGGACAAGAACCTCAAGCTGACGGAAGAAATTTTTACCAGCCTGTCTGCGTGGCAGGTGTCGCAGCTGGCGCGGCATCCGCGTCGTCCTTACATGCTGGATTATGTTGAGCGCATCCTCACGGACTTCGATGAGCTGCACGGTGATCGTGTGTTTGGCGATGATGCGGCAATTATCGGTGGTACAGCGCGCCTTCAGGGTGAGCCGGTGATGGTGATCGGCCATCAGAAGGGCCGTGACGTGAAGGAAAAGGTGCGGCGCAATTTCGGCATGCCAAAACCCGAAGGTTACCGCAAGGCGTTGCGCCTTATGGAGATGGCCGAGCGTTACCAGTTGCCGATCCTGACCTTCATTGATACTCCTGGTGCGTACCCCGGTATTGATGCCGAAGAGCGCGGTCAGAGTGAAGCCATTGCACGCAATCTTGCGGTCATGTCCCGGCTCAAGACACCGATCATTTCCACCGTGATTGGCGAGGGAGGCTCCGGTGGTGCACTGGCTATCGGCGTGTGTGACAGTCTGCTCATGCTGCAATACAGTACCTATTCCGTGATTTCCCCCGAAGGCTGCGCCTCCATTCTCTGGAAAACGTCGGAGAAAGCGCCAGAGGCTGCGGAAGCGATGGGACTTACAGCGGAGCGACTGAAAGAGCTGGGCTTTGTTGATGAGCTGGTCAGGGAGCCATTGGGCGGTGCGCATCGTGACATGGATGCCATGGCTGACAGTTTGCGCAAGTCCCTCATTCGCCAGCTCAAGAAGCTGCGTGGCCTGGACTCGCCTGCCTTGCTCAAGCGTCGTTATGAGCGCCTGATGAGCTATGGCATTGAGTGATGCCTGCTCGTGAGAGGGTGGTTCTGCGCCGGCTGATGCCGGCGTTTTTCTTGATGCAGGTTAGTGATGACAGCCTTGATGCCTGAACAAGCACTGCAGCGGTTTCTGGATCGCATGATGGCCCGGTCGGCAAAAGTACGGCGACTGGTGGTCGGTGTTTCCGGCGGGCTGGATTCAATGGTGTTGCTGCATCTCTTGCGTGCGCTGGCATCAAGTCATGGCAGAGAATTGCTGGCGGTGCATGTGCATCATGGCCTCAGTCCTCATGCGGATCACTGGGTGGCTCATGTCACCAGTGTTTGTAGTGAATGGCAGATTCCCCTGCAGGTACACAGGGTGGCGGTGGAGCGGGTGGCGAGTCTGGAGGCGGCTGCGCGTGTTGCGCGTTATCAGGCATTTTCTGCCAGTGTGGTTGAAAGCGATGCCTTGTTACTTGCGCAGCATGAAGATGATCAGGCCGAGACCCTGCTGTTTCGCCTGATGCGCGGTGCGGGCGTTACCGGGCTTGGGTCAATGCATGAGGTGGGCGTGCTTGCCTCGCCAGACAACCTGGCAGTGCCATTGTGGCGGCCACTGCTGGGTGTTGCCCGGCAGTCACTGCTGCACTATGCACAGCAACATGACCTGGCATGGGTGGATGATGAGTCCAATCATGATGCAAGGTATGCACGCAACTTCCTGCGCAATGACATCCTGCCCGTGTTGCGGCAGCACTGGCCGGCGGTAACGCAGGTTCTTGCTGCAACGGCAGGGCGCATGCAGGAGGCGGATGCCTTGTTGCAGGAAATGGCAGCAGGGATGGCTGCGGACTGCATTGATGGCCAGCACCGTCTTCTGGTCCCGCCCGTGCTGGCCTTGTCAGCCCCGCGCCAGCGCTTGCTGTTGCGTTTCTGGTTACAGCAGCAGTCTTTCCTGTTGCCGGATGAGGCAGTGCTGGAACGTATTCGCGAGGACATCATGATGGCGCGTGAGGATGCTGTGCCGCATGTGCGCTGGAACGGGTGCGAGATCAGGCGTTATCGTCAGCATTTGTATGCCATGCCACCGTTGCCGGAGGTGCCGGCGGACTGGCTGGCGGAATGGATACTGGCCGAGCCGCTGTTGCTGCCTGATGGCCGTGTGCTGTCGGTGAGCCTGCCGGCAGGCGTTGAGCTGGCGGACTGTCATGTCAGGTTTCGCAAGGGCGGTGAAACGTTGCGTGGACACGGCATGACGCATGACCTGAAAAATTTGCTGCAGGCATCGGGCATCCCTCCCTGGGAGCGCGAGCGCTTGCCGCTTGTTTTTTCAGGTAGTGAGCTGATGGCGGTGGCGGGAACATCCTTGCGCTCGACGCTTTTGCACAACGAAGTCTGCTTCTCTGTTGGGGGGGGCATGTGCCCCATGGGGAAATAAAAAAGCCGTGAAAATCACGGCTTTTTTATCTGGAACGACTCAGGGCTCACAGCTTGCGCATCACCAGTGTGGCATTGGTGCCGCCAAACCCGAAGCTGTTGGACATGACGGTTTTCAATCCTGCTGTCTCGATGGTTTTCTGCACGACATTCATGCCTTCAGCCACGGGGTCAAGCGTATCGATGTTGATTGAGCCGGCAACGAAATCTCCCTCCATCATCAGCAGGCAGTAGATCGCTTCCTGCACGCCTGCAGCACCAAGCGAATGGCCGGACAGGGATTTGGTGGAGCTGATTTTCGGGCTGCTTTCACCGAATACTTCGCGGACCGCCCGCAATTCGGCGACATCACCAACCGGTGTCGAGGTGCCGTGGGCATTGATGTAGTCAATCGGGGTATCTACCGTAGCCAGCGCCTGCTCCATGCAGCGCTTTGCGCCTTCACCGCTGGGGGCGACCATGTCATGGCCGTCAGAGGTGGCACCGTATCCGATAACCTCGGCATAAATGCGGGCGCCACGCTTGACGGCATGCTCGTACTCTTCGAGCACCACCATGCCGGCACCACCAGCAATGACAAAGCCGTCGCGGTTGGCATCATAGGCACGCGATGCTTTCGCCGGTGTGTCGTTGTACTTGCTGGACATGGCGCCCATGGCATCGAACAGGCAGGACTGTGCCCATGTTTCTTCTTCACCACCACCGGCAAAGACAATGTCCTGCTTACCCAGCTGGATCTGCTCCATGGCGTTGCCAATGCAGTGTGCGCTGGTGGCGCAGGCAGAAGCAATTGAGTAATTGACGCCCTTGATCTTGAATGCGGTAGAGAGGCAGGCAGAGATGGTGCTGCTCATGGTGCGTGGCACCATATAGGGACCAATGCGCTTTACGCCCTTGCTGCGTGCAATGTCGGCAGCTTCAACCTGATTGAGCGACGAAGCGCCACCCGAGCCGGCAATGATGCCGGTACGCGGTTGTGAGACCAGTTCAGGCGACAGACCGGCATCGCTGATGGCCTGTTGCATGGCAACTGCAGCATAGGCAGCCGCGTCACCCATGAAGCGCTTGTCCTTGCGGTCAATCAGCGCATCAAGATCAATCTCGGGGCGTCCACTGATCTGGCTGCGAAAACCCATCTCGGCATAAACCGGATTGGCCTTGATGCCGGACTTGCCCAGACGCAGGCTTTCACTGACGCTTGCCTTGTCGTTTCCCAGGCTGGAAACAATGCCCAGCCCGGTAATCACTACACGTCGCATCTTCAACCCTCATCGTTGGCAGCGTCATTTTGAGCTGTCTTTTTATACCTGTCGTGCGTCAGTCAGATGACCATCAGGACTGACGGGTGATCAGAAGTGGTCAGTACTGGTGAACAGGCCACAGCGCAGGTCCTGTGCGGTGTAGATCTCGCGGCCATCCACTTTCATGCTGGCATCTGCAATACCCATGACCAGCTTGCGTTCGACCACGCGCTTGATGTTCAGGTGATAGGTCACCTTCTGGTGGTGTGGCAGCACCTGTCCGAAAAACTTGATTTCGCCCGACCCCAGTGCACGGCCTCGTCCGGGATTGCCATGCCATGCCAGCCAGAAACCGAGCAGCTGCCACATAGCATCCACGCCCAGACAGCCAGGCATGACTGGATCGCTTTCAAAATGACAGCCGAAAAACCAGAGGTCGGGACGTATATCAAGCTCGGCGATGATTTCACCTTTGCCGTACAGGCCACCTTCATCTGTAATCAGGGAGACTCGGTCCATCATGAGCATGTTTGGGAGGGGCAGGCGGGCATTGCCCGGTCCGAACAGTTCCCCGTGGGCGCAGGCAAGCAGGTCATCCCGGCTGAAGGCATTGGGTCGCATTATTAGAGCAGTCCTTGACGCAGCACCGACTTTTTGACGGCCCCGGGATTGTATCAGGGGCCTCCTGACAGTCTGGTTGCTACAGGGCCCTAACTTGTTTCCAAATGTGTGACCCTGACCGTCAGAAATCCGGCTGTGTTACATGCGGATTATGGACAAGCAAAGGGGGCTGTATATGATGGCGCAGCCTTGGCTGGCAGGCCTTCGTGCGACACGTCGCACCAAGCGGTCATCCCCTTTGTTCAGGAGTTTCCAATGCTCGTCGAGCTGGGTCATTTTGCACTTGTACTGGCGCTTGTCGTGGCGGTGCTGCAGTTCATCGTGCCGATCATCGGGGTCTGGCGCGGACATGCCGGGGCCCAGTCCGTTGCGCGCAATGCCGCCTATCTGCAGCTGCTGCTGCTCCTGTTTTCCTTCGGGATGCTGACGCTGGCATTCATCAATAACGACTTCACGATTGATTATGTCGCCAGGCAGAGCAATACCATGCTGCCGGTGTGGTACAAGGTTTCGGCGGTCTGGGGCGGGCATGAAGGCTCCCTTTTGTTGTGGGCTCTGGTACTGGCGTTGTGGAGTTCGGCCGTGGCGCGGTTCAGCCGCAGCCTGCCGCGTGACATGATCGCACGCGTCCTGGCGATTCTGGGTAGCATCAGTGTTGCTTTCATGCTGTTCATCCTGCTGACGTCCAACCCCTTTCGCCGCCTGTTGCCGGACTTCCCTCCCGACGGCAATGACCTGAATCCGCTGCTGCAGGACCCGGGGCTTATCTTTCATCCGCCCATGCTCTACATGGGCTATGTCGGTTTTGCCGTACCGTTTGCCTTTGCACTCGCCGGCTTGATGGGCGGACGTCTGGATTCGGCCTGGGCACGCTGGTCCCGTCCGTGGACAGTGGCGGCCTGGTGCTTCCTGACGGTGGGTATTGCCCTCGGGTCATGGTGGGCCTACTACGAGCTGGGCTGGGGGGGGTGGTGGTTCTGGGACCCGGTAGAAAATGCCTCCTTTATGCCCTGGCTGGCGGGTACGGCATTGATTCACTCGCTTGCGGTGACGGAGAAGCGGGGCGTATTCAAGGCATGGACCGTCATGCTGGCCATCATCGCCTTTGCGCTCAGTCTGCTGGGGACCTTCCTGGTGCGTTCCGGCGTGTTGACGTCTGTACATGCCTTTGCCTCTGACCCTGAGCGCGGGCTGTTTGTGCTGGGGATTCTGGCCGTGGTCATTGGTGGTTCTCTGACACTGTTTGCCGTTCGTGCCGGCATGCTTGCCAATGAGTCCCGCTATGAGCTGGTTTCCCGTGAAATGTTTCTGTTGCTCAATAACCTGATCTTGCTGACGGCTACCACCGTGGTGTTTCTGGGAACACTGTTCCCGCTGGTGGCAGACGCCTTCAACCTGGGCAAGATTTCAGTGGGCCCCCCGTATTTCAATCTGCTGTTTGTACCGTTGACCCTGATGCTGATGGCATTCATGGCGCTGGGGCCTCAGGCCAACTGGAAGCGTCATGATGCGCGTGCGCTGTTGCAGCCATATGGAAAAATCCTGGGGGCGGCAATAGTCGTTGGCGTTGCCATTCCGCTGCTGGTTTTTGCCAGGGCAGGAGTGGGGGTCATTCTGGCGTCGGTACTGTCGTGCTGGGTGGTCATTTCGGCTGCACGTGATGTCGTCGTGAAGGTGCGTACAGCCAGGGCAGGTGTTCTGGCGGGGTTGCGGCGTTTGTCCCGCAGCTATGTCGGCATGCAACTGGCTCATCTGGGGCTGGTGGTGACGGTGCTGGGTGTCGCGTTTACTTCGATGTACAGCATCGAGCGCGATGTCCGCATGGCGCCGGGAGACAGTGCAACGGTCAATGAATACCGCTTTGTCTTTCAGGGTGTGGAAGAGCACACAGGCCCGAATTATTCTGCAGTGCGTGGCACCATGCAGGTGTTCAGGGGCGATCAGGAAATCGCTGTCATGCATCCGGAAAAGCGCTTTTATTTTGTGCAGCGAAACTCCATGACGGAAGCCGCCATTGATGCCGGCCTTTTCCGTGACCTGTATGTTGCAATGGGCGAACCGCTGGATGGCGATGCCTGGGCAGTCCGTCTGTATCACAAGCCGTTTGTGCGCTGGATATGGCTGGGTGCATTGCTCATGGCCGCTGGTGGTTTGCTGGCCGCCAGTGACCGGCGCTATCGGTTGAAAGTGAAACAGGATGTGGTTGTGACGGCAGAAAAGGTGGCGGGATGAAAAAGCCGGTTCGTATTGCCCTGTATACACTTCCCCTGCTGCTGTTTGTGGCCCTGGCCATCCTGCTGGGCAGTCGTCTTGGTACCGATCCGGGTGTGCTGCCTTCGGCACGTCTGGGCAAGCCCATGCCGGAGTTCAGCATGACATCGCTGACGGCACCGGATCGACTGCTGTCGGTTGCAGACGTAAAGGGAAAGGTTTCCATCCTCAACGTCTGGGCCACCTGGTGTATTTCCTGTCAGGTTGAGCATCCGGTCCTGATGGAAATGGCGCGTCAGGGCGTGCCGATCATCGGTGTCAATTACAAGGATATCCGTCAGGCGGCCACCAAGTACCTGGAGTTGCACGGTGATCCCTTTCTTTTCTCCGTGTTCGATGAAAAGGGTGATCTGGGCCTTGATCTGGGTGTCTATGGCGCACCGGAAACCTATCTGCTCGACCGCGATGGCAATATCCGTTACCGCTTTGTCGGGGTGCTTGACCCACAAAAATGGGAAACCGAGTTGAAGCCCCGCTATGAGGCGTTGCTGGCGGGCAGGGCGTTACCTGAAGAGGTGCCTGCACAATGAAAATGATTGGTGTTGTGCTTCTGCTGCTGGCCAGTCTTGGCGCACAGGCAGCCATTGATGTTTACGAATTCGAGTCGTCCGAGCAGGAGCAACGTTACCGTCTTCTGATTGAAGAGCTGCGTTGCCCGAAATGTCAGAATCAGAATCTCGCAGGATCGGATGCCGGTGTGGCAACAGACCTGAAGAACCGTGCCTACGAGTTGATGCAGGAAGGCAAGTCGGATGACGAGATTCGGGCTTACCTGATCGAGCGCTATGGTGATTTCATCACCTACAAGCCGCCACTGCGGGCCGGTACCCTGGTTTTGTGGGTGGGGCCGTTTGTTCTCATGGTGCTGGTGGGGCTGGCTCTGGTCTGGCGGGTGCGCCGGCCGGCTGCTCATTCTGCGGCCATTTCAGCAGAGGAGCAGGCGCGGCTGGCCCGGCTGCTCAATGATGATTCACCTTCTCGGGACTGACACGCGCACATGACTTTCTTCTGGATATTGGTTGTCCTGCTGTCTTTGCTGGTCACTGCGGCAGTGTTGTTGCCACTCTGGCGCGCACCGCGACGTAATGAGCAATCCCTTCTGGCGCTTAACCGGCGTGTTTATCAGGAACGTCTGGCTGAGCTTGAGGCGGATCGTGACGAAGGCCGTATTGATGCCGACACTTTCAGTGATCTGCATACGGACCTGCAGCGCAATCTTCTGTCTCTGGACGAACCAGGGCAAAACGGTTCTGACATTCGCTCATGGCGCGTGCCCCTGGTAATAGCGATTCTTGCGTCCCTGGTGGCGGTACTCTTTTATGGGCAGGTTTTGCTTTCGAGTGATGTCCAGACATGGTGGCAGGTACAGAAAAGTGCGGGCCCGGCCGCACAGCGCCTGATTGAGGGCAAGTTACCGCCGGAGAATGAAAACAATACCCACTCCCTGCAGGAAATCATTCAGGGCTTGCAGTACCAGTTGCAAAGGAACCCCGAGCAGCCAGAGGCATGGTTTACGCTGGGGGTGGCTTATGCACAGGCGGAGCTTTTGCCCCCTGCACTGACTGCATTCGAGCGTGCGTGGCGGCTCCGGCCGGATGAAACCCGGTATGCCCTGACGTTTGCCCAGGCAAGATTGTTCAGTAATCAGGGACAACTGGATGATCTCAGTCGCCAGTTACTCACGTCCGTTGTCCAGCGTGAGCCCGCACACGAAGGTGCACTGTTGCTGCTTGGTCTGGGAGCGTACCGGAGCGGTGATCATGCGCTGGCGGTATCCGTGCTTGAGCAGTTGCAGAAGGTGCGCAGCCAGCGCTCGCCCGGTGACAGCTCAGCTGCGATGAAGGAGGTTGCCAGAACGCTGGCGGATGCCCGACTGCAGTTGCAGGCAAAGGCTGACGGGACCGCCCGGGCGACCAGTGCATCACGCCTGAGTGTGTCTGTTCAAGTCGACAAGTCGCTGGCAGGCAAGTTCAGCCCGGATGATGTGGTGTATGTGTTTGCCCGTGCCTTGCAGGGCCCGCCCATGCCACTGGCGGTGGTACGCAAGACGGCTGCGGATTTGCCGCTGATGGTCGAGCTGGATGATTCGCAAAGCATGATGCCGGATCGCCCGTTGTCTTCGGTTAAGGAAATCGTTGTCGAAGCGCGAATATCGCGTCATGGATCACCCGATAAGCAGACCGGGGACCTGGAGGCAGTAGCCGTTCCGGTGCGCCAGAGTGAGCAGGCCCAGAAGGTGGTCTTGCGCATCAATTCCGTGCTGCCATGATTCCCTCAGGGAGGGAATGACCGGATGGTCTGCTTGTGATTGGCGGGGCCCGAGTGTATCTTTGCGGGCTTTCCTGCCTTCTTAACTGCCGACCAGCCCGCCCTTGAAGGCCTTGCTGTCACAGCTTGTTTGCCCGGAAACCGAGATTCAGTTGATTATTGGAGTGACATCACTATGCGCATCATTCTTCTGGGGGCTCCCGGTGCTGGCAAGGGCACACAGGCCCAGCTCATCATGCAGAAGTTCGGTATTCCCCAGATCTCCACAGGGGACATGCTGCGTGCAGCAGTAAAGGCGGGTACCGAGCTGGGTGTTGCTGCCAAGAAGATCATGGATGCAGGTGGTCTGGTGTCTGATGACATCATCATCGGTCTGGTCAAGGACCGCATTACCCAGCCGGATTGTGCCAAGGGTTTCCTGTTTGACGGATTTCCCCGGACGATTCCCCAGGCAGAAGCCATGATTGAGGCCGGTGTTGATATCGACTATGTGATCGAGATTGATGTCGGAGATGCCGAAATCATTGAACGTCTCTCTGGGCGCCGTGTGCATCCAGCCTCCGGTCGTGTGTATCACGTCAAGTACAACCCGCCGAAAGTGGCTGGCAAGGATGATGCCTCGGGTGATGACCTGGTGCAGCGTGACGATGACAAGGAAGAGACCGTGAAGAAGCGTCTGGATATCTATCACACCCAGACCAAGCAGCTGATCGACTTTTACCAGAGGCTGGCGGCGGATGGTTCGGCCAAGGCACCGAAGTACTCTCGTATTGCGGGTGTGGGCCAGGTGGATGAGATTGCCGCAAAGGTATTCGCTATTCTCGGCTGATCATATATATAAGAAGCAAGACTTCTGGCTGACGCCGTGCCCATGCACGGCGTTTTGCTTTCCGGCCGGTCAGGTTTCTTGTCCTGCCCGTGACATTGTTTTTTCTCACCATGATGCTGGTGGTGGATGGTTGTTGCTTGTCGTCTTCTAGACGGCGCCCGGATTTGCTTAAATCCTGACATCATCTGGTGGAGTATGTTTCATGTCTGAGCCCGTGCGTCGCCGTCTGGGAGTTGTGCTGGCCAATCTGGGTACACCAGATGCGCCGACGGTTCCCGCCGTACGCCGTTTTTTGCGAGAGTTTCTGGCGGATTCGCGAGTGATAGAGATTCCTCGACCGGTGTGGTGGGTCATTCTGAATGCCTTCATCCTGCCATTCAGGCCCGGGCGGGTTGCAAAACTGTATCAGTCCATCTGGGAGCGAGAGGGTGACTCCCCGATGCGGCGGATACTGAAAGAGCAATGTGCCAAATTGCAGCAGCAGCTGACGGCATCCATGCCTGCTGTTGACGTGATTGTGGTGCCAGGCATGAGTTACGGTAATCCGTCGATGGCCTCCGCCATGGATGGATTACTTGCGCAGGGAGTTGAGCAGGTTGTTGTCCTGCCACTGTTTCCCCAGTTTTCGGCAACCTCGACGGCTCCGGTTTACGATGCGATTGCACGTTGGCAGGCGACACAGCGCAACCTGCCTTCGGTTGTGATCATCAAGGATTACTACAAGCACCCGATCTACATTGCTGCCCTTGCGGTTTCGATCCAGTCGCACCGGCAGCAAAACGGCTCTGCAGAAAAGCTGCTGTTTTCCTTTCATGGCATCCCTCAGCCTTATGCCGACAAGGGCGATCCCTATCCAGAGCGTTGCCGTGAGACGGCGGCCCGTGTTGCTGCTGCCCTGAATCTGCCTGACGATGCCTGGGCTTGCAGCTTCCAGTCCCGTTTTGGCAAGCAGGAGTGGATAAAGCCCTACACGGATGTTCTGCTGGAGTCATGGGCGAAACAGGGGACGGCATCGGTGCAGGTTGTCTGCCCGGCCTTTTCTGCTGATTGCCTGGAGACACTCGAGGAAATTGCCGGAGAAAATTGTGAGGCGTTCCTGCATGCAGGCGGGAAAGCCTACGAATACATTGCCGCGCTTAATGCACGTCCCGATCATATTGCCCTGATGTCTGCGCTGGTGCGCCCGCATCTGGAGGCCTTTCAGGCAAACTGATTCATATGTGTTGTTAAAAGGCCCCGGATAAACCGGGGCTTTTTGTTTCTGGCAGTAACACTTTTATTTGATCTGATGCTATTTGGGGCCATTCAGGTGCAGTGCAGTAATGCGATGCGGTTGTTTTCCTGTACGCATGGACAGTTTTTGTGGGGGCTGTAAATCGGGCAGGTGTCACGGCGGTTTTGATATCGCATTTATCGGCGCGAGTGCTTGAAATGGATTTTCTGAAACCGGGATGGAACTTTCAGTGGGTGTTTTATTGTCCTGAAATGCGTCTCTGGCATTCAGTGATGCTGGTAATTAATCGCGTCGTGCTCTCTTTGGTGAATGCAGAAGGGTTGCCGGATGAGGAAAAATAATCCCGCGATCGAATCTGGTAATTAAGCAGAAATGCATTTCTGGAGACATTGATTGAGTCTGAAAATGACTTTTTCGCGATTTTTTTAATAAAAACCATCAAAAATCAATTGTTAATGCTGGTAATTTGTACCAACTGCTTTTTTTTTGTGCTATTTTTTAAAACGTAGTAAGGCAAAATGCTTTTAAAAACACTTAGAGGGAGAACCTTCAATGGCTCGTACCACCAAAAAAGCTGTTGCGAAAAAACCGGCTGCTCGTAAGCCTGCTGTCCGTCGTGCTGCTCCTGCTGTGAGCTCCGCTGCTGGCGCCAAGGCCCAAGAAGCTGCTTCCAAGGCTGCTGCTACGCTGAGCGCAGCTCTTGCTGCTGCAAAAGCAGCCAAGACCCCTGCTGCAAAAGCAAAAGCAAATGAAAAGGTGAAGGCTGCTCGTGCCGCTGCCCGTACAGCCAAGGCTGCACTGGCCAAGGCAAAGGTGCATGCCGCCGTTGAGAAGGTGAAGGCCGCTGCCGATGCGCGTGTAGCCAAGCTGGCTGCTGCGCTCGAGAAGAAGCGTGCTGCTGCTGTTGAGCGTGCCAAGAAAGCTGCTGAAAAGCGTATCGCCAAGGCTGATTCTGCCAAGGTGAAGGCTGCACAGAAGAAAGTGGCTGCCAAGGTCAAGGCTGCACTGAAGAGTGCTGCTGCCAAGATGAAGGCAATGGCCAAGAAAGAAGCTGCTGCTGCCAAGGCTGCTGAGCGTGCTGTTGCTCGCAAGGCTGCTGCACTGGCCAAGCGTGCTGCCAAGAAGGCTGCCGCTGCTGCCAAGCCAGCACGCAAGCCAGCTGCCAAGAAGCCTGCTGCACGCAAGCCTGCTGCTGCGAAGAAGCCGGCTGCCAAGCCTGCTGCTGCCAAGAAGCCGGTTGCACGCAAGCCAGCTGCTGCCAAGAAGCCTGCTGCACGCAAGCCAGCTGCTTCGCGTCGCGGTCGTCCGCCCAAGGCCGCTGCTCCTCAGGCCTGAGGTTGAAAAAACCCCGCTTCGGCGGGGTTTTTTTATGGGGTAACGAAATGGCAGAACGAATCCCGGCCGAGGGCTGAACGGGAATGCCACACTGGCCGTGAACGGTTAGAATGCTCGTTTCCATTCAGACCAAGACTCCATGACGGACCGTTTCAATAGTCTTGCCATTCTGGGCAAAGAGGGGCGGCTTGCCGGACATATTGCCGGCTTTCGGCCACGTGACTCGCAGTTGGCCATGAGTGATGCCGTTGCTGAAGCTGTCCGCGAAAAACGGGTACTGATGGTTGAGGCAGGTACCGGTACCGGTAAAACCTACGCCTATCTTGCTCCTGCACTTCTGTCCGGTGAGAAAGTCATTGTTTCAACGGGCACCCGTAATCTCCAGGATCAACTGTTTCATCGTGACCTTCCCACCATTCTGGCTGCAATGGGTGTTTCGGTACGCACGGCTCTTTTAAAGGGACGTGCCAATTATCTTTGTCCCTATCGGCTGCAGATTCATCTTGAGGATGGCCGCTTTGCCAGCAAGCAGACGGTGCATGAATTGCAGCGGGTAGCCGAGTGGGCGCCCACGAGCAACAGTGGGGATATCGCCGAGCTGAGTGATTTGCCTGAGGATGCGAGTGTCTGGCCTTTGGTAACCAGTACGGCCGACAATTGTCTGGGGCAGGAATGCCCCCTGATTGAGGAGTGCCCACTGGCGCGTGCGCGCAAGAAAGCCAGTGAGGCGGATCTGGTGGTGGTCAACCATCACCTGTTTTTTGCTGATATTGCCATCAAGGAAGAAGGCTTTGGTGAGCTCCTGCCGGATGCTACGGCCATCATCTTTGATGAGGCCCACCAACTGCCCGAAGTGGCATCCATGTTTTTTGGCGAAAGCATTTCCTCGCGGCAGTTGCTGGAGCTGGCCCAGGATGCCGTGGGTGAAATGCTGCAAGCGGCCGGTGAAATGCGTTCCATTCTGGATGCGTCAACCCAGCTGGAGAATCGTGTCGCCGACATGCGACTGGTTTTTGGCGATGACGCGAGGAAAGGCATCTGGTCAGAGGTTTCCGGTCTGGAAAAAATGCCAGCCGGGATTGAGGGTGTGAGACTGGCACTGGCACATCTTTCTGCCTGTCTCGACGCGGCCAGTGCGCGCAGCAAGGGTCTGGAAAATGCCCATCGTCGTGCCGAAGACCTGATTGTCCAGTTTGAGAAGCTCACCGGTAATACGCCGGAAAACCAGGTGCACTGGTTTGAGACATTCAAGAAGGGCTTTGTCCTGCAGTGGACTCCGCTGGATGTGGCCAAGCCGTTTCGTGACATGGTGTCTGGCCGCAAGGCTGCCTGGGTGTTTACCTCGGCGACACTGGCAGTGCATGAGGACTTCCGGCATTTTTCCGGGCAGTTGGGGCTGAATGATCTGGAGACCATGCAGCTGCCCAGTCCGTTCTCCTATGAAAAGCAGGCGCTTTTCTATGTGCCCCGTGGTTTGCCTGATACCAGTGATCCCCGGTATACGCACTCGGTACTTGAAGCCAGCCTGCCGGTTTTACAGGCAAGCCGGGGTCGCGCGTTTGTTCTGTTCACCAGCCATCGTGCATTGAAGGAAGCGGCGGAGTGGTATCGCGGACGTCTTGAGTATCCGTTGTTTGTACAGGGCACCATGGCCAAGGCAGAGTTGCTGAAGCGCTTCAGGGAGCATGGCAATGGTGTTCTGCTGGGAACGGGCAGCTTCTGGGAAGGTGTGGATGTGCGGGGTGAGGCATTGTCCTGCGTGATTATCGACAAGTTGCCGTTTGCCTCACCTGGCGAGCCGGTGATTGCTGCGCGGATAGATGCCTACAAGGCACGGGGCCGGAACCCGTTTGTAAGCTATCAGTTGCCGGGCGCCATTATTGCCATGAAGCAGGGTGCGGGCCGACTGATTCGTGACGAGACGGATACGGGTGTGCTCATGGTCTGTGATCCTCGTCTGGTTGGCCGTCCCTATGGCCAGCTCTTTCTGCAAAGTCTGCCGCCAATGCGGCGCACGCGTTCACTGGATGAGGTACGGGAGTTTTTTGCGATGATTGACAGCATGAGTGATGTGACGGCATGAAACTGCTTGCGCTTGAGACCTCGACCGAGGCCTGTTCCGCTGCTTTCTGGGTGGATGGAGCGTTGTGCGTACGCTTTCGTCATGCGCCCCGCCTGCAGACAGAGCTGCTTCTGCCGATGATAGAGGACGTTCTGGCCGAGGCCGGCATCACGCTGGCAGATCTGGATGTGCTGGCGTACAGCCGTGGTCCCGGGGCCTTCACGGGTGTCCGTATTGCAGCAGCAGCGATTCAGGCAATTGCCTACGCACGTGATTTGCCGGTGTTGGCGGTTTCCAGTCTGCAGGCACTCGCGCAGGGCGCGTGGCGTGTGCACGGGGCCGAGCGGGTCTTGTCCGTGTTTGATGCACGCATGAGTGAAGTTTATGTGGGGGGATATGCGCTGGCAGATGCGTTGATGCTGCCACTGGATGTTGAGCACCTGTGCGCGCCTTCCGGCTTGCCGGCATCCTTGTCGGGACGGTTTTTTGTGGCTGGTAATGGTGCCGGTGTTTACGAAGCCGAGTTGCGTGCGCAATGTGATGTGACCGGTATTGATGCTGCATTGTTTCCCTCTGCAGAGGATGTTATTCCGCTGGCACTTCGCCTGCATGCAGAGGGAGGGGCGCAAGCTCCCGAGCTGGCACTGCCGGTGTATTTGCGCGATGAAGTCTGGAAGAAGCTGCCAGGACGGTAGGCTGGAGGATATATGGCGGGGATTGACTGGGATTTTCCTGATCCGAACATCATGCAGGTATGTGTTGATGCCTCGCATATTGATGTCATGCAGCACACCAATAATGTGGTGTACCTGCAGTGGTTGGAAGCTGCGGCCTGGGATCACTCACGCCAGCTTGGCCTGGCTGAGGCCGATTACGAGCGCCTGGGTTATGGCATGGTGGCCCGTCGTCATGTGCTGGATTATCTGCAGCCTACTTTTTTGGGTGAGACAATACTGCTGGGCACCTGGATCATCTGGAATGATCGCCTGTCGACACGTCGTGCCTACCAGTTTGTGCGAGAGTCGGATGGCCAGACGGTGTTTCGTGGTCGCACGCACTGGGTGTGCGTGGACATAAAGGAAGGAAAGGTTCGGCGCATGCCGCCAGAGTTTCAGGCGGCGTATCAGTCGCCGCTGCAAATCGAGGAATAAGCGTGGATTTTGTGCTGTTGTTGCAGGCCCTTGTCATGGGGGTGATCGAGGGGCTGACCGAGTTCCTGCCGGTGTCCAGCACGGGGCACCTGATTGTGACCGCCGACCTCATGAACTTCTGGACGCCCGACAAGCGTGTGGTATTCGAGATCGCCATCCAACTGGGCGCCATTCTTGCCGTATGTTTTGATTACCGAGAGAAGCTTGCCCGTGTCACCGTGGGAGTGCTCAAGCGGGAGCCCGATGCCGTGCGGTTTACGGTAAATGTGCTGGTGGCATTCCTGCCGGCTGCCGTGATCGGTTTTTTTGCTATCGGCATTATCAAGGACTACCTGTTTACACCACTGGTGGTGGCGACGGCACTGGTGCTGGGCGGCATACTGATCCTGTATGCCGAGCGGCGCGAGCATGTCATTCGTGCGGAATCCCTGGATGATTTGCGCTGGCAGGATGCGCTCAAGGTCGGTTTTGCACAGTGTCTGGCGATGATCCCCGGCACCTCGCGCTCCGGGGCAACCATTATCGGTGGTTTGTTCTTTGGCCTGTCGCGCAAGACGGCTGCCGAGTTTTCCTTTTTTCTGGCAGTTCCCACCATGATCGGGGCCACGGCGTACTCGGTCTATAAACACCGGACCGAATTTGTGCTGGCCGATTTTCCCGTGTTTGCGGTGGGCTTTGTCAGCGCATTTCTGGTGGCAGCGTGGGTGGTGAAGGCATTGGTACGCTATGTCTCCAATCATGATTTCACCATATTCGCCTGGTACCGCATTGTCTTTGGCGGTCTGATCCTGCTGACAGCGTTCACCGGTATGGTGGACTGGTCGGCACACTGATGGCACTGCACCTGCTGGTGGCAGAGTCCTGTGGGGCGCAGGCCGCAGATTTGTCGCGCCAGCTGTCCCTGCCTTCGATCATCTATTCCTCCCCGCTCAAGCCGGCGTTGAAAGCCTTGCCACCGGAAGGGGCTGCGCTGGTGTGTGATGAGACTGGCCTTGCGTTGTATGCACTCAGCCTGCCCGGTTCCGGCCCGGTGCGTGTGGAGCTGGGTGAGGGTGCGCTGGGCTGGCGCCTGGACGAGGCGAAGGTCCGGCACGAGATGATCGTGAAAGCCTGTGGTGTGCGTCCGGGTGTCATGACGACAGTATTTGATGCGACGGCCGGCTTGCTGCGTGATGCCGCCGTACTGGCCGTGGCAGGCTGTCAGGTGCGATTGGCTGAGCGTTCACCAGTGATAGGACTGCTTGTCGAGGATGGCTTGCGCAGGGCAGTAGGCCGGCCCGAGCTGCAGTCACTGGTGGCACGTCTCCGCTTTTGCCCCGGGGATGCCCGGCAGCAACTGGAGGCGCTGGCGTTTGCCGATGATCGTCCGGATGTGGTGGTACTGGACCCGATGTTTCCGCACCGGGAAAAGAGTGCATTGGTGAAAAAGGAAATGCAGGTTTTCCAGTCCGTGGTGGGCGAGGATGCCGATGCCGATGCACTTTTGTTGCCGGCGCTCCGTGCTGCCCGCAAGCGCGTGGTGGTCAAGCGTCCACGGCAGGCCCCACCTCTGGATGGCCGCAAGCCCGATTTTGTAGTGGAGGGGAAGAGTGGTCGCTTTGATGTCTATCTGCCAGCGAACCAGCAGATGGACTCACCCTGACCAGGGAGTACCCCAATGAAAAAGCCGCTGTATCAGCGGCTTTTTCATATCAGCGTTTGTGCTTCTTTTCCTTTTGTTCTTTCGCCGCCATGGCGGCCTCAATTTCTTCATCACGGACACGGGTAATCTGCTGGATGGCCTGACGCATGTCGGGCGGCAGGATCAGGCGAGCTCCTTCAGCCACATCAATCAGTCGATGGTCAAAGGTCAGGTGCCCACGGTCATCCGTCTGGATCTGACCGTTTTCGCGCAGGGTTTCGACAAACGTATGGAACAGCGCCTTGTCAGAGAACTCGGGGGCACTGAACTCATGCAGGATGGACAAGCGCTGGGCGAGCAGCTGGCACAGGTCCTCCAGTCGTTTCTGCGTAATGCCTCCCGTGCCCTGCTGGGACAGCAGGGATACTGTCATGTAGTAGCGTTCCAGGTTCTGACGCACGCTCTGACCCAGTACGTTCAGCTCCGCATATTCTTCGCTGTTGGGGCTTGGGCAGGCAATAAGGCCTTCGCTGTTGCGCGCGGTCAGCAACTGCGACGCGATGAGGGCATCCAGCAGCTTGTGAATGACTCTCTCAACGCTTTCATTGTTCCAGGGCAGAAAAAGTTCGGACTGGAGGAATGGATAGATGCTGCGGACAAGCCGCACGACCTGGTCACGATGCAACTCATTGTTGTGCAGCATCAGGCAGGCGATGAGTGATGGCAGCGTGAAGAAGTGCAGCACATTGTTGCGGAAGTAGGTCAGCAGCATGGCCTCTTCCTCACCGACACTGATCATGTCACCCAGCGGGTGACGAATGCGCTGCAGCAGTTTCAGCTTTTCGCCATAGGCAATGACTTCGCGACCGGAGAGCTCCGTGATCATGTTGTGATTGCTGTATGGCACGCTGCCCAGCAATTCGCGATAGCGGTCGATCTGTCGGATCAGGGCATTCTCGTCCATGGCGTGCTTGGGCATGGACAGCAGGATCAGGCTGAGCAGGTTGACCGGATTGACGATGGCGGTGCTGTTGATGTTCGTATTGATGTTCTGCGCGAGCCGGTCAACGGTGCGGGTCATCCACTCGGGCTTTTCGTCATCCTCAAGTGGAGTGTCACGCCAGAGCGGGTACTCCTCGTCCAGCAGCGCTGCAAGCGGGATGGGCTCGCCGAAGCTGACGTGTACCTTGCCAAAGGTCTTCTGGATTTTACGGACGGTACTGATGACGCCCCAGATGGATTCTTTTTTCTTGGGCTTGCCGGACAGCTCGCCGACATAGGTTTTACCTTCCATCAGCTTTTCATAGCCGATGTAGGTGGGCACAAACATGATGGGACGGCTGTGGTCTCGCAGATAGCTTTTCAGTGTCATCGCCAGCATGCCGGTACGGGGTGAAAGCAGACGCCCGGTACGACTGCGGCCGCCTTCGATGAAGTACTCAATGGAATAGCCTTTGGTCGTGATCAGGTGAATGTATTCATTGAACACGGCGGCATACAGGAAATTGCCCTTGAAGCTGCGGCGCAGGAAAAATGCCCCGCCACGGCGCAGGATGGAACCAATCACCGGCATGTCGAGGTTGGCACCAGCCGCAATATGAGGCGGTACAAGGCCCCTGTTGTAGATCACATAGGACAGCAGCAGGTAATCGATATGGCTGCGGTGGCTGGGCACGTAGACGATTTCATTTTCATGGGCAGCCTTGCGTACGTCATCAAAGTGATGCACTTCGACGCCGTCATACAGCCGGGTCCAGAGCCATGTCAGGAAAATAGACAGGATACGGATAATCGGGTGCGAATAGTCGGCGGCAATTTCATCGGCATACTTGAGCGCACGTTCTTCGGCTTTTTCCCGCGGGATGTTCTTTTCAGCAGCTTCGCGGGTAATGGCGGCCTTGACTGGCGGCATGTTGAGAAGCGAGCGTACCAGTGTGCGACGGTGTGAAAGGTCGGGCCCAATGGCGATTTCACGCTGGCGGCGGAAGTGCACACGCAGGACGCGAGCCAGCTTGCGCAGTGTTATTTCTTCGCTCAGTCCTTCATCGACCAGATTGCGCACCGAGATGGGGGCATTGAATTTCACCAGGGTCTGGCGACCATGCAGCAGGATCGTGATGAGCTGCTTGAACATGCCTGGTGTGGCCCAGGAGTCGGCGAAAAGCAGCTTGAAAATGGAGCTTTCCTTGTCTGGCGAGCGGCCCCAGAGAATGGTGACGGGAACCAGCTGTACATCCAGTTGAGGATTTTCGCGAACAGCATGCACGATCCGCACAAAGCGTGGCGAGTGTGCAAAACGGTTGCGCTGCAGAGGAGAGGGATTGTCACTGCGCATCAGGAAAAACAGTGAGCGGTTTTCTTTCAGTCCGCCCTGCATCGGCTTGAGTGCGCGAGGAAGCCCGGCCTTTCGGGTTTCATGATCCAGTACGAGCAGGTTCGAGAAAAAACGGGTTTGCAGTACGTAGCAAACGGGCTTGTCCGGATCAAGCTGGAGTTGTGTGAGGTCTTCTGGAATGACCTGGGTGCGCACAAAGAGAAACAGGAGCTTGCGTGCGATGGCGGTGAAGAGAGTGCTAAGCCACTGTGACATATTTATAAGGCTTTGATTGGCTTGGGAAATTCCTAGTATGGTAACAAAGCATCCCGTCTGGTGCGGGATGCCTGAGGTGGTGAATGTAACAAAAGATAACGGGCGAGGGGCTGTCAGGCGGGTGCGGTTACCCTGGTGCGGGTGACGCGAGCGATAAAGGAGGTCATTTCCTGCAGCGCCTGCCGGCCTTCCGGCAGGACACGGTGGAACATGGGAAAGACATGCGGCATGTCAGTCCACTCCTTGTAGTCCATGGAAACACCGGCCTTGTTGGCGGCGCGGCGGATGGCACGGGCATCATCCAGCAGGATTTCGCCGGTGCCAACGTGCACCATGAGCGGTGGCAGTCCTTCGAGACTGGCATGTGCGGGGGAGAGCAGCGGGTCTTTCGGGTTGCGGTCACCGATGTGGTGCTTGCCGAGGGCTGCGATTGCCGATGCATTGAGCATGGCCTCGCTGTCTACATTAGCGCGGAAGCTTTTGCTGGTGCAGGCAAGATCTGTCCATGGGGAGAGGCAGATGGCGCCGGCCGGCATGGGCAGGCCCAGTTCGCGCAGGCGCAGCAGGGTGACGAGAACAAGGTTCCCGCCTGCCGAGTCACCGGCCAGAATGATCTGGCCAGGGCGCTCGCCGGTTTTGAGCAGGTGCTCGTAAGCGGCAACCGCATCCTCCAGCCAGGCGGGGTAGCCAAACTCGGGGGCCTGCCGGTAATCCAGCGCCAGCACGCGCACCCCGGCATCGCGCGCCAGCGCAGCAGTCAGCGGGCGATGGGTACGTGGAGAGCCGGCAATATAGGCGCCGCCATGGAAGTACAGCACGACCCGGCTGGTGTTTTCTCCGCTCTCCACCCACTCGCCCCTGACCGGACGGTGTAGCTGGGTGATGCGAGCCTCTGGATAGGGGACCAGGCCCGCAGTGGCTTCCATGGTCCATGCGGAAATACCCATGCGGGCACGGGTCAGTCGCCCGGAAAACATCAGGGGTTTCATGGTGCGTTTCAGCACCCGGTTGAGAATGCGGCCTTGCCAGCTCATGGGGTTCTCACGGCAGAAAACGTGGGGTAAGCGATGCTAGCATCTTTGGCAAACCGGCGGGCGGGGGGAGAAAAAAACGACGGGTTCCTGCTATTGTGAGGGCTTGATGCTTTTCAGGGTTCTGTATCCATGACCATGGTAGTGAACTGCGCGGTTTACAGTCGCCGTAACGGGCATAAGTTGCGTGACATTCCGGTTGATCTCATCAGTGAGAGTCTGGTTGAAGAGGACACCTTCATCTGGCTTGGCCTGCATGAACCGGATGTCGCACTGATGCAACAGGTGCAGGACGAGTTCGACCTGCATGACCTCGTGGTGGAGGATGCGCATCGCGCACATCAGCGGCCCAAGCTGGAGGTGCATGATGACGTGCTGTTTATCGTGATGCACACGGCTCGCATGGTGGGAGAGGAGGCCAAGCTGGGCGAGACGCATGTCATTTTGGGCCCTCGTTTTGTCGTGACTATCCGGCATGGTGCCTCGCAGTCGTATTCTTCTGTGCGTGAGCGTTGCGAGCACAACCCGAAGTTGCTGATGCGTGGGCCGGGCTATGTGCTGTATGCCGTGATGGACTTCATAACGGACAACTATTTTCCGGTGGTGGAGTCCTATCGCTCGCATTTGCGGAGTCTTGAAGGGGCCATCTTCGAAGGGTCTTTCCGACGTCGTACCATACGCCGTCTGTACGATCTGAAGCGTGATCTGGTATTGCTGAGGCTGGCAGCATCGCCCATGCAGGATATCTGCA
The DNA here is from genome assembly GCA_003543245.1 of Moraxellaceae bacterium. Classification (GTDB taxonomy): domain Bacteria; phylum Pseudomonadota; class Gammaproteobacteria; order Pseudomonadales; family Moraxellaceae; genus UBA2031. The sequence continues at coordinate 42,238 of DPJB01000009.1, read as the reverse complement.
ATGAACTGATGCACATTGATACCGCGCTGGTGTCTGATGACATGAATCCGTATTTTCGCGACATCTATGACCACGTCATTCGTATCAATGATGCCGTGGATGCCATTACGGAAATGCTGAGTGCGGCGCTGGATGTGCACCTCGCGCTGATTACCGTAGGTCAGAACGAGGTGGTGAAGCGTCTGGCCTCATGGGCGGCCATTCTGGCGGTGCCAACGCTGATTGCCAGTTTGTACGGGATGAACTTTGAGGTAATGCCCGAGCTGCGCTGGTCCTATGGCTATCCGGTGGCGCTGGGCATGATGACTGTACTCTGCCTGCTGCTGTTTCGTCGCCTGCGCCGCGCTGGCTGGCTATAGCAGCAAACGGGCGTGGTGGATATTCCACTCAAACAGCTTCTGGTCTAGGCTTTGCGGCCCGCCAGTCAGTGAGGACTTATCATGAGCCAGGTGATGCAGGAGGTGCTGGACCTCCTTGATCTTGAAACCATCGAGGCCGGACTTTTCCGTGGTCCCAGCCATAATATCGTTGGCAAGAATGTTTTTGGCGGGCAGGTGCTGGGGCAGGCCCTGATGGCGGCGGGACGTACGGTTGACGGACGTCTGGCGCACTCCCTGCACGGCTACTTCCTGCGTGCCGGAGATACCACGGCACCCATTGTTTATCAGGTTGAAAAAATCCGTGACGGCAAGAGCTTTGCCACCCGCAATGTGAAGGCGATCCAGCACGGTGAAATCATTTTCATCATGTCGGCATCATTCGCCGTTCCGGAGGACGGGCTTGAACACCAGAGCGAAATGCCGGCGGTTGAGGGGCCGGATGGCGTGCTCAGCGAGACCGAGCTGCGCCAGAAGGTGGCGCCGATGATTCCGGAGAAAATCCGGGATGCATTTGCCCGTGAACGCCCGATCGAGATTCGTCCCATCAATCCGGTGAATCCGTTTGCACCGGTCAAGCAGGAGGCCAGACGCTATCACTGGATGCGTGCACAAAGCCGTCTGTCGGATGATCCGCTGCTGCACCAGTGCGTGCTGGCGTTTGCGTCGGACTTTGCGCTGATGGGAACGGCCATGTTGCCGCATGGTGTGTCATTCATGCAGAACAACATGCAGGCTGCCAGTATTGACCACTCAATGTGGTTCCACCGCCCGTTCCGGGCGGATGACTGGCTGCTCTATGACATGGATGCGCCCAATGCATCCAGTTCACGTGGAATGAACCGTGGCCTGATTTACAGTCAGGATGGTCGTCTGGTGGCCAGTACGGCACAGGAAGGTCTGATGCGTCTGCGGGAAGTGCCGGAGAAATACTGAGAGCGGGCCTCTGGCAATGGATTGCCCGGGGGCGTGGTCAGCCGCGCTTGAATTCCACCACATTGCTGACGGGTTTTTCGCTGGGCGTGTCGGTGATGTTGAAAAAAAGCTTCATCTCGTCTTTTCGTGCGCAGCCGTCAAGGTAGCCCAGTTGTATCAGGTCCTGACAATACGCCGCCTCAAACAGCAGATAACTCAGGACGCCCGAGCCTGAGCGCTGGGTTGCTCCGGAGCCACGCACAAACATCCGTATGCTTTTCGGCAGGGCGTCGGCATGACGCATGGCGATGGTGTCCAGAACCTGTGCCGACGGGGAGATGACCATCACGTCCACCGGGCGCAGTGTGCTCTGGTGGCGTGCTTCTTCCGGAATCAGGCTGATGGTCTTGTTGATGCGCGTCAGGCGCTCGATGTCTGACTCCAGGCTGTCTACAAAAGAGCTGCTCAGGATGTGGCTGACAATCTGGGCAATGCTGGGATAACTGAGGGACTTTTCCCGTTCGGCTTCCGATGGCTGCCCTCCAACCCCGATCACCATGACACGCTCTGCCCCCAGATGCAGGGCGGGGCTTATGGGGGCGTGCTGGCGTACGGCCCCATCACCAAAATACTCCCGGTTTACCCGGACGGCCGGAAACAGCATTGGTATGGCGGCAGAGGCCAGCAGGTGGTCAATCGAAATGGCGGTGCGTATCCCGACACGACGTGAGCGGTTCCAGCCATCAAGATGAGGAGCCCCCTGAAAGAAACTGATGGATTCGCCGGTGGAATACCCGGAAGCAGTAATGCAGAGCGCGTCCAGATAGCCATTGTCGATGGCCTGCTGTATGCGTTCCAGCGGAATGTGGGTATCAAGAAGTCCCCGTAGAGGAGTGTTGTCCAGTAGCGATACGGGTAAATCACGGCGCATGCGGCCAAAGGCCATGGTCCAGAGCCAGCGCGCTGCACGGTGTAATACGCCAGGCCAGTCGGTGCGATAAACCTGATGGGTACGAAACTCACCCCAGACCGTTTCCAGCATGCTGATGCCGTCATGCAGACAGTCAGCGTGTGTGGCCAGTCCAGCGGCATTCAGTCCGCCTGCAGATGTACCACAAATGATTTCAAACGGATTATGGCAGCCCTGCGGCATGATGTCGGCAACTGCACGCAGTACACCGACCTGATAGGCCGCACGAGCACCTCCGCCTGAAAGGATGAGACCTGTGCGCTTGTTGCTCCGCTGGTTCATACGCCCGCCTCCGTTTGCGTATGTTTGCAGTCTAGCAGCGTTGTCGCCAATGCATAGGAGTGTGGTCCGGACGATGTCAAAAGCGGGACAGAAGGTCAGCCAGGCCAGTGCAACTCGTGTTCGCCGGTCTGGTTGATCTCCCACCAGAGGTCGGGGTCATCACCCTCATGCCAGCTGCCGGCAGTCGCCCTGACCGGACAGCCCAGTGCGACGAACAGCTCCCTTGCGCACTCCTTGTCATCCGCCCATGGCGTGTGCAGGCTGTCGAACCAGATGGAAATGAAGCCGTGACTGGCCTCTTCAATCACCAGCACGGGAATCGTATGACCGTCATGATCCAGCTTGCTGCGCCATTGGCGCTTGCCGGCAGGTCGCCATGCCAGCGGGGTTTTCTGAGGAAAACGTTGTCCCAGCCATGCCTGCACGGCACTGGTGTCGATGGACTGCACATAGATCTCGATATCAGGGGATTTCTGGGGGGTGGGCATGAGGCCTCCATTGCAATGGTCCAAGCTTTAGTCTTTTTGGCGCGAGGATCAACTTGTTCGGGTGATTTTGTCGGTGATATCGATGCGTGCATCGTGATTCCACGGGCTGGCTGGCTATTCAGTGACAGGCCATGAAATACTTGCAGACAGGCACGATGGAACATGGAATTCACGCGAAGGAGTGGGGCAATGACGGCGCGGTATCTGGATGAGGGTTTGCTTGAAGAGTTGCGTGATGTTCTGGATGAAGAGTTTCCGGCACTGCTGAAAACGTATATTCAGGACTCGGCCATCCGTCTGCAAGACATGAACGATGCCTTTGCCCGTGGTGATGCCGATGCACTGCGCAAGTCCACACACAGTCTCAAGGGGGCAAGTGCCAATCTGGGGCTTGAGCTCCTGACCGAGCTTTGCCGTGAACTGGAGGAGGGAGCACTGGCTGGACCGCTTTCGGGCCAGGCTGCCCGCCTGAAGCAGGTGGCAGATGAGCATGAGCGCGCAGTGCAGTTGTTGAACGCCTATATGTAACTTCCGGACAGGGTCGTTGGGCGCATGAACATGCCGCCCTCAGACAATGCGTTTGTCCTTCAGTTTCTGGGCAGCACCTTCCAGAGCCTTCACGATTCTTTCCTTGTCGTAGTTCTTCACCTTGTTGATGTCCATCAGCATGGCAAAGCCGTCCAGTTCGTGTTCGATCCAGGTGGTCTGTGCGCCCATGTCGGCACGGAAGTCCATGACTTCCCATACCTGTACCGGATTGTTGATGCCGCGCAGGCGGACCACGCCTTTTTCCCTGCACATGATGCGGTCACGTACCAGCAGGTAGGTGTCATTGGATATCAGGATTTCGTCGACATCGGCGGCATTCTGCAGGCGTGAGGCCAAGTTGGCATCGCGACCGATGATGGTGTAGTCCATGCGCGATTCGCAGCCAAAGTTTCCTACGTGGCAGTAACCGGTGGTGATGCCCATGCGAACGTGCAGTGGCTTTTCAATGCCCATGCTTTTCCATTTCTGGCGCATGACCTGCATCTGCTTGCGCATGTCGATGGCCATGGAGACACAGGCAACGGCATCTTCCTTGGCTCCCCTGGTGGTGGGGTCGCCAAAGAAAATGAGGATTGCATCGCCAATGAACTTGTCGATGGTGCCACCGTAGCGCAATGCAATCTTTGACATCTGGTCAAAGTAGTAGTTCAGCATTTCAGTGAGGGCATCAGGAGACATTTCGTCTGTTGTCTCGGTGAAGTCCTTGATGTCCGAAAAAAAGATGCTGAGTTTTTTGCGATGGTTTTGCAGGCGGGCGTCACGGCGCCCGGAGAATATTGACTCCCATACCTGGATGGGGAGGTATTTGACCAGCTTGCGAGAGAGCTGAATGGCCTGCTCCTGCTGCTCCATGATCAGGTTTTTGGCCCCGATCAGATTGCGTGACTGCTCGCGAATGTAGAAAGCAGACAGGCCGACGTAACTGGCAAAGCCGGCAATTGCGACAAACGTCAGTTCGGCCGGGGTGCCCGCATAAGGCGCAATTGCAAAGCCGAAGACCAGTCCGCCCAGCAGGCTGGCGATCAGGCTGGTAAAGGCGGCAATGGTGACCAGGAAAAGGTTGCCGAAGGCCATGGCACTGGCCAGCAGGATACTGATGAAGGTTAGGCTGGGAACAAGGCTGTACCCGGCAGCGGCAATGCCTATGCCGACTGCAAAGGCATCGACCAGCAGCAAGGCACCATGAGTCTGGTCCGGGTGGTGGTTTTCCAGCCAGTCAGACAGCCAGCGCATGCCCCACGGGATGAGGACCGTGAGAGGAATGATGGCGATGACGCTGGTGTCGTAATAACCCTTGTAGACCCCGGCTGCAAAAATGCACCCGGCCACGATGTAGGCCAGCATGCGCGTGTGTTGCGGGGTGACGGTCGCGTGATGTTCTTGTCCAGCAGTCAGCATGTGTCTGGTTTCAGTTCAGGGAGTCAGGTCATGCCAGATGGCGGCATGGTTTCAAAATGCTATTTTGCCTGTCAGCATGTCCTTGTACATCACAAAGTCGCCCAACAGGCTGTAAAACGGATATTTGAAGGTGGCAGGCCGGTTTTTTTCAAACACGTAGTGGCCTACCCACGCAAACCCGTAGCCTGCAACCGGCGCCAGCAGCAGCATGACCGGATTGCCGGTCACTGTGGCGGCAAGCACGATGCCGATCACCAGAGTGGTGCCGACAAAATGCAGGCGCCGGCAGGTGCGGTCGGCATGCTCACTGAGGTAGTAGGGATAGAAGTCCCTGAAGCTGGAAAAGTCTGCGGCGGGTGAGTTCATCATGTCCCCTCCTCCCGTTATTAGTGCGTCCATCTTGGTGCGAGGAAGGGGGGGCGGTCAAGCAGGTATTGGTTATCAGGCACCGGACGCGAGCCTTGCGGGTTCAGGTGCCGCTGGCGCGGGGCATTTCCGAGGCGGGCTCTGCCAACTGGCAGAGCTGGCCGCGATTCAGGATGGTGATTTCCTTGCCTACCACCTCCAGTACGCCCATCTGCTGGAAGCGGGTGAATATGCGACTGACGGTTTCCACTGCCAGTCCGAGATAGTTGCCGATGTCGGAGCGTGACATGGGCAGGCGGAAGCTGGCTTCGGAAAGCCGACGGCGCTTGTGGCGGGCCGACAGGGATAACAGCAGGGAGGCAATGCGCTCTTCTGCCGTGCGCTTGCTGAGGAGCACCATCAGTTGCTGGTCGCTCTGGATTTCCTTGCTCATCAGGCGGAAGAAGTGATGCTGCAGGCCGGGAATCTCGCGGGACAGGTTTTCCAGATCACCAAAGGGGATGGTGCAGACTGCCGTGGTTTCAAGTGCCACAGCCGAGCTGGCATGGTGGCCGCTGCTGATGGAATCGAGGCCAACGATTTCACCAGGCAGGTAAAAGCCGGTGACCTGCTCTTCCCCACCGGGCAGGGTGGTGTAGGCCTTGATGGCGCCGGAGCGTACCGCATAGACCGCCTCGAAGGGCTGACGCTCGTGATACAGGTGGTTGCCGCGCTGAAGTGGCCGGTTTCGCTCGATAATGTTGTCGAGTTGATCCAGATGGCTATCCTCAACCGCAGGGGGCAGGCAAACTGGGTTCAATGCGCATTCGGCGCAATTGGATTCACGTAGTGTTCGAATGATGATGGGCGTGGCATGCGTCGTGTTGTCAGACATGGCTTGCTCATTGATTCGGCGGCCGTAGGGACTTCCATGATAGCAGAGCATGCTACCTTTTTGGCTACAACAAAAGGTCTGTGGCGTTCCGGCGGTTTTGATGATCTGTCTTGTGCTGTTGCTGGGGCAGGGTGGTGTTGGGGATGGTACGGTAGACAAAGGAGAGTTCAGATGTTGCCGCTAAAGACAATATTGGTGGTGCTGGAGGCTGGCCGGGATAATCAGGCTACATGGTTGCAGTCACTGGCCTGGGCAGAGGCCACCGGTGCGGCACTGCAGGTGCTGGTGCCGGTGGCGCCGGACGTGAAGCCCGGTCTGGATCTGGCGCCAGGCCTGCAGGATATGGCCTCGCACAATGCGGAAGTGGCAGCCAGGCACTGGTTGCAGGAGCTGGAGGCCGAGGCCCCGTCAGGAACCGTTTTTGCTGCGGTCGCCACAGGGAACCCTGCGGACATGATTGTGCATGAGGCGCGACGTTTCGAGGCTGACCTCCTGATGATGGGGGCCGACTATCTTGACGATTTGCGCCCCTTGCTGCGGCACTTGCCATGCCCTTTGCTGCTGGTCCGGCACTCGCGAACACCCGGTATATTTGCCGGCGCACTGGGTGCTGGTGCCGAGGATGCACCACACCGGGTGCTGAATCAGGTGATTCTTGAGCACCTGCAGCTGTTGGCGCCATGTTTTGGAGGACAAATCAGGGTGCTGTCTGCCCTGCCCAATCCGGCTGAACTGGTGCCGCTGATGGGGGATGCCTATGCCGCCAGCTACGTGGCGACGGATCTGGAGAAGACCTACCGCGAAGCCATTGAGAAGCAGGTGGCGGATTTTGGCATGGCCAGTGATCTGGTACGGGTGCTGCCGGGCCGCCCGGATGTGGTGCTGCCAGAGCTGGTACGGCAGGAGGACGTGGACTGTTTGCTGCTGGGAACGGTGGCGCGCTCTGGTTTTGCTGCATTCTGGCTGGGTAATACTGCGGAGGACATCCTGCCAAGGGTCGACTGCGATGTGCTGGTCTTGCGGCCACAGGACTACGTGGAGCCGACCTGAGCCCGCCCGGTGTTATCACGCTTGTCCTGAAGCCGGCATCCTGCCGGCTTTTTCTTGTCTATCCTTCACCCTTTTCCTTGTGTTACGGCCCTGATCGGTTTGGTCAATGCTTTTGAACGCAAACGTCATTGTCCGGCAACGATGCCTGGCGCAAGGTTACGACCCAGCTGGCCGGTTGGTCACGACTGNNCGCACCCCCCGCGGCAAGGGCAAGAAGGATGGCTCGCTGCATACAGTCAAGCCGGTCGATCTGGTCGTAGGTCTCATGCACGCGCTCGAAGAGCGTAACGGTGCCGGGATCAAGGACTATATCGATGATGTAGTGCTCGGTTGCGTGACCCCGGTAGGTGATCAGGGGGCAGACATTGCCAAGACGGCAGCGCTCAAGGCCAAGTGGAATGACACCACGGCCGGTGTGCAGCTGAACCGTTTCTGTGCGTCCGGCCTTGATGCCGTGAACCTCGGTGCCATGAAGATCCGCTCCGGTTTCGAGGATCTGGTCGTGGTTGGTGGCGTGGAATCGATGTCGCGCCTGCCGATGGGCTCTGACGGTGGTGCTTGGGCGATGGACCCGGAAACCAACCTGCAGACCGGCTTTGTGCCGCAGGGTATTGGCGCTGACCTGATCGCCACGATCGAAGGTTTTTCCCGCGAAGACGTTGATAACTTTGCCCTGCGTTCGCAGCAGCGTGCCGCCAAGGCGCGTGCAGAAGGCTGGTTCAAGAAGTCAGTGGTACCGGTCAAGGATTTCAACGGCCTGACCATTCTGGCCGAAGACGAATTCATCAAGGCCAACTCCACACTGGAAGGCTTGGGTGGTCTTAATCCTTCGTTCGCCATGATGGGCGAAATGGGTGGCTTCAATGCCGTCGCCCTGCAGAAATACAACTGGGTTGAAAAGATCAATCACGTGCATACCCCGGGCAACTCGTCCGGCATTGTGGACGGTGCAGCACTGATGCTGATCGGCAACGAAGCGACCGGCAAGAAGCTCGGCCTGAAGCCGCGCGCCAAGATCATCGCCACGGCTGTGAGCGGCGCTGACCCGACCATCATGCTGACCGGCCCGGCCCCTGCGGCCAAAAAGGCCCTGGCCAAGGCCGGCCTGACGGCTGCTGATATTGATCTTTGGGAAATCAACGAGGCGTTTGCCTCCGTGGCCATGCGATTCATGAAAGACATGGGTATCAAGGACGACATCGTCAACGTCAATGGCGGCTCCATCGCCATGGGTCACCCGCTCGGTGCCACCGGCTGCATGATCGTGCAGATCGCGCTGGACGAGCTGGAGCGTCGCGGCCTCAAGCGCGCACTGTGCACCCTCTGCGTTGGTGGTGGCATGGGTATCGCCACAATCATCGAACGCGTTTGATTCCCACGAGAGAATTTGGAGAACACATAATGAGCCAGTCTGCTATCCGTTGGGAAAAAGATGCTGACAACATTGTCACGCTGACCCTGGACGATCCGAACTCGTCCGCCAACACCATGAACGAGCTGTACACCAAGTCCATGGCGGAAACCGTTGCACGCCTGCAGGCCGAGAAAGCCGACATCAAGGGCGTGATCCTTACCTCGGCCAAGAAAACCTTCTTTGCCGGTGGCGACCTGAAGACACTGATTCAGGCGGGCCCCGAGCACGCGCAGGAATTTGAAGCCGGCGTGACCGAAATCAAGCGCCAGTTGCGCGCGCTGGAAACGCTCGGCAAGCCGGTCGTGGCTGCGCTGAATGGCACGGCACTGGGTGGCGGTCTTGAAATTGCACTCGCTTGTCACCGTCGTATTGCCCTCAACAATCCCAAGGCCGAATTCGGTCTGCCGGAAGTGAGCCTCGGCCTGCTGCCGGGTGGTGGCGGTGTGGTGCGTATCACCCGCATGCTGGGTATCCAGAACGGTCTGATGAATGTGCTGATGCAGGGCCAGCGCATGAAGCCGGCCAAGGCGCTGTCCACCGGCATCATCGATGAAATCGCTGAAACCCAGGAAGACATGCTGAGCAAGGCCCGTGAGTGGATCAAGGCCAACCCGAGCGCACAGCAGCCGTGGGACAAGAGCGGCTACAAGATGCCGGGCGGCACACCGTCCACGCCGGCACTGGCCATGAACCTGCCGGCATTCCCGTCCAACCTGCGCAAGCAGCTCAAGGGTGCCCAGGAAAACTATCCGGCTCCGATGGCCATCATGTGCGCCGCCGTTGAAGGTGCCCAGGTTGATTTTGACAGCGCGCTGAAGATTGAAGGCCGTTACTTCACCAAGCTCGCCACTGGCAAGCATGCCAAGAACATGATCAAGGCTTTCTTCTTTGATCTGCAGAAAATCAATGGCGGCGGTTCGCGTCCTTCCAAGGAAAAGTATCCGGAATGGAAGAGCAAGAAGGTCGGTATCCTGGGTGCCGGCATGATGGGTCAGGGCATTGCTTACGTGTCGGCCATGTCCGGTATTGAAGTGGTGCTGATTGATGCAGCCCAGGACGCGGCGGATCGTGGCAAGGCTTACACCCAGAAGCTGCTGGAAAAGCGTGTCTCCAAGGGTGCAATGACCAAGGAAGCGGCCGAGCAGAAGCTGGCCCTGATCACCGCAACGACCGACTACAGCAAGCTGGCCGGTGCCGATCTCGTGATCGAGGCCGTGTTCGAAGACCGCAAGATCAAGGCGGATGTGACAGCGAAGGCCGAAGCCGCCTGTGGCGCCGACCTGATCATGGCATCGAATACCTCGACGTTGCCGATCACCGGTCTGGCGGAAGCCTCACGCAATGCAAAGAACTACATTGGCCTGCACTTCTTCTCGCCAGTCGACAAGATGCCGCTGGTGGAAATCATCATGGGCAAGGAAACCGGCGAAGAAGCGCTGGCCAAGGCCTTTGACTACGTGTTGCAGATCAAGAAGACACCGATTGTGGTGAACGACAGCCGTGGTTTCTTCACCAGCCGTGTATTCGGCACCTTCTGCATGGAAGGTGTGAACATGCTGGCCGAAGGCTGGAATCCCGTCTCCATCGAGCAGGCCGCTGCCCAGGCCGGCATGCCGATTGGTCCGCTGGCCGTGCTGGATGAAGTGAACCTGGAACTCACCCGCAAGGTGCGTGTACAGACCGAGAAGGATCTTGCTGCCGAAGGCAAGTCGCTGCCCGCGGATGCAGCCGTGCCGGTGGTTGAAAAGATGCTCAACGAGTTCAAGCGTCCGGGCAAGAAGGACGGCGCTGGCTTCTATGACTATCCTGCCGATGGCAAGAAGCACCTGTGGCCGGAACTGGCCAGGCACTTCATGAAGGCCGACAAGGCCCAGCCGACGCCGGCTGAGTTTGAAGAGCTGAAGGAGCGTCTGCTGTATCGTCAGTCCATCGAAGCGGCTCGCTGCTTTGAAGAAGGTGTGCTGCGCAATGTGCCGGATGCGAACATCGGTTCGATCTTCGGTATTGGCATGGCACCGTGGACTGGTGGCCAGTTGCAGTACATCAACTTCATCGGTGTGCCCGAGTTCGTGAAGCGTGCCGGGGAACTGGCCGCCAAACACGGTGAGCGTTTCACTCCGCCGAAGCTGCTGGTGGACATGGCGGCCAAGGGCGAGACCTTCCAGTAAGGTTGGGTTGCTGATCCTTTAATAAAAAACCCCGCAGATGCGGGGTTTTTTATTGCGTGAAGCTGGGAAATACATTTGCAGTGGCTGACTGGTCTGGTCAATCGCATGTTTTCATCAACACATGACGCAGTTACTGAAAGCCCAGCAGCAGTTGTATGGTTCCGGCAGCCATGCCGGTCACGGCGCCCAGCAGCAAAAGAATCCATTCATCTTCCTGGAACGCCGGTCGCAGCAGGTCCTGGAATTCAGCCGGTGTCAGCTCCTTCATTTTTCGTGCAAAAAGATCTGCCAGCTCTGTCGCCCGCTCCCGATTGAAGCGCTGGTTTGATAGCGGCTTCAGCGCCATTTCCACGCTCTTGTCGGTGATCAGTGTCTTGAGGTCTGAAAAACCGGCTGCACCGAATGCCACTTGTGCCCCGGTGCGAGCCAGCACTGACTCATCAACCAGCCGGTTGACGTGCTTGTGTATCATGCGTCGGGCACGTTCGGACCGCGAACCGGTCAGAACCTCACGCATGAACTGGTGAACGGTGAGGATTTCCTGCGAGCTGATGGTGGCAAACTTGTCGGCTACCTGTGCCTGACGGCGCAGGAAGAGTCCCTGAATGGTGAATGGGCCGATTTTAACCGGATTCACCGGCCTGAAGACCATTGCCAGCGCCAGCCAGTTGGTGAGCAGGCCCAGTACGGCGGCATAAAGCGGTAGCAGTCCGTGCCATGGAATGAACCAGAACAGCACCATCTGGACGACGCCAAAGGCAAGCCCGATCCAGAAACTGGAATTGATGATGAATCTTACTTCCTTGTCGCCGACTTCCAGAAACATGCGTACGACAAGAGCGCGATCAGCTTCCATCTGGCGGCCGCACATTTCCTTCACATCAACCAGATCGTCTATCTGACTGATCATGGACTGCACCACACGGTCCATGATGCGGGGCAGGCGGCTGCGTACGTGCGCATACACCATGCCTTTCACGCTGACGGGCAGATTGTCCCAGAACAGGCTGTTGCGCTCGCGCATGACTTCGTCGGTGTATTCCTCGATATTGGCCGATACGGACTCAGCGACATAGGCTGCCACTTTTTCCGGCTCCATCTGTTGCAGAAAGTCGCTGACCGATCCCATCCGGTTGATGACGCGGTCCACTACAATGTCGGACATCTTGCGGGCTTTGCGCGGAATGATGCCCTGCCAGCCGAAGGGGTGCAGGCCCAGCATTTTTTCCAGCTGTGGTGTCTTGATGCCGATAAAGTCGATGGGATAGAACACCATCTGCATGGCCCACCACACATGTACCCAGGTGACGACGGCAGCGACAACAGGAATGCTGATAAAGCCCCAGAAATCGGGACGGGCAGTGAGCTCCTGCCAGAAGAGGGTAAGGGCGTTCATGTCAGGATGTGTCTCTGCAGCAGTGAAGCGGGGTGGCTTATCAACCGGACAGGATGCCATCAGGGTGGCAGTTGTGGTTTGGCCGCAGGACCATGCTTTTCAGGTCAGTTCGGCCAAGTCAGAAAAACATGTCTGTCTTTGAGGCAGGCGGCCGCCAGTTGTGCGAAGGGTCAGCTGTGCTGTCTTGTGTTATTCATCGCGCGTGCGGACTTCCAGCAATTCGATTTCAAACAGCAGGTTCGAGTTGGGGCTGATGAACTCCCCGATCTGGCGCTCCCCGTATGCCAGGTGTGCCGGTACAAACAGTTTGCGCTTGCCGCCAACTTTCATGCCCATCATGCCGATATCCCAACCTTTTATGACGCGGCCTGTGCCGATCACACATTCAAACGGCCGACCGCGGCGATGGGAGGAGTCAAACTCGGTGCCATCCTCAAGTGTGCCCCGGTAGTGGGTGAGGATCAGGGCTCCTTTGACCGCCTCCTTTCCCTCTCCAACAATAATGTCTTCCACTTTCAGCTCTTCTGTCATGGCACCAATCCGTTCTGTTTATGCAAGGCCGGGGCGCAAGCATAATTCATCAGGTTCGCTTGTGAGAAATACCTGCATGTCTCCGAAGTAATGGTTCCTGGGCTTTGTAACCGACCTGTTGCACAGATGTAATAACCTGCAACCACCGTCAACTGCTCCTGTTGCCCCGCGTTAATCCTGTTTGACGAAGCCGGAATCTCTTTCAGGGACGGCGCGTGAGGATGGCCCGCCATTCCGGCAGGCAACAGGAGAAAAGATCATGAAAAGCAAATTTGCCATTTCCATTCTGGTGCTGGGCACGGTTTTCAGTACACAGGCCATGGCCGGTGATCCGGTGGTAGGCGCCATCATTGGTGGCGGTGTGGGTGCTGCGGTGGGCAAATCCATGGGCGGACGGGATGGTGCTGTGGTGGGGGGCATGCTTGGGGCGATGACGGGCGTGATGATTGCCAACGACAAGGGTGGTCACAGCGAGCCGGATTACCGTGGACGGGAGGAACGGCATGACCATTATGAAGGTCATGAACGTTATGAGGGGCGTGAGCGTACCCGCATTGTCTACCGTGATGCACCAACGGTTGTTTACCGCGAGGCACCGGTGGTAGTGGTCAGGGAGCGTGCTCCGCGTGTGGTCGTGATAGAGCGTGACAGGCACCCGGGCAAGGGCCATGGCTGGGGACGTGGCCATCACCATAACAAGTGGAACGCCAGCCATGAGGGCAGGAGTTACCGCCAGGACAATGGTTATCGGGAGTATGCCTATCAGCGCCACGATGACTGATGGATAGACAGGGCAATAAAAAAGCCCGGGGAAATCGGCCCCGGGCTTTTTTATTGCATGCTCGCTGCAAAATTCGGAGAAGCCATCTTGTCGCATGCGTTAAAAAACTGTTATTCAGGGAGTCTGTTTTGATACGGATATTCAGGGAGTGATGCACATGCGTATGGTTGCAAGGGTTGTTGCCGGGTTTCTGGCGGTGATTGTGCTGGTGTCAGTGGTTATGGTGGCCGTTAACTGGGCGCCGGATCGCCCGGTGGCAGAACTGGCATCGCGTTGGGCGCCTGCACCATCAGCCTTCGTGACAGTGCAGGGTATGCAGGTACATGTGCGTGATGAGGGACCGCGTGACGATGCTGCGCCGATTGTGCTGCTGCATGGCACCTCTGCCAGCCTGCACACCTGGGAGGGCTGGGTGGCGGCGCTGAAGACGGATCGGCGTGTGATCAGTCTGGACTTGCCCGGTTTTGGTCTCACCGGCCCGATGGCCGATGGGGACTATCGCATGGAACGTTATGTGCATTTTCTGACGGCCGTATTTGATGCGATGGGATTACAGAAGGTAGTGCTGGTCGGGAATTCTTTCGGGGGACGTCTTGCCTGGGAAATGGCCGCAGCACATCCGGAACGTGTTGAAAAGCTGGTGCTGGTAGATGCCGCCGGCTATCCGACGCCATCAGTTTCCATCCCGGTCGGTTTCCGGATTGCGCAGATTCCTCTGCTGAACAAGCTGATGGAAGTAACCTTGCCGCGTAACATGGTGGAATCGAGTGTGCGCAATGTGTACGGGCATCCGGAAAAGGTGACGCCGGAACTGATCGATCGTTATTACGAACTTACCTTGCGCGCAGGAAACCGTGCGGCACTGGTCGAGCGTTTCCGTCAGGCACCGTCAGGCGAAAATGCAGCTCGTATCCGCATGCTGACCTTGCCGACCCTTGTTCTGTGGGGTGGTCAGGATCGCCTGATTCCTCCTGTTAATGGTGAGCATTTTCACAAGGATATTGCCGGTAGCCAGCTGGTTGTTTTTCCCGAGCTGGGTCATGTGCCGCATGAAGAGGATGCTGTTGCCACTGTGGCGGCTTTCCGTGCCTTCCTTGGGCTTTGAACACAGGAGATCAGGCGTGTGAGCATGGATATGTACCGGGTGCCTCAGGTATTGCAGGAAAGGGTCATGCGGGAGTTACAGCCCGGTGAGGTGGTGAGCTGGGCCGGGCAACCAGATCCTCGACGGATGATGCTGGGGGGATTTGCCTTGTGGCTTTTTTTCATACCCTGGACGGCATTCTCGGTTTTCTGGATTGCCGGGGCCTCCGGTTTCAAGGTGCCGGATTTCAGCCAGCCTTTTGAATTCTTTCCGTTGTTCGGTTTGCCATTTCTCCTGATCGGGGTGGGAGGCCTTTCTTCTCCGTTCTGGATTTACCGCAAGGCCCGTCACATGGTGTACGTGGTCACCAGCAAGCGGGCTTTTGTCATGACCGGCAGTCGCAGCATCACGGTTGAATCGTGGAGTTCTTCGCAGCTGGAGAAAATTGTCCGCACTGAGCGTCCGGATGGTTCTGGTGATCTGGTGTTTTCCACGGAAGTCTGGCGTGACAGTGATGGCGATCGCCGTACCCGTCAGAAAGGCTTCATGGGAATTGCGGATGTGAGGATGGTGGAGGCGCACCTGCAGCGGCTGGCCGCATTGAAATGATTTTCCGGTTCTCGCGTTAGATATGAATAGAAAGGCTCCACAGATTATTGCGGAGCCTTTTTTCTTGCTGACTCAGGCCTGTGCCGGTGCGACTGCACTCATGCGGTTGGCGCGGCCGAATGTCCCGAAATCGTTGAAGCGGATACCGTTCTCGCGCATCAGTGGGTACAGGCCGGGTGCCAGCCACTGACGAACGTAAAACGGGTCACGCACGACAAAGTGATGGAAGGCATGGGTGCCGGCAAAGTTGAAGCAGAACAGGTGCAGGGGAATGGCCCACGGAGTGGTCCAGACCTGGCACTGTTGCACGATGTTGCCTTTTTCCACATCGCCGTAGTAATGCATGTTGGAGCTGACGAAGTGCAGGCAGAAGGTGCGCAGGGCATTGGGTGCCGCGATGGCCACTGCGTAAAATGATACGGCGTGCATGACGTTCTGCAGGATGGCTGGAACGGTGACATCCATGCCGAGTGCGCTGGCGGCGAACAGGCCGGCGTGATACACCAAAAAACCGTGCCACAGGGTGTAGTTGATCAGGCCAAGCGGGAAATACCCCAGAACATTCTCCCGCGCAATTGCATGGGCTTCAGTCTTGTTTTTGGCAACTTCGCGAATGAATGCCCGCGTCATCCTGTAAGTGGCAAAAGGGCGCAGGTAAATGGCCAGCATGTTGTCGCCGGTCATCAGCAAGCGACGGATGCCCCATTTTTCGCCATTGGTGATGCCTCGCTCCTCCAGATCGGATTCGGTACCGGACACCTTGTGGTGATGAATGTGCAGGCGACGGCGTACCCAGGGGCTGATGGTGCTGGGGCGGAACAGCCATACCCCGGCCAGCATGAAGTCGTTCCAGAACTTGTTCTTGCGGAAATACATCATGTGGATGAGGTCATGCTCCAGTTCATGCAGCAGTGACATGAAGAACGCGGCCACCGGTATGGCTATCCACCAGCTCATCACCCCGGTGTAATAGGCCCAGGCATTGCCCAGGATGCCGGCGATGCTGGTCCAGAAAATGGCCATGCCGATCGCGTTCTGGTGCTTCTCCAGCCAGGGGTGGCGGGCGCGCAAGGCATTGCCTGCCTCGAGGATGCCCTGGCGGATACGCTGGCTGCGAGCGGCATCAACGGGGTTGATACGGCCTTCGGATGGCAGGCGAGCCTGTGCGTTCATGATGATTCCCCCGGTACAGCGTTTTTGTAATGAGGGTAGGCTAGGCGTATTGGTGCGTTTATGCTTGCCCCAATGCGACAGACTGTTCACCTAACGCGCCGTAAAGAGCGCATGGACTCCTCATGCTGGGAACGTTTCACAACTGGATGGTGATTCTGGAGCGCACGCTGCTGGCGGGGGGGCATGACCTGCAGGCGGGGTTGCTGGCGGCGGGGATTGCAATCCCTGACGAGTCTGCCGGTGGCCGCCTGCCGGTGGCCCTGACCCGGCAGATATGGTCGGTTGCAGAGCAGGCCGGTACCGATCCTGTGCTTGGGCTCTCCATGTTGACCCAGATAAACTTCACGGATTTTGGCGAGCTTGGTGTGGTCATGCTGGCCGGGGGCAGCTTGCCCCAGATCATGGAGCGGATTGCCCGCTTTCACCGCCTGCTCACCGACGCCATGCATTATGAAATCACCGAGGATGGTGATGCCCTGAGCGTCACCATTCATACCAATGGTGATCCGCACTGGCGTGCCGTCGAGTTTGCAACGGGCCTCATCATCGGGTTGTTGCGGTTTCGCCTGGACCCGAAGCTTTGTCCGCTGTCAGTTTCCCTGTGTTTTGATAATCCGGCAGGCCAGGCGGCCTATGAAGGATTTTTTGGTTGTCCGGTAGAGCTGGGCGCCTCTTCCACGACACTGGTGTTTCCCCTTGAGGGGTATCGTCACGGCCCGGCAGGATCGGAAGTGGCTCGCCATTTCGAACCGGTGCTGGCGGCTCGCCTGGCCAGCCTGGAGGCATCGTCTGGCTGGGCACCAAAAGTTGCCATGCGGGTGCGCCAGCATCTGGTGGATACCGAGACCGAGCCCACTCTGGCCAGCATTGCGACCGCCCTGAATGTCAGTCCGCGCAGTTTGCAGCGCCATCTGGCCTCGGAGGACAAGTCATTCCAGGATGTGCTTGACGAGGTCCGGCGTGAGCTGGCGCGCCACTGGCTGTCGAGCCGGCAGGCCGGGCGGGCACGCAACATGACAGAGCTGGCGCTGGTGCTGGGCTTTTCCAGCAGCAGTGCATTCAGCCGGGCATTCCGGCGCTGGTTTGACATGACGCCGGGTCAGGCAGCCAGAGGAGGGCTGGATCCCTGACGTTCATCCGCCCGGATGCCCCGTTGTCGGGCCTGGGCTTGCCAGTACCGGCAGGACGGTGCATGTTCTTTGGAGCATGCATCAAAAGAATGCACACCACATAATAAAAACATAGAGCGGCAGGACGCTGCGCCAACCCAGCGGTAACTTCATGTCCGTGTCTGTGCTTCAGATTCTTTCCGTCTTGCTTGTACTTGCCTGCCTGGCCGCAGTGTTTTTTGCCATGGCCTGGTACAGGGTACGGGATCAGCACAATTCCCTTAACGGTCATTTGCAGGCGAGTGAGTCGCAGTACCGGCAGTTGCTGGGTGTTGCAGACCTGGCGATTGCCGTACTTGATGAAGCCTGTCATGTGGTTGACTGGAATCCGGTGCTGGAGCGGCTGTACGGGTTGTCCCGCCACGAGATGCTGGGGCGCCAGTTCTTCATGTGCTGCGCCCCCGGGGGAGACGCAGCTGCGCTGTCGGCCCGCATGATGGCTATGCGCGGTAGCGATGCCGTACTGGAGTTCAGCTTTCCAGTACAGGCCAATCCGGATAACGAGCGTCAGTTGCGCTGGCGTGCAAGGCACTTTACCGATGCACGCGATGGCCGTCGTTATCTTTCTCTCGTGGGGCACGATGTGACGGATGTCGAGTCCATGCAGCAGTGGCTGGCGGACAGTGAAGCGCGGTTTCGTCTCATGTTCGAAGCAGTACCGGCTTCACTGGCGCTGCTGGATGCCGAAGGCCGGCTGCTGATGGTGAATCCTGCCTGTGCACGCTTTTTCGGTTATGACGCTCCCGAACAGATGGTGATGCTGAATGTGCAGGAGCTGGTGCATGAGGATGATCGGCAGGCCAGCATGATGGCGCTGGCAGCACTGCATCAGCAGCCGGATACACTTTACCAGATGGAAAAAAGATATCTGGTCCGTGACGGACAGGTGCGCTGGGGCAACATGCGTTGTCGCCTGCTGTCACTGGCCCCGGGACAGTCATTGTTATTGGCCCAGATCAGTGACGTGCACGAGCGCAAGCAGACTGAAATGGCGCTGTTTGAAAGCGAGCGTCGCATGGCGACCCTGATTGCCAACCTGTCCGGCGCAGTTTATCGCTACGAGTTGCCTGCCTTGCGACAGGGCTTGCATCATGACCGGCCGGCGGCATTTCTCAGTGATGGCACCAGCATTCTGACGGGACAAATGATGAGTCCGTTTGCGCGCGGTCAGCAGCCCCACAGTCTGGGCGCATTGATCCTGCCCGAGGATCGTCCGGTGTTGCAGGCGGCCCTCGAGTCAGCCTTTGCCGGCTCGGGGCGTTTTGATGTGACTTACCGTTTGCGTCATGGCCCTTCCGGTATTCGCTGGGTCAGTGAGTCTGGCTGTGTGCAGCAACGGCCGGATTGCAGCTGGACTGTTGATGGCCATATCACCGATATCACGGCAGAACGGCATGCGCGGGAAACCGAGCTGGTTTTCCGCACGCTGGTGACGCAGTCGCATACTGGTTTTGTCAGCCTTAATCTGGATGGCCGTGTGCTGGATGCCAATCAGCCATTTTGTGCGATGGCCGGGGTGGAGTCGCCTGAGCAGTTGCTGGGACGACCGCTTGAGCTCTTCATGCCACCGGGGAGGGAGGGCCAGTTGCAGCGTTTTCTGGCGCGTGTGATACGTGATGGCGTCTTGCGTGATGTGGAGTTTACGCTTCCCGGCCTGGATGGACGTCAGGTGAGATTGCTGGTCAACGCCCTGACGGTCGAGCAGGCCGGGCAGTCTGCCATCAAGTGCCTGCTGGTCGATCTAAGTCGTCAGCCTGGTGCACCTTCAGGTGATGCCGAGGATCGGCTGGAATCTGTTATCTCAATGCTTGAAGAGCAGGATGGCATTGCCTGACGGGCGCGCCTGATTGCCTTGATGTTCCGGGTATTAACGATCAGCCCAGACAAAGCCTGCTTCGGCCGCATCGGCAAATGCTTCGCGCAGGCGCTTGTTCATGCGTTGCAGGTTATCGCCGGTATAAGGTTCGGCGGGGTGCTTGCCCCACACCGGTCCTGGCCAGGCGGCATCATTCTCGTAGCGCGCAATAATGTGCAGGTGCAGTTGCGGCACCATGTTGCCCAGTGCTCCGATGTTGATCTTGGTGGCATTGAAGTGCCTTGCCATGCGCTCGCTGACCCAGCTCGACTCCCGCAGCAACTGTTGCTGTTGGTCTGCACCCAGCTCAAAGATTTCACGAATGTTTTCCACGCGTGGCACCAGGATCAGCCATGGGTAGTGCATGTCATTCATCAGCAGGCAATGACAAAGGGGAAAGTCACCCAGCAGAAGGGTGTCGGCAGCAAGTCGCGGGTGCAGGTTGAACATGGACGTATTCATGAAGGATGGATCGTCGCACTATAGCACTTGAGATGAAGCCGGGCAGGCGCTTTTGCTGCCTGCCAGCAACCTCAGTTACAGGCCAGATTGGCAAACATGTCCATCATGGCTTCCTGCCCGCTGGCCGGGTGTGTTGCATTTTCAAAGTCGGTAATGCGGTCCCAGTGGCGGGCGACATCTTCCACGCTGATGCCGTTGGCCAGCCCGAATGCAATACCACGCGTGCGCTCCCAGCGCAGCTTGGCCATATAGCCGGCACCCACCTCAAATACGCCACCGCTGTTGTCTCGGTTGGCTTCACTGGCCAGCCACAATACCAGTGGACTGACATATTCCGGCTTGAGCTTTGCCACCACATCGGCAGGCATGATGGTTTCCGTCATGCGCGAGCCGGCGACCGGCGCAATGGAGTTCACCAGAATGTTTTTCGCCCGCCCTTCGAGTGCCAGTGTCTGTGCCAGACCGTGCAGCCCGAGTTTGGCCATGGAGTAATTGGCCTGACCGAAATTGCCATACAGGCCGGAAGCAGATGACGTGAAAACAATGCGCCCGTACTCCTGGTCGCGCAGGTGCGGCCAGGCGGCATGGGTCAGCTTGAAGGCGCCCTTGACGTGTACGTTGTAGACCAGATCCCAGTCTTCCTCGGTCATTTTGTGAAATGACTTGTCACGCAGGATGCCGGCATTGTTGATGAGAATGTCGATGCGGCCAAAGTTGTCGAGTGCGGTCTGTACGATCTTTTCGCCATCCAGCACCGAGTCGTAATTGGCTACTGCCTCGCCACCTGCCGCGATGATTTCATCAACAACCTTCTGGGCAGGAGTGGCACTGCCGCCTTCGCCCAGGGTTGATACGCCAAGGTCGTTTACCACCACACGTGCGCCACGGGCGGCAAATGCCAGTGCATGGGAGCGGCCAAGGCCGCCGCCGGCCCCGGTCACAATCACGACACGATCATCAAAACGGATTTTCATTGTTGTTTTCCCGTTCAGAGAAAATGTGAAACGGGTTTGATTACCCGATGCACTCCAGTGTGGATGTTTTACAGTCCCATGCCACGGCCGATCATTTCTTTCATGATCTCGTTGGTGCCGGCAAAAATGGTGGTGATGCGGGCGTCCACATATGCACGTGCCACCGGGTATTCCATCATGTAGCCATAGCCGCCATGCAGCTGCACGCACTCGGCCACCACCTTGTTCAGCAGGTCGGTACACCAGTACTTGGCCATGAAGGCTTCTTCCGGTGAAATCGTGTTGTCGACACACTTCATGACCAGATTGTCGATGAAGGTCTGGCCGATGGTGAGTTCGGTCTTCATCTCGGCCATCTTGAAGCGGTTGACCTGAAAGGAACCGATCGGTTTGCCAAAGGCCTTGCGGTCCTTTACGTAGGCGAGGGTCTGGTCAAAGGCAAACCAGGCGCCGGCCATGGCGCCAACGGCGCAGGCGATACGTTCCTGGGCGAGCTTCTGCATCAGGTACATGAAGCCCATACCAGGCATGCCGAGCAGGTTTTCCTTGGGTACCTTCACGTTGTTGAAGAACAGTTCAGCCGTGTCCTGCGAGTGCAGGCCCATCTTTTCCAGCTTGCGGCCACGCTCGAAGCCTTCCATGCCACGCTCGACCACGATCAGCGAGATGCCCTTGTCTTCGTGCTGTGCCGCCACGATGACGATGTCGGACAGGATGCCGTTGGAAATAAAGGTCTTGGCACCATTGAGCAGGTAATGGTCGCCCTTGTCTTCAAGGCGGGTCTTGATGTTCTTCAGGTCAGAGCCAGTGCCCGGCTCGGTCATGGCCACGGCGAGAATGGCATCACCGGAGACAATGCGTGGCAGCCAGCGGGACTTCTGCTCTTCGTTGGCGAACGAGTCCAGATAGGGCCCGATCACATCGTTGTGCAGCATCAGGGCAAAACCGGACTCCCCGACACGCGACAGTTCTTCGGCCATGATCTGCAGGTAGCGATAATCCTTCAGGCCAAGACCACCATACTGCTCGTCTACATACGGACAGAGAAAACCGTTGTCGCCGGCCTTTTTCCAGACCTCGCGCGACACCATGCCGGCCTTCAGCCACTCCTGGGTGTGGGGGCGTACTTCGGCCTCGCAGAATTTGCGGAAGTTGTCGCGAAAGGCGTCGTGGTCGGCGTCAAAGTGGGCGCGCTTCATGGCGATCATGGATGTGGCTCCTGCTGTGGCCGGAAACGAAGGTCCGGCGATGTTGCGGCGAGTCTGCTTGGGGCGCTCCGGTACGCCAATGACGCCTTCGCCCAAAATGAATGACATTTTGTACCAATCAGTCACGATTCCCGTGCAGGGTGCCTTGTGATCTGGTAACTTCATGATTCCAATGAAAAAAGAATCCTGAGCAGGGAATGCAGTGAGCAGAAACACCATCACCATGGCATACGTGAAGCGGCTGCTTTCCGGAGCGGCACGTGAAGGCGCCGAGCTTGCTGACCTGATGCGGGAGGCAGGCCTGGAGCCGGCCTTGCTGGAGCGGCCGGAGGCGGCTCTGGCGACCGGTGACTTCATCCGGCTGATGCAGATTGTCATGCGACGTACCGAGGACGAGTTCATTGGCCTGGGGCGCGGGACAAAATCCAAGCCCGGGACGTTTTCCATGATGGCGCATGCGGTCATCAACTGTCCCAATCTTGAAAAAGCGGTGCAGCGCTCCGCCCAGTTTTACAAGCTTGTGGATCTACCTCTGGATTTGCGCCTGGAGAAAGGCGAGCGGGAAACCCGGTTGGTGATTGACTCGCCATCGGTCGAGTCGCGAGACAACGTGCTGGAAGCCATGATTTTCATTTCCGTGCGCTTCTGGAGCTGGCTCACCGGAAAGAACCTGGAGGCGACCAGCATTCATTTTGATTTTCCCGAGCCGCCGCAGGCCGGAGAATTCCGTCGTCTTTTTCGCGGCCGTGTCGTGTACAACGACAAGGTCAGTGCACTGGTGTTTCCGACCAGCTGGCTGAGTCTGCCGCTGGTGCAGAATCCGTTGTCGCTGTCGAAATTCCTCAAGGATTCGCTGGCCCTCATTATTGTCGGCAATGCCCAGCCGATAGGCCTGCCCGAGCAGATTCGCGCCATCATCTCCAAGGAATACGGCAATACCTTTCCGGACTTTGCCCAGGTGTGCGAGCAGCTCAGCATGACGCCGCAAACCTTGCGTCGCCGTCTGAAAGAGGAAAACACCAGCTATCAGGAAATCAAGGACAGCATCCGCCAGGATGCCTCGCTCTACTATCTGGGCAAGGAAGAACTGTCGATCGATGAAATTGCCCTCATGATGGGATTTTCCGAGGCCAGCTCGTTTCATCGGGCATTCAAGAAGTGGACGGGACGTACACCGGCCAGTTATCGCCGCGAGCTGCTGGGACTGCCGGAGGACGCCGTTGAAGAGGAAGATGACGACGAGGACGGCTGGGTTGCTGGCTAGACAGCCCTTCAGGCCGGCACGGTTTGCGTCTCATGTTGCTCCTACAGTGGTGAAAATTGCGGTAAAGTCGGGCCTTTCGCGGTTCAAGCCCTGGTCCCATCATGCCCAACACGAATACTACTGCCCGCCTGCTCATTACCTGCCCGGACAAACCCGGCATCGTCAGTGCGGTGTCCAGCTTTCTGTATAACCACGGCGCCAACATCACCGATCTGGACCAGCACTCCACCGAGCCGGAGGGCGGAACCTATTTCATGCGTCTGGAGTTCCAGACGCCGCATCTCGATCTGTCACGCAATGTGCTGGCCAAGGCGTTTGAAGAGGCGGTGGCCTCCCGCTACAACATGAACTGGCACATCAGCTATGCGGCCGACCTGAAGAAGGTCGCCATTCTGGTGTCGAAATTTGACCATGCCATGCTGGAGCTGCTCTGGCGCTGGTCGCGCTGTACCTTGCCGTGCCAGATCACCAGTGTCATCAGCAATCATCCTGATCTTGAAAGTGATGTGGCATCCTTTGGTGTGCCGTTTCATGTGGTGCCGGTCAACAAGGACAACAAGGCCGAGGCCGAAGCACGTATCAATGAGCTGCTGCAAGGCAACGACCTGATCGTGCTGGCACGCTACATGCAAATCCTGTCACCCGACCTGGTGGCCAGGTGGCCGCACAAGATCATCAATATCCATCACTCCTTCCTGCCTGCATTTGTCGGCGCCAATCCGTACCAGCAGGCTCATGACAAGGGCGTCAAGCTGATCGGGGCCACTGCACATTACGTGACGGCAGACCTCGATCAGGGACCGATCATCGAGCAGGATGTCGATCGTGTGTCGCATCGCCATGATGTGGACATCCTGCGTGATCTTGGCCAGGACGTGGAGCGCAATGTGCTGGCGCGTGCGGTGAAATGGCATCTCGAAGATCGCATCATCGTGCACGGCAACAAGACCATCGTGTTCAACTGAGGGGCGTTACATGCAGGCGTTTTATGCCCTGATTGATCGTCTGGATCGTTGTGACGGCGATGAGAAGGCTGCACTCGAAGCCATGCTCTGGGACACCTTCGGCACCACTGCCTGTGTGTTGGCACTGGATATGTCCGGTTTTTCCAGAACGGTGCGGGCGGAGGGGATCGTCGGGTATCTGGCGCGTATCCGCCGCATGCAGCAGGTCAGTACACCGGTTGTGGTGAGTGCGGGAGGTGAGGTGGTCAAGTACACGGCGGATAACCTGATGGCCGTGTTTGAGCATGCATCTCAGGCCGTGGCGGCTGCGCTGGAAATCCGGCACGCCTGTCTGGCCATGCGCGAGCCGCTGGAGGTGTCCATCGGTCTGGCCAGTGGCCGTTTTCTGTATGTGCCGCAGACCGACTGTTTTGGTGACACGGTCAATGTCGCGTTCAAGCTGGCGGAGGATATTGCCGGCAATGGCGACATTCTGGCCACGGACATTGTCCTTGCGCAGCTCGGCAAGGATGTTGCGCCATCTGACTGGCGCCACATGGAGATCTCCGGCCTGCAGCTCCGGTTTGCACAGATACACTGACTGTTTTCTGTCATTGATCTGTCGTTTGCCTTGCTCCTTCGCCTGTGCAAGGCTCGTACTTCACTCCGCCTGTCCTGATCATCATGCCTGCTTCTGCCTCGCTGTATTCCCGCCTTGGTTTGCTGCTGACACTGTATGTCTGTCAGGGCCTGCCGACGGGCGTTTTCAGCCAGGCGTTACCGGCCATCTTGCGTCGCTATGACGTACCACTGACGGTCATTGGCCTGAGCGGTTTGCTGGCCATGCCGTGGGCGCTGAAGTTTCTCTGGGCTCCCTGGGTGGAGTCGCATTTCTCTGCACGCTGGGGACAGCGCCGGTCGTGGATATTGCCGATGCAGTTGCTCGGTATTGCCATGCTGTTGCTGATGGCGTTTTTTGATCCTTACCGGCTGGCCACCACACAGGGGGTCAGCGAATTCTTTGTGCTCATGTTTCTGGTCAACCTGTTTGCGGCCACGCAGGACATTGCGACCGATGGCCTTGCCGTGCGCACGCTGGACTTTCACGAACGGGGTCTTGGCAACGGCGTGCAGGTGGCGGGTTACCGTCTGGGCCTGATTATTGGTGGCGGCTTGTTGCTGTACCTGATCGGTAGCTGGGACTGGCGCTGGTCGTTCATGCTGATGGCGTTTCTGCTGTGTGTGCTCACGCTGCCGGTATGGCGGTTTCGTGAACCGGCAGCGGAAGTGTCTCGCCATGAGCGGTTGCCGTACTGGAAGATTTACACCAGCTTTTTCGACCGGCCCGGACTGGTGGGCTGGCTGGTGGTGCTGGTGACCTACAAGGCCGGAGAGTCGCTGGGTTCCGCCATGGTGAAGCCGATGCTGGTCGACATGGGGCTGGACCTGAAACAGATCGGCCTGATGGTGAGCATGGTGGGGTCGGTGGCGGCACTGACGGGTGCCTTGCTGGGTGGCTGGCTGACGGCGGTGATCGGGCGTTATTACGCCATCATCGGCTTTGGTGCCCTGCAGGCGCTGGGTGTGGCTGCCTATGCGTGGCTGTCATGGCAGCATGATGCGGGTGCAGCGGTCAGTCTGCCGATGATTTATGCCATCAATGCGCTGGAGCATTTTGTCAGTGGCATGGCCATGGCGGCCTTGCTGACGGCGGTGATGGATCTCTCCCGGCCGGATCATGCCGGCGCCGACTTCACCGTGCAGGTGAGCATCCTGGCCATTTTTGGCGGGAGCTTTTATCTGGCGGCCGGATTTGTGGCGCAAGCCCTGGGCTATACCGGTTATTTTCTGGTGTCTGGTGCACTGGCGCTGGTACTGCTCTGGCCTGCGGCAATTTATTGCCGGCGTCTGTCATGGCTGGTCGACGACAGGGTTTCAGGGGACAATAGGATCTCCTGAACACCACCTGTTTTGCTGTCATGACCGAGTCTGCCCAATACCATCTCGATGCCCGCGGCCTGTTCTGCCCGGAACCCGTCATGATGCTGCACAACAAGGTGCGTGACATGCAGCCGGGAGAGTTGCTGGAGGTGCTGGCCACGGACCCCTCGACCACCCGCGATATTCCCAAGTTCTGCCGTTTTCTCGGTCATGAACTGGTGTCACAGGAAGTCATTGATGACGGCAGCGAATACCGTTATTGCATTCGCAAGGGTGGGTGAAGGACTACTGCGAGTGCCCAGTTGTGCTTACTCATCAAGGGGTTTGAGGCAGTGCAGGCGTCCCGAAACTGGAAGTTTCGACCTGATCTGGTCGCTGGGTTGTGTGGCGGAATGAAAGAAGTGCCGTAGGAGCTCCTAATTACATTATCCTCTTGGGAGGCTGCAACCCAGGCCAGAGTTCGGTGAACGTCAACAAGTTATCCTTGCCTCGTGATGCTTTCCTTAGATTCGCCTTGGCGAGTCCCCTCGTCAATTGCTACAACCTTCAGTGGCACTTCACCGACGCCCCTAGCGAGCTCAATACTTAACGAGTTACCAGCTGCGGCAAGACGGCTCTGGAGCTCTTTGAACTCTCCGCACCAGATTGTCTCAATATCACGGTCTCGTTGCTTGTCATGATCTTGGCCTAGCGCAACGGCGCGAACCTGAAGTCGGCCATTGTCGGCGCGACCAGCAAGCTCGACCCCGTAGCCAGGTGTCATGCTCTTGCGCAGTACCATCCTGCCGGAATCAGCCCAGGCAGTAGCCATCCCTTCGCGAACTTCATATCCAAGTGTGGAGAGCCCGTCCAATACGGCCTTGCGCCTTGCGAGGGCAGCCTCCTGTTGCGTTTGCTCAAGTACAAATGCTCTGGATCTGTTCAGGAAGTCTTGGTGCAATGCGATATCGCGAGTGGTCCCCAGGGCATTGGCTTCAGCGAGCAGGCTGGCTGAAGCATCACCAGAAATGGCAACAAGGGCTGTGCCCACATTTCGGATTTCATCGAGTAATTCTCGACGCTGTTGGCAGGCGCGTGTCATCGCGGCGAGGTCAAGAACGATGCTGTCGAGCAGCAAGTTGCGTTGCTGCTGGCGTATCTCTCCACTGGCGGACCTGAGGCGATCGAAAAAAGAGGTAGCCAGATCAGGCCCCTCAAGTAACTCAAGTTCAGAGATATAGAGATCTATGCGTTCTTCGCGCTCATCTCGTGCGGATAGCTTAATCTGATTGCCTAACCACTCTCTGATGATTGTTGGTGATAGTTCCTCATTAAGTTTTTTGGCAAGTTCTCGCTGCTCAGTAGTTATCGAGTCATCTTCAATGCTGGTTGCTAGTAGGGCGAACCCTTTGGCTAGGACGTCCTCTGCTGTATTGGGGATGGCTCCATTGGCAAGGTCTTCAATGCTATGAATGAGATCGGCTGGCACATAAAAATTTCTGGATTTCAGAGTCCCAAGCAATGAGGAGGCATTCTCTCTGATGCGTCGATAATGTCGGTTTCTTTCAGCTGCTTTTTCAATTGCGTGTCGCTCGCGCTCAGCCAGATCCTGTCTTAAGAACAAAATCTCAGCCTGAACTTCCCGCTCAATATCAGTGAACCGGTCATTTTGTAGAAGAGCGCGTATCTGGGCTGCACGATTTCGAGTGGCGGCTCGCTCAGGGCCGCTAAGGGCACCTATCTTTGTGGACTGGCGATCCCAATGTGAAACAGCTGACTCGAGTTGAGAAAGGAAGGCTTCGCTTCTCGCGATCATTTCCTCTCTAGTGACAATTCGTACCACCTTTGGCCCGCTCATAGACTGGTCTCTGATGTGTTGCTTGTGTGCTGAACATTGACCCCAAAGGCAAGGCCAATCGCCGATCTGAGTAGTGCTCTCTCATTTTCGCCGTCGTGATACCATCCAGTGGATGACACTCGGTGAATATGGGGAATTGCATGCCTCAAAACGCCGGGCCTCCATATTTCTCTCGCACGTGCCCGGCCAAGCAGCTCATGTCGAGGTGCATCACATTCAATGCCAATTGCATAAAGCCCAGTCGACGGATCTTCAATGGCAAAATCTAGTCCGAAGGCATCCCCTTCGTTGGCGGGCGCTGCGCGCCATCCAAGGGATTCGACAAAGCGGGCGACAGATTCAGTAAAGCCATCGTGTTCGCTGCTATGTTGCTGACGACGGACGCTTCTGTCCGTCTGTAGCCGGTTCAAAAGGTGCCGGCAACTGTCAAACTCACCGTTCGCGAGCGAACGCGCATATTCAAGGTAACCTTGGAGATAGTCACGAGGCGATGCAGGTGAGCGCTGCGTATTCAACATGTCCGAGACGTCCCCGATGGGCATGGAGGTAATCATCACTACTTTTTTACGAGCACGTGTCACAGCAACATTTAGACGACGCTCGCCTCCCTTTTGCCCGAGAACGCCAAAGGTGCGCCTGAATGTTCCCTGAGCATTGCGACCAAAGGTAGAAGAGAAGATTATTATGTCGCGTTCATCACCTTGGACATTTTCGACATTCTTGACGAAGACGGACATGTCTTCATTGTCCTGTGTGCGTTCAATTTCGTGTGTGTAGGCAAGCCTGAATGTGTCATCCTGCTCTGCGCGAAGCTCAAGGCGCTCCTCAATCAGGTCGGCCTGTTTGCGGTTGAATGTAACGACTCCTACAGATGGCCTATTTGCTGCGGGCAGCTTCCAGAGTTCCTCAAGATATTCGACTACTTGATCCGCTTCGATTTCATTCGTTTGGTTCTGATAGAGCCCGTTGACCTGCCATAGCTCGAGTGGCTTTATTCGCCTGATGTTGGACTCCGGGTGTCGAACGGGAACGCTCAGGCGGTTTCCGTAAAAAGACGCATTTGAGAAGCCGATCAGCTCACGGTAAGCTGATCGGTAGTGAATCTGAAGCGTGGTGGCGGGAAGGGAGCTGCGGGCAAGCAGGAGGAGGTCGGGGCAGTCCTTGATCTCGCGGCGGTTCCATGTCTCTTCAAAGGCCTCGCGCTCTTCTTCATCCGCATCATTGTCTGGTGTTTCCCCATCGAACTGATCGCCCTCGTCGCTGTCGACGCGGCTCGTGAAAAAAGCCGATGGTGGCATCTGCTTCTCGTCGCCACTGACAACAGTGATTTTTCCACGGTAGAGGGTGGGAAGAGCAAACTCGACTGGCATCTGCGATGCTTCATCATAAATGACGGTATCGAATAATCCTGCCTCGAGCGGAAGGACGCGGCTTGCGACATCTGGATTCATCAGCCAAATAGGCCTAAGTTCCATCAAGCCCAATTTTGATCCCATCTCAATGAACTCGCGAAGGCGGCGTGAGCGCCTACCAGTAAATCGGGTGACGTCCTCCCACTGCGTCGAGCTTCCGAGTTTGGAGATATCAATGCCTGTTCCCAGCAGATCTCGGTTCAGCTTGCGCATCTGGGTGTCGGCTTCTGCTAGGCTGACGACCTTGGTACGGGCCTCATCTTGGCTGAAAAGAAGCTCTGGGCTGTCTTGTTCAAGCCGGTGCTTCCAGCCAAGCCGAGCCTCCCGATTGAGCATTCGCCTGATTGAGCCCTCCAGACCTTCAGGTGTGATCTGACCAAGCTCTCGTTCCCTTTGGCGTAGTTGAGCCAGCAGCTCCAGATCTGCAGGAGACAGATGAATGGCACGCGCGCGGAATCGCTGGTAAGCGGCCAGATGCGGGAGAGCTTCGTTGAGCTGGTTCAGGATCAGTACATTGGTCTGGTTAGTAGCAATCGCTTTACTAAGCAGCTGAAATAGATCGTCCGACACCCAAGGGAAGAGTAGTCGGAGATATTCGTTGCTTCGTTGGCGAGCGCTATGCCGTAGGAGCGCTGAATCTATGTCGCGTATAACTTCTTCAAATCTTCTGCGTTCGCCAGTGAGAACGGCGGAGTCTATTTGTTGGGCTCTAGGTGCCTGAGCAATGACATCGGCCATTGCCTGAATTTCACGTAGTTCTCGAATAGTATTTGAGGTCGTTGGTAGTAGATTCAGTCCGGCATCTTTGTGGATGTCTACGCTGCCAAGCTCTTGGTGTACTGATGTGAGCCGCTGCCTGAGAGGACGCCAGGACGCCTCGAGTTGCGCAGCCAAAAGCAGGGCCCCGATGCGAGAAGCGTCCTTGGTTTCACCGTTCTTGAGTAAGTAGGCTCGAAGCCTGCTTCGCTTTATCAGGAGTGCGGGATTCAGCCATGCCCACCATGCTTTTGCGCCCAGTACTTGACGGGCCTGAGCATGAATAAGTGCAAGCGCTTCGTCTCCCAGGGCGTTTAACGCTGCACCGAGCAGGGGGGCGTAATCATCAGGATTAAGCTCTTCAAGTTGTTTTTCGATGTCTGTAAGTTCGACCAATAGCCCATTCCCCCGAAGGCCCTTGCCTGCTCCGGTTTCTCGGAAAATCGGGAGCCATTTGGCTAGTCGCTTCCGTTGGTCGTCACTCAGGTTGAGTAGTGTGCTGGAATGGTGATCAAGCCAAGCGTGATAGGGATTGGGGTCTTCGACCTCAAAACTTGCAGGGTGGTCCTTGAGGGTGGTTTGTCGTGCCGACTCCGCTTCCATAAGGGCTTTTAGTCCGTCATCGAAGGCGCGTATGGAGGCGTGGTCGGCAGCGAAGGGCTTCAACTGGGAAAAGGGGCTTCCTTCATATCGGGCTGGGAGCCAGAGACGAATCAAGGGTGCGCAACTTTCCTCAAGATGCGTGAGTGTGGAAATATCAAGCGTTGCAAGCATCTGCCGAAGCTCTGGAAAGTCCAGAGGCGGATTGCCTTCTTCCAGTTCCATTAGCTCGCCGAGGATGCGTCGGTAGCTCAGGCCGGAATGCTCATCGAGCTTGTGCAGGCTGCTGTGGAGACGATCAAGGTCACCTTCAAGGGTTTCGATTCGGGCGGCAAGCCGCTCCCGCTGCTTCATCAGTGACCTGGTATCGGGGTTACTCCGCATGAGCGCATCAAGCTGTTCGCGGATACTCCGTATGACAGGTTCTCGATCCTTGTTTACATCGTTGATCATAACGATGCGTTGTTCGAGCCCTTCCGCAGCAAGGCGTTTTCGGACAACTTCTAGAGCGGCATGCTTCTGGCAGACAATAAGCATACTTTGCCGCCGGCCGATGGCATCAGCCACCATGTTGACGATGGTCTGGCTTTTACCGGTACCAGGGGGGCCTTCGATCAAGAGGCCGGGCGATTGCCTAGCTTGCAGTACCGCGGACTCTTGAGAGGGGTCGCTGTTCACAACGAAGTATCTGTCGATCTCAGGTGGTGATGATGGCTTGTCGCAGGCTTCCTTTGACTCCAAGCGCAGGAGTGATGAAAGACCAGTGCCTGCTGGGTTTTTTTTCTTGAGTTGTCTGAGGTCTTCGCCGATGGCCTGGCCCATGAAGGACACATGGAACAGAACGGCTGCACATGCCAGCTCATCATGGCCTGGGGTAACATCGATTGTGGCGGGAGGAAGGCTTTGAAGCGTTCTCGATCGAGGTGATGCCAGCATTCCGAAGGAATCCATTACTGCCGAGGCGTGTAGCGATGAGCGACCGAGTAACTCGTCAGCGACAACATGCCACTTTTTGAAATTCTCAGTTCCGAGCAAGGTCTCTAAGGCAGGGTTTAGCCGGACCTCCTCTCGGTCGCCGTCGAAGGCGAGGGCGACCTGTCCACGTACACCGATTTCCATCATCAGCTTCACTGGCCACAGCAGGACCGGGATTATGCGAGTCCTACTGCTGCCCCGTGTATCCCGGTTAAGAAGGAACGGATAGCCAAGGTACAAGCCATCAATGCCCGTGTCGCGCCGGTACATCGAGCTTTGACGATCGAGAGATGTGAGCCGCTGAGCAAGCAGTGGATTTGCTAGGAATGTTTGGGGGTCTAGGCTGACTTGACGGGTATTTCTCTGCAGCAAATGGTCAAGAAAGGCTGGTGCGGGGTGCCGGTTGCCATCGAGCTCGGTCATATCAATGCGAGCGGTGGTCTTCCCTATGCTCATGCGGACTAACGGACCGCGCATTACAGCAATAGCTACTTTCTTCTCGAAGAACTCTATGATCTGTGCTACATACTGCTGCTTCTGTGGCTCCATCCACTGCTCGCGGGGGATGGCCAGTAGAACGATTGCCTTTGCCAGCGGCATTCTTCGCTCAATACGGAAGTGCTCTGCCCATTCGTCAACGGCAGGGGCTCCGCTGTATGCAAAGCCACTTATTCGCTCGTCTACAGTGTGATAGACCTCAAAGCGTGGTTGTTGGAGTAAGCCCCTTGCTGCCTCTCGATCAAATATTAAGATATCGTTCTGCTTTGCTAGCTCCGTCGCCTCGTCCAAGATGGAGTCGATCGAGCGAAATTGTCCAATTTCTGCGCTCAAGAGGACGATTAGGTCCTCTTCGGATATGACACGGCGATCTGCAAGAGCAAGGATGCCCTGATGAGCAGTATCCGGCAGAAGTCTTTGTCGTTCTTGCCATTGCGCTGCGAGGCGGGCGCGCGAGGTCGACAACAGAAATATGCGAAGTTGATCCTCATGAAGCGCAATATTCAGATGTGCTGCTCGTTGCCTGACAGCCTCTGCGCGAGCCTTTAGGCGAGATAGCCAAGACTCAGTATCAAGACGCTCTAGCAGTTCCGGTACTGGCCCTGTTATCAGGCGGTAGCCCTCCAAGGGGTGTTCCAGTAACCAGCCAGGGGTAACGATATGCCCCTGATGAATCAGAGGCATGTCAGGGTTCAGCAATTTGAGTGCAAGCATCAGACGGAAGTCATCATCAATGCCATCTTGCACGACAACTTGCCTCAGGCCTGACGTTACTCGCGTCGGTAGAGATATGTTTTCGGCCCATGTGACAATTGATCCCCGCATGAGCAGCTCAATAGCTGCGGGCCAGTTGTCCGCTTCGGCAGCGGCCAATGCAAATGTCGATGGCTTATGAAAGCGACGGGAGCCGAGTTCGAGGCTTGCTCCTTCTGCTCCATCGGATTCGGCAAATGTGGAGGTAGGCGCGTTTACGGGTTCGCCATTTAGCCAGCGCTGGATTTGTGGCCATTGCCAGCGTTCATGTCTGTCTCGTGACAGAAGGCCCCTGAGAAGTAGGCTCAACTGTGGATCTAGGTCCTCAGGAATAGGAACGCCATGCGTCAGTATATGAATGAGGAAGGCGTTTTCATTGATGCCGGCGAAGCACGAGCCTTGGGTTATTTGCTCCAACAAGATCATGCCAAGGCTCCACCAGTCCGAAGCAGCCGCTACGCCGCCGGCTATGGCTTCAGGCGACATGTAGCGTGTTGTTTCCAAGGGCGAGACTATGTCTAGGTCGAACTCTGAAAGGCGCGCAGAGCCAAATCCACCAATGACCAAGTCCAGTGGATCTCGGCTCCGGACAAGTAGACATCCCGGTCGAAGATCGCGATGGCGAAGGCCTGCTTCATTGAATACATGAAGTGCCTGCCCCAGCTCGCTGACTATATGATGAATGGATTCCATGTCGCTTAAGACGACACCTAGATCAGCGAGGGTTTCACCAGTCAGTTCCTCGGATATTTCGTATGCACGCTCATTCCAGCGCCCCGTCCCGAAAATCTGAGGGACATGCTCGAGAGGGAGTCTACGAACTACATCATAGATGGCAGGGTCTGGCTCGGCGCCTGGACGATAAAGAGAAAGAGCAGCCTGCTGTCCGCTTTCGATTTTCTGAGCAAGATAGATTTCGCGGACGGTATCGGTGCTTGCTACTTGGCGTAGTAGCACCCATCCATCGATCACGGTCTCTATGGGGCTTTCGTCGAGGGCTGTAGGTGTAGGGGTAGATCTAGCCCCGTCTAGAGAGCCCCCGCACTCGGAACACATTAAGTCTCCCCGCTCCATTTGATGCCCATTCTCGCATCTTGGACCATCTTCAGTTGGCGAGGGCAGGGGAGTTGGTTCAACGGGAGCAACAATCGCAGGCCGCCAACCTGCCTCGTGAATGGCTTCTCCTGCAAGGTTCCAGTCACATGACCTGTCTTTCAGGGTTCCTGCGCAGAATATCTCTTCAAGAGTGCGCTCCGTCTGGCAGTTTGGACAAAAACGAATCATTTGAGTCATCAATAATGCTCCGACTAACGACGCCGAGAGGTATGGGCACTAATCTGCAGGGAGTGCCCACTCTCCTGCAACAGCTCGCGTAGACGTATCAAGTCACCGCGTCGTGGGATGCCGGCCATCCAGACGCTGCCATCTCCATCGACCATCAGGTCTAAGGCCATATCCGAAGGACCTAGCTTGCGCTCGAATGATGCAAATCGCATTGCACCACGCTCAGTCAATGTACTGAGCCTTTGGTTATCACTTCCTCGCAGTGCTAAGGTTTGGATCTGATGTTCTTCGTAGGGGTCGCTTATAAGTGCATCGATGAGCCCATCAGCTCTATCAAGAGTTTCCCGGAGCTTCTCAAGCGGATATCCGCTATAGACGAGTATGTCGACCGATGTGCGGCTCCGAATGGCATGAAGGAGTTCAATTAATGCATCGGCCTGATCGAATGGTTCGCCACCAGAAATAGTGATTCCTTCAGCTGAGTACAGCCAAGGCTCAATTTCCGCTATTAATTGACTTACCAGCACATGTCGGCGGCCAGCGCCCCATGTATCAGCCGATATACAGCCGGAACATCGGATACTGCATCCCTGAAACCATATACCCAAGCGTTGTCCGGGCCCTAGGGTTGTCACTGGGAAATGAATACGAGAGATGCTGACGTCCATTCTTAAAGGCGTTCCAGCTCAAGCCCGTCAGCATCAAGGCTTGAAATGATGAGGCTCTCACCCTGCTGGGCATCTTGGTCAAAGAGGGCTCTTGATAGTGGATTTAACAGATTTGCTTCAAGCTGATTTCTTATTCCTCGACCGCCATTAGAAAGATCTTTAAGGCAAAGATCATGGAGACTCTGGCGTGCGTTGTCCGAAATCTGGATATCTAGATTTCGCTCACGAAGGTCGGTAAAGGTGTTTCCAACCATCTGGCTGAAAATTTCATCCGCCACATCCTGGCGAATAAAGTCAAAAACGATAATGTTTTCGCCTATACGATTCAGGATCTCGGGACGATTAAGTACTTGCTTGAAGTGGCGATAAATTTCAGCCAAGACCTTAGACTGTACTGCTTCAAATGACTCGCCTGGTATGACGTTTGCTATGCGCTCGCCTATGTCGCCTTGCTTGTAGATGCCGAGGTTGGATGTGAAGACGATTAGCGCCTCAGAAAAGTACACCCGATCTCCTCGCCCTGATGTCAGAACTCCATCGTCGAGAATCTGGAGGAATTTGTCCAAAATTCGGGGATGGGCTTTTTCAATTTCGTCAAAGAGAACAACGCTAAATGGTTTTTCTCGGATCGCATTGGTTAGCTCTCCACCTACGTCGTACCCAACGTATCCCGGAGGGGCGCCGATCAGGCGTTGATCGGAGTGTTCGGCACTAAACTCAGACATGTCGAAGCGGATGTAAGCGCCCTCATCGCCGAATAAGAGACTGGTAATTGTTTTGGCAAGCTCCGTCTTACCGACGCCGGTTGGTCCTGCAAGGAAGGCAACGCCACGAGGCCGATTGCCTTTACGACTTGCTCCCACACCAGTCATTGCCCGTTTTATAATGTCCAACATATGCGTCACTGCATGCTGTTGTCCCTTGACGCGGCTTCGTACGAAATCTCCGGCATTGCGGATACGATTTCTATCAATTTTCAGCCATGGGTCCTCTGTGACGCCAACTTTGTAGCGGCGAACTGCGTCGGAAATGCGCTCCATCGGAACACTTTCCACTCGTGCCAGTTGAGTGATTGATGTTAGATCGAGAAGGAGGAGACCTTCGGTGCTCCCAACGAAAGCATCTACGGCTTGTTGCAGCGACTGTCCAGAGGAGTCTTGCCCGCCCGAAAGAGCTCTTAGCAGCGACGGTGCAAGTGCGCGGCGGGCCATTTGGTCAGGCTTCGATACTGGGATATGGCGGACACGTGGGTTCTCTACCAGGAGCCAATCGGGGATGTCCCCTTCTTTCTCCACTATCCAGAGTACTGTGTTGAAGAAAGGTTTGCGGTCTGAACCTGCAGGCCTGTTTTTGGCTTGATGAGAAAGAACCAATGCCTGAGTGAAGAGTTGATGTTCTGCTGCGCTCAGGGAATCGTTGCGAATCACGAGCCTGGAGGCGAAATCAATGATCAGGGCTACAGGGTCGCCTTGATGATGGACGAGTCGTTGGAGAGTGGCTCCAAGAAGATCTATGCCCGCAGCGGCTGTTCCATTTACGGGATTAAGCCCGAGCTCGGTGAGAAGTGCTTGATCATTATCTGGGCCACTGCCTGGCCGGCCCATGACCCGGAAGCCTGAGATGGGGTCCCAGCTCAGAACCTGTGCATACCCAGAGTCCAGTAGTGTATTGCCGATAGACTGGTTGAATGGCTGAGGGGTGACAGTGCCCGGTGCTATTTCATAGGCTTGAAGGTCGCGGACATTCCCTGAAAGGACAAACTGGCTCTTCAGTGGCAGAAACCGGATTAGGTCTCTTAGCCAGCGAGGCTTTTCAAAGGTTGCATTCCCTAGCATGGTAGCTCTTAAGTTTGTTATTTGAGTTGATATTGCCGCATGCACTTTGGTATTTCCACTTTAATGAAAATACCTTATTAACTAGAAGAGGGATGTCGACGTTAACCGAGCCTTCGCGAGTGTAGTTCAATGGCAGAGCTGCAGTATTCCAAGCTGCTGACTCGCATTTTTCTTAGTATTCCCTCGCGACCGGAAATCCTCTCCCACGCAACAGCGTGATCTGCCTGCCCAGACGCCAGTTGAGCAGCACTGCCGCCACTGCTAGTCCTGCCACCAGACCCGCCCAGAAACCGTAAGGCCCGTAGCGGGTTCCCATCAGCAGGGTCAGGCCCAGCGTATAGCCCAGCGGCATCGCCACCACCCAGTACGCCACCATGGTCAGCACCATCGGGCCCTGTGTGTCCTGCAGTCCACGCAGGCTGCCTGCAGCACCTACCTGCAATGCATCCACCACCTGATAAGCAGCGGCAAACAGCAAAAGATCAGCGGCGAGTGCCTGCACGGCAACATCACTGGTATAGAGCGCGGTGAGCTGGTGCCGTGTCAGCACAATGAAGGTCGCAGACACACAGGCAAACACCGTCATCATGATCAGGCCGGTCCTGCGCGTGAGCAGGATGGCGTCCAGATCCTGCGCTCCGTAAGCGTGACCGATACGAATGGTCATGCAGAACGCCAGACTGAGCGGAATCATGAACAGGATCGAGGTGACTGACAGTGCAATCTGGTGCCCGGCCACCTGCAGCTCTCCCAGCGGACTGATCAGGATGGCCACGACACAGAACACGCTGACTTCGAAAAATATCGCGATGCCGATCGGTAGTCCCAGAGCAAGAAACTCACGAAGCCGCTGTAGTTCGGGGCGACTGCGATGACCCAATAATCTCACGCGGGCAAAGGCGGGGGCCGCGAGAACATAAATGATCAGCATGACGGTCATCAGCCACAGCACCAGTGCAGACGCCCAGCCACAGCCCACGCCACCCATGGCAGGAATGCCGAAACCACCGTGGATGAAGACGTAGTTGGCCGGAATATTGAACAGCAGGCCAACTACGCTGATCACCGTCACCGGCATGGGGTGACCCATGCCTTCGCAATAATTGCGCAGCACCGCAAAGATCGCGGCAGCGGGCAGGCCGAGCGCAATCGCATTCAGATACTGGTATGTCATGACCTGCAGGCGTGCGGGTGTATCCAGCCAGTCAAACACAGGCGAGACATTGCGCAGCAGCAGAATGCCGAGCGCGCTCAATAACAGTGACAGCCACAGGGCCTGATGCACGGTTTCCGGAATGCTTTCGGGCCGGCCGGCGCCCCGGGCCGAGGCCACCAGCGGGGTAGTGGCCATCAGAATGCCGCTCACCAGCAACACCACGGGCAGCCAGATACTGGCACCGAGCGAGACGGCGGCCAGATCCAGTGGTGAGACCTGTCCTGCCATCACGGTATCAATAAAGCCGAAGCCTGCCTGTGACAGTTGACTGACAAGGATAGGAGCAAGAAGGCCGAGCAATGCCCGGCCTTCGCGTACTACAGGGGTATTTACCGGCACGTGACAATCACGGCAATACAGCCTTCTGGATGATGTCCAGCAGCGGTTGCGGATAGACACCAAGCAGCAGCATCAGGGCCATGGAACCGAGCACCATCAGACCGCCGGCCTGATGCTCCCAGCCCACGGGCGCTTCCTTGCGGCGCATGCCTGGCTCCACCAGAAACAGCGTCACCATCACACGCAGGTAGTAATACAGGCCCATGGCGCTGCCCAGGACCAGAATGGCCAGCAGCCACCACAGCTCGGCGCGAACACCTGCGGCAATAACCATGAATTTGCCGATGAAACCGGCGGTCAGCGGAATGCCGGCAAGCGACAGCATGCTGACGGTCATGACCGCAGTCAGGTAAGGGCGACGCCAGAACATGCCGCGGAAAGAGTGCAACTGGTCGGCATCGGCGCTCTTGAAGGGGGAGGACTTCAGGCTCACCACACCAAAGGCACTGATGGTGGTGACCAGATAAGCCGCCAGATACAGCGCGATGGCTTCATCTGTCAGGGCATTGCCGGCGACCACTGCAACCAGCACATAACCGAAGTGTGCGATGGAGGAGTAACCGAGCAGACGCTTGATGTTGTTCTGGCGCAGAGCCAGCACGTTACCGAACAGGATGGAGGCAGCGGCGAGTATGGCCAGTGTCATCACCACGCTCTGCTGCTGCAGTGCATTGGTGTCATGCAGGAAGCGCATCAGTACGGCAAGGACGGCAATCTTGCTGGACGTAGCAAGATACGTTGCCACTGGAGCTGGCGCACCCTCGTACACATCTGGCGTCCACAGGTGGAACGGGGCGATCGACAGCTTGAAGGCGAGGCCGACCAGCATCATGCCAAAGCCGATGACCACCAGCGGCTGNNCCGGACGCGGCATACAGCAGGGCCATGCCAAACAGCAGGAAGGCAGACGCAACCGCCGAGAGCACCATGTACTTGATGCCGGCTTCCAGTGAACGCTCCTGGCGGAAGGTGTAGGCCACCATGGCATAGACCGGTACCGACAGCAGTTCGAGGCCGATGAAGAGCGAAGCAAAGTGGCGGCTGGAGACGAGCACAATCGCACCAACCACTGAAATGCCGAGCAGCAGATAGAACTCGTCGAGATTGCCCTTGTGCTGCTCCAGATAGGCATGGGCCAGTGTGGCCGAACCCAGCGCGCCGATCAGTGCCAATGCCGTATAAAACAGGCTGTAGCCATCAACCACCAGCAGGGGGGTGACTTCCTGTGGCACCAGTGAGGTGACATACAGGGTGGCAAGCAGGGCAGCATTGAGACCAATGGCCGTGAGGATGGCGGTCATGGTGTGATGGCGGCGCCAGGCAACGCCCAGCATGACCATCACCACGGAGGCGCTGGCCACCAGTAGCGGCGAGAGGGCAAGAAATTGCGAGGTCGTGAACGTCATGGCGCGATTTCCCTCAAAGACCGGTAACAGGCGGAACGACGACAGCAGGAAGCGTGAGTGCAGGCGGATTGAATGCCTGCTCCACCAGTCCCATGGCTGCAACTGATGTATCCAGAATCGGCTGAGGGTATACGCCCAGTAACACCAGCAGCACGACCAGCGACATCATCAGCGATATTTCACGGCCACTGAGGTCTTCCAGCGGCGTGCTGCTCTTGCCCTCACCGTAAAACGCCTTCTGCATCATCAGCAGGGAGTACACCGCCGCCAGGATAAGGCCGCCCGTGGCGACAATCGCGACCACCGGTGCAATCTTGTAGGTGCCCATCAGGATCAGGAATTCACCAACGAAGTTGCCCAGCCCCGGCATGCCCAGCGATGCGGCAGTGAAGAACAGGGCAATCGGTGGCAGATAGCGCAGACGGCTCCACAGGCCACCCATTTCACGCAGGTCACGGGTGTGCAGGCGTTCGTAAATTTCACCGCAGAGAATGAACAGGGCGCCGGCAGACAGGCCGTGGGCCAGCATCTGGATAACCACGCCCTGCAGCGCCATTGCATTGCCGGCATAGATGCCGATCAGCACAAAGCCCATGTGCGAAATGGAGGTGTAGGCAATCAGGCGCTTGATGTCGGTCTGTGCGCAGGCCAGCACGGCACCGTAGAAAATGCCGATCACGCCCAGCCACATGGCAACCGGTGCAAACTCGACAGCCGCGTTCGGGAACAGCGGCACACCAAAGCGCAGCAGGCCATAGCCAGCCGTTTTCAGAAGAACCCCGGCCAGATCAACCGAACCGGCAGTGGGGGCCTGGGCATGAGCATCCGGCAACCAGGAGTGCACGGGAACCACCGGCATCTTCACGGCAAAGGCGATGAAAAAGCCCAGCATCAGGGTCATTTCAACCACGGGAGCCATCGGGGTGTTCAACAGGGCTTCGTAGCTGAACGTCAGCACGCCGGTGGCGTCGTAGTTCACAAACACCATGCCGAGAATGGCCAGCAGCAGGATCAGGCCCGAGGCTTGCGTGAAAATGAAGAACTTGTTGGCGGCGTAGATGCGGCCCTTGCCGTCCGGTGCATTGTGACCCCAGAGCGCGATCAGGAAATACATCGGCACCAGCATCATTTCCCAGAAGAAGAAGAACAGGAACATGTCGATGGCGAGGAACACACCGATCACACCGGCCAGATTCCACAGCAGGTTCAGGTAGAAAAAGCCGACATGACGATCAATTTCACGCCAGGAGCAGATGACTGCCGCCAGACCAAGGCCGCCGGTGAGCAGCAGCATCAGGACGGACAGGCCATCCAGTGCCAGATGAAAGCTGATGCCCAGTCGTTCGATCCATGCACGCTCGAACTCCAGCGTCCATTTGGGCGCGCCAGCAGCACCCAGTGTATCCAGGCGGAAGTCATGACCAAGCCAGAGTTGCAGGGAGAGGGCAAAGAGCAGCGTCATGGTGAACAGGGCGATCCAGCGTGGGACATGTGTACCCACACGCTCACCCAGCCATGACAGCAGGCCTCCCACGAAAGGAATGAGAATAAGAAGAGGCAGCAACGCTTCAGACGACATGTCGTTACCTTTAGATCAGAACAAGGGCGGCAAGTACCAGAACGGCACCGCCAGCCATGGAAACGGCGTACCAGCCCAGACGACCTGTCTGTGTCTGGCTCGAAATTGCATGTGCCTTCATCATCGTGGCGGTGACCACGCCCACCGCACGATCAGAGAGATCGCGGTGGTTGATCTTCACCAGGAACATGAAGGGACGCACGAAGACGCGGTCGTAGAGCCAGTCAAAGCCCCAGGCATTCAGCCACAGTTTGCTGACCGGCCGACCGATGGCCGAGTTGGCCAGTGCGGTCACAAACCGGCGTTCACCAAGGAATAGCAGGGCGGCCAGTGCAATGCCGGACACGGCAACCACTGCCGCCATGATTTCAATCATGTGATGACTGCTTTCCATGGCTTCAGGGATAACGTTTTCCGGCAGCACGCCAGCCAGTGGCGGAGTGATCCAGGCGCCCACGAAGGTGGACAGCAGCATCAGCACCAGCAGCGGCAGGTGATGGGCAATGCCATGACCGGGATGGGCCTCGGTCTGCGCCTTGCCATGGAAAACCACGAAGATCAGGCGGAAGGTGTACAGCGATGTCAGGAAGGCACCCAGCAGGCCCGCTGCAAACAGGTCAGTGTTGCCGGTGGCATAGGCTTCCCAGAGGATGCGGTCCTTGGAGTAGAAGCCGGCATCAATGAACGGTACGGCGGCCAGTGCGGCACCACCGATCAAGAAGCAGGCATACACCAGTGGCATGGACTTGCGCAGGCCGCCCATTCTGAAAATGTTCTGTTCGTGGTGCAGGGCGATGATGATCGAACCGGCCGACAGGAACAGCAGGGCCTTGAAGAA
>DPJB01000017.1 GCA_003543245.1 Moraxellaceae bacterium | reverse complement strand
CAGGCCGGTCGCATCATCAATGGTCATGGGGCTGATACCGACATCGTCGTGGCCAGCGCCAAGGCCTACCTGAATGCCCTCAACCTGATGCGCACCAGCAGCAAGCGTGAGCATCCGCAGGGCGTAACCGGGGTCTGATGTGACAGTCATGAGCGGAAGGGACGAAGGGCAGCGCCAGGCCTATCTGGCGGCACTCGCCATTCCGCTCTGGACGGCCCGTTACGACCTGCCCGGCGCAGCACCTTCGCTGCCACTGGTCGCGGTCCCGTTTCTGGCGGATGTGCCCGAGGCTGCTTTCCCGCAAGAGGGGATGGCTGAGCCGGAGCTACCTGCGGCTGTCCTGAGCGAGCCGGTGGCGCGTCAGGCACCAGTCGTTGCGCCTCCCTCGGCGGTTCCGGCCATGGGGCAAGCTGTCCGGCAGGCTGCCACTCCCGTGGCACCGGCTACTGGCATGGCCATCCAGGGGACACCTGCACTTCCCCGGTTCACCCTGCGCGTGCAGCCACTGGCCCCCGGCTGGTTGGCGATCATCGCCCTTGGCGATGTACCCGATCTGTCAGGGCAGGAATACCGTCTGCTGTCAGCAATCAGTCATGCACTGGGTGCGGCGCCCGACTTCTCCGGTTCAGCCAGCCTGTTGCGCTGGCCATTAAACGCGAACCCCAAACTGGATCATGGCCCGGGCGCCGCCGTCGAGTGGCTCTCGCATGCCCTCAAGGTGCCCGACGGCTGGCGTTGCCTGGTGCTGGGTGAGGCGGTGGCCGTGCATGTGCGCGCGGCCTTGCCCGCATCCACCACCATGGTGGCAGGGCCGGCACTGGCTACCCTGCTGACCACGCCACAGGCAAAGAAGTCCTTCTGGTTGTCGTTAAATGTCTGAGTGTCTGATCCGGCCCCTCGTGGCGGCCGACCTGCCAGCGGTACTCGCCATCGAAATCAGGGCGCACGCGTTTCCCTGGACACCCGGTATCCTTGAGGATGCCCTGCGCAGCGGCTATTACATGGTCGTGATGGAGCAGGGGGGAACCATCATTGGTTACGGTGTGGTGCAGGTCATTCTGGACGAGGGGCACCTGCTCAATATCACCATTGATCCTGCCCTCCATGGCAAAGGCATGGGGCGCGAACTGCTGGCCCACCTGATTGACTATGCCCAGAACACAACGGCTACCCTCTTTCTGGAGGTTCGCCCCTCCAACAAGCGTGCGGTTGCCCTGTATCAGGCAGTGGGATTCAACGAGATAGGCCTGCGCCGCAACTATTACCCGGCCGTGGGAGGGGGGCGTGAAGATGCCCTCCTGATGGCCATGGCCTTTTGATGGGTTCCGGATAACCGTTGATATCCTCGGTTACCACCAGCTTTTTTCACGTGAAGGGTTGGGGCGGGCCACATTGCCCGTATAATTCCCGCCTTTCAGTCTGACCAGCCGTAGCCAATACCATGAGCCTTGCCGAACAAGTCGCCGCCGAAGTGGCTGCCCGTCGTACCTTCGCCATCATTTCCCATCCCGACGCCGGCAAGACCACCATCACGGAAAAGCTGCTGCTGTGGGGCAAGGCCATCCAGATTGCCGGCACAGTGAAGTCGCGCAAGTCTGACCGCCATGCCACGTCCGACTGGATGGAAATGGAAAAGCAGCGTGGTATCTCCATCACCACGTCGGTCATGCAGTTTCCCTACCGGCATTGCACCATCAACCTGCTCGATACCCCTGGACACGAAGATTTCTCCGAAGATACCTATCGCACCCTGACCGCAGTCGACTCGGCCCTCATGGTCATCGATGGCGCCAAGGGCGTGGAAGACCGCACCATCAAGCTGATGGAAGTGTGCCGCATGCGCGACACCCCCATCATTACCTTCGTCAACAAGATGGACCGCGAAATCCGCGAGCCAATCGAGCTGCTGGACGAAGTCGAGAGTGTGCTGAAAATAAAATGTGCCCCAGTGACCTGGCCAATCGGCATGGGGCGTGATTTCAAGGGCGTATACCACCTCATTGAAAACCGCGTATATCTCTATCAGCAGGGCCATGGTTCAGAGCTGATTGCAGACAAGTTCATAGACGGGCTCGATAACCCCGAACTTGATGCC
This sequence comes from Moraxellaceae bacterium, assembly GCA_003543245.1. Lineage (GTDB taxonomy): Bacteria > Pseudomonadota > Gammaproteobacteria > Pseudomonadales > Moraxellaceae > UBA2031. The sequence goes on along the minus strand of DPJB01000017.1, from coordinate 69,465 downwards.
GTACTGGGTGATGATGCTGCCAATCTGCGTGAGCACCTTGAGCTGGTGCTGGGCGCCAGCCATGAGTTCAACATGGACGAGTTTCTGGCGGGCAAGCTGACACCGGTCTTTTTCGGCACAGCACTCGGCAATTTCGGTGTGAACCATATCCTCAACGGTTTTACCGACTGGGCGCCGTGCCCGCTTGGCCGCAAGGCCGCCGAGCGTCAGGTCGCCGCCACCGAGGAAAAGTTCTCCGGTTTTGTGTTCAAGATCCAGGCGAACATGGACCCCAAGCATCGTGACCGCATCGCCTTCCTGCGCATTTGCTCCGGCAAATACGAAAAGGGCCTGAAGATGAAGCATGTACGCATCGGCAAGGAAATACGCATTGCCGATGCACTGACCTTTCTTGCCGGCGAACGCGCGCATCTGGAAGAGGCCTGGTCAGGCGATATCATCGGCCTGCACAATCATGGCACCATCCAGATTGGCGACACCTTCACCGAAGGCGAAGAGTTGCACTACCTCGGCATTCCCCATTTTGCCCCGGAACTGTTCCGCCGTGTGCGTCTGAAAGATCCGCTCAAGAGCAAGCAGTTGCAGAAGGGTCTCAAGGAGTTGTCGGAAGAAGGCGCGACGCAGGTCTTCATGCCCCAGATCAATAATGACCTCATTCTGGGCGCAGTCGGTGTGCTGCAGTTTGATGTGGTCGCCTATCGCCTGCAGGACGAGTACAAGGTCGAGTGCGTTTACGAGCCGGTGAATGTCGCGACAGTGCGCTGGGTGTCATGCGACGACGACAAGAAGTTCAACGAATTCAAGAAGAAGGCTCACGACCAGCTGTCGCTTGACGGTGGTGGTTACCTGACCTATCTCGCGCCCAGTCGTGTGAACCTGCAATTGATGCAGGAGCGCTATCCGGATATCAGGTTCCGCGAAACCCGCGAGCATTGATGCCAGGCGGCTGACACGGTAGCGTTCACTTATGGAGAGTGCACCATGAGCGCTGCCTTGCCCGGACTGATTGATACCCATTGCCACTTCGATGTGGATGACTTTGACGCGGATCGCGCCGAGGTCGCTGCGCGTGCACTGGCAGCCGGTGTCGATACCATTGTCATCCCCGGGTATGTTGCCGAGCACTGGCCCAGGCTCTTTCAGGTTTGTGACAGCATTGCTGCACCCCGGTTATTACCCGCGCCTGGCTTGCATCCCTGCTATATCGCTCGGCATGAGCCCTCTCATCTCACGGAACTTGAACACTTGCTGCAAACCAGGCGCGACATTATTGCCATCGGTGAGATCGGCCTCGACTATTTCCTGCCAGAACTCAAGACGCCAGAGTTGAAAGAAAAGCAGGACTTTTTCTTTCGCGAACAACTGCGTCTGGCCATGCACTACCACAAGCCCGTGGTGCTGCATGTCCGCAAGGCGCATGCCGAAGTGATTGCCATTCTGCGCGAGTTGAAGTTTCGTGAAGGTGGGATCGTGCATGCCTGGTCAGGAGGTATTGAAGAGGCCCGGCAGTATGTGAAACTCGGTTTCCGTCTCGGCATTGGCGGCTCGCTCACGTATGATCAGTCAAAGCGTTTGCGGGCGGTGGTCTGCGAGATGCCAATGGAAGCACTGGTGCTGGAAACGGATGCACCGGACATGATTCCTCTGTGTCATCGGGTACCCGGCGCGGGACGAACACGGAATTCGCCGGAGTATCTGCCCGCTGTTGTGCATGCGCTAAGTGAGCTGAAGGGGGTTACTGTTGAACAGGTTGTGCACGACATGAGGCAGCAAAGCTGTCTTGCTCTTCGTCTTCCTGAGAATATTGCATCCTTGACGTGATGGAGCGGCCTGAATGATTCCTGTCCTCTTTGCTGTTTGTGTCATGGTCTGGTTATGGGCCGCTGCCATGCGTCATGCCGTTCTGGCTCTGGCAGGGTCTGCCACGCCCGCTCAGCAGCGTGTTTATCTGGCGATGGCGGTTTTTGCCGGTGCGGCACTGGTGGTCGCGGTGGTGTTTCAGGCCATGCCATTGTCGGTTCTGAGTGCTGGCTGGAGCCAGGAGCGGCTGACGGGATTGACGACGGCTTCTGCGATGGCTGCCTTGCTGGTTTCGGTGCTGGCTCTTTTCCGGGCACACCTGTTGTTGCCAGTGATTCAGGGTGTCAAGCGTCCGGTACCTGCCGGTAAAAGGCCGGCACATCCGCGACCCAATAAAAAAGGCGCTGAGTAGCGCCTTTTTTATTGGGTGGGCTCTGATCAGAGCAGTAGCGCGTAAGCAGCCAGCAACTTGTCAGTAATCTGTTCATTGGCACGGCCTACAATAAACGGCACGTTGTCTTCATTGAAATTGATGAATGACTTGCGCACGAATACCCAGCGAGTGGTCACTTCCTTGAGCAGGGGACCGACTTTCGGGTGCTTGCCGTAATGCCTGTTGAGCTGGTCAAGCTGTGTGCCAAACCTCATAGCCAGTTTGTCTATTTCCACTTCGCCGCTACGGCTGGCCACAATCGCCCCGCCAAAATAATCTGCAGAAAATCGAAGATAGGCAGACGTCATGATCTGCATGATCACATACTCGTCATAAAGCATGTCGGCCATCTTGTCCGAGACAATCTTGCCAGAGGCGCGCTGTTCACTGATGTTGGCGCGCAGGCTGCTGGCCAGGTTGTTCAGTGCGGCGTCTACCGCATTGATGCTGTCATTTTCGGCAGCGCCTTCCGCAGTAAATTTTGCCGTGGTGCAGGCAGTCTTGAGTTCATTCCATTTAAGCTGCAACGCCGGGTTGCCAGACTGGGCAAGCAGTGCATCCCCTTCGGTCAAGAGCGCCTGCATTTTGCGGAACTGCTGGGGGTCACGGTTCAGTACGTTATAAAGATAGAAGGCAGTAGAGGTGCGGTAAGCAACGGTTTCAATTTTCTGCAGGGACTGGATGGCTTGTGCCGCAGGGCTGGCGGCCGTGTTGCTTGCAGGGGCGGCATAGGCGGCTGATAAAGGAAGCGTGGTAGCCATGGCGGCAATCAACGCCAGACAGACTGCGGGCTTGTGCATATTGCTCCAGTATCCTGTTCAGGGGCGAATAATAATTCCTTGTTTTTACTCCACATTCTCCTTTTGCATAAGCTAAGACCGTGCGGTCACTGTTATGCGGTGATAATTGCCGACAGGCGGGATGGGTATGGTGACAGTGGCTGACGGTCGAGGCGGCGAATCTGGTTGCCTCAAAATAGAAAAGCCACCATGAAGGTGGCTTTTCCTGATGGGTGCTGCAGCTTGGCTCAGATCAGTTCAATTGCTACTGCAGTCGCTTCGCCCCCGCCAATGCACAGTGCCGCAACGCCCTTCTTGCCACCCGTCTGACGCAGGGCATGAATCAGGGTCAGGATGATGCGGGAGCCAGTCGAGCCAATCGGGTGGCCCAGTGCACATGCACCCCCATAGATGTTGACCTTGTCGTGAGGGATGTTGTGCTCCCTCATGGCCAGCATGGTCACCATGGCAAAGGCTTCATTGATTTCCCACAGGTCCACGTCATCAGCTTTCCAACCTGTCTTGGCAAAGAGGTTGCTGATGGCTCCTACCGGCGCGATGGTGAACTCGCTCGGATGCTGCGACTGGGTGGCATGGCCAACAATGCGGGCCAGCGGTGTCAGGCCGCGTGCCTTTGCAATGCTTTCGCGAGTCAGCACAAGAGCGGATGCACCGTCAGAGATGGAACTGGCGTTTGCTGCCGTGATCGTGCCTTCCTTCGAGAAAGCCGGTTTCAGGGTAGGGATCTTCTCCGGCATTGCATTGCCTGGTTGCTCATCAGTATCAATCAGCACTTCGCCCTTGCGGGTCTGTACCGGCACGGCAACGATTTCAGCCTTGAAGTGGCCGTTGGCAATGGCAGCCAGCGCGCGCTGCAGGGAAGCCACGGCAAACGCATCCATGTCGGCACGCGTGATGCCGTATTTGTCGGCTGTTTCCTGTGCAAAAGAACCCATCAGGCGGCCGGTCCTGGCATCCTCAAGGCCATCCAGAAACATGTGATCCTTGACCTCGGCGTGTCCCATGCGCAGGCCGGCGCGGACCTTGGGCAGCACATAAGGGGCATTGGTCATGGACTCCATGCCGCCCGACACCATGATGTCATTCGTTCCGGCCTTGATCAGGTCATGCGCCAGCATGGTGGCTTTCATACCCGAGCCGCACAGCTTGTTGATGGTGGTGCAACCCGTGGTGTTGGGCAGGCCGGCATCCAGGGCGGCCTGGCGGGCGGGGCCCTGCTTGAGGCCGGCGGGGAGCACACAGCCCATGATCACTTCCTGGATGTCTTCGGATGTGAGTCCGGCACGGCTGACGGCCTCCCGTATGGCAATGGCGCCCAGTTCCGTGGCAATACGCGGCGTAAGGGCGCCCTGAAAACCGCCCATGGGGGTGCGGGCACCGTTAACAATGACGACAGCATCTGTGCTCATGAATGACCTCGCTAGCAGGGCAGGAGAATAGTAAGAAGGGTGTCACGAAGGGGCTACATTATAACGGCAGCCGGGCCCAGTGTCCCGGGGTACCTGATGTCTGCGATAACGGCGTGACGGGCTGATGGTGTGATGGTAGAGTAACTGCCGCCTTTTCCTGTCAGAAGGTTGCTCGCCGGAGGGTTGCAGCGTTGATTTGCGCGGACAAGGTTTTTCAAATGAGGAAAGAGATGGAAATCATCAAGAATGCGGGGTTGTCGTCAGTAGCTCTTGCTGTCGCCCTGGTTGGCCAGACGGCACATGCACGAGTGGCTATCGATCCTCAAAGCATCAACCTTGAGCCTTTCAAACTGGTACCAACCCTTGGTGTAGAGGTACGGCAGGACAGCAACATATACAGCCTGCCTTCTGAAGAAGTCGACTCGATGGTGATGGTCGTCAGCCCGTCCTTCCGGCTGCTGGCCCAGGATCGCAATAACACCTATACCGCCAATTACGACATTGCCGGTGGCTTCTACTCCGAAAATGGCGACGACAATTATGTTGACCACAAGCTTAATGTTGGCGCACATGTCGAGCCGACAGGTCGTTTCCGGTTTGATCTTGGCGCTGGCTACAGCATGCTTCATGATGATCGCGGCGTTGGCTACAGCGAAGGCAGGGGCCTCCCGTTCATTCTTGCAATGAGTGAGCCTGATCAATATGCACTGACTTCGCTTAATGGTGGAATCGAGTATGGTGCGAAGGAAGCGGCCGGACAGATATCCCTGTCCCTTGGCGAAACGCAGAAGCGCTATGAACTTGATGATCGCGCGGCTGATCGAGACTTTGACACGACCAGTGCGGCTTTGGGCTTTCGCTACAAGGCAATGCCAAAGACAAAATTTCTGGTGGACCTAGAGTACGAGGTGGGTGCCTACCAGAATGCCGGGACTGCAGCATCCTCCGATTACACCGATATGCGTGTTTATGGCGGCGCCATCTGGGACAGCACTGCCAGTACCACCGGCAAGATTCGCGTGGGTGTGAGCAAGCGCGATCTTGAATCCCCAACCCAGGAAGATCTTTCCAGTCCGACCTGGGATTTTGGTGTGGTCTGGTCTCCACTCGAGTACACCCGCTTCACTCTGGACGGTTCGCAGGAAATTACGGATGGCACGCTGCCTACAGTTGCCATTGATAACACCACGGCTACCGTTGGCTGGAATCATGATGTGAGTGATCGTGTTGAAACCCGGCTTGCCTATTCCTTCTCGGCTGAGGATCATCATCGGCTGACCGGATTGAATCGCAAGGATGATTCGAACACGGTCAGCGCGTCCGTCAATTATCAGATGCGTCGCTGGCTGGTACTGGGTGCTGGCATGACGTTTCGCAATCGTAATTCCAACTATGAAGAATTCGATCTGATACGGAATGTTTATGCACTGAACGCGATGATCAGTCTCTGATATTCCTGCGGAGTGCCATTCCTGATGCGACGCCTGTTGTGGTTGTTTTTTGCCGGCTTGCTGGCTTCCAGTGCGTCTGTTTACGCTGAAACCGGTCCGGCAGGGTGGTGGGAGAGAGTGTTCGTTGCTCCTGCCGCCACATCCGCTGCGCCAGCTGACGATAGCCAGTCAATCCCTTCCTCGGATGCCTCTGCGACAGCAGAGGCCCCGGCGGAGCCTGCCCAGAAATTTTCCCTGTCATCCGATTACAAGCTTGGCCCAGGTGATCGGCTTGGGGTGACAGTGTTCAACGAGAAAGAACTCAGTCTTGAGGTCAGGCTGAGTGACGCCGGTACATTGTCCTATCCGTTGCTGGGGGAAATCCGGGCACAGGGCATGACGATCGGTATGTTGAAGCAGTACCTGACGGAGCAGTTGAAGAGCGGTTACCTGATCAATCCACAGGTCTACGTCACTATCCTGGAGTATCGCCAGTTCTTCGTTAATGGCGAGGTCAGCAAGCCTGGCGGGTTCCCTTATCAGCCTGGTCTGACGGTGCGAAAGGCCATTTCACTGGCTGGGGGCCTTACGCCGCGCGCTTCCCAGACCAAGATTTTCGTCATTCACGAAGATGACCCCACGGGTCGTGCGCGCCAGGTAGCACTGGATACCGTGCTACGCCCTGGCGACATCCTGACCATCGAACAAAGCTTTTTCTGAGGTTCCCGCAAATGGACAAGTTCGCAATGCCCGTCGCGGGGAGTGTTCCCGAGCAGCAGGAGGCCGAGATTGACCTTCGCCAGTACTGGCGAATCGTCTCACGTTACAAGTGGGGCATACTCGGGCTTGCCGTCGCAATTACCGTTCTGGCAACCCTGATCGTATTCTCCATGCGACCGGTTTATCGCTCTACTGTGACACTCTTGATCGAGCAGAAGCAGGCAAAGGTCATTACCATTGAAGAAATGTACGGCCTTGATGGCTCCAGCAAGGAGTACCTGCAAACCCAGTTCGAGATTCTCAAGTCAAGGGAGCTGGCAGCCCGTGTGGTGAAAGAGCTCAAACTTGATGTGCATCCGGATTTCTCTCCGGAGCCGGAGCAGGATGCTGCCGGGGAAGAATCATCTTTTCGTCTGGACTGGCGCACAGTCTTGCCGAAAGGGCATGAAAAGAACCCTGAAATTTCCGACGAAGAAAAGTTCAGTCGCATTGTCGACCGGTTTACGGCAAATCTCGCGGTAGTTCCGGTTCGCAATACGCAGCTGGTCAAGATCAGCTTTGAGTCATATGACAAGGCATTGGCAGCAAAAGTAGCCAATGCCATGGCACATGCCTATATCAATAGCCAGATGGAAGCCCGGGTGGCCATGACGGAGCAGGCTGCCTCGTGGCTGACTGATCGCTTGTCTGCCCTCAAGACCAGTCTTGATTCTTCCGAGCAAAAGCTGCAGGCCTATCGTGAGCAGAACGACCTGGTAAAGACTGGTGATGTTGAGGGCATATTGGCGCTGAATGCCAAACAGTTGCAGGATCTTTCGCAGCGACAGATCCAGGCCCAGTTCAAGCTCTCTGAAATCAGCAAGCGCTATGGTCCAAAGCATCCGGCGTATGTGCAGGCCGAGATGGAGCTGAATGAAGCAGACATGGCGATCACGCAGGCCCGAAAGATTGCAATGAGTGTGGCACGCAAGGAGTTTCGCCTGCAGGAATTGATGCGTGAGGTAGAGACCAATCGCAATCTGTATGACACCTTCTTTACGCGTATCAAGGAGGCCAATCAGACCCGGCAGCTGGAGACGGCCAATGCCCGAGTGGTTGATCAGGCAGTGGTTTCCTCAATTCCGGTCAAGCCAAACAAGAAGCTGGCCGTGGTGCTGGCATTTGTCCTGAGTCTGATGATCGGTGTGTTGCTGGCCTTCCTGCTGGATTATCTCGACAGCACCTTCAAGGGAGCCGAGGATGTTGAGGCTCGCCTTGGTATTGCGCTGCTGGGGTTGCTTCCCGTCATCAAGGGAGGCAAGAAGGATGGTTGTGCTCAGCCCACTTTTCTGGAGGACAACAAGCAGGAGTTTGCAGAGGCCATGCGGACTATCCGCACGGGCGTAATGCTGTCCAGTATTGATACTCCGCACCAGATTGTTGTGGTGACATCGAGTGTGCCGGGCGAAGGCAAGACGACGACATCCCTGAATCTGGCTCTGGCGCTGGGACAAATGGAAAAGGTGTTGTTGATTGATACCGATATGCGTCGTCCCAGTGTTGCCAAGGCCTGTGGTATTCCTGGCTCGGCGCCGGGCCTCTCCAATCTGGTGGTGGGCTCGGTGGACATGGCGCACTGCATCCATCACTTGCCCGAGGGAAACATTGATGTGTTGACGGCGGGTCTGATTCCCCCGAACCCACTGGAGTTGCTTTCGTCGAAACGGTTTGCCGAGGTGCTGGAGCAATTGTCCGGGCAGTATGATCGCATCGTGATCGACTCTGCGCCGACGTTGGCTGTAAGTGATGGGCTGGTGCTGGCAACCATGGCCAATGCGGTCATTTATGTGGTCAGGTCGGATGCCACCTCCTTTCATATGGCCCGCACAGGTATTCAGCGTCTGCAGAGAGTCAGGGCCCCCATGGCTGGCGTTGTCCTGAACCGGGTGAATTTCAGCAAGGCCAGCAAGTACGGAAGCTATTACGGGTACTACAACTATTACGGCAATCAGGCCGGTGTAGAGTAAGCGGGCCCTGCCATGATCGACCTGCATTGTCATTTGTTGCCTGGCGTCGATAATGGTCCGGACACCATGGAAGAGGCGGTAGCCCTGTGCCAGCATGCCGTCGCCGCCGGCATCACACACAGCATCGTCACTCCTCATGTGCATCCATGGCGTTATGAAAGTGATACCAGAACGATTCCTGTTGTTGTGGAGGCCTTGCGCAGCGAGCTTTCACGGCAAGGTATTCCCCTCAAGCTGGGGTATTCGGGGGAGGTACGCATCTCCCCGGAAATCCTTCCGATGGTCCTGAGCGGTCATATTCCGCTTCATGGCGAGTGGCAGGGTTTGCGGGTGCTTCTGCTAGAGTTTCCGCACAGTCATATCCTGCCGGACACTGACAAGCTGGTGAAGTGGCTGTTGCAACGCAATATTGTTCCCATGATTGCTCACCCTGAACGAAACAAGGATGTCATGCGCGACATATCCCGCTTGCACGAGTTTGTGCAGTTGGGGTGTCTCTTCCAGGTGACGGCAGGGTCTTTGGCCGGGCGTTTCGGAGAGCTGGCAGAGTTGCGTGCCCGTGAGATTGGGTCTGAGGTGTGGGCGATTGTACTTGCTTCGGATGCTCATAACCTCAAGGCACGACCACCGGAGCTGTCCGAAGGGCTCGCTGTGGCCGAGTCATTGATTGGTACTCCTTCTGCCCGTCGTCTTGTGCAGGAGAATCCCTGGCAGATCGTGGCAACCCGGTTTGGTGAGTTGCAGTGACGGGCGGTGTGACGGCCCGGCGCAGATGGCTTTGGCTGTTGCTGATGGCGGGCGCTGTCCTGTTTGCCATCTGGTCACTTGTCGGCGTGGTTGCTGACCTTGCTGCCTTCAGGGGGCGTGCATGGGTTGAGACCTGGAGCCATCAGACTGCTGTCGCCCAGTCAGAGGGTAGGGCTTTTTTACCCCGTCAACATGACTGGGAGGAGGCGCGGCGTTACGCAGAGTGGTCGGTCCGGCTTTCGCCGTTCAATGCAGACTATCTAGAGGGGCTGGCGCGTATTCATGAGGCTCGCTATATCACGACCGGGCTTGGTAATCCTGAAGCAAGGGCTGATCGTGAAAAAGCAGCCAGCCTGTACAGGCAGTCCATCGAGCTCCGGCCGACATGGCCCTACACCCATGCTGCACTGGCTTATACGTTGTTGCGCCTTGGCAAGGATCAGGAAATGGAGCAGGCCTTGTTGGATGCGGCCAGGCTGGGGCCCTGGGAGCCTGCAGTAATGGAGGCTGTTGTTGATGTTGGTCTGGATGCCTGGCACCGGATTTCTCCGTCTGCGCGGCTAGTAGTCAGTGATACCTTGTGGCGCAGTCAGTCATGGGATGCCGGTGTCATGGGGCAGCGGCATGCAGACAGGGTGTGGGTCATGGTGGAAATACATCGCAAGCAGGCGCTGGCGTGTGCCGGGTTGTCGATGCGGGACGAGCGTAATCGTAAACGCTGCGATCCCGCTAACTGGAAGTAGTGCGTCAGATCAGGCGCCGCAGCACTTCTTGAACTTCTTGCTGCTGCCACAGGAGCAGGGGTCATTGCGACCAATGCGGTTGGTATTCACCACGGGCTTTGGCTTTTCGGCGGGGCCGGAATAGACAACCTCTCCATCCTTGAAGAACCATTCACCCTCTTCCTTGACGAAAAGCGACTTTTCATGGTGTCGCTGTGCAACACCGTTCAGGTTGTAGTGTGCAACAAACTCCACCAGTCCCTGCTTGTCCTCTTCTTGCCCGGCATGGGTGAAAATGATCTCAAGTCCGGCCCAGTCAGCATTGCTGGCCCAGGAACGCATTGCCTCGATGTCGCTATCGGCACGGCTGGCGGGCAGGGTGGTTGCCATGATGTAGTCGATGTCGCCGGTGACATAGGCTGTGTAGCGGGAACGCATCAGTGCTTCGGCAGACACTGGTGATGTCGTGCCTTTAATAAAGGGGATACAGCAAGCCTCTGGTTGACGGCTGCTGCCGCAGTGGCAGGAGGTCATGCGATAGGTCTCGGGGTTGGTGTATGTAAATCGGAGGCATAAAAAAGGGGGTGCATGGCACCCCCTTTTTGCATCAGATCAGAAAAGATCTGATTACTGAGCAGCCGGAGCAGCAGCGTCAGCGGCAGGAGCAGCAGCGTCAACAGCAGGAGCGGCTTCAGCAGGAGCGGCTTCAGCAGGAGCAGCTTCAACAGGAGCAGCTTCAACAGGAGCAGCGGCTTCAGCAGCAGGAGCTTCAGTAGCAGGAGCTTCTTCTTTCTTTGCGCAGCCAGCGATGGCGAGGGCGGCAACGATAGCAGCGGAAATGGCGATCTTCTTGATTTGCATGATGTCTCTCTCAGGTTGCGTGTTTGGCGACTATGCTAAATGCACTAGTGGTTCCCGCTGGCACTTCCATGCTAGCCAGGAGCCCAGATTACCTAGCATCCAACTAATCGGCGCGGAAATATTAGCATCGGGACTGGGCGAATGCATCACTTTTGTTCGACAGTTGTCAAAAAAATGCAGTCTCCCGGTCTTTCTCCGGGGTAGCTGCAATCCCTTGGGGGGCAAGGGATTGCAGCTTGTCGGCGGGGCCGGGGGAATTGCTGATTGCGGAGCCTCAGCGACCATGCTCCGGATCGGCAAAAACGGCACCTGAAACTCCCTTTTTATACTGGCGGGCACGGTGCAGAGCTGCATTTATGCTGATCAGTACCTGGTCCATGGCGATTGGGCGGTTGGGGACGACTGCCATGCCGATATGGGCATAAGCCCCAAGCTCCTTCTGCCGTGCCCAGTTGTTAAAACTCTGTTGCAGGTCAAAAGCAATGGTTTCGGCATCATTGGTGGTGGTGTCAACCAGCAGGAAGGCAAACGCGTTGCCGCCGTAGTGGACAGCAATATCACTGGCCCGCAGCCGCTGGTCAACAATGCTTGCAAACTGCTTCAGCAGGTATTGATTGATGGTTTTTGCCGGTTTTTTGCCTTTATGACTGGTTACTTCGATATCGGCATACATGACCACCATGGGAGTCAGGTTGCGCTGGTGATAGGGCAAGAGATATTTGGCGGATTCATAGAAGGTCCAGCGGTTACCCAGGCCTGTCAGGGGGTCGGTTTCGGTAACCCGGGCAGCTCGCTTGTGCATGCGCTCAAGGTGCAGGGAGGCAATCAGGGTGGCTGCTGCCGTGGCAACGATCAGGATGGCCAGGCTGAAAAAGGCGAGGTCATAGGGCTGCTCTACCAGTGACTGGCGGATGGCCATGACGGCAAGGGTTGCCACTATAGTGGCTACAAGGACGGCCATGAAGGGTTTTTGCCGGTGTTGCGATACAGCCAACACAAGCGCAGTCACGACGAGGGTTAGTGTGGGTGGTTGCAGTCCCGGGTCATTCAGGACAACAAAAAGAGCCCCTGCGACATCAACAAGGGTGATGCCGTTCTGCACCATGGGAGATGCGCGGTTAAGTATTGTCGTAAGGCCAAGAAGGCTTTGTGCGGCTATATAAACAATCACCCCTATCAGGAACACAAGGTAGGTCACCAGATTCAGGCGGGCTGGTACAAAATAAGCGTAAGCAAGCACCAGGAGCGCCAGGGTGATGCGAAGTACCAGTTGTGCCCGTGGCTGATGCGGCTCCATGAACTGGCTTGAAGCGAAGGGTGAGATATTGTCAGACAGCGGGGCACTCATGAATGTTCCGTGAAATTTGCATATTGTTGATGGCCAGGGCTGCGGAGGGGAGCCCTGGCCCGCGATGCTAATGGATCAATCCTAGCAATGGCCTTGTGAAATGAGAAGGCAAGCCACTCGCAATTGGCCAGTTTCTCTGTGATTCTTGCTGGCAGGTGGGGGCAGTCCGGCTGACGGGCCTGATGTCGCTAGTGAAGACAGATGATCATTCCCCTCGTGGCCATGAAGGGCCAGTGGAAGCAGGAAAGCGCTCATGACAAGGGATGTGGCAGGAGTTTCGGGAGGATGCAGTGTGCTTGCGCGAGCACTGTTGGGCTTTTTTGTTCTCTTTTTTCTGTTTTCTTCCCTTAATGCATCGGCTGTCCAGGTGCAGCCAGCAGCTATTCGCCTGGATACACATCATGAGATGCTTTCGGTGGCGGATCACCTGTATTGGTGGCGTGATGCCGATGGCAAGCAGACCTATCAAGATGTACAAAAACATCCTGAGTGGTTTCTGGCGCCGAAGGCGTATCCCAACTGGGGGTTTGATCCCGGGTCTGTTTATTGGTTCCGTCTGACATTCCAGAATGCATCAGATAACACAGACTCCAGGATACTGAATATTGATTTTCCTGTTCTGGATCATGTGCATGTCTATGCGCCTGACGGAAAAGGTGGTGTCCGGCGCATGGTGACAGGGGATACGGAGGCCTGGCATGAGCGGCCTTTGCCCGTGAGGCAGTTAGCCATCCCGTTGTCCATCCCGGCAGGGCAGAGCGAGATATTTCTCAGGGTTAGCTCATCCAGCAACCTGTTGTTACCGGCCAGGTTGTATCTTCCGGAGGCTTTCTGGGTTGATGCAGGCCGTATGCAGATGCGGGATGGCATGTTCTATGGCGCAATGCTGGTTCTGCTGGCCTATAACTTTTTCCTTTTCTTTACTGCCCGTGAAAAAGTCTTTCTTTTTTACGTGATGGCATTGATTCCAACAATCGGGTATCTGCTGTGTATTGATGGCCTTCTGTTCTCGATTTTCCCTTTTCCGGGGTTTCTCCAGAACCTTGCCATATCGTTTTTTATTGGATTGGCTGCCATTTTTTACTTGTTGTTTTCGCTTTATTACCTGGAGATACCCAAAAGAAGTACGTGGTACAGGTTTTCACTGATCTTGATGATTTCCGGATTTTTACTTGTTGCAGGATTGCCGTGGCTGGGGCCCACCTATGGTGCAGTCGCCATGCTCGTCAGTGGTATTGTTGGTAGTACTTACATTCTTGTCATGGCTATCGCCGCAATATCTCGCGAGCGCGAAGTTGCTATATATTTTGTGCTGGGATGGGTGCTGTTTCTGGGTAGCGCAATAGCAACAGCGCTGTCTGTAATGGCGCTAATACCTTTTTATGAATATTTTGTGACGGGAATAAAGGTTGGTCTGTTGCTGACGGTAGTACTTCTTTCCTTTGGCCTTGGTTTGCATTTGCGTCGACTGAAAATGATGGATGCAGCCAGCAGGGAGGCGGCTTTGTTGTCGAGCGCACAAAGCCAGGCAAAAAGCCAGTTTCTGGCCATGATGAGCCACGAGATCCGCACGCCGATGAATGGTGTACTGGGGATGACCGAGCTTCTCAAGACGACAGGACTCAATCACGAGCAGTCGCGAATCCTGGCCACCATGGAGTCATCCGGCAATGCATTGCTGGATGTTATTAATGATGTACTGGATCATGCCAAGATCGAGGCTGGGCATATGAGTCTTGAGCTGGCGCCTCTGCAGCTGGACAAGCTGCTCGAGGATTCGCTTTCACTCTTCAAGTCCCGTATTTACAAGCAGAACCTTTCCGTATTGTGCTCGGTGGTTCCTGATGTGCCAACCGAGGTTATCGGGGATGTTGTGCGATTGCGGCAGGTGCTGGTTAATTTGCTGTCAAATGCGTTGAAGTTCACCCAGTACGGACGAATTGAGTTGCGGATTGAAACCTTTGGTCGGGGCAGGGATATCGGTCTGCGTTTCATGGTCAGTGATACCGGTATTGGTATTCCTGAAAATCGCTTGCCGTACATCTTTGACAGTTTTGTCCAGGCGGATGCATCTACATCGCGTAACTATGGCGGTACAGGTCTTGGTCTCAGCATAAGCCGTGACCTTTGTCGCTTGATGGGTGGCGACCTTACCGCCAAAAGTGAACCTGGCCGGGGATCTGTATTTACTGCAACAGTTTATGTTCAGGCGGTGGCGGGGGCGGTAACACGCATGAGCTGGCCGGATCATCTGCCGTTGGTTCGTTTGCTGCTGGTCGATGAAGACTCCCGTTTTTGCTCCATCATGGAGAGTGAGGCAGCGACCAAGGGATTGATCATTGAAAGCGTGCAGTCAGGAGAGTCGGCAATGGTCCGGCTTCGTGAGATGGCTCAGGCGGGGCGTCCCTTCGATTTGCTGGTGACGGCCCTACAACTGCCTGACATGAACGGCTTGAGCCTGCATGAACGAGTGACACATGACCCTTTGCTGCAGAATGTGAAAACCTTGCTGTATGCCTTGCCTCAGCTGCAGCCCAGTCCAGGTGTTCTTGTGCATGCTGGTGTAGCTCATGCATTTGAGCGACCATTGATGGCCACCGAGTTGCGCAAGGCCGTGTTGTCGGTCATTGACCGGCAGCCTGCAGAAACGGCTCCAATCAGGGATGTGCTTCCACAATACCCTTCGTTGCGGGTTCTTGTTGCGGAAGACAATCATACCAACCAGCTGGTAATAATGGGGTTGCTGCGTCGCTTTGGTATTAGCCCGGAGCTTGCTGAAAATGGCGAGCAGGCACTGGCAATGTTCCGTCGCGCCCGTCAGCCTTTTGATCTGGTGTTGCTGGATTGCGAGATGCCAGTAATGGACGGGTATTCGGCGGCTCGTGAGATGCGCTTGCTTGAGTCGGTGGAGGGAAAGGCGCGTGTGCCGCTGATTGCAGTCAGCGCGCATGTCACTCAGCATCATGTTGATAATTGTTATGCGGCTGGTATGGATGATCATCTGCCAAAGCCGGTAAGCTTGCGCATGCTGGCTGAAAAGCTTGCGCGCTGGGCTCCGGATGCGTCCATGACATTGTCTGCATAGATGTATCGGTTGACAGGTATGCCGGTTGATATTTTCTTGTTTTTCCGGGGATGAAAAAACATTGAATGCTCCTGATGTTAATGCGCCTTTGCGGGATGATGTTCGCCTTCTGGGGAAAATGCTGGGAGATGCCCTGCGTCAGCAGGTTGGCCAGGATGTTTTTGACAAGGTTGAGAGAATCCGTGTCCTTGGAAAACAGGCACGTGATGGTAATGCGGAGTCAAGGTCGGAGCTTTCACGCCTATTGTCAGGCCTTCATGATGATGAGCTGTTGCCGATTGTTCGTGCCTTCACCCAGTTCCTGAATCTGGCCAATATTGCCGAGCAGTATCATCGCGTTCGCCGTCGCCGGGCTCATCAGTGGCGCGCAGATGAGCCTCCGCAGCCCGGTTCGGTCCGTGCTCTTTTTGTGCGCCTGGCTGCGGAAGGGCGGTCACCGCAGGAAATCCTTCAGGCAGTAAAGTCGCTGGATATCGAGCTTGTATTGACGGCGCACCCAACCGAGGTGAGCCGGCGTACGCTCATTCGGAAGTATGATGACATTGCTGACTCGCTGGAGCGCCTTGATCATGCCTCGCTGACACCGGTTGAGCGAGCTGATGAGCTTTCAACGTTGCGTCGGCACATCATTGCTGCATGGCATACCGATGAAATCCGCAAAACCCGGCCGACTCCGGTTGATGAAGCCAAGTGGGGGTTTACGGCAATCGAACAGACCCTGTGGAAGGCTGTGCCACAGTTCCTGCGCGAGTTTGATGCTGTTCTTTTTGAATACACCGGTGAGCATTTGCCTCTGGACATGTCGCCTGTGCGCTTTGCCTCGTGGATGGGGGGCGACCGGGATGGCAATCCGAATGTGACGCATCACGTAACGCGTGAGGTTGTGTTGCTGGCCCGCTGGATGGCGGCTGATCTTTTCTGGCGTGACATTGAGGAGTTGCGGGCTGAGCTATCCATGAGCGACTGCAGTCCGGCCTTGTGTGCCGCAGTCGGCAAGGATTGCAGTGAACCGTATCGGGAACTCTTGCGTGAGGTGAGGCGCCGTCTGGCTGCTACACGTGACTGGCTTGATGCCGAGTTGCGGCATGAGCCGTCCGATGCGCAGGACGTTTACCGGCATTCCTCTGAGCTGTTTGAGCCATTGATGCTCTGTCACCAGTCCTTGCTGGATTGTGGTCTGGAGGATGTCGCGAATGGAAGTTTGCTGGATGTGATTAGGCGTGTTGCCTGCTTTGGGGTGGAGTTGCTCAAGCTCGACATTCGTCAGGAGTCGACGCGGCATGCAGATGTTCTGACTGCAATAACACAGTTTCTCGGCATGGGCGCCTATGCGGACTGGGATGAGTCTGCAAGGCAGGCATTTCTGCTGGCCGAACTGCAGAATCCACGGCCCTTGCTGCCTGAGCATCCTCACCTGATTCCGGATCATCCGCTGAACACTCCGGAGGTGCAGGAGGTACTGGCAACTTTTCGTGAGCTGGCGCATCAGCCATCGGATTCATTGGGTGCGTATGTCATATCGATGGCAGAGCGACCCAGTGATGTTCTGGCGGTGATGCTGCTGCAGCAAAAGGCAGAGGTGCCTCGTCCCCTGCGCGTCGTCCCGCTGTTTGAAACGCTTGATGACCTGGAGGGAGCGGCAGCATGTCTGGAGGCATTGCTATCAATCCCCTGGTACAGGGATGCAATAGCCGGCAAGCAGGAAATAATGATCGGCTACTCCGACTCAGCCAAGGATGCGGGGTTTCTGGCCGCAAACTGGGCGCAGTATCGTGCTCAGGAAGCGCTGACTGAAGTTGCTGCCCGTTTTGGCGTGAAGCTGACCCTGTTTCATGGGCGGGGAGGCTCCGTCAGCCGTGGTGGGGCGCCCGCCCATCAGGCTCTGTTGTCACAGCCCCCGGGCTCGGTGAATGGCTCGATACGGGTTACCGAGCAAGGCGAGATGATTCGTTTCAAGTTCGGCATGACGGGCATCGCCATTCGCAATCTGGATCTTTATGCCTCGGCCACACTGGAAGCAACGCTGTTGCCTCCTCCGGCGCCCAGGCCTGAGTGGCGTGAGCTCATGCATGAGATGACGACGGTTTCTCTGGCGGTTTATCGCGAAACCGTGCGGGAAACCCCTGATTTTGTACGCTACCTGCGCACGGTTACGCCAGAGACCGAGTTGCAGATGTTGCCCTTGGGGTCCAGACCGGCGAAACGCAAACCGGGCGGGGGAGTGGAGTCATTACGCGCCATTCCCTGGGTGTTTGCCTGGACTCAGGTCCGCTTGATGTTGCCTGCCTGGCTGGGAACCGGACGCGCCCTGAACATGGTCATGGATACTGGCCGGGAAGTGCTTTTGCGGGAAATGGCCACGAACTGGCCTTATTTTCACGCGGTACTGAGCATGCTTGAGATGGTACTGGCCAAGGCCGACGCCTCGATTGTGGCCAGTTACGAGGACAAGCTGGCGGGCGATGATGTGAGCCTGCGGGAGCTGGGGGCGGAGTTGCGTCACAGGCTCCAGATTACGATTGATGCCTTGTTGCGGGCTAATGGCGGCAGGCCATTGCTGGAGGATAACCCTGTGTTGCGTCGCTCGATCAGTGTCAGGACTCCCTATATAGAACCACTTCATCTGCTGCAGGCCGAGTTGATGTTGCGTCGCCGACTGGCTGGAGAGGCTGGGCATGCCTATGATCAGGCGCTTATGGTCACCATTGCCGGGATTGCCGCCGGTTTGAGGAACACGGGCTAGCACTTTGGGCTACCGTTTGTCGACTGGGTGGTTCTCTTGGTGTGGCTTTACGGCTATAACCTTGTTGTCATCAGGGTTTGTAATGCTTTGGCATTCAGTAAGCCCGTGATCAACAAGGAAAGCGTGCCATGAGTACAATAAAAACACTTGCACCCCGTATCGCCCTGGCTGCCGGTATCAGCTTTGCCGCAGCAAGCCTCTATGCTTATGTTGGCCAGTCCCAGGCAGAATCACGCGCCCTTACATTCTGCTCGTCTGCACAGCCTGGTGAAGCTGCCGGCAATGTGCTTTCGCGGTTACAGCAGGAGCTTGACGAGGCGACAGCCTTCCAGAGCCAGTCCGGTGTATCCCTGGTTTATGGCAAGACCAGCCAGTATGTCTGTGATATCCGCTTCAGCGGGGACCACGTGGCGGTAGCCGCAGTAACTCCACTGAACTGAGTCAGTTATGCTTAAAAACAAAGGCCGGCATTCAAGCCGGCCTTTGTTCTTAAGCCCCAGTAAGGCCAGATGGTTTATTGCACCCCGCTAATCAACTGAATTCCGACCACCACCAGAAGTACGGCAAATACCTTCTTGAGGGTTGCGGCTGGCAGGCGATGCGCCAGACGAACCCCTACTCTTGCAAACAGCACACTACTGATACTGATGCCTATAAAGGCCGGCAGATAGACATAGCCAATAGCCTGCTCTGGCAGGTTGTGAGCTCTCAGTCCCGTGGCTACAAATCCCAGTGTGCCGGCGACAGCGATCGCCATTCCACATGCCGATGAGGTTGCAACGGCTTCCTGCATGCGAGTGCCGTGATAGTTGAGCCAGGGGACCGTAAGGCTGCCACCGCCAATGCCAAAGAGGGCGGAGGCAAGGCCAATAATGCTGCCGCCCGCAAAAAGTCCCCGCTTGCCAGGGAGTGGCGGTGGCTCTGCCTGTGTTCCGCCAGGGCGCCAGTTGCTGAACATCTGCAGGGCCATCAGCATGGCAAACAGCCCGATCAGCAATTGCAGGCTCCGTCCAGGCAGACGATGTGCTACCTCCGCCCCGATGAGTGTTCCGAGGACAATGCCTGGCGCCAGCAGGCGAACCAGATCCCAACGGACGGCACCTCGCTCGTGATGCGCCTTGACCGAGCTGACGGAGGTGAAAGTGATGGTGGCCAGTGAAGTAGCGATGGCCATCTGTGTCAGCACTTCCGGATCAAACGCATGCGACTGAAAGCTATATACCAGTACAGGTACGATCACCAGCCCTCCGCCAATTCCCAGTAGTCCGCCAAGCAGTCCGGCAAGGGCACCAACCCCCAGATACAGCAGATATTCCATGTTCGATCCGTGCGCCTTGTGAGTGCAAAGTGGAAACGATTACCTGTCCGAACGCAAATCCGGACACAGGCGTGTCATGAGGATGATACAGACGGAGCTTATGGTTTCCACGCCATTGATTAACCCTGACTCAGGTTGTCTGACAGGCTGTCTTCAAATATTCACTGTTTTGTCACGTCTTCTCAATGCCGGATTTTCATTATCCCCCTCGTAAACAGATGACATGAGGAAGGAATGATGCAGGCGTTGGCCCTGAGTCAGAAAGAAGTAAAGTCGGCAATTGCTGCTGGTGTGGACCCTGTTCGCAACAAGCCGAAGCTGGAGGCCCGTTTTGTACGTGACATGGCGGAACTGCGTGCTGCACAAGCGTTGCGAGCCAGTGTGTTTGGTGATGAATTCGGTGCCAGATTTGATGATTCCGAGGGCCTTGATCGGGACTCCTTTGATGATTTCTGTGATCACCTGAATGTGTATGATGTGGCGAATGGCTGCATCATTGCGACAACCCGTCTGCTTTGCAGTGAGCAGGCCAGTCGCGCTGGTGGTTTCTATTCGGCTAGTGAGTTTGACCTTGGCGCCATTGAGCGGTTGCCTGGGCGCATTCTGGAAATAGGACGCACCTGTGTGCACCCGGAATATCGTTCGGGAGCAGCCATTACCGTACTGTGGTCGGCGCTGGCAGACTATTTGTTGCAGAATGATTTCAGTTACCTTGTCGGTTGCGCTAGCATCAGCCTGCGTGACGGAGGACAGAACTTTTCGGTCATTATGCCGGAGCTGCGTGAGCGTCATTTTGTTGCGAGTGAGCTGCGCGTGACACCGCGTCGTGGTCTTGACGTAGAGGCCCGGGAAACTGCGGCGTCAGCCATGCCCCCCTTGCTGAAAGCTTATCTTCGCATGGGCTGCCGGATTGGCGGGGAAGCATGCTGGGACCCCGAGTTTAACTGTGCCGATGTGTTTGTGATGCTGGATGTCAGTATGCTCGCTGATCGTTACGCGCAACGTTTCCTCAAGGCCGGTTGATGTTCACGGATTCTTCGGATGAAGTAGCCTTTGCCGCGCTGATTGACAGGCGGAAGGCTGTGGCATCTCAAAAAAGAAGTTCAATCCATATCCGGGTCAGGCTGTATTACCGGTGTTTTCGCCTCGGTGTGCATCTGCTGGAAGGTGCTGTGCTGGCGGTGGTGTGTGGCGCTGCGTTTGTCCAGTATCGCCCCTGGCAGCAGCCGGTCATTCGATGGTGGCACCGGCGTTTCTGCAATATCCTCAATCTGGATATCCGTGTGCAGGGAGTCCCTGTGGATGGGCATGCACTGTGGGTTTCCAATCATGTTTCCTGGCTCGACATTCCGGTACTCGGGGCCAACTTCCCGGTGTATTTCCTGTCCAAGGCGGAAGTAGCCAGGTGGCCGGTGGTCGGCTGGCTGGCCAGGGTTGCCGGAACACTGTTCATCCAGCGCGGAGCTGGTGATGCCGGGCAGGTGACGCACCAGTTGGCAGGTCATCTGGGCGAAGGCCGCAATGTCCTGTTTTTTCCTGAAGGCACAACGACAGATGGTCGCCGTCTGAAACGGTTCTTCCACAAGCTGTTTGGTGCTGCCGTGCAGACACAGGTCCCCCTGCAGCCTGTGCTCGTCTGTTACCGGGATGAACATGATGCCTTGCATCCGCATGCCCCCTTCATTGGCGATGATGAGTTTCTCTCGCATGCCATTGATATCCTGAAGGGTGAGAGAATGGTTGTGGATGTCATGGTGTTGCCGGCTGAATTGCCGGGTGAGCGTGATGCTCGAGCTCTGGCCAGGGATCTGGAGGCCAGAATGTCGGCAGCACTAAGGCAATTGCATCAGCGTGAAAATGACGCATAAAAAATGCCGGTATGGTCGGCATTTTTTATGCGTGAATCAATCATGCGTAACGCTGAAACTCGACCGGGTCATGAGCGCAGAAGACCTCAATCTCGTTGCCCTTTCTGCGAACCAGATCCAGCAAGCGCTCCTGGTTACGGATTCTGGCGGTGGCCTCCGTCTGAACCAGTCTTTCAAAAATATTCATGCCAGGTGATGTGTGAGGATGTGCTGGATCCATCTGGCCATGGAAGAAATACGCATCACCGCAGTGCAGTTTCCAGCCGCTTCCGGTGCGAACGGCAATGCCGGTATGACCCCGGGTGTGTCCGGTTAGCGGCACCATCATGATGTCTTCTGTCAGGCCAGGTATGGGTCGCATACTGCTGAATCCGTACCACTCCTCTCCACCGGCTTCATGCTTCACCCAACGTGGGCTGTGTGCCCACTGGCTTGGCAGATAACGGGCGCGTTCGCGCCACGTTGGCTGCATGGCGGCCTCATATTCAGGTGCAAACACATGGACTTTGGCTTCTGGAAAGTCGGGAAGGCCTCCGGCATGGTCAAGATCGAGGTGGGTGACGATGATGTGGCGGACGTCAGATAACTTGTAGCCAAGACGCTTAACCTGGGCTTGCGCAGTTTCATGCTGGTCCAGCAATGGGCGCGTTAGTGCCAGGAAGGGTTTGCCCAGTCGCGTTGGTGTGGCCACATCCAGTGCGCCAATGCCGGTGTCGACCAGTATCAGTCCATCCTTTGGTGTTTCAATCAGCAATACGTGGCATACCAACTGGGCCGGCTCAAGCCATCCCCCCTTGCCATTGATAAGTCGGGCACAGGCAGGACACATTGTCCCGCAGTTGAGATGGTGCACTTTCAGGGACATGGCTGTTACCTGCGGGTAGGTTCGTTGTCACGAGCAAAGAAGCGATGCAGCATCTCACGCATGGTTTCATCAAGGGTGCAGCGGATAAAGCGGCCATCACGCTGCACGCTGATCAGGCCAGCATCCACCAGCTCCTTGGTGTGGTGCGATACGGTGGGTGCACCGATTTCAAGTTTGTCGATCAGGTGAGAGAGACCGCAACTTTTGACCTCCATCCGTGTCTGTTGCAGGACTTCCAGATAGATGGCCAGTCGGTTCGGATTGGACAGCGCCTTGAACGCGCGTGACAGGCGATCAAGATCAGTGGGGCGTTGGCGTATCACGACATGGAGTCCTGCTCGGGAATGATTGGGCTATTCTGACATATATTGATAGTTTGACAAGTATCGAAATGTTGGATAGCGTCGGTCCGGTCTGAAACTGACTGGAGTGCGGCATGACATCGTCAATCGAAGTGGCCAGGGTTCTGTCCCAGCCGTATATCCTGCCAAATGGCAGCGTAATCAAGAACCGCCTTGGCAAGTCAGCCATGAGCGAGGCGCTGGGCACCACGGATAACCGGATGACTGCCGGACTGGAACGGCTTTACGGGCGCTGGGCAGATGGCGGCATCGGTCTGCTGATCACAGGCAATGTCATGATTGATCGGCGTGCTCTGGGTGAGCCCAACAATGTCGCTATTGAGGATGAGCGGGATCTCGATCAACTGCGTGCATGGGCGGCGGCCGGTACAAGAAACGGAACGCAATTGTGGATGCAGATCAACCACCCGGGTAAGCAGTCGCCGAAAGGTCTGAATGCCGAGACGGTGGCCCCTTCTGCCATTCCGTTTAACAAGGAACTGTCGCGTTTTTTCAGCACTCCGCGCGCCTTGACCGAGACAGAAATCGAGGAGCTCATCCAGCGCTATGGGCGCACGGCTGCCATCGCGAAGAAAGCAGGTTTTACGGGGGTGCAGATTCACGGTGCCCATGGCTATCTGGTGAGCCAGTTCCTGTCTGGCCATCACAATCAGCGTCAGGATCGCTGGGGGGGAAGTGCCGAAAACCGCCGCCGTTTTGTCCTTGAGGTTTTTCGTGAAATACGGGCGCAGGTTGGCAAATCCTTTCCTGTTGGCATCAAGCTGAATTCAGCGGACTTTCAGCGTGGAGGCTTCACGGAGGAGGAGTCGCTGGACCTGATCCGTGCCTTGGCGGAGGCCGGTGTAGATCTGATCGAGATCTCCGGGGGAACCTATGAGGCCCCCGCGATGAGTGGCGTGAAGGCAGTGCCCCAAAAAGACTCGACCCGCCGCCGCGAAGCCTATTTTCTTGAGTTTGCCGAAAAGGCCCGGGCTGCGGTGAGTACGCCGCTGATGCTCACGGGCGGTTTCCGGAGCAGTGCAGGAATGGCGGAGGCCATCAGCTCGGGTGCAGTGGATATAGTGGGTATTGCCCGTGCACTGGCAATTGAACCAGACCTGCCGAAGCGTGTGCTGCAGGGAAATGATCCGCATCATGTGGTCAAACCCATTACCACCGGGATTGCCGCGATCGACAGGATGGCGCTCATGGAAGTTGCCTGGTATTCGCGCCAGTTACGACGAATGGCCAATGGCGGTGAGCCCAAGCCCGGCGAGTCCGGCTTTATTGCCTTCCTCGCGGCAATTGCCGGCAGTGGCTGGCATACGTTCAAAACCCGTCGGCTGAGGGCATAACCGCCCTCGGTACCTCCTTGTTTTCAGGGAGGTACCTGTTCGTCGGCTGCAAGAGTAAACCCGCGGTTTGGCCGTGTGTTCACTTGTGTTGTTATTGAATAATGATAGCGTAATGAGCACGAGGTGCCAGGCAGGAAACGGGTTGCATCATGAACCGGACGGACAGGCTTTTTGACAGGCTCACGCATCTGCCACTGGTGGTGGGAGTCGTCGCTGGCGTGCTGGTGCTGTTTTTTGCCGAGTGGTTGATCCAGCTTGAGCAGGAGCGCGTCGAGCAGTCAGCACAAATCCGCCTGCAGGCCAATGTTAGCAGTGTTCGCTCTAATCTCGAGTCCGAAATCAATACGTTGCTGTCACTGGGCTTGAGCGTTTCTGCGTTTGTCAGTGCCAATCCCGGTTTTGACACGCCCCAATACGAGCAATTGGCCGAGCGGCTCTTTGCCATTCAGCCGCGCATTCGCAACATTGCCATCGCGCCCGACAATATCGTTCGTTTCATTTATCCCCGGTCTGGCAATGAGGCTGTCATGGGGGCCGAGCTTGAAAAAATTCCAGCCCAGCGTGATGCGGTTTTAAGGGTGCGCCGAGAGTGGCAGGCGGTTACGGCTGGCCCAGTCAATCTGGTTCAGGGTGGCCTTGGCCTGATCAACCGTGTTCCTGTACTGATACGTGACGGGAGTGGGACCTCGCATTACTGGGGGCTTGTTGCGCTCTCGATTGACCCGTTGCCGGTGTTCGAGCGGGCCGGACTTACCTCTGGTAATGAAATCATTTATGCCCTGCGCGGACGTGATGGAACGGGAGCCACCGGAGAGGTATTCCTTGGCGAGGCAGCACTTTTTGCTGCTCCAGATGCCCTTCAGCAAGAGGTGGTGATTCCGGGGGGGAAATGGGTGCTGGCGGCACGTTGGCGTGACAAATCGATTGCAACGGACTGGCAGCCTCTGCCCTGGAATGTGCTTGCCGTTTGTCTGGCCTTCATTGCGGGCCTTCTGGCCTGGTTTGCCGCAGCCAGCCAGTTGCGGCTGGGGGTTATGGCAACCCATGACAGCCTGACCGGGCTGGCAAACCGGCATCAGTTTCTTGAGCAGGCCGGCAGACTTGTATCGTTGTCATACCGGCAGAAGCGGCCGTTTGTGCTGCTGAGCCTTGATCTGGAGGACTTCAAACGCATCAATGACGAGTATGGGCATGATGCCGGTGACGCCATGCTGGTTCATGTCGCCGATCAGGCGCTTGTCACATTACGCTCCTCTGACCTGATTGCCCGCTTTGGTGGTGATGAATTTCTTGTGTTGCTTCCTGATACCGGGCGAGGGGATGCACTGGATGCCCTGATCGGCCGTCTGCGAGAAGCAATTGCCCAGCCTCTTCATGTCGTCGGGCGTACCATTAACGTCCATGTCAGCATTGGTGTCGGGTCCTTTCCGGATGATGGCGATGACCTGTCCGTATTGATGCGGGTTGCTGATACCGCAATGTATATGGACAAGCGATCACACAAGCAGAAAGCCAAATTGGCCTGAAGAATCAGTGAGCCGGATTGACTTGCTGGCGACCTGCCCAGTCGCGTGCAAATTGAGAGGCGGTCCGACCGGACCTGTTTCCCCTGCCCATGGCCCACTGCAGTGCAGCAGTACGGGCCTCATTCGTGAAGTGCAGGCCGAAGTGCTCAATCCAGTGCTTTGCCATGTTCAGGTAGTCATCCTGACTGGCCGGATAGAAAGTCAGCCATAAACCAAAGCGATCTGACAGCGAGATCTTGTCATCGATGACCTCTCCCGGGTGCAGTTCACCACTTTCTCCGGTCCGGGTCATGTCATTGTCTTGATGATATTCCGGCAGAAGATGCCGGCGATTGCTGGTGGCATAGATGATGATGTTAGGGCTGCCTGCATGCATGCTGCCATCAAGTGCTGTTTTAAGTGCCCGATAGCTGCTGTCAGCTTCACTGAAGGACAAGTCATCACAGTAGATGATGAAACGCTCGGGTCGGGTACGCAGTTGTGCAACGATATCGGAAAGATCCTGCAACATGTGTTTTTCCACTTCGACCACGCGCAAACCCTGCCCGGAAAACTCGTTCAGCACCGCCTTGACCAGAGAGGATTTTCCGGTGCCGCGACTGCCAGTGAGCAGAACGTTGTTGGCTGGGACACCCAGAACAAACTGTTCGGTATTGCGGCGAACTTCGGTTTTTTGCCGGTCAATCCCTTGCAGGTCACCAAGCCGGATGGGGCTGATGTCCAGCACAGTCTCCAGATAGCCGCCGTGCGGGTGAGCGCGCCAGCGAAACGCAATGCCTGCAGAGAAGTCCGGTGCAGGCGCGGGCGCCGGGAGTGCCTCATGCAGCAAGTGATTCAGCTTTTTCAGTTCGGTCACGATGGCGTTGCTGTCAGTCATGAGTTGCTCCTTACCGGTCCGGATCAGCTATCTCCGGGCACGGGATTTGACAATAGGACTGCCGTATAAATATTGCTGATTATAGGCGGATATCCCCATTCAGCAGCTGTCTGTGTCGTCCTATAATGTCGGCAAAATCAGTACCCACTCCAAGAATAATGATCATGCGTGCGATTTTCTCCATTCTGTTGTTGTCGACGCTGTTTTCTGTACAAGTCGTTCATGCCGGGCTTGATGAGGGTATTGCTGCTGTCGAGGCAGATGATATTGAAAAGGCACTGGTCGAACTGCAACCCTTGGCAATGGCCGGCCAGGTTCAGGCCATGACGTGGCTGGGGAAGGTATATGCCGAGGGCATGGATGATCCTGTTAAGGCATTTTCGTGGTTCCTCAAGGCTGCCCAGAAGGGGGATGCTGAAGCCCAGACCCGTCTGGGTGAGTCATATGCCGAGGGCATGGGTGTTGAACAGGACGAAGAGCAGGCACTGTTCTGGTTTGAGAAGGCCGCCCGCCAGGGTGATGATGAGGCCCAACTGGCACTGGGTACGCATCAGGAAGAGGTCCTGGCTGATAATGCCGCAGCGTTGGTCTGGTATGAGAGGTCTGCCGAACAGGGGAATTCTGACGCACAGTATCGGCTCGGTTTGTTGTTGCTGGGCGAGCCGGGGGTGCCCCGTCAAAGCATCCGTGCCTGGGTCTTTCTTTCCCTTGCTGCAGAAGACGGGGTGGATGAAGCCTCTGAGGCAAGAGATGTACTGGAGCTCGGGATGAGGCAGGCCGAGCTTGTGCAGGCAAAGCAGCAGTTGCACGAGTGGAAAAAAATCACATCCCTGATCGACGACGATCTGGTCGTGGCTCATGGTGCTGTGATCGGTCATGTGTCAGCAGCAGGTCAGGCGGGTAACACATTGTGCATATGCGGGATAAAGGCGTGCCGCCAGCCAATTTTTGCTAGCATCGCTACATGAAGACCCCCTCCATCAAACAGCTCTTTTCCCCGCTACTGGTATTCCTGCTGACCGGTTGCCAAAGTGCTGCCTATTATGGCCAGTCGGTACAGGGGCACTTCAACCTGCTCGCCAAGCGTAAACCAATTGATCAGTTGCTGGATGGCGATGCCATAACACCCGGGTTGCGACGCCAGCTGGAGGCAGTGCAGCGCATCCGCATCTTTGCCCGTGATGAACTGGGGTTGCCCGCGCGCCGCCAGTATGATCACTATGTGGAGCTCGGGCAGCCTTACCCGGTGTGGTCGGTAATGGCAGCCCCCGAGTTGTCCCTGCAGTCCAGAACCTGGTGTTACTGGTTTGTGGGTTGCCTTTCGTATCGGGGATTTTTTGCCGAGGCAGATGCTCAGCGTCTTGCCACCCTGCTAGAGCAAGAGGGGTGGGAGGTTTATCTGAGTGGTATTCCTGCTTATTCCACTCTGGGATGGTTTCGTGATCCTGTACTGTCCAGCTTTGTTCATCAGCCAGAAGCCGAACTGGCCGAGCTGATTTTCCATGAGTTAACCCATCAGGTTCTGTTTGTGCCCGGCGACACGGTTTTTAATGAAAGCCTGGCGGTAGCAGTGGCGGATGAAGGCTTGCGTCGCTACAGCGAGCGTCACCCGCAAGATCTGGAACGCCTGCAACTGACCAAAAAGCGCCGCGATGACTTTGTGGCGCTAGTGCTTTCATACCGGAAGCGTTTGCAGTCAGTCTTTGCACTGCCCATCAGTGATTCAGAAAAACGCGTTCAGAAAGACGCTGTCTATGCCGATCTCCGCCAAGCCTACGCAGAGCAGAAGATACGTTGGGATGGCTACGCTGGTTATGACGGATGGTTTGCGGCGGTTAATAATGCACGCCTGAGTACGGTTGGCACCTATCATGATCTGGTACCAGCTTTCAGGCTTATGATCCGGGCAAGTGGTGACGATCTTTCCCTTTTCTTTGATGAGTGCAGAAAACTTGCACGCTTGAAGCAGGCGGAGCGCCATCAGTATTTGCGCAACCTGTTGCCTGAGGATAAGAAGACTGCATGAAGCTTGTTACTTTTCCGGAAAAACGTCTGGCACTGGCCTTCAGCGATTATTTGCGAAGTATCGGCATGCCTTGTCATCTTGAGCAGAGTGTTGAGGGTTTCGGGATCGTCCTTGAAAACCATCAGGACTTCTTGCCGGCACGTGCAGAGCTCGATATTTTTTTGGCATCACCTGATAACCCGAAATACTGGCAGGCATCCTGGCAGAGTGGCCAGGCACAGGCAGAGCCTGTTTATGAGGGTTCGGGAGAGCCTGGAATATCAGGTTGGTGGCAGCGGGGTGGCATGTTGACGCGTGCAGTGACATTGCTTTGTCTGCTCGTGTATGCCGGCTTGAATCTTCTGCCAGAGATTGTGTTTGGAGTACTCCGTTATCCTGCCGTTGATGCTTTACCTGGCACTGGTCTGCAATGGTGGGGTCTGCAATGGTGGCGGTTGCTTACGCCGGCACTGATGCATTTCAGCATCATGCACATTGCCTTCAATCTGCTCTGGTGGTGGGAGCTGGGTGGTCTGATCGAGCGTGGTCAGTCGGCATGGCGACTGCTGGGTATCAGCATTGTCATTGCGCTGGTCAGCAATGCAGCGCAAGGGCTGCAGTATGGCCCTAATTTTGGTGGCCTTTCGGGGGTGATTTATGGGTTGTTGGGATACCTTTGGATTTATCCACTGCTGAACCCGGCGGCGGGTTTTCGCCTGCGCAAGGAAATCCTCTGGTTCATGATCGGCTGGCTGGCGCTTGGTTATACGGGATTGCTGGATGTGCTGTTTGGCCCGGTGTCGAATGTAGGCCACCTGAGTGGACTTTTGACAGGCATGGCGTTGGGCGGTGCGATTGGTATGGTTAATCGTGGCCAGGTTACGCGGGAGCGTATGGCTGATGAGTAGGGCAGGATGGCGGGGGTTATGGAAGCAAGTGGTGCGCCAGGAGGGACTTGAACCCACACCCCGCAAAGGACTGGAACCTAAATCCAGCGCGTCTACCAGTTTCGCCACTGGCGCACAGGCGGGCAACTATACCAAACTGTTTCGTCTTGCAGGAGCCATTGCCCTCTTTTTTCAGCTTGATTCATGCGGCATGGAGGCCACAGGCTTCGTACTCAAGCATCTTTGTAGTTAACCGGAGCATTGCGAACTGCCCGCAGGAAGTCCTTGTCATAATAGGCCTGCGCCAAGTGATGCAGGTCGTCATTGATCTGCTCGCGTAATGTGACGAGGTCAGGGCCTTGCTTGTCCAGCCGGACCACTCCGAATTCGCCAGGGTCAGCCGTCTGGCGTGCGGCGGACTTCAGCAGGGCATGAAGGTGAGCCCACGGGCCAGCCTCAGGTCGATGAGGGATGCGGTACGAGGCTAGCCGAGATGCCAGCCGGGCTGGGTCCTCAATCCTGAAGTAGGTCGGTAGCACCTGCTCCAGCAGTCGATCCAGTCGTTGCCAGATCAGGCGTTTCTGTTCATCCGAATAGCGGTTCCAGTCAATTACTTCATGCAGGTAGCGTCGACACCCTCGGCAGACCGTATCGCCAAAGGTGGTCGAGCAGATTCCTGTACATGGAGTGTGGACTTTCTTGAACGGCATGATGCGTATGGGTTCCGGACAAGTCTGAAACCTTAGCAGATTCGGACAGGTGCGGCACTGACGTCATACCGCCAGAAATTGGGGTTTGACCCGGCCCTCGTATTCTGCGAAAAAGGCGCGCATCAGATCCGGAGTATTTCCATGACCACGTATACCATCGTCAAGCACATCCACATGACGGCCGCATTGGCGAGTGGCGCCTTTTTCCTGCTCCGTGGCCTCTGGATGATGCAGGAGTCGTCGTTTTTCAATGCCAGGATAGTCAGGGTGTTGCCGCATGTGATTGATACCGTGCTTCTGGTTTCAGCCCTTGTGCTGATCGGCCTGATGGGGTCTTTCCCGACATTTGTGCAGGTCAAGATTGGCGCCCTGTTTGTTTATATCGCCCTTGGCATGATGGCGTTCCGGTTCATGAAGGGGTGGGGCGCCAGGGTTTTCATGTTTTTTCTGGCCCTGTCCGTCTATGCCTTTATTTTCAGTGTTGCCATCACCAAGCACCCGCAGGGCTTTTTGTCAGCTATTCTGTGAATTAATTGACGTACTTCCCGGTCATAGTGTTGTTTGAGCGTAAATCAGGGTTTCGTTAACCGGTGCCTTTTGTTACAAAGGGCGCCTACGGGTTTTTTGCCCTGTCTTGAGTAAGGAGAGTTCTCATGCGTATTTTGTCTGTTTCGGCCCTTCTGGCTGTTGTTGCACTGGCTGGCTGTACGACTAACCCCTATACGGGCGAACGTCAGATAAGCAAGGCGGCAATCGGTGCCGGTATCGGTGTTGCTACGGGTGCAGCCATCGGGTACTCGACTGGTGACAACAAGAAAGAACGCAAAGAAGCTGCACTCAAGGGTGCTGCAATTGGCGGCGTGACTGGTGGCGGTGTTGGTGCTTACATGGACTATCAGGAAAAGAAGCTGCGTGATCGTCTGGCCGGTGTTGGTGTTGGTGTCCAGAAGGATAAGGCTACCGGTGCAATTACCCTGATCATGCCTGGCAATATCACGTTTGCTACCGCACAGAGCAGCGTACGTGCAGACTTCTATCCGGTACTGGATGCTGTGGCTGATGTGCTCAAGGAGTACAACAAGACGTCGGTTGCTGTTACAGGCCATACGGATAATGTAGGCCGTGATGACTACAACATGAATCTGTCGACTGAGCGCGCCCGCTCGGTGTCCCAGTATCTGATCAGTCGTGGCGTCAATGGTGGTCGTATGTCTGCCACCGGTATGGGCAAGTCCATGCCGATTGCTGATAACTCCACTGAAAATGGTCGTTCGCAGAATCGTCGTGTTGAAATCCGGATCAACCCGCCAGCATCGGTATAATCCAGCCTGCTGATAAAAAAGCCCGACATATGTCGGGCTTTTTTATGCCAGAAATTCACCGCTTGTGAAGGCTTAGCGCGACTCGAGCAGTGCCCGCAGTAATTGCGGCAGCAGTCTGCGTGTTTGTCCCTGCGGGTCTTTACGGGGATTGAGTTCAACAATCTCCAGTGCTCTCAAGCGATGCTTGCGCGACTGCTGTCGCAGTAGTTGCGCAAGTTTGCGTGGTTGCAGCCCATATCGTTCGGGGACACTGACCCCGGGTGCCAGCATAGGGTCCAGGACATCCAGATCAAGACTGACGCCAAATCCTCCTGGTGCAGCCGAAACATGTCGCCATGCTTCATTCAGTACAGCGGCCAGCCCGCGTGTATGGATTTCATCGCGGGTATAGAAGCGGACACCCAGACGTTTGAGGCGCAGTGGCTCACCAGCTTCAAAGCTTCGTACCCCCAGTACGGCACAAAAGCGAGGGTCAATCACTGGTGAGAAACCGGCAAGATGCGTCAGTCGCGAGTCGCCTTCACCCAGTAAAACGGCCAGTGGCATGCCATGCAGACGTTTGCTGGCCGATGATTCCGGTGTGTGGCTATCCAGGTGGGCGTCAATCCATAGTAGCCCCAAGGGCTGCTGCCGGCTGGCACCGACGCCGCTCCAGGTGCCAATGGCACAGGTGTGGTCGCCACCAATGATGACCGGGAGCATACCACCGCGCCGGAGTTGCTGTACCCGATGCTTCAGTCGTTGCACGCTGTCCAGTACGATACTGGCACCTTGCGGGTAGCGTTGCAGGCCAGAGCCACTTTCCCGGACAACTCCGGCCCAGCGCATGCCAAGAGGCAAGCGACGATGCAGTCCTCTGAACTCCTGCTCATAAAAGGCTTGCGGGCCGTGGCGACAGCCGGGGTGTGCACCACCAACCGAGAACGCAGCTCCGAGCAAGGCGAGGCGCATGGTGACGTTCCTGAAGTAGCCGTCTAGCGGCCCAGAAATTCTGACTTTCGGCGCATGCGGTAAATCGGGGCAAGCTCATCCAGGCCTTTGAAATTGACGCCCAGATCCTTGAGGATGCCGTCCTTTACACTGTAGATGAAGCCGTGGACCGAAAGGGGCTGTCCGCGCTTCCAGGCATTCTGGACGATTGTGGTATGGCATACATTTGCGACCTGCTCAGCGACATTCAGCTCGCAGAGGGCGTCGAGATGCTTTTCCTTGGGGAGGTTGTCAAAGTCAGTCTCATACATCCGGTAGATGTCCTTGATATGACGCAACCAGTTGTCGATCAGGCCAAACTCCCTGTCCTCAATGGCCGCCAGAACGCCACCACAACCATAGTGACCGGTGACCAGAATGTGTTTCACCTTCAGCACCTCGACAGCGTACTGCAATACGGACAGGCAGTTCATGTCGGTGTGGATCACCAGATTGGCGACATTACGGTGCACAAAGACTTCGCCCGGCAGCAGTCCCATGATTTCGTTCGCGGGGACTCGTGAGTCGGCGCAGCCGATCCAGAGGAACTGGGGTGTTTGCTGGTGTGCCAGCTTTTCAAAGAATTCCGGGTCTTCTGCCTTGATGCGTTCGGCCCAGGCACGGTTGTTCTGAAACAGCTCGTCCAGCATTAAAACCTCTTCGGTACATCGAGTTGTCGGCGGGCAAAGTATCACAGGCTCGCTGTCAGGCGTCACGGAAAATTGCCCGTGGCAGGGGCTGGCAAGGTGGTCAGGTAACTATGGTATGCTTGCGTGGCTGATCGGTCACGATATTTTCGGCCAAGTTTGTCCAGGATGGAATTCCCCATGCGTATTGCTCACAAGACCATTGTTCTCACGGGTGGTGCCTCTGGCATCGGCAGGGAAATCCTGCAAAAACTTCTGACCTTCAAGGGGGTTCGTGTCCTGGTAGCTGACTTGCAGCCCGATCAGGTGATCAAGTCCCATCAGGTGGAAGCAGTACGGTGTGACACCTCCAGTCAGCAGGAACTGGACGGGCTGTTTGATCTGGCTCTGGAGCGTTTTGGCCAGATTGACCTGTTCATTGCCAATGCAGGCTTTGCCTATTACGAAAAGACCGAGCAGGAGGACTGGGGCCGGATGGAGCGCATCTATCGGACCAATACCTTTTCCCCGATCTACTGTGCCCACAAGATGGCCCGGCTGAACAAGGGGCGCGAGTTTGGCGTGATGGTCACGGCCAGTTTCATGGGGATCTACAGTTTGCCTGGCTATTCCCTTTACTCCTCCACCAAGGCAGCACTGGACTCCTGGGCATCTGCCTATCGCCTTGAAAACACTGAAAAACATGAGAAAGGTCAGCTATTTATCCTTTATCCGGTAGCTACCCGCACCAACTTTTTCGGTGCTGCCAACAGCGGGGTGCCAGTTCCCTGGCCTACTCAGTTACCAGAAGCGGTGGCAGAAGCCGCTATTCAGGGTATCCTTGGCAATCAGTCCAGGATATTCCCGTCCCGTCTGTCCCGGTTAACCCTCTTTCTTGATCGGGTCTTTCCGGGGACGATGCCGGCATACCAGGCCGTGGAGCAGTTCAAGTTCCGGCGCTGGCACAGGCAGCGGGGAGGTCAGGGAGGCTGAGTCCTGCATATAACAAGAAGAATGGAGATACATTCATGCGGCACTTGAAAGCACTGGTCGGCGCAGCGCTGGCACTGACCATGGCCGCCTGCAGCAACCCCCAGTTCATTATTCATCCATCCAGCAATCCGACGGCCACACAAACCCGTCAGCAACTCGATTCGCTGGTTGAGACAACGACATTCAAACCGTTGCGCATGGGGAGCTTTCTTTTCCCCAACAAGGGAGAGTTCTTTCGCCCGCTGATTCCCACGGACTCACGCAACGCAATTGTGTATGTGTATCGCCCCCAGTCCGACTGGGCAGACCAGGAAGTTCAGTCACCTGGCTTTTTCCTGAACGGACAGTTTTTGTCAGGGCTGAAGAGCGGCAGCTATTTCTGGTTTGAAGTGCCAGCCAGCCAGTATTACTTCAATGCCAAGCGTCCGCTGGCGGTGGTCTATCTTAAGACCATCTTCGAGGCGGAGTTTTTCTTTGAGGGAAACAAAAGCTATTACTTCCGCTATGACGAGGAAAATCCGGGCCCAAAGAAAGCAGTCCCTGGTACAGCCATGCTGGTTGTCGGCCCCTTGCATCAAATGCCGGATGCGCAGGCAATCGCACAGATTCGTGAGACCCGCGTAATGGGGGTAGGTCGTGTGATTCTGGCGGATGAGCAGCCTGCCTGGGCCCCGTTTGATTTTTACGCAGATGCCATGCCGGTTGATGTAGCACGTATGGATGCAACATCTCCTCGTGTGAAAGAGTTGCGCTCTGCAGAGGCGGAATTCATTCCGGTCGATAACTCGGCTACCTCGGCCGCAGATGGTACGGCGCCAGACGCTGAGGCGGCCCCGGTAGCGCCAAAGCCAGAGTCAGATACACCCTGGTGGAACCCCTCCGGCTGGTTCTGATGCGTCTTTGTTCGCAGTCATCACCGTTCTGGTGATGACTGCGTCCGGTTTCCTTCTTGTTAGCGGTCGGTGCTTCCGTTACTGTCCCAGCATTGTGCAAGACAGGAATTTCTCATGCGTGACTCCCGCATGCAGTGGCAGCAGTTACTTTCGACGCAGCGCTTCAAGGTAAAGGACGGGCTTGTCCTGCCTGGCAGTGCCACGGCCAGCAGTGACATTGAGTCAGGGCTGCGTACCGACTTCCATATTGACCATGATCGTGTTGTTTTCTCATCTGCATTTCGCCGTCTGGGCCGCAAGACCCAGGTGCATCCGCTGGCGGTGAATGACCATACCCATAATCGCCTGACACACTCGGTTGAAGTAGCGAGTGTGGGCAGGAGCATTGGCAATCGTGTAGGCGCCATGTTGCAAGCCGGCGGGCATTTGCCGTCAGGATATACCCCGTTTGATATCGGTGCGGTGGTTCAGGTTGCGTGCCTTGCCCATGACATTGGCAATCCCCCGTTTGGCCATACCGGCGAAGATGCCTTGCGTGACTGGTTCCGTGCCGATCGTCATGCACGTTATCTGGACGGGCTTTCTCCTGCTGAAAAAATGGATGTGCAAACCTATGAGGGGAACGCGCATGGTTTGCGCATGGTGGCGACACTGGAGATGTATCAGAACGAAGGCGGCATGAGGCTTACGGCAGCCAGTCTGGGAACATTGATAAAGTATCCGTGGACTGCAGATGCCGAACCCGGGGAAAAGAAGAAGGGCAAGTTCAATATTTATCAGACAGAGTTACCTTACTTCGAAGTGGTGGCTCGTGAGCTGGGTCTGATCGAGAAAGGTAAACACCAGTGGGCACGGCATCCGCTTTCTTATCTGATGGAAGCAGCCGATGACATTTGCTATGCCATTCTTGATCTGGAGGATGCCGTGGAGATCGGTATTCTCCATGTGCACGAGTTTGAAGCGCTTCTCGGGCCACTGGTTGAGCTTGACAAGGTCATGGGTATTCGCAATGACCGTCAGCGTTGTGCCGCACTGCGTGGCATGGTCATTGGCCTTTGCGTGAGTGAAGTGGCTGATGCGTTCATGCGGCATCATGATGCGTTCATGGCGGGTGAGTTTCCTGCCCGGGATCTGGTGACGCTGGTTAATCCCGGCATCAGTCAGTTGCTTTCAGATGCCAAGAAGCTGGCCAGCGACCGGGTCTACCGGCATCGCAGCAAGGTGGTCAAGGAAGTGGCTGCGTATCCCTGTCTGCAGTTGCTGCTGGATGCGCTGATTCCGGATGCCCAGGCATTCTGTGCCCGTGGACCATCAGGGCTATCCACCCGCGAGCGAACCCAGTTGGCACTGCTGGAGCGGCCTCTGGAGGAGGGTGAAAGTATTTACTCGGCCTACATGAAGGTACTGGATTACGTCGGCAGCATGACGGACAACTATGCGGCAACGCTGGCCCGGGAAATTTCAGGCGTCGGCATCCTGTAAAAGGGTGGAATCGGGTGACCATTGCGTCACATCCCCCTGACAGGGGTGAAAACCGATGGTATGCTCTCGCCTCGACTCACCAGTCGCAATTTTCGCCATCAGTATTTGAAGGGTGTTTTACATGGATCTTTCCAACAAAGTCGCGATTGTTACCGGCGGCGCCTCCGGTCTTGGTCTGGCTACTACCGAGGCCTACCTGGCCAAGGGTGCCAGGGTAGCCATCTTTGATCTCAATGCCGAACAGGGACAGGCAGTGGTCGCCCGGTTGGGTGCCAACGTCCTGTTCTGTCAGGTGAATGTGTCAGATGAGGGCTCGGTGCAGGCTGGCATTGCGAAAACCCTTGAGGCCTTTGGTGCCATTCACATTGCCGTTAACTGTGCCGGTATCGGCGGTGCCACGCGTACCGTCGGCAAGAATGGCCCGATGCCTCTGGAGGTGTTCAGCAAGGTCATTACCGTCAACCTGATCGGTACGTTCAATGTGACCCGTCTGGCTGCAGCTGAAATGCAGAAGAATGCCGGCAATGAGGATGGGGAGCGTGGTGTGATCATCAATACCGCGTCGGTGGCTGCATTTGATGGCCAGATCGGTCAGGTTGCCTACTCGGCATCGAAGGGTGGTGTGGTTGGCATGACGCTGCCTCTGGCACGTGATCTGGCTGCAATCGGTGTGCGTGTGAATACCATCGCTCCCGGTATTTTCAATACGCCGTTGATGAATTCTGCACCGGATGCGGTGAAGCTGCCGCTCATTGAAATGACGCAGTTCCCCAAGCGCCTCGGTATTCCTGACGAATACGCAAAGCTTGCTGTGCATCTGGTGGAAAACGGCTTCCTGAATGGCGAAACCATCCGCATTGATGGCGCTATTCGCATGGCGCCAAAATAATGCATAACTGAGATGCAAAAAATCCCGGGCAAGGAGTCATTCTTCCCGGGATTTTTGTTGGTTAATCAGCTGTTTTCTTCGCGCAACACTTCGGTTGTTCGACGGAAGTCGATCTCGATGTCGCGCATCCTGAAGGGAAATTCACCCTTCTTGCGGTCATCAAAATAGTAGTAAAGCGTACGTTTGATGGTTGGAAAGGCTATGTCGTCCCACGGTATTTCTTCCTCGGTAAACAGGCGACATTCCAGGCTTTCTTCACCAACGCCGAACACACCATCTTTCAGATGGGCCCTGAACATCAGGTACACCTGATTGATGTGGCGGATATTGAAAAGGGCATAAAGGTCGCCGATATCCACGGGCGCGGCAGCCTCTTCAAATGTTTCCCGGGCGGCAGCTTCTGGCGTGGTTTCTCCGTTTTCCATGAAGCCTGCCGGGAGCGTCCAGTAGCCCCTGCGTGGTTCGATGGCGCGGCGGCAGAGCAGTACCTTGTCTTCCCAGACGGGCAGGCAGCCGCAGATGACCTTCGGATTTTCATAGTGGACGGTATGGCAGTTATCACACACATGGCGAGGACGGGAGTCGCCTTCGGGGGTGCGCCGTACGATCGGGTGGCCGCACTGACTGCAGAAGTTCATGCCGGGCTCCATATGTGCAGAATGTCACAAGTATACCCCGCCCATCCTCTGATCGCTTGGGCCAGACGAAAGGACTCGGTACACTCCACGCATGCCAGACAGCCAACTGATCATTCCGCAGCTCAGGGATCGCCTTCGATATTACCGTCCTTCCCCTGACCGGGTGGATGCAGCAGTACTCGTGCCCGTTACCGATGAGGCCACGCCCCACATCATTCTGACCCGTCGGGCCAGTCACATGAGCTCCCATGCCGGTGAGGTTGCCTTTCCCGGTGGCAAGTGTGATTCCTCTGACGCAAGCATAATTGCCACCGCCTTGCGGGAGTCACGTGAGGAAATCGGTCTGCCGGAAGAGTCGGTTGAGGTTATTGGTGAGCTGGATGCCTTCACCTCCAAGGTGGGGCTGCGGGTACAGCCGATTATCGGTATGGTGCCATCCGATCTGATACTGCTGCCAAATCCCGGGGAGATCGAAAGTATCTTCCGCGTGCCAGTCGAGTTTTTCCTGACCGAGAAGGTTTCCTATACCCACCGTTTTCGCTTCATGGGTAATGAGGTCACGGTTCCCAGCTTCAATTACGGGGATTATGTGATCTGGGGA
The DNA here is from genome assembly GCA_003543245.1 of Moraxellaceae bacterium. Lineage (GTDB taxonomy): Bacteria > Pseudomonadota > Gammaproteobacteria > Pseudomonadales > Moraxellaceae > UBA2031. The sequence goes on along the minus strand of DPJB01000017.1, from coordinate 31,196 downwards.
TTAACCGCATTCATGATTGTTGATCTGATAAAACGGGCCTACGACCATGAGGTTGACTTCCAGTGGCCCACCTCGATTGTAAATTCCATTAAAACCATCTGAGACCACTCATGATTTATTCCCTTGGCGATCGCAGTCTTGAGACGCGTGGTGAATTTTTTATTGCCGATAATGCAACAGTCATAGGCTCGGTCGTGCTTGAGAAGAATGTGAGCATCTGGTTTAACGCGGTGCTGCGTGCTGACAATGATGTCATCACGATTGGTGAAAACTCGAATATCCAGGATGGCAGTGTTCTGCACACCGATATTGGTATTCCACTGACCATTGGCCGGAACGTCACAGTCGGGCACAAGGTTATGCTGCATGGCTGCACTATCGGTGATGGCTCCCTGATTGGCATCAATGCCGTGATACTTAATGGGGCAAGGATTGGTCGTCATTGCGTCATCGGTGCTAATGCACTTATACCGGAAGGCAAGGAGATTCCGGACTTCTCGGTGGTAATGGGAAGCCCGGGCAAAGTGGTAAAGGAAGTGAGTGATGCCCAGAAGGTCATGATGGAAATGGGTGCCTTGCACTATGTAGAGAACTTCAAGCGCTACCAGAGGGAGTTGAAGCGGGTAGGGTAATCTGGCTCTGGATCTGCTCAGAACAAGAAGAGGAAGCTCTCATGCGGGTCATGAACATTCAGGTCACGTCCATTCAGTTGAGGCTGGCGGCGATTGTCCTGTTATTTCTGATGGCCTTGCCTGCATCTGCCAGCCCGAAGGTGATGCCATGGATGCTGGAGGACTGGACGGGAGCGGCGCCTCACCTGGCTGATCTGGGCTTGCGTCCACGGGATCTGGCACGTGCGCTGGATAACCGACTACTTACATTTGCCCATCCTGAACGATCCGTGTCACTACCGGGGGCCAATGGTCCGCGACATTTCAGCAATGCCCGTTTCATAACCACGGTTGCTCGTGTGGATTTGCCTGTGCAGACCCTGCGTCGCAAGATGCGAGACTTTTCCAGCTACAAGACATTTTTTCCGATGCTGACCGGATCGGATGTGGTGGCAATGAACGGGCAAAACCAGCTTGTCCGGTTCCGCATTGAAATCCCGATGCCGGCCCTGGCCAGTTTTGTGATTGATTTCCGCTTCAAGCAGAAGCTTGAGGATGATGGCGGTATTTCGGGTGTCATGATTGATGGTGAGGCAAAGTCACTTGTTGCAATGATCGGCGGGATGACGGATGAACTGAAGGACCAGCCCGTGATGACGCGATGGGAGTTCCTGCCGGTGAGCAATAATCAGTCATTGCTGGTTTTCACATATTGGGATCGTGTCGACTTCAAAAACTATTTTTCTCGGAAGCTTCTTGAGCAATACCCCGAGTTGCATGTGGTTGGCCCGTATATGGTGTCGGCCGGGGCGGTCGAGTCAATTCGGCACAAGTACAGTATTCCCGTCAGTAACCCTGTGCGCACTGGTATTCCTGACTGGAGTGGCCTCGCTCTTTTGCAGTCGCATATAGAGCGTCTGAGTGCATTCGGGCATGTGGGAATACTCGAGCCTGAGCTTGCCTTGTCCGAGATGAAAAGACAGAAGCCACTGCGGTATTCGGTTCTGGCGACAAGGGTTTCCGCTCCGCCAGCACAGACACGGAGCATGATGACGGACTATCCGGCTCTTCCCGGTGTCATGAAGGAACTTAAGGGTATTGAGGTTAATGATCGTGGTCGAGAGGTTGATATTGATCTCGACATCAGGTTCGCTTTCATGGTGATCAGGTTCTCGCTTGATATGGGTTTGAGAAATACCTGGGTTTCTCCTGAGCGGCTGGAGTTCAGGAGAACCTCGGGAGGGCTGGCTCGCCTTTCGGGTGCAGCAGAGTGGCACCACCTGACAGATAGCCCTCATACGCTGGTGCTCACCACAATCGCGCACGAAGTGGGGGATGAGGCGCCGCTGGTTCTCAGGCTTGCCCACCGGATTGTCGAGAGGATTCCGTTTGCCGAAGCACTGGCAAGCATGGGGGTCCAGATTGTCGTGATGGAACGAATGAAGCCCTGGGTGGAGAAACAGGCGGCTGGCGCCAGGCAGTCGAGGCCATAGGTAGCGAGAGGCTTTGTACAGTTGCTGTGCCGGTATCAATGTTTGACCATCATCGTCAACAATGCATGAGGTCAGAGTCATGAGTCCCTTCGATCTGTCGCCTTGCATCGGCTGGTGCAGGCTTGATGACGATAATATGTGTCTTGGCTGCTTCCGGATTATTGACGAGATTCGTGGGTGGGGCTTGATGACACGCGAAGAGCAACGGAGAATCCTTGAGTCTGTTGCCGAGCGGCGACAGCGCTTATCCTTTTCTGCTCCGGAATCCTCTGCATGTCGTCTTCCCTGACTCTTGGTACCCCGTTTTCTCCTACTGCAACCCGCATTCTGTTCTGTGGGGCTGGTGAGCTTGGCAAGGAAGTTGTAATAGAGCTGAAGCGACTGGGGTGTGAGGTCATTGCTGTTGACCGGTATGCCAATGCCCCGGGCATGCAGGTGGCTGACCGTAGTCATGTCATCGACATGCTGGATGGCGCAGCCTTGCGGCGGGTGATCGAGAGTGAACGCCCGAATCTGATTGTTCCCGAGATCGAAGCCATTGCGACTGCGGCCCTGGAGCAGATGGAGCAGGAAGGCTGGCACGTCGTTCCGACGGCCAGGGCGGCACGGCTAACCATGCATCGGGAAGGAATCCGTCGCCTGGCGGCAGAGGAGCTTGGTCTGGCGACGTCGCCGTACTTCTTCGCGGATGATTTTGATGCGTTTTCCGTGGCCGCCAATGCGGTAGGGTTTCCTTGTGTAGTCAAGCCGGTGATGTCGTCATCAGGTAAGGGTCAGAGCGTGTTACGCAGCGAGAGCGACCTTGAGGCAGCCTGGGCTTATGCGCAGGCTGGTGGCCGTGCTGGCGCTGGCCGCGTCATTGTCGAGGGCTTTATTGATTTTGATTATGAAATCACCTTGCTGACGCTGCGTCATTGCGGCGGTACCAGCTTTTGCGCACCGATTGGACATTTACAGATTGCCGGCGATTATCGCGAGTCCTGGCAGCCCCAGCCGATGTCAGAAAAGGCACTGGCGGAATCACAACGCATTGCACAAAGCATTACGACTGCACTGGGTGGTTTCGGCATTTTTGGTGTTGAGCTTTTTGTAAAGGGTGATCAGGTCTGGTTCAGTGAGGTTTCCCCCCGGCCTCATGATACGGGGCTGGTTACACTCATCTCCCAGAACCTGTCCGAGTTTGCCCTTCATGCCAGGGCCATCCTGGGCTTGCCAGTGCCTGTCATTCGGCAGCATGCCGCAGCGGCTTCTTGCGCACTACTCGTCAAGGGGGAGTCTGACCGCGTGACCTTTGGCAATCTTGTGGAGGCGCTTGCCGAGCCGGATACGGAGCTGCGCCTGTTTGGAAAACCGGAAGTTCGTGGCGAGCGGCGAATGGGCGTAGGACTTGCCCTGGGAATTGATTGTGATGAGGCGCGTGCCAAGGCTCGCCAGGTGGTGGCTGCCATCAAGGTTGACCTCTGAGTCTCCGATAAACGGCAACAAGAGGGCTTTCATAGAGTCTAAGCTTGCACAAATGGCTGGAGACAACTATGACTACCTTGCGCGCACGCGATGTTCTTGATCAGGCCCATGCCTTTCACGCACAGCTGGCTGGCTATTTTGCCGGCCTGAGTGATTCCACCGGCAATGAGCGGGTCCGTCTGCTGTACTCCTATCTTAGCCAGCATGAGAAGCAGTTAGCGCAAGTACTCAATCGTTACCGTAGCGATGCGCCGCCGCGTCTGATGGATGCGTGGCTGCAGAATGTCCCTGACGATCGTGCCCTGCATACTTGCGCAGTGCTTAACCTGACGCCGGATACCGATCCTGATGAGGTGATCACTGCCTCCCTGACGTATGATGATTGCCTTATTGCGCTTTATCAGGCCATGCAGGATGCATCGCAGCATCCTGAAGTCAGGGAGTTTTTTGAGCATTTGCAGGAGCTGGAGCAAAACGAAAAGCACCGCACCTCAATCAACATGCAGTCCCTCTATGACTGGTAGGGTCTAGTCCAGACTGATGGGAAGCTGTTGGGAGAACAGGGTGATTTTTGCTGTCTTTACAGTATTGTCCCGAACCTGAAGGATTTCGATCAGGTAGCTGTCGATTCTGAGTGATAGTGCTGACTCCGGGATGGTTTCCAGTGTTTCAATAATCAGGCCGTTCAGTGTTTTCGGGCCGTTTGTTGGCAACTGCCAGTGCAACATGCGGTTAATGTCTCGAATGCTGGCGCCGCCATCAATTACCCATGAGCCATCAGGTTGTTTCAGGATGTCCTTGTGGGAGTCGGAGACGCTGGTGGTGAACTCACCCACAATTTCCTCAAGAATGGCCTCAAGCGTCACAATTCCCTGTACATCGCCATACTCATCGACAACCAGACCGAAGCGGCGCTTCAGTTTCTGGAAGTTGACCAGTTGGGCCTGGAGTGGGGTGCTTTCTGGTACGTAATAGGGTTCACGTACATATTGCAGTATCTCCGCCTTGGTTAATCCGGCAGTGCCCAGAAACCGGGTGGCATTACGGATATGAAGTATGCCGATGCAGTCATTGATGTCACTGCGGAATACCGGCAGGCGCGTATGCTGTGTGGATCGCAGCTGTTTGCTGATGTTTTCAATATCATCTTCTATATCAATGCCAACCACTTCGCCGCGCGGCACCATGATGTCGTTGACGGTGATGTTGTCCAGTTCAAGCACACCAAGCAGCATCTGGCGATGCTGCTTGGGCAGAAATACATCCTGCACCAGCGTGCGTAGCTCGTCCGTGTTGAGCTTGTGGTCACCCTTTGCCAGTGAGTTCAGACGGAACAGGGTATTTGTAGTGACGTTGACCAGCCATACCAGCGGGTACAGGATTTTCAGCAGAACCTTGAGGACGGGTGCTGCAATATGGGCAATCGTTTCCGGGTGCTTGGCGGCAAAGGTTTTGGGGCCTACCTCGCCAAAGATGAGAATCACGAAGGTCAGTATGCCGGCGGCAATTGCTACGCCTGGATCCCCCGCAAGTTGAAGCCCGATCAGGGTTGCAACAGACGATGCCCCGATGTTGACGACATTATTGCCAATCAGGATGACCCCAATCAGGCGGTCAGGCTGCGCTAGTAGTTCAAGTATGCGTTGTGCAGAACGATTGCCTGTCTTTGCCTGATGTTTGAGACGATACCGGTTGGCCGTCATGATGCCTGTCTCGGCACCTGAGAAAAACGCCGAGAAGGTAACGAATACAACGAGCACTGCAAAAAGAAAGCCGAGCGGGGTGTCGTCCACAGGAACTGCCACGGAAGCGGGAATATCAGGGATTTAACGGTTCAGGACTGGCGGACGTCAAGCGCTCCGGCCCAGAACCAGCTCAAGTACGAGTTTGCTGCCATAAAAGCCCAGAAGCAGCAGGGCAAAACCCCACAGGGTAAAGCGAATGGCAGTGGGACCTCGCCAGCCAAGCCAGTGACGCCCGGCCAGCAGGACGGCAAATACTGTCCATGCAGCCAGCGTCAGTACGGTCTTGTGTGCAACATGCTGGGCAAACAGGTCGTTCAGTGTCAGAAAGCCGGTGACAATGGCCAGGGTGAGCAGCACAAAGCCGGTGCCGATCAGGCTGAACAGCAGGCTTTCCATGGTTTGCAGGGGCGGCAGTGCATTCATCAGGCCCTGCTTGTGTGTGCGCAAGTGCCTGTCCTGAACGGCAACCAGAAGTGCCTGTGCTGCCGCAATGGTCAATACACTGTAGGCCAGAATGGAGAGAAGTATGTGCGATTCGGCCCCGGGAGTGAGTGTGCCAGGCGTGTAGGTTGATGGGGCAAACAGTGAGAGGGTCAGTCCCAGTATCGCCAGCGGGAATGCCGCAACGGTGATGCTGATGATGGGTTTGTAGAGACTCATGCCGATAGCAAGGGCGGCAATCAGCCAGCCCACCAGTGAGCTGATATGGAAAAGTCCGAGATCAAGCCCGGTAGGTTGATAGATCTGTGCATGAATGGAAATCAGGTGCAACGGCAGCGCAAGTCCACCCAGTGCTTGAATGACCGGGGCGCGTGGCTTTTCACGACGAAGCAGTTGGCGGCCCAGCATGGCGCTGGCCACGGTGTACAACAGGGCGGCGGCAATGCCGGCCAGTGTTGCATTCATGATGCGACGATTCCTTGTTTCGGTAGCAGGATGACGAAGGTAGCGATGGCTGCCGAGACGAGCCGTGAGTGTGGCACAAGGGGCTGATATTTTGAAGGGAATGGCCCCCTGCGCTTGCTCCCCTCCCTGCTTGGGGCATCATCACCAGTCAAGGGTTGCTTCCAGGGTCAGACTTCGGCCTGCCTGCGGCAGATCACCGGGAATAGGCGCGACCGTGCTGGTTTCTGGTCCTCTGCTGGCTTCCTGTACATTGGCATCAAACAGGTTACGCCCTGTCAGGCTCAGACTGCCTCTGGGCCATTGCTTGCGCGCCGTCAGGTCAAATGTGGTGTAGCCATCCATCGGTGCCCGTGAGTCACCTGCCTGTCGCTTGCTTTCGCTAACCCATACAAACTGCGGGGTCAGCTGCCATTGTGGCAAGAACTCCCAGATCATGCGGAGACTGGCATCCGCAGTCGGTGCCAGTCCCAGTGGAGCGCCAGTGATTTCTTCCCGGGTTTGCTGATGGCTGTAATTGGCCAGTATCTGGAGAGTGTTGCTCCAGTCGTGACGTAACTCGGTTTCCAGTCCTGTGCCTTCAATGGTGCCGGTATTGCGGGCCGTAAAGGTACTGCTGCCAGGATCACTGACGAAGTCGATAAAGTCATTGATATGGAAATGATAGAAGTTGATGTCCCATGTCCATGACTCGTGAGGGCGCCATGAAAATCCTGCCTCCAGGCTTTCAAGTTTTTCTGGTTCCAGATCGGGGTTGCCAAGTGCGACAGGGTTGTTCGTGGCATAGAGCTCAAAAAAAGCAGGCGCACGAAAGGCCTCGCCATAGAGCAGCTTGGTGGTCAGTGTCGGGCTTGTGTTCCAGACTACGGCAAGGCGGGGATTGGTAGCGCCACCAAAGTCGGAGTAGTGGTCATGACGAAGTCCGGCCGTCAGGGTCCAGTCTGTTGCCATCTGCCACTCATCCTGCACGAAAACATGGGAATTGGTTCTCTGGTTTTCGGGCAAAAAGGCTTCCGGGGAGTCGCTGACATCCTGTAGTCCACCCGGGCGTGGCTGAGGGACCGGATTGCCTGGTAGCAGAAGATAGTTGACCGCATCGGTTGTCTTGAAAATGTCTCCCCAGTAGTAGCCGCTCCCGATTCGTACCTGATGATCTTTCCAGCCCTTGTAAAGGGCGGTGAGGTGAATGCGCGCATTTTCTTCGGATAACTCGGGCGTCTGCAATACGCCTTCAGGGAACTGGCCAAATGCACCGGGAGGAAATTGCCGGATGGATGTAGGGTTACGGAAGTCGCTGTACAGGTAACTGACCTGGCTTTCGAGCTCCCAGTTTTTATGGAAGTCAGGGGCACTCCAGGTCAGGTCGACGTTGCTTCGATGGTGGGGGAAGCGGGCTCCCGGGTCCAGCGATTCATTGATGCCTTGGGCTGTTTCGCCTTCGCTGCGCCGGTGACTCATGCGCAGTCTGAAGTCACTCCATGCAAGGTCGGTGCGGGCATCGAAATTTTTCCAGGCGAGATTGGCTGGCCCTGGGGCATAGGAAGCAGTGGTGCCCAGAAGTGCATCGAGGCTGCTCTGGTAGTCCGCATTGATGACGGGGTCATCACCGTCACTGCTGGCATATGCCACTGAAATGAGAGCACGTACCGGGCCGATGGAGCCAGCTTGCTGCAGGGATGCTTTTGGTGTGTTGAAGCTGCCATAAGCGAGGGTTGCCTGGCCGCCCTGCATGTCCTCTGGTCGTTTGGTGATGATGTTGATGACTCCGGCAAAGGCATCGGCACCATAGACGGCCGAGCCGGGGCCACGAATGATCTCCACGCGCTCGATCATCTGAACGGGTAAGCCGGTCATGGCAACCAGTCGTTCGCCCCGGTCTCCCGTGAACAGGCTTGTCTGGGGAATGCCATTGATGAGCACGAGCGTGTGCGGGTTATAGGTGGATACGATGCCTCGCATGAAGTAACGCGATGCATAAATGAAGCCGCCATGCGAGACATGAAGGCCCGGTACCATTTCCAGGGCTGTATCCAGGTCCTGTGCGCCCATTGCTTCAAGGTCATGGGCAGTGATGATGCTGGCAATCGCGGGTGCCGAGGTAATCGGTTTTGGTGTGCCGGTGGCAATGCTTACTTCCAGCCGCGAAAGTTCTTCCAGGGGCATTGCAAACAGGTCCTCTTCTGCTATTGCCTGTTGGGCGACGGTACACAGCAGAATGTAGCCTATCCATGAGCTGTTCATGTGCATTTAGCTTTCCCCTCTCAACAGGGTTTCCTTGTGTTTTTTCATTCCCGGCGCACCGGCAGCCAGCGTTGCAGTACGTCATGCAGCGCTGATTGTTTGAAGGGCTTTGCCAGAAAATCATCCATTCCACTGCTGATGCAGGCATCATGTTCATCACGAAGAATGCTTGCGGTAACTGCTATGACCGGGGTGTGGTGCCAGCCATTCTGTTTTTCCAGTTGGCGTAATTGACGTGTTGCCTCAAAGCCGTCAATTTCCGGCATCTGGCAATCCATCAAAACAATGTCGTAATGCTGAGAGGTAAGGTTTTTCAATGCCTCCCTGCCGTTACAGACAACATCGACCTTGCAGCCAAGACGCATAAGCATGGCGCGGGCTACATCCTGATTGGTTGGGGTGTCTTCGGCCAGCAGTATTTTTATGCCTTGAAGATCTTTGTGTTTCGCTGAGGAAGGTGGTGCTGCCTGATTATTTGAGGTTGGGGATGCTGTCTGGGTGGGCTGAAGGTTAAGTGTAAAAGAAAAACAGGTGCCCCCACCAATTCGTGACCTAACCTCGATATGGCCTCCCATGATTTCCACGAGTTGTTTGACTATGGCAAGACCAAGACCGGTGCCGCCGAACCGGCGCGCATGGGAGCTGTCAGCCTGGATAAATGGCTGGAAGAGGGAGTCCATTGCATCCTGGGTTACACCGATACCCGTATCGCAAACCTCAATACGCAACGCAATATTTTTTTCATCATGTGATTCACAGCCCAACGAAACATGGATGCTCCCTGCCTCCGTAAACTTAATGGCATTACCCGTTAGATTGATCAGGATCTGCCGTATCCTGTTGGGGTCGCCTCTTACTTCGGATGGAACATCGGGATCAATCGTGCATTGAAGGACAAGGTTTTTATTGTGGGCGCGTTCGGATAATAGCTCCAGTACATCCTGTACTACCTGGGCGGGCATGAATGGGATGTTTTCCAGTTCAAGCTTTCCTGCTTCAATTTTTGAAAAGTCGAGGATGTCATTGATGATCGCAAGCAGTGACTCGCCAGACTGATGTACGGCCTCAGCCTGTCGGCGTTGCTCCGCGCTCATCGGGCTATCCAGAAGTAGCTCGGTCATGCCTAGCACCCCGTTCATGGGGGTGCGTATTTCATGACTCATCATTGCCAGGAAGAGGGACTTGGCGCGGCTTGCTGCTTCTGCGGCATCTTTTGCATGCCGAAGCTCACTTGTTCGGGCCTCAATGAGCTGCTCAAGACCTTCACGATGACGGGCCAGTTCTGCATCACGTGCTTCAATCTGTGCCAGCATTTCATTAAAGCTATGTACCAGGGCTCCTATTTCATCGTTGCTCCGGACGTTGGCGCGTACGGTGTAGTCCTGATCCTTTGAAATATTTTCAGCAGTGGCAGCAAGCTGGAGGATTGGTGTGGTGACTTGGCGCAGCAGGCGCATGCCGAGGGCGGTGGCCAAAGCAAGAGAGGCCAGCGCAAGACATGCCATAATCAGAAGATAAAGGGCCAGCATCTGCCAGTAATGGCCAAGATCTGCATTGATGTGGAGGTGGCCGAGGGTTTCCCCATCAAGCGTGATGGACTGGTCTGCATGAACATGTTGTGAAAAGAAGCTGCGATCAGAACGGGAAAGAGTGCACTCCTTGTCATTGCCGGACAGTTTTATGCGGACAAACTCTGATTGGGTGCGATCAAGAATGCAGGCGCTGGTTATGCTGTTCTCTGCCTTGAGAGAGTACAGGATGGTACGGGCTTCACTCTGGTCCTTGAAAGCCATTGCGGCCTGCAGGTTGAAAGCTGTTACATTTGTGAGTGTGCTCAGACGGGCATGAAGGTCTTCCTTCATTTTCAGGGCGGCAGTCATAGCAAATGCAAGCCATGCCAGCAGTAATGCTGTTCCTGTGCTGAGCAAAATGACACTGAGAAACTTTTTCTGTAATGGAAGCTTTTCAAGAAGGCGCATGTCAGCCCCCCTTGTTCACAGTGCGTGCGAGTTGTAGCAGTCGCGCACTAACCTTGATGCCGGCCTGCTGGGTGGCTGGCAGGTTGACAGAAAACTGGACTCGATTGGCATCGACAAACAGGTTGATCATGCTATTTGGACGTGCCGTGCCGGTGGATTCGCTGATGGTCAGTGTGGCACTGTGGCCCAAGGCTTCACCTGAGGAGGGAGTCAGCAGGATGTGACAGCCGCTTATGGCTTCGGCTCCTGCCAGTGGCCGAACTTCAATGGTCCTTCCCTGCGCTTCCCGGCCAGCCAGCAGGCGAAGTTTCCGGGCAAGTACAGTGTCACCCTGAGTGCACAGCAGGAGTCTGTCCTTGCTGTCAGCAAAAGTGCCTTCCGGCCACTCGACGAACTTGGCGAAGTTGTAGATGAAGGCCGCCTTGATATCGGCCTCTGTGTTTTCGGCATGAACCCCCGTCGCTGCCAGCAGGCCGATCAGGCCGTGCAGAACGATCTTTGCCATTCTCTGTAGAGGACAATGCCTCATGAAGCCATTCCTTCACCGGATTCTTTTGTCCGACTGGGATCAAGTATTGCTGATGAAATCGACGCTGTCGAAAAATATTCGCCAATAGTGCGTAGACTGCCGGGTCGGCCAGGTGGGCCGGATTGATCGCCCTGTTCAACAGGGGGGGGGGAGGGTTTGCTCCTCTGGACATAAAAAACGGGCAGGTTTGCGCCTGCCCGTTTTTAACGTCGAGTATTGCTCAAGGGCTGGTAACGGCTCTTGTTCCACCCACTGCGATGACGAGGGATGAGGATGCCGCCACTCCCGAAAGTGCAATCTGGCCTGTAAGCGTGGCCAAGTGTTCCTGTATCCACGTAATGCCATCAGCAGACGAGATAATCAACCGCGATGAGCCGTCATTGCCTCCTACGGCAAGAAGCTTGCTGCCATTCCAGACAATGTCACTCAGGTTGTAGCCGGATGGTGCGGCAGTAGTCGGAATCGTCTGGTTGGTCCATGTCGAGCCATCAGGTGATGTCATGACCACCGAGTTGGCTCCATAGTTGACGGAGGAGTCGCCAACGGCGACAAACTGTGTCCCGGTCCATATGACATCGCGTGGAATGAAGTCGGCCAGCGCAGTGGCTGCGGTTGTCCATCCGGATCCGCTGTTGATGATGATGACGCCTTTCGATGCGCTGTCCTTGCCGACGGCGATACGCGTGGTGCTGTTCCCCGCAACACCATTAAGTGCCGAGATATAGCCAGCAGGGAGTGAGGGCAGGGTTTCGCTGCTCCAGGTTGCGCCACTGTCTGTGGAGGTAATGATGGTGCCATTGAGTCCGACGGCCGTCAGTCTGCTGCCACTGGCCGCAATGTCTACCAGCTGGGTCTCGCTGCCGCTGTTGGTCCAGTTACGGCGAGTCCATGTCACGCCATCGGCGGATGTGGCAATGACAGGTGCAATCGTCGTGTAGCTGGACGAGTCCCCGACCAGCACAAACTGGCTACCATCATGGGTGATCGAGTTGATCTGATAAAAATTGCTGTCAGGTGCCGTTCGTGCTGTCCAGGATACCCCGTCAGTTGAGGTCAGGATCGTGCGGTTATAGCCCCCGGTAACAAAGAGACCACTGCCATAAGCGATGCTGTAGAGCACATAGCTGCTGGGTGTGGTACGTGCGGTCCAGATGCCTGGGGTACTGCCGCCGCCTGTTACCGTGAAGCTGCCGGTTGATGTCGATGTTGTGTTGCTGATGGTGTTTGTCACAGTGATTGGGCCGTTGACAGCCCCCGCAGGCACTTTTACGACGATTTCCGTTGCAGAGGAGCTGACTATTTCTGCTGCAACGCCGTTGCTGAATGTCACCACCATGTGGAACGGATCGCTGTCAAAGCCGGCGCCAGTAATGGTAACGGTACTGTCAACTGCGCCGTTGTCGGGTGAAAAGCCTGTGATATTCGCTGCAATGACTCCCACAGCTGACTGCAGTTCAGTGTTTGCATAGCTGGCCATCGCATTGATGGCGCTCTCCAGCTGTGTAGTGAAGTCACCGCTGGTGTAAGTGAATACACCGTTTGTGCCGCCACTCAATGTGCCATCGGCAAGGTCGTCCGCCAAGGTGTCCGTGACCGTGACTGCTGGCGTTCCGGTAGTTCCGCCCATGCGTGCCAGAGCGGCGAGATAGTAGGCATAACGATCTGCCTCGCTTGTTCCCAGGCTGCCTGCGGCGGTGCTGGCATCCCATCCTGTCGGTGGTGTGAGAATGTCGAGAGTCACGCCTGGACCCAGTACCTGGGTAACAACATTACTGTTGGCAGTTGTTGCCTGGGCTGTAGTGACGGCGGTCTCGATGTTGCCGGCGGCCGCCAGTGCCTGCTGTGTAGCGATCTCGGTTAATGGTGTGACGGCAACAGTGAGTGAGCTGCCGGTGAATGAGGGCACGATGGCGCGAAGGGTTGTACCAGTTGGCAGGGCAACAATGCTGCCCAAGGCTTCATCAAAATAAGTGGAAGAGCCATTGGGTACCAGCTCAACGATGACGGGACCTGAGCAAGTCCCGGTCAGTGCGATGGCGATGCTGCCAGTTTCTCCGGTATCCCCCGACCCCATGACGACACCTGTTGGCATGCAACGTGCCTCAATGCCTGCGTTAAAAACCTTGCCCAGTGATGGGGTAACCGTGGCGGAGGCTGTGGTCGTCCCGCCGCCTCCACCGCCTGTTACTGGATTGTCGTCGCTGCCACACCCGGTAAGGGCGGCGGTCAGCAAGGTAAATGCAAATAATGAGGCATATGAGTGATGGCGCATGTCCCTGACCCCTTCATTGGTATGGCTGTCACGCTAGCAAGCCTGTCCGGGTAACCCAATCCCCTGAACTGGGGGTAAGACATGCTGATGACGCGACAGCACGTCACGCCTTCCCTATAATCAGCCCCCTGTTTCATTCTCAGCGGATGCTCCCGATGTTCGATAACCTCACCGATCGCCTCAGTCACAGCCTTCGCAATGTCACGGGCTCNNATCGACCGTATCCGTGAGCAGGCACTGGGGCAGGAGGTCATGCAGGCCCTGTCACCCGGCCAGGCCTTTGTGAAGATCGTGCACGACGAGCTCGTGCGCACCATGGGTGATGCCAACGAATCCCTGAACCTTGCGACCACACCACCAGCGGTCATCCTGATGGCGGGCCTGCAGGGGGCCGGTAAAACCACCACGGTGGGCAAGCTGGCGAAGTATTTGCAGGAGCGTGAGAAGAAAAAGGTGCTGGTGGTCTCGGCCGACGTTTACCGTCCTGCCGCTATCAAACAGCTGGAAATGGTCGCTGCCGATGTCGGTGCCATTTTCTTCCCCTCGACGCCTGATCAGCACCCCAATGACATTGCCCGTGGTGCCATCGCCGAGGGCAAGCTGAAGTTTGCCGATGTGGTCATCATCGATACGGCCGGTCGACTTCATATTGATGAAGAGATGATGGGCGAGATCAAGTCGCTGCATGCGGCGATCAACCCGGTGGAAACCCTGTTCGTGGTGGATGCCATGACGGGTCAGGATGCGGCCAACACGGCCAAGGCATTTAACGATGCCTTGCCGCTGACCGGCGTGATCCTCACCAAGACCGATGGCGACGCCCGTGGTGGTGCCGCGCTGTCTGTGCGCATGATTACCGGCAAGCCCATCAAGTTTCTCGGTATCGGTGAAAAGTCCGATGCGCTGGAGCCTTTCCATCCTGACCGTGTTGCCTCCCGTATTCTCGGCATGGGTGACGTGCTCTCGCTTGTGGAAGAAGTCGAGCGCAAGATCGACAAGGAAAAGGCTGAAAAGCTCGCCAAGAAGCTCCAGAAGGGCAAGGGCTTCGATCTGCAGGATCTGCTTGAGCAGTTCCAGCAGATGCGTAACCTCGGCGGCATGGGTGGTTTGCTCGATAAGCTGCCCGGCATGAACAGTGCCCAGATCCAGCAGGCCATGGCCGGTGGTGCACCCGAGAAGGAAATGAAAAAGATGGAAGCCATCATCCTTTCGATGACACCCGTCGAGCGTCACAAGCCAGACGTCATCAATGGCTCGCGCAAGCGCCGCATTGCGACCGGTTCCGGCACCCAGATCCAGGATGTGAACCGTGTGCTAAAGCAGCATGCCCAGATGGAAAAAATGATGAAGAAGCTGTCTTCCCCATCCGGCATGATGAAGATGATGCGCGGCATGAAGGGCATGATGGGGCAGGGCGGTGGCGGCATGCCGCCGGGCATGGGCGGTCCAGGTGGTATGGGGGGTATGGGAGGGTTGCCCGGCCCCGGCGGGCTGAAACTGCCGGACGGTTTCAACAAGAAGAAGTGATGAAGAAGGGGCTGTAGCAGGCCCTTTTTTGTGGGCAGTAGCGCGGGAGTCAGCGGCGCAGACTGGCCAGTGAAGCTGCCAGAATCAGTCCGGTGCCGGCGAGTGCATAGCCATCCGGAGTTTCCCCCCACAGGGCCCAGGCATAAATCCCGGCCACCACAATGGCCAGATAGGTGACGGGTCCAATCCGGTTGGCCGGGGCAAGGGCGTAGGCCCGCGTCAGGCAAAGCTGGCTGAGCGTTGCCAGAATGCCCACGGCAGCCAGCAGGCCAAATTCGTGTGGAGTAATCGGGCGGCCGGCCCAGAACAGCGGGATGGTCGACACCACGGTGGAGATCAGCGCGAAGTAAAAGACGACACGGGTGGCCGGTTCTGTCGCCCCCAATGCGCGCACGGTCACAAAGGCAGTGGCAGCCAGTATGCTCGAACCAAGCCCGATCAGGGCAAAATGATTGGCCAGTCCCTTGTCAGGTTTGCAGACCAGCGCGACACCGACAAAGCCGATCAGGGCCGATAGCCAGGCGCGACGGGTCATTGGCTCCTTGAGAAACAGCCATGCCACCAGCGGAATGAAGACCGGGGAGGAGTAGGTAAAGATCATGGCGCTGGATAACGGCAGATGGGCGATTGCGTAGAAAAAGCCGTACATGGCCGTCAGGCCGGTCAGCGCCCGCCAGAGATGCCGGGGAAACACTGACGTTCTGAGGCCAGCCTCACCTTGCAGCAGCACGATGGGGAGCAGTAGCACCAGTCCAGCCAGATTGCGGGCAAAGACCACGATTTCGTTACCCACGCTGTGCGAGGCAAGGCGGATGAAAACACCCATCGTGGCAAACAGGATGGCCGAGAGGGCCAGCAGGGCAGCGCCCTTGAGAATGGATTGGGCAGGCAAGGCAGGGGGTCTCCGGCACAGCCGGTGGCGCGGGGCCACATGATAGCGCAGGCCGGGCGCTAGCGGGGAAATCAGGCTTTCATCAGGGAGCGGTTTCCCGTACAATTTGCGGCCTTCCGCGCCGGGTTGATTTCCGTAGCGCTCGCGCGGACCGACAAACTACGGAAACCCTGTTAAGGATACCTGATCATGGTCACTATTCGTCTCGCCCGTGGCGGCGCCAAGAAGCGTCCCTTCTACTCCGTTGTTGTGGCTGACAGCCGCAACCCGCGCGATGGCCGTTTCATCGAGCGCGTTGGCTTTTTCAACCCGGTTGCCCGTGGTCAGGAAGAGCGCGTTCGTATCGACACAGAGCGCTACCAGTACTGGGTTTCCCTGGGTGCCCAGCCATCCGAGCGCGTCGCTGCGCTGGTGAAGGCTGCTGCCAAGGCAGTCTGAGCATCATGACTACGAAGGCGCCGGCACAGGTGCCGGTCGCCTCCGATCTGATTGCCATAGGGCATGTCAGTACGCCCTATGGGGTGAAGGGATGGGTCTGGGTACATGCCCTGACCGATCCCATCACCAATCTGTTTGGCTATCAGCCCTGGTACCTGAAGACCCGTGAGGGCTTCAAGGCAGTCAAGGTGCTGGAGTGGCGGGTGCAGGGCAAGGGCATTGTTGCCCAGCTTGACCTGTCCCCGGACCGTAATGCGGCTGAAGCATTGCGGAACCTTGAAATATGGGTTCGCAAGGACGCCCTGCCCGAGCTTGAAGAGGGTGACTATTATTGGTCTGACCTCATTGATCTGGCAGTGCGTACGACTGATGGCCAGTTGCTTGGCACCGTGCACAGCATGATGGAAACCGGCTCGAACGATGTGCTGGTCGTACAGGCCTCAGATGGCAGTCTGGATGGGCAAGAACGACTGGTGCCCTGGTTGCCGGGTGAAGTGGTCAAGGATGTGGATCTGGTCGGGCGGGTCATTACCGTCGATTGGGATCCAGCGTTTTGATCAGGGCCTTGATTGACGTCCTGACGGGAAGGGAGCTCTGAGCATGTGGGTCGGGCTGATCAGCCTGTTTCCGGACATGTTTCGGGCAGTGACCGAAAGTGGTATTACCAGTCGTGCCGTAAAGAACGGTTTGCTGACGCTGGAGAGCTGGAACCCCCGGGATTTTGCCGAGGACAATTATCGCCGTGTGGACGATCGCCCTTATGGTGGCGGCCCCGGCATGGTGATGCTGATCGAGCCGCTGCAGCGCTCGATCGCGGCGGCCAGGGCGGCTGCCCAGGCCAGAGGCCTGACACCAAAGGTGATTTACCTGTCACCTCAGGGCCGGGTGCTTGACCAGGCAGGTGTACAGGAGTTGGCGACAGAAGAGTCGATGATCCTTCTCTGTGGCCGCTACGAAGGCATTGATGAGCGGCTGATCCAGCGTGAAGTTGATGCCGAATGGTCGATTGGTGACTATGTACTGTCGGGTGGCGAATTGCCGGCGATGGTCCTGATCGATGCGGTAACACGATTGCTGCCGGGTGCGCTCGGTTGCGAGGCCTCGGCGGAGGAAGACTCCTTCAGCGATGGTCTGCTGGATTGCCCGCACTATACCCGCCCGGAAGTTTACGAGGGTGAGGATGTGCCACCGGTGTTGCTGTCCGGTGACCATGCAGCGATTCGCAAGTGGCGTCGCAAACAGAGTCTGGCCAGAACATTGCAGCGTCGTCCTGATCTTCTGGAGAAGGTCACGCTGGATAAAGAGCAGAAGAAATTGCTCGACGAGATCCGTCGCGAAAGCGGCGAGGGTGAGAAGGCGCAGTAAGGCCTTTTTACCTCCATGGGTGTGCCGGGTAACCGGTGTGCCAAATGTGAACGGTGTGTATGCGCCGGGCGGCTTCACAAAAAAAGCCGACCCACAGCCTCTGTCACCATATATTGAGGAAATGCCATGAGCGGCAAGCATCCCCTGGTTCAATACGTTGAACAGTCCCAACTCAAGCAGAACGTGCCGTCTTTCGGCCCGGGCGATACCGTTATCGTTCAGGTGAAGGTTAAGGAAGGCGACCGTGAGCGTCTGCAGGCTTACGAAGGCGTTGTTATCGCCAAAAAGAACCGTGGCCTGAACTCGGCTTTCACCGTGCGCAAGATTTCTAATGGCATCGGTGTTGAGCGTGTGTTCCAGACGCATTCTCCGGTGGTTGATTCCATCGAAGTGAAGCGTCGTGGTGACGTTCGCCGTGCCAAGCTGTACTACCTCCGCGATCGTTCCGGCAAGTCCGCACGCATCAAGGAAAAGCTGGCTCCGCGCGCCGCGAAGTAAGTGGTACGCTGAGCTGCAGGAAAACGGCCTTCGGGCCGTTTTTTTTATGGGCGCGGTATGAGTATGTTGCGCGGGAATCCTCCGCTATGATCCCGGCATGACCTCAAGCCTGTCCCGCCCGCGCGGCCGTCCGCGCAAGGAAGAAAATACCCTGCCCGAGCCGCCGGAGCTGCGCCAGTTCCGCAGCAAGCTCGTGGTGGAGGGCCTGAGCCGTCACTCCATCAGTGCGTACCTGAGCGACCTGCACAAGCTGGCGGAGTGGGCATCGCCAAGGCCGCTGCTTGGTCTGGGCCATGAGGACCTGATCCGGTTCATCCGGGAGTTGCAGGAGGAGGGGAGTCATCCCCGCTCGCGTGCCCGCTTTCTTTCGGCGGTGCGCCGCTTCTACCGCTTTCATCTCTCCCAGCACAGGCTAACCCTCGACCCGACCCTCAATCTGGATACGCCAAAAATCGGTCGCCCCTTGCCCAAGGATCTGTCGGAGGCGGAGGTTGAGAAGTTGCTGGCGGCTCCCCTGACGGAAACACCGCTGGGACTGCGGGACCGTGCCATGCTGGAGCTGCTCTATGCCTGCGGTTTGCGCGTCTCGGAGCTGGTGGGCTTGCGTATTGATCAGCCCAATTTGCGCGGGGGCTTTGTCCGCGTCACGGGCAAGGGCAGCAAGGAGCGGCTGGTACCGATGAATCAGGAGGCGATGGATTGGCTGGTCCGCTATGTGGAGCAGGCGCGCCCGGCTCTCGTTGCCGGCTCGCCAACCGACGCCCTGTTTCCCAGCCGGGAAGGGGAGTTCATGACCCGGCAGACCTTCTGGTACCGGATAAAGGCATTGGCGCAAGCCGCAGGCATCAACAAGCCGTTGTCGCCCCATACCCTCCGGCATGCCTTTGCCACCCACTTGCTGAATCATGGTGCCGATCTGAGGGTGGTGCAGATGCTGTTAGGTCATAGTGATCTTTCCACCACCCAGATTTATACCCATATCGCTAATCAGCGCTTGCAGGAGCTTCACGCCCTGCATCATCCCAGAGGTTGAGGTTGATCGCTCTCTGGCACCGTTTACGCTTGTGCTATCAACATTTGCATGTGTCCCGACGTATGCTTGGCAAACAGTTTTATGGAGTCGCCCAATGAAGTTCCTGTCTGTTCCGGTAGTAGTGATTGCGACGTTGTTGGCTGGAGTGGCACAGGCCGGCCCGGAGGATGTCATTCGGGCCAGACTCAAGGCCGCCATGCCAAAAGCCGAGGTTGTGAGCATCCGGGCCACGCCCTCAGGGCTATATGCAGTGAATGCCAAGGGTTACGAGCCGATTTACGTCACGGCAGATGGCCGCTATCTGTTTCAGGGGGATTTACTGGAGATTCAGGGCAACCGCATCGTGAGTGTGGCCGACGTTGCCATGGCTGACGAAAGCAAGGCTGCTCTGGCCGCACTGGCGCCTGGCGACACCGTGAATTTCCCCGCTGCCGGTGGCAAGCCAAAAGCAGTGGTGCATGTATTCACCGATGTGGATTGTGGCTATTGCCGCAAGTTGCATCAGGGGATTGCTGAAATCAACAAGCTGGGAATAGAGGTGCGTTACCTGGCCTTTCCCCGTTCCGGAGAAAACACGCCGACGTCTCGCAAGCTGGATAACGTATGGTGTGCAAAGGATCGCCAGTCTGCCATGACCCAGTCCAAGCAAGGCAAGGTGGTTGCCGAGGCCGGCAAACTCTGCAAATCACCAGTGAATGAGCAGTATGAACTGGGGGTAAAGCTCGGGGTACGTGGCACCCCGGCCATCTTCGCACCGGACGGTACACAGATCGGCGGCTATCTGGCGCCTGCTGACATGGCCAAGGCACTTGGCATCCGCTGATTAGGGTTTCATCCCTCTGATGAAATTCTGCCCGTCCCGGGTTTGACAAACCCCGGGACGGGCCATAATGTTGCGCCCTCAAAATACCGGCCAAAGGCATTGTCATGCCTGCCGGTCGCTGTCTCTGCGCCATCCAGGCGCACTCGAATGCATTCAGGTGATGATGTGAAACCGGTGTCTGTGGGTATTGTGGGCCTTGGTACGGTTGGTGGCGGTGCCTTCAACCTGCTCCGCGAGAATGCTGCTGAAATCAGCCGTCGTACCGGTCGTGATATTCGCGTGTCTCATGTTGGCGTCCGTCGGGACAAGCCGGGCTATGACCTGTCCGGTACCCAGGTCAGCCAGGACATCTTTGCGGTCGTCAACGATCCTGCGATTGATATCGTTGTAGAGGTGATTGGTGGCACTACTACCGCACGTGAAGTGGTGATGCAGTCGATTGCCAATGGCAAGCATGTCGTCACGGCGAACAAGGCGCTGCTGGCCGAGTATGGCAACGAGATTTTCGCCGCTGCAGAACAGAAGGGTGTCTATGTTGCCTTCGAGGCAGCGGTTGCCGGTGGCGTGCCCATCGTCAAGGTGATGCGTGAGGGTCTGGCCGCAAACCGTATCGAGTGGCTGGCCGGCATCATTAATGGCACCGGCAATTTTATCATGACCGAGATGCGTGAAAAGGGCCGTGACTTCTACGACGTGCTCAAGGAAGCGCAGGCACTGGGTTATGCAGAGGCTGATCCTACCTTTGATGTTGAAGGGATTGATGCGGCGCACAAGCTGACCATCCTTGCATCGCTGGCGTTTGGCATTCCACTGCAGTTCAAGAAGGCATACACCGAAGGCATTACCAAACTTACGCGTGATGATGTTGCTTATGCCGAGGAACTCGGTTTCCGCATAAAGCATCTTGGCATTGCCCGTCGCGTTGAAAAAGGTATCGAGTTACGCGTACATCCCACGCTGATTCCGGCTGAGCGTCTGATTGCCAATGTGAATGGCGTAAAGAATGCCGTGCTGGTGCAATCGCAGCCGGTTGGAGCCACGCTTTACTATGGTTCGGGTGCTGGTGCCGGCCCGACAGCATCGTCGATTGTCGCGGATATTGTCGATGTTGTGCGTGCCATGGGATCTGACAACAGCACGTTTGTTCCTCATCTCGCCTTTCAGCCGGATGCCATTAGCGATACACCGATCCTGCCAATGGATGAAGTGGTGACGTCCTATTACCTGCGCCTCACCGCCAATGACCGCCCCGGTGTGCTCGCGGATGTGACACGTATCCTGTCAGAGCATGCCATCAGTATCGAAGCCATCCTGCAAAAACCGGCACACGAGGCTGGATCAGTGCCGGTAATCATTCTCACCAAACCGGTGGTGGAGCGTGAAATGAACCAGGCGATTGCTGAAATGGAAGCACTGGATGATGTGATTGGCAAGGTGGTGCGCATCCGCCTTGAAAATCTGGATGCGTAAGACTGCATGCCTCCCTGTTGAAATGAGGCATGGTGGATTTTGTGTAAACCTGAATTTTTCTTGAATAGAGAAACGACATGAACTTTGGCAACCGCTACACCGGCCTGATCAACAAGTACCGCGACCATCTGCCGGTGTCTGACGACACCCGCCTTATCTCGCTGGGCGAGGGCAATACGCCGCTGATCAAGCTGAAGAACATCCCCGCCATGCTTGGCAAGCATGTCGAGATTTACGTGAAGTATGAGGGGCTGAACCCGACCGGTTCCTTCAAGGACCGTGGCATGACCATGGCCGTGACCAAGGCGGTTGAAGCGGGCAGCAAGGCCATCATCTGCGCCTCGACGGGCAACACCTCGGCCGCTGCCGCTGCATACGCAGCCCGTGCCGGCATCACGGCATTCGTGCTGATTCCCGAAGGCAAGATTGCGATGGGCAAGCTGGCACAGGCCATGATGTACGGTGCAGTGACTCTGCAGATTCGTGGCAACTTTGACGAAGGCATGGAGCTGGTGAAGCAGGTTGCCGCTCATGCTCCGGTCACCATCGTGAACTCCATCAATCCCTACCGTCTGCAGGGCCAGAAGACAGCGGCGTTTGAAATTGTGGAAGAGCTGGGCTTTGCCCCGGACTTCCACTGTCTGCCGGTCGGCAATGCCGGCAACATCACGGCGCACTGGATGGGTTACAGCGAGTACCACGAGCGCGGTATCGTCAACAGCCGCCCGAAGATGGTGGGTTATCAGGCAGCCGGCTCTGCACCGTTCATGCGCGGCGGTCCTGTTGCCAACCCGGAAACGGTGGCCACGGCCATTCGTATCGGCAATCCGCAGTCCTGGGACAAGGCCTGGGAGCTGCAGAAAGTTTCCGGTGGCTGGTTTGATGAGCTGGCCGACCAGGAAATCCTGGATGCGCAGCGTCTGCTGGCCATGTATGAAGGCGTGTTCTGCGAGCCTGCTTCTGCCGCATCGCTGGGAGGTGCCATTCGTGACATCAAGTCCGGCAAGATTCCTGAAGGCTCCAAGGTGGTGTGCACACTGACCGGTAATGGCCTCAAGGACCCGGATACGGCGATTGGCCAGTGCAGTAATGCTGTGCTCAAGACCATTGATGCCACGCTGGACCAAGTCAAGGACGCCATTCTCAAGTCCATGGCGGGCTGAAGGCTGTTACTTTGAAAGGCCAGGCGAGACAGTCGGTGTAGAAACTCACGACCTGGCCGGAATCTGGCAAATGAATACGCCCCATAACTGGGGCGTATTCATTTCTGCGTCATTTTGCCTCTTTTTCCTGATGGCGCTCTGCCGCGAGGCGTGTCTGCATTCAATCAAGGCGGCTTCATGGGGTGGAGATGTGCGGTCAGGTTTTTATCATTATTCTGCAATATGAATTGAATGCGAATACTTATTCATATTAGGGTGGGTTATCCGGGAATATGACTCGGGTCTGCCATTACGGCAGTCCAATCGCCTGAGCGGACACCGACAACAGCTGAGTTCAGGGAGGGATTCGGCCGACAGTGTGAAACAGGCGTCCAACCTCATGCAGAGGGCGGTATGTCAATCAACAGACGCAAGCTTCTCAAATATCTGGCGCTGGGTTCAGTCAGCGGCGCCACCATCGGTGTTCCACTGATGCACTTCACTGGACGCCCGACTCAAAAGGACGGCGTGCCATTGGGGCCACAACACCGGCCCAAACTGGGTAGCTGGCAAGACCTCTACCGACAGCGCTGGACCTGGGACAAGGTTGCCAAGGGTTCGCACGGCTGGCTCAACTGCCGCAGCGCCTGCGCCTGGGACATCTACGTCAAGAACGGTGTCATTGTCCGAGAGGAGCAGACGGCCACCTATGAGTCCTCCGAGCCGGGCATCGTGCCCGACTTCAACCCGCGCGGTTGCCAGAAGGGGGCGTGTTACACCCACGTGATGTACGGCCCATCGCGGCTGACCGTGCCGCTGAAGCGGGTGGGCGAACGCGGCTCACGACAGTGGCAGAAAATCTCCTGGGATCAAGCCATCGATGAGATTGCCCACAAGATGGTGGACACTGTCCAGCAGCATGGCACCGAGGCGATCTATCACGATCTCGGCCCGCATTTTGATTACGGCGCCTCCACGCTGGCGCGCATGAAATTCTTTGGCCAGATCGGCGCGTCCATTGCCGATGACTGGGCAGAAATCGGCGACCTCAATATCGGGGCCATGCTGACCTTCGGCTTTCCGCACATGGGCGGTACGTCAGATGAATGGTTTCTCTCCGACTGTCTGGTTA
Organism: Moraxellaceae bacterium; assembly: GCA_003543245.1. GTDB lineage: Bacteria > Pseudomonadota > Gammaproteobacteria > Pseudomonadales > Moraxellaceae > UBA2031. The sequence goes on along the minus strand of DPJB01000017.1, from coordinate 7,639 downwards.
TCTGGGGCATGAACCCCGCCGTGACGCAAATTCCGGATGCCCACTTCATTTTCGAGGCACGCTACAACGGGGCCAGCGTCACCGTCATCGATCCCATCTATTCTGCCACCGCCGTGCACGCCGACAGCTGGTTGCCCATCCGCGCCGGCACCGACGCTGCCCTGGGGCTGGCCACGGCCCGCCACATCTGGGCAACCAACCGGGTCAACTGGGCCTACGTCAAGGAGCAGACTGACCTGCCGATGCTGGTGCGACAGGACACCGGCCGCTTTCTGCGGGAAAGCGATGTCATCGCTGAAGGCAGCGAAGGGGTGTTTTACTGGTATGACCTGAGGCAGAAAAAAGTGGTGGCCGCCCCCGCAGGAGAGGGCAGCGACAATCCGCGCCTGTTTACCGAAGAGGTAGATCCGGCGGTTGAGGGACTGTTCACGGTGACGCTGAAAGATGGCGAAACCGTGCAGGTAGCGCCGGTGGGCGCGCTGCTGAAGGAGCAGCTGGACCCCTGGACCTTTGAGCGTGCCGCGCAAGTGACGGGTCTGCATGTGGCGCAGATCCGCGAATTTGCCGAGAACTTTGCCAAGGCTGAGCGGCCACTGGTGCTGTCTAGCTGGGGCGCCAACCGCTTCTACCATTCCGACCTGATGAACCGGACAAAAATATTGTGCCTGACGCTGAAAGGGGCCATCGGCAAGCGCGGTGCGGGGCTAAACGCTACTGGCTGGTTCAGTCTGGAGGGTTTTGAGTGCTCGGCGGAAATGACCTCCACCGGGCTGACCGGCATGGCCGGGGTCTGGCTGGCCGCGTTGGGCGCGAAGGGTGTTTTCGAGGGCGCGGCCAACCTGGTCATGCGCAAGAAGACCCTTCTGGAAATCACCCTTGACGAAGCTCTCCGGGGCTCGCGGGAGCGGGTCTGCGGCACCAATAGTGCCTCGGTCAACCTGAATTTTCAGGGCATCAAGGATGTGCTGGACGCCGAGGCGCTGGCGGCAGGTTACCCGCGCCCGGTCAGCGAATATGACGCTGAGGCCCGTGCCAAAGGCTGGATGCCCACCTACCCGCGTCCAGAGAAAACCCCGCCCAAGGTATGGGTAACCGGCGGCAACAATGTGCTGCGCCGTACTAACATGCCGCAACACATGCTGGAAAACATGTGGCCGAACCTGGATCTGATTGTCGATATTAATGTCAAGCTGTCCTTCACCGGCATGCACGCCGACTACCTGTTGCCGGCGGCGGGGTATTACGAGAAAACCGGCATCAAGTACCCGATTGGCTATGTGCCTTACCTGCATTTCTGCGATGCCGCCATTCCGCCCATGGGAGAAAGCCGCGACGAATGGGAAATCTACTGGCAGTTGTCGAAACGCGTTCAGGAAATCGCCGTGGAGCGCAATGTTCCGTCGAAGCAGGCCTGCGGGCTGGCAACGAAGCAGGTGGACTTGAAGCAGCTGCATAATATTTTCAACAGCAAGAACAATTGGGGGCCGAAGGATGCCGCCGGGGTCACCCAGGAAATCCTCGATATCAGCTCGTCCACCATGGGCATGAAAATCAAGGATCTCAAGCACACCGGCATCGACAAATTCAACATGACCGGCAGCACCATGTTGCAATCGCAACTGTTCAATGGCGACTGGAACGGCGAGGGCGTGCTGACGGTGGCGCAGCATCAGGTCAAGCACAAGTGGCGCTGGCCGACCCTGACCGGACGGCAGCAGTTCTACATCGATCACCCGTGGTTCATCGAGGCCAATGAAAGCTTGCCCGCGCACAAGGAAAGCCCGAAGGCCGGCGGCGATCTCCCTTTTCAGATGATTTCCTGCCATTCGCGCTGGAGCGTGCATTCGATCTGGCGCGACACGCCGTTGCTGATGCGATTGCAACGCGGCGAGCCGCTGCTGTACCTGAACCCGCGTGATGCCGAACGGCTGGGTATTGCTGACCATGACTGGGCAGAAATCTTCAACCGACTGGGGAAGGTACACATGCGCATCAAGCACTCCACCATGGTGCGGCCGGGCGTGGCCTATTACTTCCACGCTTGGGAGCCTTACCAGTTTCCCAGGCACCAGAGCTACAAGTGGATTACACCGGGGTTGATGAATCCACTGCATTTTGCGGGCGGCGGCGGTCATGTGAATTGGGCTTTCGCCATGTTCCAGCCCGGCACGCAGGTGCAGGACACCCGCATTGACATCCGACCCTGGGCTGAACGTAACCGCCAGGAACAAGCCGCCCGAGCCGAAGCGCACCGGGCCTGAAGGGGTATCCGCCATGACAACGAAAAGTGTAAGCACCGGCAACCGCCAGTTGGCGATGGTGCTGGATCTGAACAAATGCCTGGGTTGCCAGACCTGCACGGTGGCCTGCAAGACTTTGTGGAACAAGGACCAGGGCACGGACTACGCGTACTGGAACAACGTGGAGAGCATGCCTGGCAAGGGCTACCCGGCTAATTACCGCGAAACGGGCGGGCGTGACGCGCAAGGCGGCGTCAAGCGCGGCGAAATACCCGACCCGGACAGCGGCTATGGCCGTGCCTGGAAATTCAACCACAACAAGGTGTTTTTCCGTGATGCCGCTGAAAAGGAAAAGCCTTGGCTGCGTCCGGAAAGCTTGCCGACATGGGGACCAAACTGGGACGAAGACCACGGCGCTGGCGAGTACCCGCAGGACAACCATTACTTCTACTTGCCGCGCCTGTGCAACCACTGCACCCACCCGGCCTGCAAGGATGCCTGCCCGCGCGGCGCCATTGAAAAGCGCAGTGAGGACGGCATCGTGCTGGTGAATCAGGATCAATGTCACGGCTACCGCTTCTGTGTGGAGGCCTGCCCGTACAAGAAGGTCTTTTTCGACCCGAAGCGGCAGGTATCCACCAAATGCATTTTTTGCCTGCCGCGCGTAGAGCAGGGGGTGGCGCCGGCCTGCGCCCGACAGTGTCCCGGCCGGTTACGCTTTGTCGGCTATCTGGATGACCCGGAAGGGCCTATCTGGAAACTGGTACATAAGTGGGGGGTGGCCATCCCGCTGCACCCGGAATTTGGTACGGAGCCTAATGTGTTTTATGTACCGCCGCTATCGCCCGCCAAGCTGGACAGCAACGGTCAGCCGACTTCGGAAATGCGGATCCCCTTGGAGTATCTGCAAAGCCTGTTTGGTACAAAAATGCATACGGCGCTGGCGACGCTGATAGAACAGCGGGAGCTGCGCAAGCAGGGCCAACCCAGCGAATTGATGGATCTGTTGATTGCCTATGACTGGAATAAGAACTTTCACCTGGACCCAGACATGCGTACCGTTGTTTGATGGCTGGAGAGCTCTATGAAGAAGCAGATTGAAATGATGGCGGCGCCGACGGCCATGCAGCCCGGCGGTTATGTGCTCGCGGCCTATGCCGACCACACTGTTCCGGCGACACCGCAAGTGCAGTTGGAGGCCGAACGGGCGACGGGGCGCGGTTTCCGCGTGACCTTGCGCTGGCCATGCGCGACGGCGGTGAGGCAGGTGGATGACAATCCGACGCTGTTTCCCGACGCCTGCGCCCTGCTGGTGCCGGTGGCCGACGATTCGCAGTGGATCACCATGGGTGCGCCGGGCAAGCCGGTACAAGGGGTGTTATGGCGCGCCGACCGTCAGGAACTTTACCGGATGCATGCCGAGGGTCTGGGCACCATGCAGCGGCAGGCTCCACCTTTGGGCTGGACGGTGGTCCCCGAGTGGCGACAGGGCTTCTGGCAGGTGGTGCTGCAATTGCCCTGCTGGCCGGAGCTGGAGCGCGCCGGGCGTGTGGGTGTGGCGGTGTGGCAGGGTGCACAGCGTGAACGGGCCGGGCTGAAATCGGTGTCGACCGATTGGGTAGGACTCTCATGAACGCGTCAGTCAGCAACGCCGTGGCGGCGGATGAGTTAGTGCTGGACCTGTTGCTGTGGTCGCGTTTCTTCAGCCCGCTGGTGGATGACGGTGACCGGGGACAGATATTTACTGCGCTGGGGCTGGGCGACTTCAGTACGGTGGCGGACGATTACTGGGGTACGTTCCATGTCGGTTTGCAAACGCCGGTGTGTTTGCTACTGCATGCTGCCCAGAATCTGGATGGTGGTGATATGCGTGAGGATATGGTGCGGCTGATGGAGCACCTGCAACTGGACTGGGCGGACGCACCCTTGCCGCCGGACCATGCGGCGGTGGTGCTGGAGCTGCTGGCCATTGCCCATCGCGATGAGGAGCCGGTGCTGCAACGTGAGTTGCGCAGCCGATGGTTGCAGCCCTGGGCGGCGCAGACCGGTAACTTGCCGGAGGACTCGCCGTGGCAGATGGTGATGAAGCGGCTGGCGGAAGATCTGGCAAATACGGCGGGTGCGCCGGCCGCGTAACTGCGGGGGGTAAACCCACGGCTGCCTGTATCGGCAATCCCCAGTTCCGGGATAATGCCGGGTAATTGCAGAAGGTTTTCTGTGGCGGGTTTGATGAAGTCGCCGATTAGGAGGTTCTGGATGAGCAGTATTTGCCGGCCATGTATGAAGACGTGTTCTGTGCGCCTGTCTCGGCTCGTCGCTGGTGGTGTGCACTCTGCAGGGAGTTCCTTTCATCGGTTGCCCGGAGTCACCATACTGCTGCTGAATGCTCTCCCTGTAATATGTCCGGCATGAAGAAAATCCTGCGTACCCGTGACATCCCTGCGACTCCTGCCGAGCTGAGTGGCATCCATCCCGTGCTCGCAGGCATTTATGCTGCTCGCGGGGTGCGTTCGTCAGATCAGCTTGTGAGAAGCCTGCAGGGCCTGCACAAGCCATTGCTCAAGGGAATGGAGACGGCCCTGGGTCTTCTGGGGGCGGCCCTGCGCGAGAACCGACGGATTCTTGTCATCGGTGATTTTGATGCAGATGGTGCAACCAGTACGGTTCTGGTGGTACGTGCCCTGCGTGCTATGGGGGCAGGGCAGGTGGATTACCTGGTACCCAACCGTTTCACCTATGGCTACGGCCTTACGCCCGAAATTGTTGAGCTGGCACGTGCGACCAGATCACCGGATCTTATTGTGACGGTCGATAACGGGATTTCCAGTATTGAAGGTGTGGCAGCCGCCAATGCACTGGGTATGCAGGTTCTGATTACCGATCACCATTTACCGGGTGCTGTATTGCCGGATGCAGCGGCCATCCTCAATCCCAATCAGCCGGGTTGTGATTTTCCCAGCAAACACCTTGCCGGTGTCGGCGTAGCGTTTTACCTGATGTCCCGTCTGCGTACCCATCTGAAAGAGCAGGGCTGGTTTGTGGAGAAGAATATTCCCGAGCCGGTAATGGCGGAGTATCTGGATCTGGTGGCACTGGGGACCGTGGCGGATGTGGTGCCGCTGGATGCCAATAACCGCGTGCTGGTGCATCAGGGGCTGGCGCGCATTCGTGCTGGCCGTTGTCGTCCGGGTATTTCGGCATTGCTGGCCATTGCCAGCAAAAGTCCTGCGCAACTGGTGGCCACGGATTTGGGCTTTCAGGTTGCACCGCGTCTGAATGCGGCAGGGCGTCTGGATGACATGTCACATGGTATCGAGTGCTTGCTGACGGACTCTCCGGATATGGCTGCGCAATTTGCAGCGGAGCTGGATGGCCTGAATGTCGAGCGCCGTCAGATCGAGGGCAACATGCAGAATGAAGCCATGCATGTGCTGAAAACGTTCGCGCTCGACAAGACTGCGCTGCCATTCGGGCTGGCCCTGTTTCATCGTGACTGGCATCAGGGCGTGATCGGCATCCTTGCAGGCCGCCTGAAGGAGCGCTTCCATCGTCCTGTCATTGCCTTTGCGCCTGGCGACAAGGCAGGCCTTGAGCTTAAAGGGTCGGCACGCTCCATTCCCGGTGTACATATACGGGATGTGCTGGACTCGGTGGCCGCCAGAAATCCCGGGCTCATTACCCGGTTTGGTGGCCACGCGATGGCCGCTGGCTTGTCCCTGCCTGCAGTGCATCTGGATGACTTCAGGGTGGCGTTCAACGCGGCGGTGCGCGAGGTGGTGGACCCTCGTGACCTTGAGCCGGTGTTGTACTCGGACGGGGAGTTGCCCCCCGAGTGTTTTACCGAGCCGTTTGCCGATTTGCTCCGTGAGGCAGGTCCGTGGGGGCAGGCATTCCCCGAGCCACTGTTTCACGGCGACTTCCTTTGCCTGGAGCAGCGGGTGCTGAAGGAAAAGCATCTCAAGCTGAGTGTGGCGCATCCGGCCTCTAACCGGATATTCGATGCCATCGCCTTCAATATTGATACGGAACAATGGCCCAACAAGGCCAGGACGGTGCGGCTGGCTTATCGCCTGGACATCAATGAGTTCCGGGGCAGTCGATCCCTGCAGCTACGGGTGGAGTACATGGAGCCTGTTGAGAATAAGTAAATATATGATTTATATGTGGAAATATGGATTGCTTTACAGCCCGTAACCATCTTTCTCCCGATTAAGGCTGTTTTCGGTTAATATTTGATCACCGGTCTGGAGTCTTTCAGGCTCTTGCGAACCGGCCAGCCGTCCGGGTCCTGATTTCACCATTGGGCTTGTCCCGGGCGGTACGACTGAAATCTGGAGAATGATCATGTTAACCCTGCGTGTAGCTGCCCGGACCTTGTCCGTGAGCGTGCTGGCAGCTGCGATGACTTATGGCACTATTGTTGTTACGTTTTTCAATGATTCAGCACGTCAGGGTGTCAATGCACCTGCCAGTGTTGAACCATGGTCCTGACGTCGCTCAGGAAGTGAGTCGTCCACAGGCACAATGAGTCCTGCCCCGACCGGCCGCTGATGCGGCCGGTTCCGTTTCTGGCTGGCCGCTGCGGTATCCGGTACAATCCGCGCCCTTGTCCATCCGCCACTGATTTTTTCCATGGAAATCAATCCCTACCTGAACCGCATCAAGGACCTTTCCGAGCGCTCTTCATCGCTCAGGGGGTATCTTTGACTACGATCTGAAGAAAGAACGCCTCGAAGAGGTCATGCGTGAACTCGAAGACCCCACCCTCTGGAATGAGCCTGAAAAAGCCCAGGCCATTGGCAAGGAGCGTGTTGATCTCGAAGGGGTGGTGCTGACCCTCGATAACCTCGATAGCGGCCTGGTGGATGCGAAGGAGCTGCTGGATCTGGCAGTTGAAGAGGATGATGAAGGCACGTTGAATGATGTGACCGCTGAACTCGATGGCCTGGAAAAGTCCGTGGCTGATCTTGAGTTCCGTCGCATGTTCTCCGGCGAGATGGACCCGAGTAACTGCTTCATCGATATTCAGGCCGGTGCCGGTGGTACCGAAGCCCAGGATTGGGCCAGCATGCTGTTCCGCATGTACCTGCGCTGGATTGATCGTCACGGTTTCAAGGGCGAGATCATGGAAGTTTCCGATGGCGAAGTCGCCGGCATCAAGTCGGCAACCATCCGCGTCGAAGGCGCGTATGCCTTTGGCTGGCTGCGTACTGAAACCGGTGTGCACCGCCTGGTTCGCAAGTCGCCCTACGACTCGGGCAACCGTCGTCATACGTCGTTTTCTTCTGTGTTCGTTTCGCCGGAAGTGGATGACAACATCGAAATTGATATCAATCCGGCCGATGTGCGCACCGATACGTATCGCGCTTCCGGTGCGGGCGGTCAGCACATCAACAAGA